>JAZHEJ010000061.1:0-59087 GCA_036679665.1 Candidatus Tethybacter castellensis | reverse complement strand
TGCGCAGCGGTAATCGGTCTGCTGCGGCGATGGTGTTCACATTGGATCTGCTCAAGGCGGTACTGCCGGCGCTGGCTGGTCGGCGCCGAATTGCCCCGGCGGGCAGCGCGGGGGGCGAGGATGGCAAAACCGGTATTAACTGGGTGCGTACCGCGCAAGGAACGCGGCATAGCGGCGCGGGTCGGGCTTTATGGCACGTTAAAGCGGGTGATACGTTCGAGCTGCGTACCCCCGGCGGGGGCGGATGGGGTAAGGTCAAATAGCCGTCGATTTACTCATCGCCGCAATTGCCGGCTTTTTGTGCGGTTCGATTCCGTTTGCCGTGCTGGTCGCGAAAGCTTTCCGTTTACCTGATCCGCGCAGTTACGGTTCGGAAAATCCCGGGGCGACCAACGTCATGCGCAGCGGTAATCGGTCTGCTGCGGCGATGGTGTTCACATTGGATCTGCTCAAGGCGGTACTGCCGGCGCTGGCTTGTCGGTTGTTGCTGGACACCGCTGAAATTGCCGCGGTGGCCGGCTGCTTTGCGGTCGTCGGCCACGCGTTTACTCCGTGGCTGCGCTTTCATGGCGGACGTGGCGTAGCCACCGGCTTCGGTGCGTTTTTGATCATGGACTGGCGCTTAGGAGTCGGTGGTTTGTTATTGTGGTATCTGATTTTTCGTTTGACCCGCACTTCGTCAATCGCGTCGGTGGGTACGATGATCACATTGATGCTGCTTTGTGCTTGGTTATATGAATTTGGCAGTTATACGGCAACCTGCAGCGCGGCGATTGCCCTTATCATTGTGATTAGGCACCGACAGAATTTCAAGAAACTGCGCGAAGGTAAAGAAAACAAATTTTAATTTTGTACCGTAAAGGTTAATTAAGCCAAGCTTTGGGAACCGCGTTTGGTCTCGGTCTGCCGCAACACCAGCGATATGGGCCAACACAAGAAGAAATAAAGTATGGATATCAGCAACAAGGTTTCGAACAGTCGGCCGGTGGTGGTCGCAACCTCAATGCCGGTGAAGGTCAACTCTTGTACCGAGATTACGGAAATGATTGACGAATCTTTAACCAGCGAGATCAGCTGATTGGTAAACGGAGGTACTATTTTGCGTAGCGCCTGCGGCAGAATAACTTTGCGCAATGTGAGCCATCGGCGCATCCCGAGCGCGCGCGAAGCCTCCCATTGGCCGCCGGTGATCGACTGGATTCCGCCGCGCACGATCTCACCCACATAGGACGCTTCGTAAAGCGCGATACACAGCAATCCGGACAAAAAGTTTTCAATCAGATCCGGCGGACAAAACAACACCGCAAACCAAGAATTATCCTCGGCCAGATCGGCAAGAAAGGAAATCAACTTGGGCGGCAGCAGCTGGTTGCTGACAAAAAAGTACATGATGAATATAAACACCAGCGGCGGTATGTTGCGAACCGATTCGACAAATACCAAACTGGTTACGCGCATGATCAACAGGTTGCTGGTGCGCATCAGACCGATGATCAGTCCTAAAATCGCACACAGCAACCCTCCCCATATCGCCAACCGCAATGTCATCAACAAACCTTGCATCAGCAACCCTGCCCGCCAGCCGCCTTCAGCGTCGATGGAAACGAAAAACCGCAACGGCACCAGCCAGTTCCAGTTGTATTCAAAACCCGCGGCAATTTTGGCGGCCAGCCCTCCCAGCGCGGCCAAAATCAGCAATGCCACGACCCAGTCCAAAACTGAATTTTTGCGTTTGCCAGCCGGTTTGTTCATCGAGCGGTACTTTGTTGGGTGCCCAGTCTGGACAGCAGACGTTTTTCCCAGATGCGAATTGACGTCGACACGCTAAAGCACAGAAAAATATAAACTGCGGCAACGGTCAGCCAGATTTCGAAAGTCAGAAAAGTATCGGCAATCAAATTGCGGGCAATGTCGGTCAATTCCGGCAACGCCACCACCGAAACAATCGACGAGTGCTTGATCAGCGCGACAAAAAGGCCGGCCAGCGGCGGCATGATTAGCGGCAGGCTTTGGGGCAGGTAAATCAGGCGAAAAGACTGCAGTCGATTAAATCCCAGCGCCATCGCGGCGCGACGTTGACCGGTCGGAATGCTGTTGAAACCGGCGCGAAAAATTTCGGCCGCAAAAGCGCCTTCAAACAGCGCCAGCGCCAAAATACCGGAGGTTACCCGCTCAAGATTAAAGAAGTTGGCGAACATGAAGTACAGCAAATACAGCTGGACCAAAAGCGGGGTGTTGCGAATCAGCTCAACATAGCCGGCAGCTAGCATGCGCAACACCAAGAAGCGGCTGCTTTCGCCAATCGCGACAATCAGGCCGATCAAACCGGCAATCGGAGCGCTGATTGCCGCCAAGATCAAAGTCAGTTTTAAACCGCCGACCAGCGGCCCCCACGTCCACACGTCGTTGCGCCAACCCGGGAGCAACACGCGTTGCAAGCGATACCATTGCCAGTTATATTCACTGCTGGTACCGCCTTGCCATAAAAACACCGCCAATCCGCCGATGATCAGTATGGCGCCGATAGCCTGCCATCGGCTTTGTCTAAACCAAGCAAAACGACGGCTAAACGTGAAGTTGGGAAAAGACACTTGCTGCGACGTTCAGTACTTAGGCGAAAGCCCAAGCCATCGACCTGCGCTCAATAGCGCCAATTATAAGGTTGCAATTTTGAGCATTGACAAAAGGTATAACGTTGGCAAAAAGTGATACCAAACGGATCCTTTATATGAAATTTGCATCATAGCGTAAAATCATCGCTGGTTTTTGCATACAGTTGCCTATACCGTTGGTACCACCATTCACTTCCAAGTTTCTTTAAAATATATTATTATGAATCTGAAAAAAATATTAGCCGGAGCAGTTTTGCTGCTGTCGTTCGGTACGAATTATCAAGTTGCGCAAGCTCAAACGTTGGTTGACGATATTTTGTCGGCGGGCGAAATACGGGTCGGGATGAGTACTTTTGTCCCTTGGGTAATGCGGAGCAAAGAGGGCGAGTTCATCGGCTTTGAGGTGGATGTGGCTCGTGAAGTTGCCAACGATATGGGCGTGGAACTGGTGATCGTGCCGACGCAGTGGGACGGAATTATTCCCGCATTGCTTGCCGGCAAATTCGATGCCATTATCGGCGGGATGTCGATAACTCCTGAACGTAATCTGAAAATTAATTTCAGCACTCCGTACGCGCAATCCGGTTTGCTGATCGTCGCCAATCGTGATTTGGCGGGTGATCGACTCGATTTTGCGTCCTACGACGACAGTGATGTCACCTTTAGCATTCGTCGCGGTTCTTCGGCGGTCAATGCGGTAAACAAGATTTTTCCGAATGCGCAAGTGCGTTTGTTTGACGAAGAAGCCACCTCGGTACAAGAAGTTGTAAACGGCAACGCCACCGCGTGGGTAGCCGCATCGCCGTCTGCCGCGGTTGCGATTTCAGACCACGACAATAAGTTGTTTTTGCCTTTTCTTGAAACTTTTGACAACAGCAACGAAGGATTTGGATTGCGCAAAGGCGACCCTGACGCCTTGAACTTTTTCAACAACTGGATTTTGACCAAGCTTGAAAGCGGTTGGTTGCAAGAGCGCCACAATTACTGGTTCAAAACTCGCGACTGGAGCAATTTGGTTGCGGAGCAGTAGCCATAAGCGCCTTGCGGCGCCAATCGTTTAGTTAATGCTTTAAAGCTTGTTCGGATTGTCCGAACCGCTTAGCTATGTACTGTTCGAGAATCTTTTCGAAATCGTCGGCAATGGTTTTACCTTTTAGTGAAGTGAATTTGTCGCCGTCCGCGTAGACTATCGCGACCGGATTTTCACCGGATCCGGGTAGGCTTATGCCAATGTCAGCGTGTTTGCTTTCGCCGGGGCCGTTAACCACACATCCCATTACCGCGATGTTTAACTGTTCGACGCCGGGATAAATCTCTTTCCAGCGCGGCATCTGCACCTCAATTCGCTTTTGGACGCGAGCTGCGAGCTCACGAAAGAAAACCGAAGTTGTGCGTCCGCAACCCGGGCATGCGGTTACGGTCGGAGTATGGCTACGCAGACCCAGCGCCTGCAGAATATGCCAGGCGACGCGCACCTCTTCAGTACGCGGATCGCCCGGGCGCGGTGTCAACGACACCCGAATCGTATCGCCGATGCCTTCAAGCAGCAAAGCCGATATGCATCGCGAGCGAGCAGCGTTGGGCGATTTTGCGATAGGCATTCACCACCAACGGCACCTTGCTAACCTTAACCGACAGCACTATCCGATCAGGACTCAGGCCCAGCTTTTGCGCGTATGCGGCGGACTCCGCGCAGGATGCGACCAACGCGTCAACGGCGACTTCGTTATCGTTGCGCGGTTGCGCCAGCTTGCCGTTTTCGTCCATATACTTGGTGAGTATTTCCGTATCAAGGCTTCCCCAGTTCGCGCCGATGCGCACCACTTTGCCCAGCTCGATCGCGGTTTCGATCATGGTCGCGAAATGTTTGAGGCGCTTGTCGCCTTTGCCAACGTTACCTGGATTAATCCTGTATTTGGCCAGTGCCGCCGCGCAACTAGGCTCACGCAACAGCAGTTTGTGGCCGTTGTAGTGAAAGTCGCCGATCAGAGGCACCGCGCACTCCATCGCGTCTAGTCGGTCGCGTATGCGCGCGACGCTGGCCGCAGCCTTTGGAGTGTCGACAGTGATTCTGACCAATTCCGCGCCGGCTTCTGCCAATTGTCGGCAAGCGGCGAGGATGTCATTGCCGCGCTGGCGGCGAATAGTGGCGATAAGACCGCCGGTATTTAGGGTGTCGCGGAATTTGTAGAGGCGATTTGACGACGATGCCTGATAGCTTGAACCAGGAAACGCGTTAAACGGAATCAAATTGATTTTGGCCGGAATTCGGCTAAGTAAACGCACCAGATCACGCGCTTGAGATGGCGCGTCGTTGACATGATCCAGCATAATGTACTCGAAGGTTATAAAGTCGCGCGGCGCAGCTTCAAGATAACGCCTGCAGGCCCCAAGCAAGTCTGAAAGAGGATAGCGACGATTGAGCGGCACCAGCTCACTGCGCAGTTCGTCGTCAGCGGCGTGCAACGATATGGCCAAAGCCACCGGCGCGCTGTCGCGCAACCGATCAATGCCCGGCACCACTCCGGCGGTGCTGACGGTTACCTTGCGCCTGGATATCCCGTATCCTAGCGGATCGATCATTACCCGTAGCGCCGGCTCGACATTTTCCAGATTAAGCAGCGGTTCGCCCATCCCCATGAAGACAACATTGGTAACCCGGCCGGTATCGCCAAGGAGGTTATTGACCGCGGCCAACTGGCCGATAATTTGCCAGCTATCCAAATTGCGTTCGAATCCTTGTTTGCCGGTCAGACAGAAAGTGCACCCTAGCGCGCAACCGGCTTGAGAAGAAACGCACAAGGTGCGTCGTTTCACTTCGGGAATCCATACCGCTTCGATTGCCGGACCACCTGCGTCAAACAAAAATTTGCGGGTACCGTCTTTGGCTTCGGACTGTCCGCGCAATTTGGGCGCGACACAAATGCTAAGATCGGCAAGTTGTTTTCGCAACGCGACCGACAAATCAGTCATATTGGCAAAATCGGTTTCTCCGCGGCCGTGAATCCATTTTAGAAGCTGGCGCGCACGAAATTCCGGTTGCGCAAGGCCGGCTAGCCAGCCAGTTAACGCTTTACGGTCATAGCCGAGCAGATTTGGCGAACGACCGAAGCCGGCGGTCATGGTCGTGGTTATAGTTCGGGAAAAAAGAAGGCAATTTCGCGTTGGGCCGAAACTGGCGAATCCGATCCGTGGACCGCGTTATGGTCGATGCTTAGCGCAAAATCGGCGCGGATGGTCCCGGCGTCGGCGTCGGCAGGATCGGTAGCGCCCATCAGGTCGCGATTAGTCAGCACCGCTTTTGCGCCTTCTAGTACCATTACCATCACCGGTCCGGAGGTCATAAATTCGACTAAATTAGCATAAAAAGGGCGGGCGCTGTGTTCAGCGTAAAAGTCTTTGGCCTGTTGAGAATCAAGCTTTATCATTTTTGCGGCAACCACCTTTAGTCCGGCTTGTTCAAACCGGGAAATGATATTGCCGATCACGGCTTTGGCCACACCGTCAGGCTTGATAATCGATAGTGTTCTTTCAGTTGACATAATAATTCCCGGAGTGAAAGCAAATCACTGATTTTACCTAGCGGTCGGATGCTTGGTTTCGTCGCAACAATACCAATGGAGGTACATATAGTTTATTGCCTATAATATATAGCGTAGCGGGCGGCTGATTGGCCAAATTACGCATATAAAAAAGACGCCAAAGTTATGCTACAATTATAGGTTCCCGGAGGGGTACCCAAGTGGTCAACGGGATCTGGCTGTAAACCAGACGGCTTAGCCTTCGTAGGTTCGAATCCTACCTCCTCCATCGGTGATAGCAGGTTGAACTTTGTCGGACTTAATTCACAGCAAGCATCCAGGCGGGTGTAGCTCAATGGTAGAGCAGAAGCCTTCCAAGCTTACGATGAGGGTTCGATTCCCTTCACCCGCTCCAGGTATGGTAGGCGGTGGAGGAGGAAGTTTGCCTGCTATTGACCAACTACAGAACATGATCACGGAAGTGCAGGTTGGCCAATGCGGTTGTCTGCTGTTTCCAAAATCGCTTAAACAAAACTAGGAGTAATTCAACTGATGGCAAAGGAAACTTTCGAACGAACCAAACCTCATGTCAATGTGGGAACGATCGGTCATGTTGACCATGGCAAAACCACACTTACCGCCGCTTTGACCAAAGTCCTGGCAAGCAAATATGGCGGTGAGGCGCGCGGATTTGAACAGATCGACAATGCGCCTGAGGAGCGTCAACGCGGGATCACGATCAGCACCTCGCATGTTGAGTACGAGACCGACAAACGCCACTACGCGCATGTCGATTGTCCAGGCCACGCCGACTACATTAAAAACATGATTACCGGGGCGGCCCAAATGGATGCGGCAATCTTGGTGGTTACCGCCACTGATGGAGCCATGCCGCAAACCAAAGAGCACATTTTGCTCGCGCGTCAGGTTGGTGTGCCGCGGATGGTTGTATTTGTCAACAAAGCCGATATGGTCGATGATGCGGAAATGCTCGAACTGGTATCCGAAGAAATCCGTGACATTCTGAGTCAGGCGGAGTACGACGGCGCCAACACACCGATTATTATCGGCAGCGCTTTGCAAGCTCTCGAGGGCAAAGACGGCGAGTACGGTGCTGAAGCAGTCCTTAAGCTGTCTTCGGCGCTTGATGAATACATCGATGAGCCCAAACGAGACCTCGACAAAGAATTCCTTATGCCGATTGAAGATATTTTTACGATTGAAGGTCGGGGTACGGTGTGCACGGGGAAAATCGAAACTGGTATTGTCAAAGTCGGTGATGAAATTGAAATTGTCGGCTTGCGTGAAACCAAGAAAACCACCTGTACCGGCGTGGAAATGTTCAAGAAATTACTTGACCAAGGACAAGCCGGCGACAATGTCGGAATCTTGTTGCGTGGTACCAAGCGCGAAGACGTGCAGCGCGGCCAGGTGCTTGCCAAGCCCGGCTCGATTACGCCGCACACCAAATTTGAGGCGACCGTCTACGTGTTGACCAAAGATGAAGGAGGAAGGAACAAGCCGTTTATCACCGGCTATTCTCCCCAGTTTTATTTTCGGACCACTGATGTGACCGGTGAAATTGCGCTAGGTAGCGGAGTTGAAATGGTCAATCCCGGCGACAATGTCACTTTTACAGTCGATTTGCAAAAACCGATCGCGATGTTCGAAGGTGTGCGTTTTGCGATCCGGGAAGGCGGCCGCACGGTCGGTTCCGGAACGGTTACCAAGATCATTGAGTAGTTTGGTAGCAAGAACAATGCAGGCCAATAGCTCAATTGGTAGAGCAGCGGTCTCCAAAACCGCAGGTTGGGGGTTCGATCCCCTCTTGGCCTGCCTGGCTTTGGGCGCTAGCTGGTGTCGTGGTGCGCAGAGTTTAACAAGGTGATTTGCCAAGCAAGTGAATACCGCGGACAAAGTCAAATCAACGCTAGCGGCGGTGGTGACCGCGACGGGACTGTATTTCAGTTTGTTGTATCTGGTTCAAAGTCCGATTCCGCTCCGGCTGGCTATTTTTGTGGCAACGCTGGCTATCGCCAGCGCGCTGATGTATTTTTCAGATCCCGGCAAGCGCTTCGTGGCCTATTGCCTGGCCGCGTCCATCGAGGTGCGCAAAGTGGTCTGGCCGCACAAAGACGAAGTTTTGAAAATGTCAGGCGTGGTCATCGTGTTTGTGACCGTGGTGGCGATATTTTTGTGGCTGGTGGACGCGTTGCTGAGTTGGCTGCTGCAATTTCTGGCGCTGTAGACGAGGTGGTGAAGCTGTGATGAGTAAAAATTGGTATTGTCTGCGTGTAACCGCCAATCGTGAAAAATCGTTTAAGTTACAACTTGAGGCGCTCAAGGAAAAACTGAAGTCGCAAGGCAGTTCACCCGATCAATTTGGTGAGGTGTTTATGCCGTCCGAAGAAGTTGTGGAGATGCGCAAGGGCAAACGAGTTGTGTCGCAACGCAAGTTTTATCCGAACTATGTGTTTATCGAGATGGAGATGAACCCGCAGAACTGGAACCTGATCAACCGACTTCCGATGACCAAAGGTTTTGTCGGCGATCCGGGCACCCGAACCAGCTGGCAGGAGCCGCAACCGATCAGCGACGCGGAGATCAATAAGATTCGCTCCTTCGTTGCCGAAGGCTCAGAAAAACCCAAGCCGAAGGTGATGTTTGCCGAAGGCGAAGCGGTGCGTATCAAAGATGGTCCGTTTACCAACTTTACCGGTAACGTCATCGACGTCAATTATGAATCCAATCGGATCAGTGTTTCGGTTAATGTGTTTAGCCGTCCCACTGAAATTCAGATTGATTTTGAACAAGTAGAGAAAATGTAGTGGCCCCGCGATCTAAGAAACAGGCCGAGAAGGCGCCGGCTAAGATTATCAAGCTGCAGATCCCTGCCGGCGAGGCGAAGCCGGATCCGCCGGTCGGTCCCGCCCTTGGCCAGCACGGGGTTAATATCGGCGATTTCATCAAACGCTTCAACGCGGCGACTGCCCAGCAGGAACGCGGTTTGCTTTTGCCGGTGATAATTTCAATTCAAGCCGATCGGTCATTTGACTTTGTGATCAAAAAACCGCCAGCTGCGATTTTGATCAAGAGAGCCTTGGGAATTGCCAAAGGTAGCGGTAAGCCGCCGGTTGATCAGGTGGGCAAACTGACCCGGAGCCAGTTGCGTGAAATCGCGCAGGAAAAACTTGAAGAGCTCAACACCACCGATGTGGAGCAGGGCATGCTTACTATCGCCGGCACCGCGCGTAGCATGGGCGTGGAAGTCGGACAAGAGGCTTAATGTCAGGTGTCCAAAAGTAGCAAGCGAATAACCGAATTGCGCAGCTCTGTCGCGGCAGGGGAACTGCCCGTGGCTGAGGCAATGGAATTGGTCAAGAAAAACGCGACCGCCAAGTTCGACGAAACCGTAGAAGTGGCGATCAGCCTCGGAGTTGACCCGCGCAAGTCAGACCAGATGATCCGTGGAGTTGCCGCATTGCCGGCGGGAACCGGCAAGCAAGTGCGCGTAGCGGTTATTTGTGAAAACGACAAGGCGGATGCGGCCACCGAAGCTGGCGCCGACTTGGTGGGGTTTGAGGATCTGCTAAATCAGATCGGCAAAGGCCAGCTTGAATTTGATACGCTTATCGCCGAACCTGCGGTGATGTCCAGACTAGCCAAACACGGCAAAATTTTGGGACCCAAAGGGCTTATGCCCAATCCTAAAAGCGGGACGGTGACCAATGATATTGGCGGTGCCGTCAAACGCGCTAAGGCCGGACAGGCCACCTACCGCACTGAGCGCGGAGGTGTGGTTCACGCACCGATCGGACTTGCTTCTTTTAGCTCAGAAGACCTTATGGCAAATTTCACCGCGTTGCTGGATTCGATCCGCAAAGCCAAACCAGCCGTGGCCAAAGGACAGTATCTGGTTAAAGCATCATTGTCATCCACGATGGGACCTGCGGTGCCAATCGACGTTGCGCCATTGCGATGACTCCTGAGACGACCACCAAAATGAGTGTGCAACGGCGTAAAAAAGTCGCCGCGCTGGCAGAATTTGAAGGATTATGCGCAAAGTCCGACGGGCTTTTCGTTGCTAGCTACACCGGGTTAAATGTCGCTCAGCTTACTGCTTTACGCCAGTCGGCACGCGAGGCCGGAGGCAATATCAAAGTACTCAAAAATACGGTGGCTAAACGAGTGCTAGCCGCTGATCCGAAATTTGCACCGCTTGCGCAACGCCTAAACGGACAATTACTTTACGGCACTGGTTCTTCAGCGCCAGCCCTTGTTCGAGCATTGTGCGATTTTGCCAAAGAGCAAGAAGCGCTGGAGGTACGCGGCGGCGCATTCTCCGGTCTGATTCTTAGCCCTGAACAATGTAAGCATCTGGCTAACTTGCCGTCGCGTGAAAAATTGCTTGCTCAGTTGGCGGGAACTCTTAACGCGCCGCTTGGCAAACTGGCTCGAACATTACAAGATATGCTCGTTTCTCTCGCTAGGTCATTGGCTGCGGTACGCGATGCAAAAGGCTTGGACTCTTCTTAAATTGTCAATTAATTATTAGGAACATAATATGAATAAAAACGAAATACTAGATGCGATTTCAACAATGTCGGTCCTTGATTTGTCAGAGTTGATTTCTGCTATCGAGGAAAAATTCAACGTCTCAGCAGCCGCGCCGGTTGCGGTGGCCGCGGCTTCTGGCGCGGCTCCGGTTGTTGAAGAGCAAACAGAGTTCGACGTCGTGCTGACCGGTGTCGGTGAAAGCAAAATCGGTGTCATCAAAGCGGTGCGCGCTTTGACCGGGTTAGGATTGAAGGAATCTAAAGATCTGGTTGAGTCCTTGCCCAAGCCGGTAAAAGAGAGCATCGGTAAAGAAGAAGCGGAAGACGTATTAAAGCAGCTCAAAGAAGCTGGTGCTGCTTGCGAAATCAAGTAATTTTCAAACGAGTCAAATATGGCAAAGACGTGCCCGCATGGGCGTGTCCTGGCCTTTTTGTGTTCGTAATCCTAGCGGAGTAATGTCGGAATGAATCTTTCCTATACCGAGAAAAAGCGTCCTCGTGCCTCGTTTGCCAGGCGCCGTGATGCCATGCAGGTCCCATATCTGTTGCAAATGCAGGTGGCTTTGTACAATAAGTTTTTGCAACAAAATATTCCGCATGAAAAGCGCGAACCGATTGGCCTGCAACAAACTTTTCTTGAGTTGTTTCCGGTACGCAGCAACAACGGGCTGGTGGAAATAACGTTTCACGGTTATGAACTTGAAAATCCGATTTTCACGGTCAGAGAGTGCAAAGAACGCAATTTGAGCTACAGCACCAAAATTAAGGTGCACTTGCGGATGCATATCCGATCTCGCGATGACCGCACCAAAATCAAGGAAGTTCGTGAGGAAAAAAATGTCTATATGGGTGAGATTCCCCTGATGACTTCCGACGGCTCATTTGTCATTAATGGCACTGAGCGGGTAATCGTCTCGCAGCTGCATCGTGCCCCCGGGGTTTACTTCATGCGCGACTCTTCGCGTCAGGCCGTGCAAAGCAAAATCAACTTCAATGCGCGAATTATTCCTAGTTCCGGCAGTTGGCTTGATTTTGAGTTTGATAGCAAAGAATTGCTTTATATTCGTATCGACAAGCGTCGCAAGATGTATGCGACGATGTTGTTGCGCGCGCTGGGTTTTTCAGTAGACGACATCATTCAAGATTTTTATGACGCTGAGGAATTTATCCTCGGCGACAAGGATAACGAGTGTAAATACCGTTTAGTGCCTGAGTTTTTACGCGGTATCACCGTACCGTTTGCGGTCAAGGACAAAAGCAACAAGGTACTGATCGAAGCCGATAAGCGCATCAAGCCTGGTAATTTGCGTACCCTGAAAAAATCGGGAGTTAAGTTAGCGAAAGTCGATGACAATTTTATAGTTGATCGACGAGCTTGGGAAAATGTGATCGACCCGGATACCGGTGAAATTTTGGTGGCTACCAATGAAGAGGTAACGCTAGAGGTCTTGGCGAAAATGCGGAACGCGAAGATTAAAAAGCTGCGGACCATTTATCATAACGACAACGATTGCGGTTTACATATCGCCAATACGCTTCGGATGCAAGAACTGGATTTTCGCATCAGCGATTCCAATCGAGCGCGAGAACTGATATTTCGTCATTTACGGCCGGGTGATCCGTCGACACCGGAAATCGTGGCGCGCACATTCAACGACACTTTTTTCAATCCAAGTCGTTTCGATCTGTCCAAAGTAGGTCGCATGAAAATTAATCAATGTCTGGGTCGTCACGTGGAAGTGCGTCCCACTCATATTGCGGAGCATAAGCACGAACCGCGCGAAGTGTTGGAATGGTGCGTGGTTATTTCGCGCAATCAGAAAGTGCGAGGCATGCCCAAGTTGGTTGCGCTTCGCCCGATTATTCCCGCTGAGCAACACACCGACGAAGAACTTGAACGGATTATTTGGGAGGTCAAAGAACTCGGACCGCGGATCATCGGTTGGCATTTGGATCGCCAGACGGCGACCGACCTCGCCGCTAAACTTGCCGCGATCGGCTTTGAAGCTAAAGCGCGCGAACAGTTCGTTTTATCGGCGAGCGATATTCTCAATACTATCAAGATGCTGATCAATTTGGTTAACCGTCGTGGCAGCACCGATGATATCGACAGCCTGGGTAATCGCCGGATTCGCATGGTTGGCGAGTTTATTCAGCACGAATATAAGCAAGGATTGCGGCGTTTTCAAAATGCGATTCTCGACCGCATGCAACTTGCGGAAAGCGATAATCTAAAACCATCCGACTTGGTCAATGCCAAGACAATCGGGCAGGGAGTGCGCGAATTTTTTAATTCTAATCAACTGTCTCAGTTCATGGATCAGAACAATCCGCTTGCGGAGTTGACTCATAAACGGCGGGTATCGGCATTGGGCAGCGGCGGTTTGCAACGGGACCGGGCCGGTTTTGAAGTTCGCGATGTGCATCCTACTCATTACGGCAGGCTGTGTCCGATTGAAACCCCGGAAGGCCCCAATATCGGGTTGATCAACTCGCTGGCGCTTTATGCGAGCACCAACGAATATGGTTTTGTGACCACACCTTATCGAGTCGTGCAAAACGGTAAGGTAACCGACGAAGTAGTGCTGCTGTCCGCGGTGGAAGAAGCCGGGCGTTGCATTGCGCAGGCTAACTCGGAGATTCACGCCAATGGCAAATTCGTCAACGAATTGGTCAGTTGCCGTCGATCGGGCGAATTTATTTTTGCGCGCCCAGAAGACATTTCTTATATGGATGTCGCTCCCGCCCAGATTGCATCCGTGGCGGCTTCGTTGATTCCGTTTTTAGAACACGACGACTCCAACCGCGCCTTGATGGGTTCAAATATGCAGCGCCAAGCATTGCCGAGCATCTATCCGCAAAAACCGTTGGTTGGTACGGGAATCGAGGCTAAGATCGCGCAGGATTCTGGCAATGCGGTCAGAGCGACGCGAAGCGGAACGGTCGAATATGTTGATGCGACGCGTATCGTGATTAGGGCGGAAAAATCCAGTACCGATACTGACATGTTCGGAGTGGACATATATAACCTGATCAAATATATGCGGTCCAACCAAAGTACCAATATCAATCAACGCCCAATAGTCAGGCACGGTGACGTAGTCGAATCCGGCGATATTATCGCGGACAGTTCAGCCACCGACATTGGTGAATTGGCGCTAGGTCAAAACGTGCTTGTGGCGTTTGTGCCTTGGAACGGTTATAACTTTGAAGACTCGATTTTGATATCGGAAAAATTGGTCAACGACGATCGGTATACAACTATTCACATTGAAGAACATGTGTGCAAAGCGCGTGATACTAGAAACGGCGTGGAGACCATAACGCGAGACATTCCCAATCAAACAGATTCCGCGCTTGCTTACTTGGATGAAACCGGGATCGTTCAAATTGGCACCGAAGTTTCGCACGGGTCGATTTTGGTGGGTAAAGTTACTCCGAAAAGTGAAACTCAGCAGACCCCTGAAGAGCGTTTGCTAAAGGCGATTTTTGGCCGAAAAGGCGAAGATGTCAAGGATACTTCGCTACGTATGCCAAGTGGTGGCGAAGGTACGGTGGTTGACGTTAAAGTCTTTACTGCCAACGCTGAGGAGCGCGATAGTCGCGCCAAATCGATCATCGCCCATGAATTAAACGCGTATGATAAAGACCTGCAAGAAAAGCTGCGGATTTTTAAAGAAGACGCTGATTACGAAAGCGGACGGATTGCCGTTGGCAAGGAAATTGCCAAGAACGTTCCGGGTCTTAAGGCCAATAACAAGGTTACCAAGAGCTGGTGGGCCAAGTCGAGCGTTGAAGATCATGCCAAAGTCAGCCTGAAGGACGAAAAAGCGCAAAAAGATCTTGATGTCATAAACAAGCGGATCAAGTTGAAAGAAAAAGAAATCAACGAAGATATGAGGCGCCAGCGTCACAAGCTTGAGCGCAACGACGAATTGCAAGCGGGAATCAACAAATACATCAAGGTATACGTTGCGATTAAGCGTCGTTTGCAAGTCGGCGACAAGATGGCCGGCCGCCACGGCAATAAGGGTGTGGTGTCGAAAATAGTTCCGGTTGAAGATATGCCGTATTTAAAGAACGGCACCTCGGTCGATCTGGTACTTAACCCGCTTGGCGTACCGTCACGGATGAATATCGGGCAGATTCTCGAAACCCATTTGGGTTTTGCGTCGAAAAATTTGGGCAACAAAATTGCCGTTTTGCTTGAGCAAGAACGGTCCAAAGCCGCCAAGGATCTACGTGTCAAATTAGCAAAAATTTATACGCGCAAAAGTATGGCTCGGCCGTTGGATTTCAACCAGTTCAGCGACGATAAGATCATCGACATAGCGCGTAATTTAACCGATGGCGTACCGTTCGCGACACCGATTTTTGACGGTGCCACCGAGCAGGATATAACCGCGATGCTCAAGCTTGCGGACTGTCCCGAATCCGGCCAGATGGAATTGATCGATGGCCGCTCCGGCGAGCCTTTTAGCCGCAAGGTTACGGTAGGCTACAAATACATGTTCAAACTCCACCACTTGGTGGATGAAAAGATGCATGCCCGCTCTACCGGTCCGTACAGCCTGGTTACGCAACAGCCGTTGGGCGGTAAGGCGCAAGGCGGAGGCCAGCGCTTGGGTGAAATGGAAGTATGGGCGCTTGAGGCTTATGGCGCCGCGTACACTTTATGGGAAATGCTTACGGTTAAATCTGACGACCGTAACGGACGCCACAAGATTTATGAATCGATATGCAAAGGCGATGTCTCGCTCGAACCTGGAGTACCTGAATCCTACAAGGTACTCAAAAGCGAGATACGGGCTTTGGGAATCGATTTTGACGAGGAAAGATAGTTATGGAACAAAGACTGCACGCTGACAATTTGGTTACCAAAGGCAATGTGTTTGGTTTTTTCGGTGCGAATGAAACTGCCCCGGTAAAGGCGGTCAAGCTTGGTATAGCTTCGCCACAGCGCATCCTTGAATGGTCGCACGGAGAAGTCAAAAAGCCCGAAACGATCAACTATCGCACATTTAAGCCTGAGCGCGACGGTCTGTTCTGCTCAGTCATTTTTGGGCCGGAACGAGATTTCGAATGCCTATGCGGCAAGTACAAAGCGATTCGTTTCGAAGGCATAACCTGTGAAAAATGCAACGTGGAGGTAACCCGCGCGTCGTGTCGTCGTGAACGCATGGGACATATCAAACTTGCTTGTCCCATCGCGCATATTTGGTTCGTCAAATGTTTGCCTTCGCGGATCAGTGTCGTACTTGGCATGATGCAACGCGACGTTGAAAGAGTGCTTTATTTTGAGCAATACCTCGTGGTTAATCCGGGGGGTCTTGGCTTCAAAAAAGGAGATCTGCTAAGTCCGGCGGAACACCGCGAGATAATCGAAAAGTCGAGTGATCCGGATTTTCAGGCAATAATCGGCGCGGAAGGTTTGCGCGATTTGCTGGCTGAAGTTGATATTGACGGTGAAGCGGAGGATCTCCACGAACTGGTGCGCAACACTCGTGCGGTTACCAGGGTCAAAGAATACACTCGTCGCCTTAAGGTCTTGGAGCAATTTCGTACCAACGGCGCCCGTCCTGAATGGATGATATTTGAAAATTTGCCGGTGTTGCCACCGGGCTTGCGGCCACTGATTCCCTTGGAAGGTGATCGTTTCGCTTCTTCTGATCTTAACGATTTGTATCGGCGCATAATCAATCGCAACAACCGTCTTAAGAAGGTCTTGGAGCTACACGCTCCTGACATCATTATCAACAATGAAAAGCGCATGTTGCAAGAGGCGGTTGACGCGCTGATTGATAATGGAAGACGCGGCAAGGCGCAACATGCCACCAACAGCAAGCGTCCGCTGAAGTCGCTGGCCGACGTGGTTAAAGGTAAAAGTGGTCGATTCCGCCAGAACTTACTGGGCAAACGTGTCGACTTTAGTGGCAGAACAGTAATTGTGGTCGGGCCTGAGCTCAAGCTGCATCAGTGTGGTCTGCCCAAGGAAATGGCGCTCGAGCTGTTCAAACCGTGGGTGTTTCGCCTGTTGGAAAAATACGGACATGTTGCTCATTTGCGTCAGGCGCGCAAGATGGTCGAAGAACGACGCACCGAGATTTGGGATTGTCTGGAAGAAGCTATTCACCAGCATCCGGTACTTTTGAATCGTGCGCCCACGTTGCACCGGCTTGGAATCCAGGCTTTTGAACCGGTGTTGATTGAAGGCCGCGCGATCCAGCTTCATCCGCTGGTGTGTTCGGCATTTAATGCGGATTTCGACGGCGACCAAATGGCCGTTCACGTACCGCTTAGTGTCGAAGCTCAGACCGAAGCAAGGATATTAATGCTGTCGTCTAATAATATGCTTTCGCCAGCCAATGGCGAGCCGGTGATTTTGCCTTCGCAGGATATTGTGCTGGGGCTTTACTACTTAACGTGCGAAACTGCTGGCGCACAAGGTGAAGGGATGGTTTTTGCCGACCCGGAAGATGCCAAATTAGCTTATGAAAGCGGGGTGATTGACTTACACGCCAAATGTAACGTGCGTATCACCCCACGCTATATTGACAGCGAAGGTACCGAAAAAACCGGCACTTCGAAATTGTGTGAAACCACGGTTGGGCGAGCAATCTTGTCGATGGTTATCCCGGCGAACATCAGTTTTGAACAATTCAATCGAACATTGACCAAAAGTGATCTTACCGAACTAGTTAACGTTTGTATTCGTAACAGCGATCAGCGTTCGACCGCAATTTTTGCCGACAATTTGATGCGCTTGGGCTTTAAACATGCGACACGTGCTGGAATTTCCATTGCGTTGGACGATGTGGTAAAAGCGCCGGCAAAGCAACAAATCATCGGGGATGCGGAAAAAGAAGTCCGACAGGTACAACGCGAATACGAACGCGGCATTCTTTCTTACGACGAGCTTAACAACAAAACTAGCGAGTTATGGAAGCACGCGAAAATGTCAGTTGAAAAATCGCTTATGGCGACCTTGGAACAAGGTGAAAAACAAGACGAAAATAGCGATCAATCGAGCAATAAATTGTCTAATTCCATTTATATGATGATTGATTCGGGAGCGCGTGGTTCACGCGATCAGCTCATGCAACTAGCCGGCATGCGCGGACAAATGGTCAAACCTGACGGCTCAATTATTCCAACGCCGGTGGTGGCGAGTTTTCGCGAGGGCATGAATATTCTCCAGTACTTTATTTCCACTCACGGTGGACGTAAAGGACTGTCGGATACCGCGCTTAAAACCGCGAACTCAGGATATCTGACCAGACGCCTGGTGGATGTGACTCATCATCTGATAATCACCGAAGAAGACTGCGGTACCAAAGAAGGTATTTGGTTGCGTCAAATAAGCGACGCTTCAGGAGTATCGGTGTCGTTGGGCAACCGGGCGTTAGGCCGAGTGCTTGCCGCGTCGGTGACCGATTTGCGCAATGGAAAGGAACTTATTTCTACCGGTCAGCTGATCGATGAACGTTGTGCGGCTTTGTTAGACGAATACAACATTGACCAGATCCAGGTGCGCTCGCCGGTAACTTGCAAAACCGTCAACGGTTTATGCGTTAGATGCTACGGCCGTGATCTGGGTCGTGGCCGGATAGTACAGATCGGCGAGGCGGTGGGTGTCATCGCGGCCCAGTCGATCGGTGAACCGGGCACCCAGCTTACGATGCGTACTTTTCATACCGGCGGTGTTGCCAACACGATCATGTCCGAACGTGAATACACCACCAGCCATGAAGGTAAAGTCAAATTGGAGGGTATGCGTACGGTGGCAAACAAAGATGGTGACACCGTGGTTGTTTCCAATACCGGCGTAATGGCCATAGTCGACCAGTATGGCCGTAATCAGGAGTACCACGAAATTCCTTTCGGAGCGGTTTTGCATGTTAAAGATAAGCAGGAGATCAAAGTTGGTGAAACCATCAGCACCCAAGATCCACTAATGCGCCCGGAGATTGCCCAGGCTGCCGGATATGCGCGACTTATCAATATTGAAGCTGATAATTTGCTTGAACAAAGCGACGCGCGTACTGGTATGGTTACCCACTTGTTGGTCGAAGCCAACAAAAGCAAAAAGAGCGGTCAGCAACCGGAGATCAAGCTGGTGAAGAAGCTGATTCCCGACCACCCGGAAAAAGAGAAGGAAATCTACGCTGATAAGGAAGGCAAAATACCGTTGCGTTTGACTTTGGCGTATGGTATGACGCTGATGGTCAAAGATGGCGATAATGTCAAAGTCGGCGACGTGTTGGCGAAGGCGCCGCTTCAACGGCGGACGACTGATATCACCCGCGGTTTACCGCGCGTGGTTGATTTGTTCGAAGCCCGCGCTCCGAAAAGTCACCCTGGCGTGCTCGCCAAAGCAGACGGGCGGGTGTTTTTCAATAATATCTCGCGCAATAAGGAAAAGTGGGAAATCATCGATGACAAGGATGGCAGGCATGAGCATATCGTGGCACGTGGAATGCAACGTTTGATTCATGGTGGTGACTATGTGAAAAAAGGTGATCTGATTTTTGACGGCGAAATTGATCCGCGTGAAATTTTGCGGTTGCGCGGCCGTGAAGCGTTGACTCAACATCTAGTGAACGAGGTACAAAATGTCTACCGCGGTGAAGCGGTAACAATCAACGATAAACATATCGAGGTAGTGATTCACCAGATGCTTCAGCGCGCTGACATAGTTGACCCGGGTGATTCGGGTTTGATTAAAGGCGATCAGTTCAGCATTGTGCGGCTTGAAGCAGAAAACGCCCGTCTCAAGGAACAGTCCAAAAAGACGATCAAGTACGAACAGGTGTTACTAGGTGTTTCCAAAGCGGCGTTGCGTACCGATTCGGTGCTATCAGCGGCGTCATTCCAGGAAAATACCAAAGTGTTAACCGATGCCGCGGTTAACGGCACACGCGATGATTTGAACGGATTAAAAGAAAACATCATCGTTGGTCGTCTTGTGCCTGCCGGAACCGGTTTGATTCACTATCGCACCAAACGACGCGAGCGTGAAATGTTAAATGAGCATTCAGAGCGTTTGCGGATCGAAAGCGAAAAAATCGAGCAGATCGTCGATCAGGAAAACACCTCTAGCTAACGGAGCGTATTTGCCTAACGGGCTTGACGGATAGTAAAGTCCGCTTTAGTCGATCTCGCCACGGTTGCGCTTGTGGCGAAGGTCAGCCCGTCGTTTGCGGTTTTTGTCGGAGATGATAAAAGCGCAAAACAAAATCACATAGCTTAGTACCGACATAAGGACCGACAGCACCAACGACCCGACGAGGACATAACTTAGTCCTCCGGCGAAGCTTGCATAAATGCTTGAGGATTCTCCGATCAGTGGCGCGGCGACATCGTACACCGGTAGGAGTATTTCGCCAATTCTATATTCGAACAGCAAAATAGGCGGTACCGTGATCGGGTTGGAAATCCAAACGCAAAGGATGGCCAACGGCAAGTTTCCTCTAACCATCCAGCAAAACAAAGTGGCCGGCAACATCTGCAGCGGTATCGGCGTAAACGCCCAAAACATTCCCACTGCCACCCCACGGGTGGCGGAGGCGCGGTCCCAGCGAACCAGATCTGAACGCATCAATCTAGCGAGGAGACGATCATCGTGTTTCGAATACTTCCTACTCATAAGAAGAGTGCGAAGCTTAAGCCAACGTATCATTTCAAGTTAGCTTGACGGACGAAAGGAGGAGATGAATTGCGGATCGGTTTCAAGTCGCACCGCGCCCAAAAGATCCAGACAATAAGGCACCGCCGCAAACACCGCATCCAGATTCTCCGCGATCGCCTTGGGTTTGCCGGGCAAATTGATGATCAAACTTGTACCTCGTGACGCGGCTATTTGGCGCGACAAAATGGCCGTGGGCGTATACTGCAAGCTAGCCTGACGCATTTGCTCGCCAAAACCTGACAAAATTCGGTCGGCAACCGCCTCGGTGGCTTCAGGAGTAACATCACGCGGCGCCGGACCGGTGCCACCGGTTGTCAGCACCAACGGACAATGTTGTACGTCAATCATTTTGATTAAAGTTTCTTCGATCACAACTTGTTGATCCGGAATTAAAACTTCAATCGCATGCCAAGGCGTAATCAAAGCTTTGCCTAGCCAATCTTTTAATCCGGGCAATCCCGCGTCAGAATATTCGCCGGCGCTTGCTCGATCTGAAACTGAGAGTAGTCCAATCGGAACGCTGGTACTCATTTACGCAATATAAAGTAATGACCGGTTGGGGTGGCTTGCATATCAAGAAGTTCATGACCGGCCATTTTCGCGTAGCTTGGCAAGTCCGTTACGCTAGACGGGTCGGTGCTGATCACTTTAATCACCTGGCCTTCGGTTAGACTAAAAAGCGCTTTTTTGGTCCGCAACACCGGCAACGGACAGCGTAACCCGCTTAAATCCAAAATTTGATCTATGTGCCAAGTCGAGCGATTTTGCTCTAAAGTAGGAACAATCGGTTGTTTCATGTTAGATGGGTGAAATACTGCGAGGGTGTTGTTAGTTTAAGGGAAATCAGCACAGAAAAGTCGTTTGTCACCGTTGATTTATTGATCAGCCGTAAGTAATAAAGTAATGCGCGAGCCAATTGGATAAACTTGCAGCAGATTATGCCATAGTTGTATTGCGCCTTGATGCGCCGGTGTAACGCCGAGATCTGCAAACTAAGGCGGTTTGCGATTACAATATGCAAATCAAATATTTTGTAGTGAAGATTTTTCAAACTTTAAAGTGGTTGTTGATCTGTTGCTGCATGACAGCAACTTTACCAGCGGTGGCAGAAACAAAAGTACAAATGCAAACTTCGCATGGTAGTTTGCTAATTGAGATGGACGATACCGAAGCTCCGCTTACGGTCGCGAATTTTCTTAAATACGTCAATGCCGGTTTTTACGAAGGGACGGTATTTCATCGCGTGATTCCTGGATTTGTTATCCAAGGAGGTGGATTTTTGCCGGAATTTAGAAAGCCGCAACTTGCTGAGCTAGATATCAATCCGATTCAAAACGAAGGTGACAACGGATTGAAAAATTTACACTATTCGTTGTCGATGGCGCGCACCAATGATCCTCATTCTGCGACTAGTCAGTTTTTCATCAATCTGGCCGATAACGCATCGCTTGACCATACTGGTAAAACCGCACGCGGGTGGGGATATGCGGTCTTTGGCCGGGTAATTGAAGGCATGGAAGTTGTCGACAAGATTGCCGGGGTGGAAACTACCACCAAAGCGCCTTATCAGGATGTGCCGGTGCAAGATATCGCAATCATATCGGCTTCTATAGTACCCTAGGGAAGAAGTTTCCGCAAGATAAAACGCCTGGAGGCAAATGGGATCCGGTAGCCTGCCGCAACGCTCGCAGGTTCACTTCATAGCTGATATTCATCTTCAAAATGGAGTTCCGGCTTCATGGCGGGATTTTTTTACTTATCTAGCTAGCGCCGCGCGCAACTGTAAAGCGATCTATTTGCTCGGCGATATATTCGATGCTTGGATAGGCGATGACGACGACCGTGAATTGGCGCGTGAAACAATGCGTCGCTTACGCGAAGTCACCGATAGCGGAGTAAAAATCGGAGTGGTGCTCGGCAACCATGATTTTTTGCTAGGTGAGCGATTTGCCCGTCACACCGGAGTCGAATTGTTGGGCGAACAGGCGGTGATTGAAGTGGAGGGACACAAGATGCTAATAATGCATGGCGACATTTTGTGTACTTATGATGTGGTTTATCAGCGCCAGCGACGCAAATATATGCGACCGTGGTTTTTAAAACTAATCATGTTGTTGCCGCGCTGGGAGCGCCGGCGCCGGGCGACCAAAATGGTCGCTTCCGGTAATGCCAGGATATTGAGCGAAAAGCATATTAAGGTAAACGAGCAGCTTGTTCAAAAAATGCTCATCCAAGCCGGTACCGATACGTTGATCTGCGGTCATCTACATGTGGAAGCCGGGCGCCGAAAACTGGCTGATGGCTCAAGTTACTACGTGCTACCGCATTGGCCGGCGGTAAATGGCCCAGGCGGTGCGTTGGTTATCGATCAGGCCGGAATGCGGCTGGTAAGTTTAGGCGATTTGGATAAAAATTAGTTGACCGCGATCGCGGCAAGCTCGTGGGCCTGGCGGTCAGCTTCGTAGCTTGATCTGACCAATGGGCCGCAGGCGGCGTTGCGAAAACCCATCTTATGTGCCGCCTTGGCATATTGATCGAACTGCGCGGGAGGAACATAGCGCAACACGGGCAGGTGATGGCCGGTGGGCTGCAGGTATTGGCCGATCGTCAGCATGTCAACATCATGGTCGCGCATGTCCTGCATCACCTCGAAGATCTCCGCGTCAGTTTCACCTAGCCCAACCATAATTCCAGATTTGGTGGTCAGATCAGGGTGACGTTGCTTGAATTCTTTGAGTAATTTCAGCGAGTGCAGATAGTCAGCGCCCGGACGCGCCTGCTTGTATAGTCGTGGCGCAGTTTCCAAATTATGGTTGAAAACATCGGGTAAAGCCGCTTCAATTTCGTCTAAAGCGCGAATGTGGCGGCCCCGAAAATCAGGCACCAACACTTCAATTTTGGTTTGCGGAGTGTGCTTGCGCACCGCGGCGATACACGCCGCGAAGTGGGCGGCGCCACCATCGCGCAAGTCGTCGCGGTCAACGCTGGTAATAACCACATACCGCAGCTGCAACCGGGCAATCGCGGTGGCTAGATTTTCCGGTTCGGTCGCATCCGGCAGATCAGGTCTGCCATGGGCTATATCGCAAAAAGGGCAACGCCGGGTGCACACGTCACCCAAAATCATGAACGTCGCGGTGCCGCGCCCGAAGCATTCGCCGATGTTGGGGCAAGTCGCTTCTTCGCAGACCGTGTGCAATTTAAGCTCGCGGAGCATGTTTTTGATCTGGGTATAGCGCTGATTGAACGGCGCCTGAGTTCGAATCCAGCTCGGCTTGGGCAAGCGATTGGATAGCGGTATGATCGGAATTGGATTGCGCGAGGTTTTCGCCTCGCCTAGTTGCTTTACGCTCATAAGTGCGATTAATTGTATCCGCTTAGCAGCTTGCTAAGCCGCTTAGCTAGCGAGGTTTCGATTTTGTCGTAAGCTATGTGACAACCAAGTTCACGCAGCGAAGTATCACTCAGATTAGGATATCCGCAAGTATTGATATTGGCAAACGGCGCCAGGTCGCAATCGACATTTAAGCTCATGCCGTGATAGGTTCGTCCTTTGCGTATCCGCAGACCGATTGCACCGATTTTCGCGTCTTCCACATAAACGCCGGGCATGCCTTTTTTTCGCATGGCGGTAATGTCGCGGGCAAGTAATTCATCAAGCATAGCCTGTTCAATGCTTCGCACTAAAGTGCGAATGCCGGCTTTGGCGCGAACGATGTCAAACAGCAGATAGGCGATCAGCTGGCCGGGACCATGGTAGGTGATCTGACCGCCGCGGTCGGTCTTGACCACCGGAATAGAAGTCGGACGCAACAAATGTTCCGTTTTACCTGCCTGGCCAAGAGTATAGACCGGCGGATGAGAGGTAAGCCAGATTTCATCTTGGACAGTCGAGGCGCGAGATTCGGTAAAGCGGCGCATTGCTAACCAAGAGTCCGCATACTCGGTTTGGCCAAGTTGACGGATTATCGCCGGGGTCTGAACTAGCGGTTGCTGGGACATAGAATCTTGAGTTTAGGCATATTAGCCGATTATCTCAATTGAGTAAGGAAAGTCAGCAAGAACCAAGCGCGCGGCTCGTACCGGATTTAAAGGCCCCGTCAGGCCAAGCGGGCCTGGGCTTTGCGGCGCTAGCTTCGCTGTTACTCGGTGTGTACAGCTTGAGTATGGCACCGGGATATACTTTTGAAGATACTTCACTATTTGCCGCGGCTTGCTATACGTTAGGCGTCGCTCATCCGCCCGGTTATCCGCTTCAGGTTTTAACCTGCGCTCCTTTTTCATGGCTGGCTGAATGGGCGGGATGGCATCCGGCCAAAGGCGCGGCCTTCGCTAGCGTGTTTGCCGCGGTTTTGGCCTGTGTTTTACTTGCCAAGCTGGCGTACGGGCTCTGCAACAATGCGGCGGCGGCGTGCGCCGCCTGCGCCGCCTGCGCGTTTACGCCAATATTTTGGGCGCAAGCAATCATTCCTGAAGCTTATGCCTTGAACTGTCTGCTGACTATCGCCGCTTTGCTCGCCGCTGACAGCTACTGTCGCAAACCGATGGTGGCCAAACTGTACATTTTTAGTTTACTGTGCGGATTGGGACTGGCCAATCACTGGCCGATATTTGTACTTAACATCCCGCTGTTGGCATTGTGGTTGGCGCCGGCTTATCGCAGCGTTATGTCCTTGTTGACGAATGTACGGGTAGCGGTAATTTGTGTGTTGCTATTTTTGGGCGGACTTACCCCTTATTTACATCTGCTGTGGTTAAGTTCTGATGCCGCGGTATTTCTGGGCGCTGATTTGCCCGCGGATTTTTTCGCCTATGTCATGCGAGATCAGTTTAGTCAATTCGACCAGGCTGCGCAACATCCGCGTTGGGACGAAAGGCTGCATAACGCGGGTTTGGCGGTGCTGGCTATGGCACGGCAATATACTTGGCTAGGAGCGTTGGCCGGTGCCGGTGCCTTGGTGTTGGCCAAAAAGCTGGGTACCGTTCGCGTGTTGGCGCTGTTATGGGGATTGCTCAGTTGTACGTTCGTATTGGCTCTGGCACGTCCATACCTTGCTACGAGTGAAGTGTCAGCGACAATATTCAGCACGTACAGCCTTACCGCGCTTGCGGTTTTCAGCTTACTGTTGGCATTGCTACTGGCACGTTTGTTTCGCGCAAATTTCATACCGAAACTGGCGCAATGGCCTTTGGCCGCCGCGTTGGCAGCGACGATGATTGGGTTGAACTGGTCTGGAGCTTACCGTGGCCAAGACGATTTGGCGATGCGTTACGCCGCAGTGGCGGCAGCTGAAATAAGCGCAAATTCTTTGTTGCTGGTCGGTTCAGGCAATGAAGATTTCCCATTGGTTTACGACCGTTATTTTGATCGTTCAGCTCAAACACATTATCGAGTGGAAAATTTCCAAAATTTTCTTGATCGCCGCGGGTTGCAACCTGGCATTGATGAGCTTGCCACATATTTGGCCGATGAAACCGAACCGGTATATTTGTCTGTGACCGTACCAACTAGCGAGCGGCAAATTGTTTATAAAGGCGCATATCATATGTGGGCAACCCAAAGCACGGCCGGTCAGCTGTCCGATTCGGCACGCGACTTGCTACGAAAAGCGGCTGTTTTACGCTCCGAAAGCAACAATCTTTGGACCCGCGAATTTGCCGATCAGCTTATTTTTGAATTTATGCTCAGGAGCGGTCCGCTTGATCAATCAAATGCTAAAGCCTGGTCGGCCCAAGATATCATCCTGGCCCAAGAACTGGCCGATACGCCGGCCGGCCGCTATGCGGCTTTTTTGCATGCTAATGCAACGTCTGCCGGCATCGCCGGCAATTTGGCGCAGGTGGAAACCCAACTTGCTCAACTTGGCGAGTTGCGTCAATACCCGCTTCGCTGGCGAGTTGAAATTATGTATCTGCATGCCACCGCCCAATTGTCTACCGGGCGCACCGATGAAGCGATCGCCACGCTTGAAGAAGCATTGCGCATTTATTCCGCCGCCCAAAATTTTCGCGTGTTAGGCGCATTGCTAGCTTTGCATGCGCAACGCGGCAGCTTTCAAAACTATGCCTATTTGCGGCGCAGATATCCGGCGCTGAGCATTGCGGGGCTGGCCGGGTATGACGCTCAGTGCCAGTCAAATCTCGGGCGCAGTTGCACATGAATTACGCAGCTTTGGCCGCGCATAAATGGACATGGGCGACGCTGGCCGCATTGGGGCTTGGCCTGTGCGGGCTTTATTGGGTGACGATGCCGCCGGACATCACCTTTGAAGATACCGCTTTATTCGCGGGAGCTTGTCGGACGTTGGGTATGCCGCATCCACCCGGCTATCCTTTGCATACTTTAACTTGCGCGCCGTTTACGCTGCTGGCAGATATTTTTCCCATCACTCACGGGCAAGCTGTGGCGTTGAACAGTGTGGTCATGGCGACAGGAGCGTGCGTGGTAACTTTACTGTTGTTAATGCGCCTGACCGGCAGTTTAGCCGCCGCGTTACTGGCCGCGGGCTTATTGGGGCTTGCTCCGGGTTATTGGTCGCAGGCAATCATTCCGGAAGTGTACGGGTTAAACGCGTTGCTGTTGACGACTACCTTATATGTTGCGGAACGCTATGTGCGCGGTCGCGAACCAAAATGGTTGTATATGTTGGCGCTGGTTACCGGATTGGGGATAGCAAATCACTGGCCGTTGTATGTGATGGTCTATCCGGCAATCATGCTGTGGTTGGGTCCGGCCTGGCGGCAAATTTTATTTTTGCCCCGTGGCCAGTTGCTACGCGCAATCTTGCTGGGGATAGTCGGGCTTGCTCCGTATTTGCACATGATCAGCGTGTCGTCGGATGCGTATTTGTTTGATCCAGATTATCAGGCCGGCGACTTTTGGGCTTATGTGAGCCGTGAAATTTACGGGGTAGGCGGGTCGATTTTAGCTTGGCAACACCAGCTGATTTACGCGCTGACCGCGGCGTTTTGGTTTGTAAGCCAGTATCTTTATTTGTTTGGCGCAATGATCCTAGCCGGTATCACGTTGATGGTACGCAGACGCATGTGGTGGCAAGCAGCCGCGGTGGGGTGGGGTATGTTGTCGTGCACGTTGGTGTTGGCATTGGTGCGTCCGCCTGATTTTTTTAGTGTGGTTTCAGCGGCGGTGTTCGCCGCCTATCCGTTGCCGGCATATATTTTTGCGACGATACCGCTGGCGTATTTTTGGCGTTGGGTATTGAAACGGTTCAAGCTTAGATCGTCCATCGCCGTCGCGTTGTCCGCCGCGTTGCTCATCGCGGTTGCGCAACTGAGGATTGCAACAATGGATCGCAGCGACGATACGGTGGCGGTAGCTGAAGCTAGGCTTTTTTTAGAGCAGCTACCGCCTGACGCATTGCTGATTAACCGCTCCAATGATTTTGCATTTCCGTTGAAGTATGTGCGTTTTTTTGAAAATCAGCGCGAAGATATCGAGATCATTATTGAACAAGATATTTTTTCCGAGCTTGGCAATGACGGCCGCTTAGCGGCCGAAAATGAAAAGCTATTAGGGGCCGAGCGCCGTCCGGTCGCGTTTATCAACAATCTTCTGCTAGCAACGTTAGGAAGAGTGTTCCATGGTACTTATTTCACGGTCGCGCCTAATATGCCTCAAGGCAGCACGGCGATCGAGTTAACCGATCCGATGCGCGATTATTTGCAGAATCTGTACGAAATACATAATGCACAAATCACCAACGGGTTTACCAAAGTGCTCGTTAATAACACCATCATTCAGTATGTGTTGGTTCTGACCGAAGCTCAACTAAGCAACAATCCGGATCTTCGCGCTGAAGATGTGCAGTTGCTTGAATTACTTAAACGAACCGCGGAGGGGCAATACGGATTTTTTGTCGCTCGGTTAACTTCGCAACATACTCAAATGACGCTGTCACAAGTTGAACAGGCTGCTCGCGAGCTTGAGCCTTATATGCCCGAACTAAATCCGGCGCGCCGGGCCGATATCATGCATTTCGTCGCTACCGCCAGAGTTTTATCTGGGCAACTAGACAGTGCCGAAGAACTGCTTGAAAGGGCTTTGGCCCAGTATACCAGCGCGGATAATTATCGAGTGATCATCGACCTTCTGCAAATTCATGCCAAAAAAAACGACTTTGCCAGTTACGAAAGATTACGCCGCGAATATCCGGCGTTGGACTCGGGTCAAGCGCTAGTGGCCACTGACCGCCAATGCGCGTTGCACCACGGTAAGCCTTGCGCTCGCCTAATAGAATTCAAATAATGAATAACGACGACCTGGCCAAGTTGCGCGGCAAGCTAGACGTGATTGACGCGCAGTTGGTGGAACTGCTTGTCGAACGCTGGAACCTATCCGGCCAAATCGGGCAAGTTAAACAAAAAAGCGACGATAAGGCGGTAATCGATCCTGTGCGCGAAAGCCAGGTGTTGCGTCAAGTGTTGCAAGTTGCCGCCGGACGCATACCCGAAGAATTTGTCAAGCACGTCTATCGGGAAATATTTTCAGCGTCTGCCGCCTGCCAAGCAAAGCTGAAGGTCTGCTATTTGGGGCCGGAAGGATCGTTTACGCACGAGGCGGCTTCGCAAAGTTACGGACATGCGGCGGACTATATCGCCGAGTCGTCGATCCAGGCTTGTATCGATACGGTTGAACACCGGCGGGCCGACCATGCGGTGGTCCCGTATGAAAATTCCAGCGAAGGCGGGGTAGGCGACACTTTGGACGGTTTGGTGGAAACCGAGCTGGTCGCGTGTGGCGAAACCCAGTTGCGCATCCACCATAATCTGCTGTCGGCGAATGATGAATTTGATGTGGCCGATATCACCAAGCTTTATTCACATCCGCAATCTTTCGCGCAATGCCGCAAGTGGCTTAACGCCAATTTGCCTGACTGCGAGCGTATCGCGTGCGCTTCAAACAGCGCGGCCGCGCAACAGGCCGCGGCGAACAACTCCACCGCGCTAGGGCCGGCCGGCGCGGCCAAGTTGCACGGCTTGCGGGTACAGATCCGTAATATTGAAGACAACCCCCACAACATCACCCGTTTTTTGCGTCTGGGCCGAAAGCCGGTCGCTTCAACCGGCAACGACCGCAGTTCGTTGTTGCTTGCGTTGAATGATGAACCAGGTGCTTTGCATCGTGTATTACAGTTGATCGCTGAGGCGGGAGTGAACATGTCCCGTCTGGAGTCGCGGCCGATGCCCGGGGCGGCGTTTGCCCAGTATATGTTTTATATCGATACCGACGGACATTGTGATGAGCCGCCGTTGAAAGATCTGCTGGTCAAATTGCGCACCCGCACCGGATTTTTAAAAGTGATCGGCTCATATCCGCGCGCCACGATCGAAAATTGACCGCCTTGATGAGATGGCGCTGGCGGTACGAATAATACCCTGTCTCGACGTGCGCGAAGGCCGCGTTGTCAAGGGGGTTAAATTCACCTCAATCCGCGACGCTGGCGATCCGGTTGAGGCCGCGGCGCGCTATGAACAAGAAGGGGCGGATGAGCTGTGCGTACTGGATATTGACGCGACTAGCGAAGGGCGCGCGGCGACCCGCAAAATTATCACCGCGGTTGCCGAACAACTTACCATTCCGTTAACCGTGGGCGGAGGTGTTGGCGACGAGGAGGCATTTGATCTTTTGCTGCACGCCGGTGCTGACAAAGTCAGCATTAATTCTGCCGCGTTGGCCGAACCTGACTTGATCAGTCGTCTGGCCAAACACTACGGGTCGCAATGTGTCGTGGTTGCGGTGGACGCGAAACGGGCAGCTCAAACCTGGCACGCCTATACCCACGGCGGTCGGCGCGACACGCAAATTGACGCGGTACAGTGGTGCGTACAGGCGGCAAAACTAGGCGCCGGCGAGTTACTGGTGACCAGTATGGACTGTGATGGTACGTTGTCAGGCTACGATACTTTGCTGCTAGAGAAGATCAGTTCGCAGGTTACGATTCCGCTTATCGCTTCAGGGGGAGCGGGAAATTTGGAGCATTTTGCCGCCGCATTACGCAATGGCGCTGACGCGGTATTGGCGGCAAGTGTGTTTCATGATCAGGTTTATCGCATTGATGTGGTAAAAAAGTCATTGGCGCAAGCAGGTTTTGTCGCCAGATTAAATAGTGATGCTAGATATCTTGCAGGAAATTGAAAACGTGATTGAACAGCGCAGCAAGCTCGACGCCAAGGATTCGTATGTGGCAAGAATGATTCAAGGCGCGCCGATCAACTTGTACCGTAAGGTTCCTGAAGAAGCTTCTGAGGTAGTATTGAGTTGCACCTGCGACAACGGGACTAATTTAGCCGGCGAAGTTGCCGATTTATGGTTTCATTCAATGTTGGTAATGGCCAAGCACAATGTTTCTTTGCAAGAGGTCGCCGCAGAGTTGCGAGCGCGCCGCAACCTTCCGAACCGCGACGACTAGATTATGGGTGTTGGAGGTATCTGGCAATGGGTAGTGGTGCTGGCCATCGTGTTGCTATTGTTTGGCACCAAAAAGCTTCGCAATCTAGGCAGCGATCTGGGTCAGGCGGTCAAAGGTTTTCGTAAGGGAGTTCAGACCGATGCGCCAGCTGCCGAATCCCGTTCTGAAGCCGGTCTCGACATGTCCGCCGAATCTGCCAAACAGGATACGACCGAACCCGAAAAAAATAATACCTAAGCGCTGCCATTGGCAGCAGGTCGCGGTTTTTATCGCGGGTTTTTGCAATAATGTTTAATATCAGTTTTGCCGAAATGTTGATTATCGGCGTAGTGCTGATAGTATTTATCGGTCCCAAACGCTTACCGGCGATGATGCGTTTTCTAGGCCACTTGTTAGGCCGCGTAAATCGCCAGGTCAGCAGCCTAAAACGGGAAATCAAACGCGAGATTGAATTGGAAGATTTGCGCGAAACGGTGCGCGAAACCAAGCAGATCGCCAAAGAAGCAACCGATACGGTACGTGATGCCGCCAATACGATCGGTCCGCAATCTTCAAAACCGCGTGATGGTTGAGCCGATTGAAGAAGAAAAGCTGCATGAAGACGGACTGATCGGCCATCTTCGCGATTTGCGCAGCAGCGTGGTCAAATCGCTGGTGGCTTTGGTGGTGGTGTTCATTGGGCTGTTTCCATTTTCTGAGCAAATTTACGAATTGTTTGCCGACCCGTTACTAGCGGAATTACCCGCTAGCTCAGCATTGATCGCCACCGGGGTACTGGCGCCGTTTTTAGTTCCGCTGAAGGTTACATTGTTTGTGGCGTTTTGCATATGTATGCCGTTCATGCTATATCAGCTGTGGCTGTTCGTGGCGCCGGGGTTGTACCGACGCGAACGACGTTTTGTCGTACCCCTGGTGTTTAGTTCGACTTGTCTGTTTTTCGTCGGAGTCGCCTTTGCGTATTTTTTGGTTTTTCGTATCGTCTTCGGGTTTATCGTGTCGATAGCGCCGTCTAGCGTAAGCGTCATGCCGGACGTTCAAAGCCATCTAAGTTTCGCGCTGACGATTTTTTTAACCTTCGGGTTAGCTTTCGAAGTTCCGGTTGCGGTTTTTTTGCTCGTGCGGATGGGCGTGCTGGAATTGGCCGCATTGCGCCGCGCGCGACCGTACGTGTTGGTGGGCTCGTTTGTGGTGGCGGCAATCATAACTCCACCCGATGTGTTTTCGCAAGTATTGCTTGCCTTACCGGTTTGGTTGCTGTACGAAATCGGCATATGGATTTCGGCGCGACTCATAAAGCCCGATGATGAAAATGAGCAAAGCGAGGATGCTTAGGCGGCGCTGGTCGCGACTCGATCAGCCTGCTTGCTTTGGATAGTCCAGGATAAAGCGTAGAGACCGTCTTGTTTGAGCAGTTCATCATGGGTGCCTGATTCGACCAGGTAACCGCTGTCAAGGACGAAGATGCGATCACAGTCGCGGACAGTGGACAGCCGGTGCGCGATGACCAAAGTAGTGTGATTGGCGGTGGCTGTGTCCATGGCTTGCTTAATTCGCGTTTCAGTGGGCATGTCAAGCGCGCTGGTGGCCTCGTCAAGTACGAAAATCCGCGGATGTTTGAGCAGGGCTCTGGCGATTGCGAGTCGCTGTCGCTCGCCGCCGGATAGTTTCAAGCCGCGTTCGCCGACTTCAGTGCCAAGTCCGTCAGGCAAAGCGGCGACAAATTTGTCAAGACCGGAAGTGGTTAGGGCTTCGGCGATTTCTTCGTCGGTGGCGTCGGGCTTGCCAAACGTGATGTTCATGCGCAAAGAATCGTTGAACATCACCACATCCTGAGGAACAAAAGCCAGCGCCCGGCGAACGCTAAGCTGCGTCAATTGGCGAATGTTATGCCCGTCGATAAAAATCTGGCCGCTGTCCGGATCAAGCAAGCGTGCTAGAAGTCGAGTAATTGAAGTTTTGCCTGACCCGGTTTCACCTACCAGCGCGTAGCGTTTGCCGGCCGGAACGGTAAATGAAATGTCGTGTAAAACCGCACGTCCTCCCAACGACAAAGCCACGTTGCGAAGTTCGATTTGACCGGCGCCAGGCGGCAGGTCTTGCGCAGCCGGATCATCCGCCACACTCGAAGGCTGATCAAGCAGATCAAAGATTTTTTCCATATCAACGAGTGAACGGGTGATTGAACGGTAAATATCGCCCAGGTAGCCGAGTGGTAAAAACACTTGCAACAAGTACGCGTTCAAGGTGGCCAAGGCACCGACATCAAGGAGGCCGGCGGAGGTGTCGTAACTGGCAAGCAGTAAGGTGGCGGTCAGCCCCACGGTCGCGATCAAAGCTTGACCTAGATTGAGCAGCGACAAGGTGCGTTGGTTGACGATGGAGGCTTGTTCGTAGCGCGCCATGGTGTTGTCATAGCGTTCAACTTCACGTTGTTCGGCGCTGAATATTTTTACCGTCTCATGATTGAGTAAAGAATCTATCGCCCGCGTGTTGGCGGTTTCGTTCGCGTCGTTTACGCGGCGACGAAACTTCAGACGCCATTTGGTAACCAGAATCGTAAACACAATGTAGCAAACGATCGTAAGGCCGATCGCCACCGCATAAGGCAGCCCGTACAAACCCCAGAAAATAAAACCCACCGCTAAGACTTCGAGCAACGGTGGCAAAAAACCAAACAAAGCTGAACTGAGCAAAAATTCGATTGACTTGGTCCCGCGCTCGATGGCGATGGCAAGACCTCCGGTTTGGCGGCTAAGATGAAACGCTAAAGGCAGGTGGTGCAGATGGCTAAGCAGATCAAACGACATGATCCGCATCATGCGCTGAACAATAGAAATAAACAGGATATTTTTTAGTTCGTTAAACAAAGTCCGCATGATATGCAACGCGGCGTATGCGGCTACCAAACCGATCATCACCGCGAGAATTTCACCGGTTCGCTCAGCGGCGACAGCGATTAGTTTGCCAAGTACCCAAGGAATCGTTAACGACACGCAACGCATTGCGATAAGCAATGTGCATGAATAACCGATGCGCCGGCGTTGCGCACCACTTAGTTGCGGCCAGAAGTAATCAACTAGCCGTAATAAAGGATGGCGCGGTGGTGTGGTCCGGGGTGGGGAAGGTCCTGTGTCAAGAACTGTAGTCGTCAAGATGTTGATCCATCCACAAGGCAATTCCTTTGGTGCACAAAGTTAATTCAATAGCGTACAAGTGCTCGGGAATATCAGCGGCGGTCAAAGCGAAACTGTCTAGCCAGCGTTTGGTGATTTCGCTTTTTATGAACGCTTCCGGTTCGGCGTGCCCGCGCGTCTTGCGCGCCAACTCGACAAACCAATCGAGCTCAGCGCACAGTTGGTCGGCTTTGAGGTTAAGGTCACCGGATATTTCTCCGTAATGGGTCGCAAACACGCGTTTGGTACCGAATTCGACGAGGCGCTTGATTGAGTTTTTCCATCGATCAGGGGCAAATTGAGTGGGCGCGGCCGGAATGCGCAGGATTTCAGGCAAACCAAATTCAGGAGGCAAAAATACTCCGAAAGTGTCGCCGGCAAAAATACAGTCCGCAACCTGGTCGATTACCGCGATATGGTCGAAGGTGTGTCCGGGTACCGACACTGGCATAGGACTGGGCATTGGGCAGGCGCTCAAGCAGGGCGCCGGCTCCGCCGCAATGATCAAGATGCGCGTGAGAAATCAATACGAATTTCACCGCGGACAAAGCAATATCCAGTTGCTTTAGCGCCGCGACCACGCGCGTTATCGAAACATCGGTACCGGCGTCAAAAACCGCTACCTCATCGTCGCATTTGCACAGAAAGATTGCATCGTGTCCCGGATAGTGATAACCACTTTCGATCCGATACCAACCACCGCCCAAATCGATCAGATTTGGAAAAGAAGGAGATATATTCACAAGTCTACGCAGCTATCTTGACTAACAGACGGCCCAAAATTTTGCCTTGAATAAGATCGTTGGCACCCCGGGCAACCTCTTCGATGGGAATTTCTTGGATTCCGACTTGTTCAAGTACCGATGTGTGTTTTAAAAGCATTGCCCATACTTCGCTACGGCGCTGGGCTGGTACTTCTGCTGAGTTAATGCCTTGGAGACAAACGCCCCGTAATATAAACGGCATTACCGTGGTGTTCAGCGCGGCGCCGGCGGTGATACCGCAACAGGTCGCCACGGCATTGGATTTGAGCTGAGAGAGCAAAGCAGCCAGTACCGGTCCGCCCGCGGTATCGATTCCCGCATCCCAACGCGCTTCCGAAAGCGCTTTGTTATCAGCCGAAAATGTTGCGCGATCAATTACGCTTTTCGCACCGAAACTCATCGCATAGTCATGTTTGGCCGGGCGGGTGACCGCATGCAGGTTATGTCCGAATGAACCCACCAGCGCCGCGCTGAAACCGCCTACTCCGCCCCCGACGCTGGTTACCAGAATATCCGCGGGCTTGTGCAGTTTGCCGGTTGCCTCTAGCCATTCCATCGATAGTCCGGCGGTCAATCCGGCGGTTCCGAATTTCATTGCTTGGGCCGAGTCCATACCTGCCGGCATAGGTACCAACGCTGCAACCGGAGCTCGTACATATTCAGCCAGCCCGCCGTAGCGCGCTTCGCCGATTTGCTGACCACCGCCGATAACTGCGTCGCCAGGCTGAAAGGCACCGTTGGCGCAAGAAATTACTGTCCCGGCAAAATCAATTCCGGGAACACATTTGTCAATGCGTATAATTTGCCCTGATCCGGAAATCGCGGCGGCGTCTTTGTAATTTATCGTTGAATATTCAACCTTGACAGTTACTTCACCAAGTGGCAGATCGTCAGGAGTTAATTCAACTAGCTGAGTACGGGTGCTTTCGTGCGAATTGATTAACCAAGCTTTAAATTTTGGTTTGATTTCCATAGCCATGTTGAAAGTTATAGTTTAGCTAGCATTTTATTACTGTTTGCCGTACAGGTTGGGCATTAGTAATTTGCGGTTATAGTTTGCGTTTTTATATTAATCACTGGTAGATGTCGGTAAATATCTTATTCAAGCTCCGAAAAGGATTGGTCACGATCGCGTTGGGAGCGGGAGGAGGATGGCTTGCGGAACTGGGCCATATTCCGTTAGGTTGGATGGTCGGCGCGATTATCGCGGTCGGCATGGCGACGATCGCCGGTGCGCGTTTGTACATGCCCGGCTGGTTCCGCTATGCGGTAATGGCGGTGATCGGCGTGTATCTGGCTGAAAGCTTCCGTCCTGATGTGCTTAACTGGTTGGGCAAATCGGCGGTCACTTTGCCGGCAATGTTGACGTTGGTGTTGATTGAAACCTTAGTGGCCACTTACGCGATGCGCAAGTGGGTGGGTTGCGACAAAGTATCGGCGATCACAGCTTCGGTACCAGGAGGGTTTTCGACCATGCTTGTGATTGCCGGCCAATATCGAGGCGATGTGGCATTTGTTTCATTTGTGCAGTTGATAAGAGTGTTGCTGGTGATCGGGCTGGTATCGTTTACCACTACCTATCTGGGTATGAAACCGGTGGATGAGCCTTTGGTTGCAATACGCGACTTCGAGTACGCCACGTTGATAATGCTGGTTGGTCTGATCATCGGAATGATGTTCAAGCTACCCATCTTATGCATGATGGTACCGTTCGTGGCCGGAGCGGTCCTGCAGGTTTTTTCGATAACCCATTTTACGCTTCCGGAATTTCCCTTGGCGGGCGCGTTGGTTATTCTTGGAGTCTCAGTGGGGCTGCGGTGGGGTGAGTTGCGAGGAGTTAAATTTGGCAAATATCTTTTGGCCGGAATCGGTTTGAGTATATTTTTGATCGGCAGTTCGGTGTTAGCGGCCTGGATTTTGTCTTTGGTGCTCGATTTTGAGTTGCTACCTTTAATTCTCGCGTTGGTACCCGGCGGGGTATCGGAAGTTAGTCTGATCGCAGTCGCCATGAATATCGAAGCTCCGTTTGTGGTTTTGCATCATTTAGTGCGAGTGACTTTTATCTTGCTTATTTTTCCTTTTTTATTATCTTTTTATAAAATCACTAAAGCAACAACTTGTTAATAATAATCCTGATAATATATATTTGGTATTAAAATCAGAATTCAGGTTTTTTTGTGATGAAATCGTTTAGTAGTCGTTTTATTGTTTGGATATCCGCGCTAATTATCGGAACGGGGGTAGGTGGCGAACACGCCCAAGCTGAAGTTTCTTTCGCCGGCAAGAAAATTGAATTGTTGGTTCCGTTTAAGGCTGGTGGAGGTACCGATCGCTGGGCCAGATTTTGGGCTCCTTTGATTGCGGAACGACTTCCGGGTAAGCCAAAAATCGAAGTTCGCAATATTGTCGGCGGCGGTTCCACCAAGGGCGCCAACCAGTTTGCTCGTACCGCGCAAGATGACGGCTTGACGCTTCTAGCTTCTTCGGTTTCAGTATTGTTTCCCTATTTGCTGGGAGACAGCAGGGTGGAATATGATTTTACTGATTGGCAGGCCATGTTGATCTCTGGAACCGGAGGGGTGGTGGTGGCTCGGCCGGAATTTGTTGACGATGCCGATAATCTTATCGCCGGACAAAACAATCGCATCTTATTGCAAGGGCCTTCCCAGATGGGAGCTTTGCTGATGATGAGCATGGAAATTCTCGGCCTGGAATACAGCGCTGATTTCGGCGCCAGCGGTTCCAGCGCCAAGTTGCGCTCATTAGACATGGGCCTTACCGATGTCGATATTGAAACTACGATCGCATATCTGAACAACGTTATTCCGTTGATTGACGACGGTAAGGCAAAAGTGGTGTTTAGCCTGGGTATGTTGTCTGAAAATGGGGAAATAGTACGCGACACCACATTTCCTCAATACCCCACTTTTATTGAATATTATCAAAAACACCATAACGGCGATGTGCCTAGCGGTGTGATGTTTGATGTCTGGCGTGAATTTTTTGAAGCCGGATTTCCTTCTCAAAAAATGTTGATTGTGCCCAATAACATTGATCCTGAAGTCAAACAAGCGTACATTACCGCGATTGAAGACATCATTGATGACGAAAGCGTAATGCCACCGGCGCGCAAAGAGGTGTTGGGCAAGTATGCCCAATACACGGGCGACACGGCTCAAAAGCTGATGCGCGACGCTACCCAGATATCACCGACGGTGCGCGACTGGTATAAAAACTGGGTAAAAGAAAAGTTTAAGATCACAATCTAGTTATTACTTAACACGAAACCTGGTGGTGGGGCACAAAATCGAATGCGCATTGATGCGTGGGGGCACTTCCAAAGGAATCGTGATCTGCGCCGACAACCTCCCGGAAAGTACCAAGTCGCGTTCAGCGATGCTGATCAAGCTACTAGGTGGCGACACTTTTCAAGCTGACGGCTTGGGGGGAGGCCATCCTTTGAATTCCAAGTCGGCGCTAGTCGGGATTTCCGCGCGAACAGACGCGGATCTTGATTACCAGTTTATGCAGATCCAACCGGGCCGCGGCGTCGACACCCGTGCCGTTTGCGGCAACATGCTTGCCGCGGTTGGTCCGTTCGCGATTGAAACCGGGATGGTGCCCGCCACTGACCCTGAGACTTTACTAAGGATCAATGACATTAATCTAGGAAGTCAAGTGGAGGTGATTTTGCAGACCCCGGCCGGTAAATTAACTTATGAAGGCAAGCATGAAATACCAGGAGTGCCTAATTTCGGCGCTCCGATTCGGATTCGTTATTTGAATGTCGGACCGGTTATTGATGACAAATTATGGCCTACCGGCAATGTGTGTGATCGGATAAACGGGGTGGATATATCGCTGGTTAACGCAACCATTCCGGTGCTGATCATACCGGCTGCGCAACTAGGATGGGATAAGTTGCCTAGCTTCCGGGATATGAATAAACGTGAGATGATTAGCCAAATCTTGGATTTGCGTGATCAGGTGCAACGTATATCGGGAATGGATTATGATCGTTCCAGCGTATTACCCAAGATAGCGGTAGTCGCTCCTTCGCGTACCGATGCCAATCTAGCCGTGCGCTACTTTACGCCTCATAATATGCACAGGTCCATGGCGGTTACCGGAGCCATCGCGCTCGGCTATGCCGCCGCGGTTCCAGGATCCACCGCGGCAAACTGTGCGCAACAGATGGAGCAGGTGATCGCCGGCCGCGAAGAATTTGTTATTGAACATATCGTGGGCACCATGGCGTTGGGCATGTCATTTAGTAAAACCGATGACAAACTAACGCCTAAAAGCGCAAGTGTGGTTCGCACCGCCCGCATGTTGATGCGCGGAACTGCTTATTTGCCGAACGGCGAATAACGGTGAGGCGCTAACCGCCGGTTACAGCCATGTAACGAAGTACATTTGTGGTGCCGCCGATATCAAACTGATGGCTTTCCGGCTTGGTCGCAAGAGCGGAAAAAAGTAGTTCACGAAACTGTCGCTCGTCGCGGGCGCGAATCGCGGGGGCAAGTTTGGTATGCTGATCGTGGCCTAAGCAGGGATACAAATTACCTTGACACGTTATCCTTACGCGGTTGCAGTTGGTACAAAAATTGCGGGTATGAGGAGCGATCATACCGATCTTCGTTGAGCTCCCGCCCACTTTCCAGTAGCTGGCCGGGCCACCGGAATTATGATTGCTCGGGGTAAGCATGAAGCGAGAACTTAATATCGATTCGGTCGTAAACGAGTCGAGTTGATGGAGCTTTCGGTCGCGGCCGATAATGCCAATGGGCATTTCCTCAATAAAGCTGATGTCAGCATTATGACGCATGGCAAATTCGACAAGATCGCATAATTCATCATCGTTAAAACCGCGCATCAGCACGGTATTGATCTTCAAACCGGCAAATTCCGCTTTGCTCGCGGCGGCGATTCCGGCCAGGATATGCTCATGCTGAATATTATTGCGGGTCAGCTGGTGAAATTTGTGCGGACAAAGCGTATCCAACGACACGTTGAGTCGCTTTACCCCGGCTTGCTTGAGAGCTGATGCGTACTTTGTCAGCTGAGTGCCATTGGTGGTTATTACCAGTTCAGCGCAATTGTCAAGCGCGCCGATGCGCTCTAAGAGCCATAGCAGGTCGCGCCTTACCAACGGTTCGCCACCGGTGATACGGATCTTGGATATTCCTAGCGCCGTACACTGTTCGACGACAAACAACAATTGTTCTAAACTCAGAATTTCACTTTTGGGCAGAAAATCAGGACGCTCAGGCAAACAGTAACGGCAGCGCAGATCACAGCGATCGGTTACCGACAGCCGCAGGTAGGGGATCTGCCTACCGTGCTGGTCGATAAGCGTCTTTGGCGGGCTAGGAAGAAGTTGAGAGGTCATCGGATAACCTAAGTTTACTTGTAGTTTTTTCGCCCACTACCGTATCGACCGCTCCGTCTTGGAGCTCTAGGACGGCCGCGGTGCCGGCCGGCAACTGGTCGGCATAACTTAATACCTTACCGTGAGCGTCGGTTAATATCGCATAACCGCGTTGTAACGTACGACGTGGATCCAGGCTGTCTAAGCGCTGTTGCAAGTGATTTAGTTGTCCGGTGTGGTGTTTGCATAGCTGTCGACGAACCTTTAACAACGATGCGGTCAATTGGTCGATGCGCTGGACGTAATTTTGCATTGAGCGCACATAGGCTAGCAAACGTTGCCTGGCTTGGAGCAAAATTCCCATGCGCAAGCGAGAAATTTGCGCTTGCTGTTGAGCCACGGTGCGAAGGTCTTGGATACAGTCGTCAATTCGCTCTCCGGCAAAATTAATTTTTTCAAAGCAAGCTTTGCGGCATCGTTGTGCTAAATCTGCCACCCGTTGCAATAGTTCTTCGCGATCCGGCACCGCGGCTACCGCCGCGCCTGTTGGGGTGGGGGCGCGCAAATCAGCAACAAAATCGGCGATGGTTTCGTCAGTTTGATGACCGACTCCGGTGATGATTGGAATTTCCGAGGCGTAAATAGCTTTGGCGACTTGAATGTCGTTGTAGGCGTGCAGATCCTCAAACGACCCGCCACCCCGGCAAACAAGCAGAACGTCGCAATTTTGAGAACCGGCGCTGTTTATGGCCACGCTAATTTTGGCGGGTGCATCGTGTCCTTGGGCTGGCGCGGGAAAGATGATCACGGTTGCAAGCGGGAAGCGTTTGCGCAAGGTGATGCATACGTCGCGCTTGGCGGCGCCTTGCTGTGACACCACGACGCCGATTCGACGCGGAAATTTGGGTATCTGTTTTTTGTGTGTTTCAGCGAACCAACCTTTGTCGCGCAAATCCTCTTTGATGCGCAAAAATTCTTCGTACAGTTGGCCTTGGCCGCCACGTTGTTCGATGTGACTGATAACGATCTGAAATCGGCCTTTAGGTGGATAAATGGTTGGCTGACATCGCACGACAACTGCGTCGCCTTCCTTAGGGTCGGTAGTGAGATTAGCGGCATAACTGGCAAACATCACACCGGATATTTCGGCAGAACTGTCTTTGAGAGTCAAATAAATGTGCCCGGAAGCATAACTGCGTACATTGGACAGCTCCCCAACGACCGAAACCGGGTGTTTCCAAAGCTGCTTTAGATGCTCGTTGCTCATCTGCACCAATTCCGTAACCGACAAATTTTTTTGCTGTTCAGCGTCCATATTTGTAGACAAAACGGGGCTGTTCATAACAGTACTAAGTAAGAAAATAACAATAAATATATTGAGAATTGCACAATTTGTTGTAAATTTGACCGCAATTGCTCAGCAAAAACCTATTATATAGTTAAATAATTGAAAATAAAGAATAATAAAAAATGCTGTGCAAAATCAACTATCACATAAAGCTCTGATTTTTGTTTATTTTGGCTTTTTTTGCACAATGTTTTCCACACCGGACGAAAGGGTGAAGTGGCATTGGCGCAAATTAGCTGAATGACAGGTATTAAACGTTGGATTTACTACCATTTATCCGGTTCTACCCGCAGGTTCCAGCTAAATCCGGCGGGAAATTTATGTTCTTCAAGGAGCAAGACAACGCGCTGGAGCGTTTGCTTCAAAAAGCCGCGGTCAGCAGCGCTGATGAGCACTTGCATTTTGTGCGCTCCGGTTGTGCCGCCGCCACTTGCGACCGGTTCGAATAGCATCACATGCTTGCTAAGCGACTGTTTGATCAACTCGTGTACGGCACCGATTCCGCTAGCTAGAATACCCGCTTCTTTGCCGGTTGCGCTTAGCAACGCGAAGTGCCGGAAAGGAGGTAGCCCGGCAGCCTTGCAGTGTTTGAGTTCCACTTGGGCAAAATCGCTGTATTTTCCGCTTTGCAACGTGGTAAAGACGTGATGGTCGCTTTGACGGGTTTGTACGACCATATACTTGACCGAAGGCCGTTGCGCCAGTTTGGTCAGCGTATCAAGCAGATGTTCGGCAGCTTTGAAGCTGGACGAGTTGAGCATAGAGTCCGCATCGCTGAGGATGCAAGTGCCTGGAGCAAGATCATAACCAAGCAGAGCCTGGGTACCCACGATGATGTCGATATCATCCTTGCTAAGCGCACTTTCTATCGCCTCAAGTGAAGAGTCGGAGTCGATACGAAGGATGCGCGCATCCGGCAAGCGTGTTGCCAAGGTTGTGGCAATGCGCATTGATCCGGGCCGTATCGCTTCTGGTTGCGGGCCGCCGCAAGCCGGGCAAATCGAAGGCATTTTGCTGACGTTGCCGCAAAAACGGCAAAAACATTCGTCAGCGCTACGTTGTGTCAATTGGCGTAGACAGTTCGTACAGCGCAACAGTTGACGGCATTCCGCGCAGTACAGCATGTTGCCGTGGCCACGTCGGTTTATCAAAATCATACTAAGTCCGCCGCTTCTAAATTCGCGACGCAAAGAGTTTTCCATTTCCACACTGATTCCGCCGAACAGACGACGGTTTGAAATATTGATTACATCGATGTGTGGTCTTTTCTGTGTGGCCAGGTTGGGAATCAGATTCAGTTTCAAGTGTCGATTCTGGGCGGCGTGATATAGCTCTAACGAGGGTATTGTCGCGGTCATAAGCAGCGGGCAGGCATTCAGCTTAGCTTGTAGCGCAGCTACGTCGCGCGCGGGAAAAGAAAGGCCACGCTCGGCACGATAAAGTTGGTTGTTTTCATCAATGACCACAGCTAGCCCCAGATCAGCAAGCGGATAAAGCGCGACATTGCGCGTGCCGATCATGACGTGATGGCTACCCGCTAAAGACCCCAGCCAATTGGCGGCTCGTTGGTGCGGCGTGCTACCGCTGTGAATGGCAACGATACTGCAACCGACAAGTTTGGTTTGTAGATATTGGCACCAGCGGTTAGCATCTTTGATTTCCGGCACCAGTAGTAGCGCGGTATGACCGCGCGTGACACAGTCGGCCAGTGCGGCAAGAATAAATTGTTGTATCCCAAGTAGATCACTGCCAACTAGCAGTTGCAAAGAAAATTTTCCCCAGCCGGCTTCAAGCGTGGCAAGGGCTTCTTTATAGCGACTGTCGGTAACCGCAAATTGATTTACCGCCAAAGTATTGCTCACCGCGGCTCGGCGCAGTGGAATTGTCTGGCGGGTTTTTTTAGCTTTGCGAAGCGAAGGCGGGAAGGATGCAAACACCAATTTGCCGATCGGTAGCATCCAGCGTTCAGCGATCTGCATCAGTAATTCAACCTGCATTACTGGCAAGGAGGGAATATCGTCCAAATACTTTTGAACGCGGCGCAACTTTGGATACTTGGAAGTCGCACCGGTACGCATAACGACGCCTACGCGCACGGAATTGCCAAAAGGAGCCAACACTCGCGTTCCTACCGGAGGAAGGGGTGCTGCTTCGTCTATGGCCAGATAATCAAATAGCTTGTGCGCAGGTACGTCAAAAGCAACGCGAACTATCATTTGTTAAAGAAAAACAAAGACTGACAAGATATGTTTTATGCGTCGCTAGCAATATACGGCAGCGATATAAATAACCAGCCGCCCGAAAAAATACGAAAAACGAGACTGTGAAAAGGTGCAAGATCGATAAGCGTGGGCAGGCATCAGATTTTTTTTCCGAAAGGAGGTAATCCAGCCACAGGTTCTCCTACGGCTACCTTGTTACGACTTAACCCCAGTCATGAAACATACCTTGGTAAGCGCCCTCCCGAAGGTTAGGCTACCTGCTTCCAGTATCCCCCACTCCCATGGTTTGACGGGCGGTGTGTACAAGACCCGAGAACGTATTCACCGCAGCATGCTGATCTGCGATTACTAGCGATTCCTGATTCATGTAGTCGAGTTGCAGACTACAATCCTGACTAAGATCGGCTTTGTAGGATTTGCTCCTCCTCGCGGGTTGGCGCCCTGCTGTACCGACCATTGTATGATGTGTGAAGCCCCACCCATAAGGGTCATGATGACTTGACGTCGTCCCCTCCTTCCTCCAGTAAATTACTAGCAGTTTCGCCAAAGTTCCCGGCATTACCCGCTGGCAACTGACGATAGGGGTTGCGCTCGTTGCGGGACTTAACCCAACATCTCACGACACGAGCTGACGACAGCCATGCAACACCTGTCCCAGACCCGAAGGCCAGTTTCGTCTCCGAAACCTTACCTGGGATGTCAAGAGTGGGTAAGGTTTTTCGCGTTGCATCGAATTAATCCACATCATCCACCGCTTGTGCGGGTCCCCGTCAATTCCTTTGAGTTTTAGCCTTGCGGCCGTACTCCCCAGGCGGTCTGCTTCACGCGTTAGCTTCGTCACAGAAAGGCGTACCTTCCTACGACTAGCAGACATCGTTTACAGCGTGGACTACCAGGGTATCTAATCCTGTTTGCTACCCACGCTTTCGTACTTGAGCGTCAGATACGACCCAGAAAGCCGCCTTCGCCACTAGTATTCCTCCGCATATCTACGCATTCCACCACTACTTGCGAGAATTCTACTTTCCTCTTTCGATCTCTAGTTACCCAGTATCAAACGCAGTTCCTAGGTTGAGCCCAGGGATTTCACATCTGACTTAAGTAACCGCCTACGTACGCTTTACGCCCAGTAATTCCGATTAACGCTCGGACCCTACGTATTACCGCGGCTGCTGGCACGTAGTTTGCCGGTCCTTCTTTTTTGAGTATGTCATGGGCAAGAGGTATTAACTCTTGCTTTTTCTTCCTCAACGAAAGAGCTTTACAACCCGAGGGCCTTCTTCACTCACGCGGCATCGCTTGATCAGGGTTTCCCCCATTGTCAAATATTCCCCACTGCTGCCACCCGTAGGTGTCCGGGCCGTGTCTCAGTCCCGGTGTGGCTGGTCATTCGCTAAAACCAACTACCGATTGTAGTCTTGGTAGGCTGTTACCCCACCAACAAACTAATCGGGCATGGGCCGCTCCATCGGCGCGAGGTCCGAAGATCCCCCGCTTTCTTCCGTAGAACTTATGCGGTATTACCCTCAGTTTCCTGAGGATATTCCCCACCAAAGGGTACGTTCCCATGTATTCCTCACCCGTTCGCCACTCGCCGCCAGGAAGCAAGCTTCCTGCGGTACCGTTCGACTTGCATGTGTAAGGCGTGCCGCCAGCGTTAAATCTGAGCCAGGATCAAACTCTTCAGTTTTTGTTGTTGTTTTTGATCCCGCACTGTTTTTGAGCGTGATGCTCATAATAGTGCGAGCATGTTCGGTTGTTTGTCCGATACGTGCCCACACTTATCGATCTTTTCCTTTTTTCAGAGCTACCCCTTTTTAAAGAGGGATAACTATTATACAACGATAAAGTCTAAAAAAAGATAACTAAATTAGTTATGCTATATTCGCCAATCGCTGAGCAGTTTTTTTACGCTCGCTAATTTCAGGTTGGCAAAATCCGGGATCCCGTCGCGGTAGGGCGGGTAGGTTTCGCCACTAATCAACGGGGTCAGATAGCGGCGACATGCCGCAGTGATGTAGTAGTTGTCCTTGGAGATGTATTTGCGGGGCATGTGCCGTTCACGGTTGGCGACTTTGGCCAATGATACCGGTTTTACCTGCCAGCGATAAGGACATTCGTTAGTACGTATGATCGCGGGCATGATCCCGCCGACACCTTTAATTGCAAGTTCGGTGGCAACCCTGCCAACCGCTTCGGCTTGTTCAAGGTCGGTGAGCGAAGCCAGATGGCGCGCTGAACGTTGCATGTAGTCAGCCAACGCCCAGTGATATTTGACGCCAAGCGCGGTTTTGCATTCTTCGGCCAGTACGCCAGCGACGCCGCCTAGCTGGGCGTGAGAAAAAGAATCCTTGGTGTCGCGCTCGGACAAAAAGCGGCCTTTGCGATCAACGATCCCTTCAGAGGCCACCACACAGCAGTAGCCGTGTTTGGCGATGCGCGCGCGCACCGCCGCAATGAATTTGCCAGGGCTATGGGGGATCTCAGGAAAAGCGACCATGATCGGCCCGCCCGGTTCGCCGGCCAACCCGCCCGCGGCCGCAATCCAGCCGGCGTGACGTCCCATCACTTCAATGATGAACAGTTTGGTGGAAGTGCGCGACATCGAAGCCACATCACGGCGGGTCTCAGCGACCGTGGTGGCGATATATTTGGCGACTGAGCCAAAACCAGGACAACAATCGGTTTCCACCAGATCGTTATCAACGGTTTTCGGAATACCGTTACATACGGTTTTAAGTCCGGCGTTTTGACAAAACTTTGCGATCTTGTTGGTGGTGTCTTGAGAATCATTGCCACCGTTGTACAAAAAATAACCGATGTTGTGGGCGCGGAAAACTTCGATCAGACGGCGGTAGTGGCGATCGTCTTTTTTCGGATCAGGCAGTTTGAGACGACAAGAGCCGAAGGCGCCTCCGGGGGTGTGCATAAGTTTACGAAGCTCGCGAGGCGATTCGGCGCCAACGTCGATCAGCTGCTCATGGAGGATCCCCAGGATGCCGTCTTTGCCTGCGTATATTTTGCCTACCCGGCGACTTTTTCGCGCAGCGGAAATGACTCCCCAGGCCGAGGCATTGATGACAGCGGTTACGCCGCCCGATTGCGCATACAAAATATTGCCGGGCATTACTTTATGACCTTCAGCAGATCGGCGGTCACCAGTTCAATATCGCGGGCCGCGTCAACAGCGTGAAAACTAGGTTTACCCTGGCTACTGCGCTTGGCATAATATGCAACTAGCGGCACGGTCAATTCAGCGTAGACTTTCAGGCGGTTGGCAACCGTATCGGGCTTGTCGTCATCGCGCTGGATAAGAGGTTCATTGGTCAAATCATCAATGTTGGCCTGTTTGGGAGGAGCATAATCGACATGGTAGGTGCGCCCTGAAGCGCGGTGCACACGCCGTCCGCACAATCGTTGCATTATCAACTCGTTGTCACATTGCAACTCGATCACTTGGTCTAGTTCAACCAGTTTGCTCAGCGCATCGGCCTGCGCCACGGTGCGCGGAAAACCATCAAGCAAAAAACCGTTAGCGCAATCCGGTTGCTCTAAGCGCTTGTTGATCATCCGAATGACCGTGTCGTCCGGAACCAACTCGCCGACATCCATGTAACGTTTAGCTTCTATGCCAAGCTCAGTTTGCTGACGAATGGATTCGCGGAACATATCGCCGGTCGATATGGTAGCTATGTTTAGGGTGCTAGTAATGCGCTGCGCTTGAGTGCCTTTGCCGCTGCCTGGCGGCCCTAGCAAAATTATTCGGTGCATAATAACTCCAAAAGCTAGCTAAAATGTAGCCTGTGAAGCAAAAGTCTACACTATATCGGAATTGTCCCTAGGAGACGCGATGTTCGACGCATACTTGGAATTATCATTTATCGCGCTGGTGGCCGTGGGATTTTTCTGGTGGTTGTGGCCATCATCGGACCGACGGAAAAAACCGCACACAAGTCCTAAGGACGACCCTCAAGACAAAAGATCGGGAGCGCATTAAGCGCTCCCGAAGAATCTCAATTTGGCGCAGAAGGAGAAAGAGGAGAGAGTTTATTCATGCGCCTCGGCAGAGATGACCGATTTATTTTTTCTTCTTGTACTTCCTTCCGGTTGCGGTGCTCACGGTAGTGGCCACTTCGTTGACTGCGTCAGCCGCGGTGCTGAAGTTCGCCCGCTGCGCCGCGATCGTCTTGTCAACCAAGTTGTTGAAAGTTTTGAACGCGCTAATTTGCGTGCGGATGGTGTCGCGCAAGAAGTTGCTGTAAGAATCAGCGCCGCCGCTAGGCAACGATTGAGCTACAGTTTCCAGCGAATCAGAAACCAGATCTCCAGCAGCATTGCGCTGGTTTTCCGAAACTACCGCCAAGTCGGCCGCCGCTTCGTTAGCAAGCTGGTAGACATGCTTGGAGAAATTCTCCAACGCTTGCATTTCTTGCTTGCTGAAGGTTTCTTGAGCCTGGACCAAGTCGTTGAAGTCACGGATATCGCGCAACGAATTGATGTGAGACGTTTGACGCTCGATCGTTTCCTTCGCGACCTGAAAATTCTTTTCCAGGATCTCGACGGATTTGCTTACCGACAGCTCGAACGCTTGCGTGGCGTTGTTCAAAGCGGCCTTGGCGTTAGCCTCAAAAGCCTCAGAGTTATAAATAGGGTTGTTCATAGTTGTTATTACCTCGTGGGGGATATTTGGTTTATAAGACATATTATATATGTTGCAGTGCAAAAAAACAAGTCCTTGTCAGGTTACGACAAATTTTGGTTTACTAAGGATAACTATATATATATATGAGTTTATTTTTTCAACACAAATTTACAAATAAGGTTTGTTGCAGTGCAGCTATAACGTTGCTGTGCAGTTGGGTTGTTGTTACCGATTTCGCATCGGCGGCCAATGATCAACTCACAGACGCCCTCCAACCATATCAGCAACTCCAAGACGCCAGTCGGCAATTGAAACGCAATTTAGCGCCGGATCAATTACAGCTTTTGGCTCGCAACTCAAAGTCGGCTTGGGTACGCAATGAAGCCGCGCTTCAGTTGGCTGACCATTTCGCCACGCAAAAAGATTGGGTTAACTTGCAAAAATACCGCGGTACGATGGGCCCGTGCGCTCGACTTCAGCATGCAATTTATCAGTCTAGCGCCAAGGCGGCGCGCAGTGCGATCCCCGCCGCGCTTGAACAGGCCACTGGCAACAACTTGCTATGTATGAGCGCGCTGAAACGCGGCGTCAGCATGCTGTCGGACAGCCAGGTCTGGAAGCAAATTCGAAGTTTGGTAAACGCTCGCCAGTCGCGCCAAGCCAGAAAGTTGCTGGTGCTACTCAAACAAGATAAGGCCGGGTGGCCCGTGCTCAACCGGGCTATTCAGAACGCGACCGCGCGGATCAAAGGCAAGGTCGCGCTAAATACTCGGGTGGCCCAAGAATTGCTCGCGGTTTCCGCAGTGGTGGCGATACGTCGCAACCCGCAATTGGTTGCGGATCGTTGGGAAAAGTTTACGCCTCATTTGGATCAGGATATCGCCGAACAAATCTGGTCGCTGATCGGATTGTGGATATCGCAAGAGCATAACGCGGACAAGGCCTTGGGATATTTCCAGCGCAGCGCGCGTAGCGCGCAGCGTTCAGTAGAACTTGAGTGGAGGGTACGCGCGGCGTTGCGCACGCGCAACTGGGTCGAAGTTCGCGACACAATCGCGGCTATGGCTCCTGAACAAAAAGAACTGTCAGCCTGGCGTTATTGGAATGCTTATGCTCATCGCCAACTAGGTAATTCAGCGCTGGCAAAAAATCTAATGCGGCAAGTCGCGAATGATTTCGACGATTATTATGGACTGTTAGCCGGCGAACAAACCGGCATCAAATTGCAGATCAGCAAAGTGGTACCTTCAGCGGCCGCGATAAAGCGGATGGAGGCAAATGCCGATATTCGTCTTGCAATCGCGTTGGGGCTGGCAAATCGTACCGGTATCGCGCGCAGTATCTGGAGATACATGTATCCGCAACTTAGCGATGATGAAATTCTTGCCGCGGCTCAATTGGCGACCGACCACGGCTGGTTGCTAGGCGGCATTAACGCCGCGGAAAAGGTGGCGCCTAAGTACTCCAACTTCCAGTTGCGTTTCCCGCGGCCTCATGCGAGTACCATCGAAAGTTACACCAAGCGATTTAATTTAAATCCCGCGTTCGTCTATGCGCTGATCAGACGCGAAAGCCGGTTCAATCCCGGGGCGATTTCTTCGGCGGGCGCGCGCGGCATCATGCAGGTGATGCCGGCTACCGCAAGGAGCATATCCAAAAGACACAAATACACCCGTTACAAGCTGTCGCGTTTGACCAGGCTTGATACCAACATTATTATCGGCACGCGCTATCTGGCTGATCTTCAACAACAAATCGGCACCGACCCGATCTTGATCGCGGCCGCCTATAACGCCGGACCCGGCCGGGTGCGCAGGTGGCTGGCAACTTCGCAAGGTTTGGACAAAACCGTTTTTATCGAGACCATCCCCTTTACCGAAACACGGTTATATGTGAAAGCGATCCTGGGCGCGCAGGCGCATTACGGTCTTTTATACGGCCAGTCTGAAAGCGATTGGAAAAAGGTGCTCACGGGAAGTTACAGTTAGTCGCCGCCAAGGCAGATTGTCAACCGTGTGAAAAAATCCATGCCGTCGCGAGTATCTGACCATTGATTGTCGCGATACGCAAAATGATAGCCGCCACTTTTTGCGGCCAGCCAGATTTCTTGCACCGGCGGTTGGCGATTGATGATTAGTTTGCTCGAATCAGCGAGGGTGATTTCGCAGATATCACCGTTGCTTTCGTAATCCAAATCGTTTTCTTGTTCGTCAAGAAAATCTTCCAAGCGAGTAAACAAGTCTTCGCACAAAGTCGCGTACTCAGCTTCAGAAAAGGACATAGCAGGCAATTATAATTAGTTATGCTTGTCTGGCGCATCAAAGTCGGCCGTGCACTCAAGGTTGTTTTAGGTTTCACGGCAGTTTGCTGGTTGCTGACAGGATGCGGTCAGTACGGCAATCTGGAATTGCCCGCGCGGCAAGACGGGCACCGTGGCAGTAGCGCGACTAAGACTTAGTGGCGCTTGTTGTTGACGCTCTTGATACGATAATCGGACCAATTTATGCCCGCTGAAGTTGCCAAGCCCCATGCTGATTTGTTAACTTGGGAACAAGCGGTGGCCGACGGAGCATGGGGTAACACCGAGCTTGCCGCGCTGGCGGCGCAGTTTGGCACACCTAGTTATGTTTATGCCGCCGACATGATCACGGCGGCTTGTCAGCATTACCAACAGTGCGCAGGCGAGATTGGCGCCGACTTACATTACGCGATGAAGTCCAATGGCAATTTAGCGGTACTGCAACTGATTAAAAAGGCCGGACTCGGCTTCGACGCAGCGTCGGTACTTGAACTTGAAAGATGCGCGGCAATAGATATCCGGTCAGCGCGAACTATTGTTACCGGCCCGGGTAAAAGTGTTGAGTTGCTTGAACGCGCCATGCGCAACGGGGTACGTGAAATCATCGCCGACGGTAGCGAAGAATTAGAACGGATCAGCGTTTTGAATCATGGCCCAACAAAAATTACAGTTGGAGTGAGGGTTAATCCGGACATTGACTCCAAGACCCATCCACATATTGCCACCGGACATGGCGCAAGCAAGTTTGGCGTCAATATGGCACAGGCGCAAAAAATGTGTATGCAAATCGCAACCACGCCGCAACTGCGCCTTGGTTCGCTAAGCGCACATATCGGCTCGCAGATAAGCAGTTGCGAGCCCTACGTGGAAACGGCTCGGTTGCTGCTGAAGTTGCGCGACGAACTTGTGTCAGCGGGAGTCGTGCCAAAGCAAATTGATCTAGGCGGCGGCTTTGGGATCGGGGACAACGTAAGCCGCCTTGATCATGATGTGTTTGCTGAGCTTGTCGCATGGCTCAAAAAAAACTGCCCGGATCAGCAATTTGCTTTTCAACCGGGTCGGGCGCTAGTTGGCCGCGCCGGTATTTTGCTCACCAAAGTTGAGTACCGCAAGGGCCGACATATCATTGTTGACGCGGGCATGACCGAGTTAATTCGCCCGGCGTTGTATGGATCCAAGCACGGTGTTGCCAAGTTGGGCATGAGCCCCGCGCCAGAAGGAAAGATGGACGTGGTCGGCCCGGTATGCGAAAACACCGATTATTTGGCGCAGAATATCGAACTGGACGCCAACCCCGGTGATCTGTTGGCCATTTTCGATGCCGGCGCCTACGGGAGTGTGATGATGTCGAACTACAACGGTCGGTTGCGTTGTTGCGAGGTGATGTTGGACGATAATCAGGCGCGATTGGTGCGTCGGCGCGAAACCGTGGCGGATGTGCTGGCCGCTGAGACAGCGCCGCTAGGAGGCTGAGTTTAGGCGAGCTAGCTTGGCGCGCAACATCGGTTTGGTTTCAATCCGATCCGGATCCTGCGGAATGCAGTCAACCGGGCAGAGCATCACGCATTGCGGCTCATCGAAATGCCCCACGCATTCGGTGCATCGATCAGGGATGATTTCATAGCGCTGGGGTCCCATAAAAATTGCCTGGTTGGGGCACGCCGGTTCGCAGACATCACAATTAATACACTCTTCAGTGATTAGCAACGCCATGCTAACCGACGCTTTTGGCGTTGTGAATGTTCTGAGCGGCAAGCTTCTGATTTAACTTATCGGCAACTGACGGATTTACATAATGGCTGACATCGCCGCCGAACATCGCAACTTCGCGTACCACACTTGAAAATACGTAAATATGATCGGTATCAGGCGCCATAAAAATTGTTTCTACTCCCTTGCCAAGCCGCCGGTTCACATCGGCAAGCTGCATTTCATATTCGAAATCGGAAACCGAGCGCATACCACGAAGCAAAGTGGTGATATTGTGACTGGCTAAAAAATCGGCAAGCAAGCCCACCACTGGAGCAACCTCAATTCGCTCGCTGTACGCGGTGGCTTCCTCAACCATAGCCACGCGCTCGCCAAGCGTAAAAAGCGGTTCTTTGTGTGCTCCGTGCGCAACGGCTATTACTACTTTGTCAAAAACCCTGAGGGACCGGCGCATAATTTCCTCGTGTCCAAGGGTGATTGGATCAAAGGTTCCAGGATAGGCTATGGTAGTCATGGCTATGGGTACAGATTGTAGTTACAGTTGGCGATCATATCGTTCAAGCAACTTTAAGGATAAGCTGGTCGGGTACTGCTGACGCAGTCGATTTTTCCATTTCTCAGCGGTGCTGTCGTTGCCCTGTAACGACTCTAGCTCCGCTAGCATCCACAGCGCTTCGGATTCTCGCGCGCTGCCCGGATATTGCTTGAGCAGCCGCTCTAGCGCCGCGCGCGATTTGTCAAACTGATTTTGCTCGTACTGGATGCGGCCTATCCAAAACAACGCTGCCGGAACCTGGTGAGACAGCTTTTCTAATTCGGTAATGCTCCGCAAATCTTCAAGCACGCCTGCAATATCATCTTGCTTTGAGTAGCGCAGCAACGCTTTTTCATAGGCTAGGATATCGGCGCCTTCAACTACCTGTCGCACATTGCCCAGTTGGCGATTGTGGGTTTGCATGATCGCGGTCAGTTCTTTTTCCAGACGCTCATCGCTTGCCGCGGTGCTAGTGGCCAACGCGTCTATAGCAGCTGAGCTGTCATCGATTGATTGGCGCACATCTTGAAGCAAAGTGCGCAACTGGATTAGTTCAGTCTGCAGGCGATTGTGCTGGCCTTGCAAGGACGCGATGCGTCGCTGAACGATCTTGATTTTTTTGTCAACTTCCAAAATGTCGGTTCGTAACTCGTTGTCGGAAACAAATGACTGCGCAAACGCTTGCCAAGGCAATATGGCCAAGGTCAGTCCAAGCAAACCGAATAACCACTGGATAGGTTTCATAATTCGTTGGGACTTAGGATCGTCAAATGCGCGGTCCCGCGCCGCGTGGCGCGCTTAATGGACCAGCCGGATGGAGCGGACATCACGCGCGGCGATTCGCAACAAAAAAAACCGTTATCGTATATAAGCTTACGGGTAGCCCCAAGTAGGTTGGCCCACCATTTATCGTAAATGGCGTCAGAGTATGGTGGATCCGCAAAAATGATTTCAAACTGCTGGCCTGCGGTGCGCGATACGAAATTGTGGACGTCCTGCAAGATCACCGTGGTTTGCGACTTAGCGTCAAGCTCATCAATATTGGCGTTTAAAATTTTCGTGGCGATGCGTGACTTTTCCACAAATGCTACTGACTTCGCGCCGCGCGACAGTGCTTCTAGCCCCAAGCTACCGCTTCCGGCATAAAGATCAAGGCAACGCGCGGCGTCCAGATGAGGCTGCAAGATAGCGAACAATGACTCGCGCAGGGCGTTTTGCGGCGGACGGGTTTTGGCGGGGACGCGTAATTTGCGCGACCGCCATTGCCCGGCAATGATTCTAATCTGCCCGTAGCGCATAAATTCATCACCTAGCTGTCGGGCGCTATCTGGTGGCGATCCGCGGCCGAAGAAGAAGGATATCTTTCTAGCAGTTGACGCGACCAGTGTTCGGCTTCTATCGTATCGTCGCGGGTTAGCGCAATTTTATTGAGCAGCAGCAGGGCGTCCGGAATTCGGGTACTGTCCGGATACATGGTAAGTAATTCAATCAAATTGCCGCGTGCGGACTCGGTATTGCCTTGTTCCCACGCAATCTCCGCCAGCCAGTAATAGGCGGCATGGGCATAACCGGAGGTTGGATAGCGTCTTAGTAGTCGCCTTAGCAAATCGGCAGCTGCAGCCATATCGGTACGCTTGTAATTTGTCAGTGCTTGTTGATAAAGATTCGAATCGGAACTGTCGAGCGATTTGGACAGCTTGGAAATATCGCTACCAATCTGAGCGTCAAAATCCTTAAGCTGGGTTTCGAGGCGGGATTTGAGTTCGTCAAGACGCAAGTTTTGTTGCGAGGTGGTGTTGCTGGCGGTATCGATTAGTCCGGTAAGCTCGCGTACCAGGTCCAGCAACTCTTGTTTTTCGGTGTTTAGTCGAGAGTTCGCTAAGGAAAGTTCTTGTACGGTAGCTTCAAGTTGTTCCAACTGAGCGGTTAGTTCGACAAGTCTTAATCGCGCTTCGTCATCTTCAAAAATGTTGATCTGCGCACTGGTTACACAGACAGAACATAGCGCAGCAATAAGTGCTGCGCGTTGAAACAGCAATGAAAGCTTATTCGTCCGCGTAGATAATTTCAACTCGCCGGTTTTCAGCCCATGCCGCTTCGTTTGCGCCGAGAGCACGTGGACGTTCTTCACCATAGCTGATGGATTCGATCTGATCCGTAAATGCTCCGCCGGAAAGCATGTACTCGCGTACCGAGTCCGAGCGGCGCTGACCTAGCGCCAAGTTGTATTCGGTGCTGCCGCGTTCATCAGCGTGGCCTTGCAAAATCAATGCGACGCCAGCGTTGTTCGCCAGCAACTCAGTGTGTGCGTCTAACATCGGTCTAAATTCATCGCGCACCAACGATTTGTCGTAATCAAAAAATACCAGCCGTTCCGTAAGAATGTTACCGCGAACGTTACGGTTGGCGAGAATGCTAGTTTCTTGTTCCGGTGATACCTGCGGAGTAGCCTGTACCACTTTAGGGCCGCTACCAGATGAAGAAGTAGTATCTTCCAGGCCAGAAAAACTTTCTTTCTGGGCACAGGATGACAGACTGACTGCCAGCACCGCTATAGCGATAAGTGGAAAAAAACTTGAAGACTGACTCATTGGATTGCTCCTTTGCATTGACCTTAGCTTGACTTTAATAATTATTGAAAGTTATGGATTTACCGCTAAAACCAAGACGATGAAGCCGGACCCCATGTCGGATCTTTAATTTCTCCTTCTTCTTGAAAAGATAGTGGTCTAACTATTTTACCACTCAGAGCGACAGTATACAAAATATTTGGCCGCGCGTCGTTCTTAAATAGTATTAATCTATCATCCGGTGAAAAACTCGGCGAATCCGCAAGGTCAATTCCGGTCAGCGCGGTGGTAGGCAGGTGATCCGCGCCAAGGTTGAGTACATGAACGTTATAGCCGTTGTTGTCACGGCGCACATAAGTTAGCTGATTGCCGTCGGAGTTATAACGCGGCGAAACGTTATATGACGAGCCGTGGGTGAGGCGTTTTTCTTCGCCGCTAAGTCGGTTGCGCTGGTAAAGCTGAGGCGAACCGCGTTCATCTGAAACAAAAGCGATATCCTCGTTGTTGGGAGAAAAATCCGGTTCGGTGTCAATACCGATACTGCTGCGCAGTTTGACTTTGCGTGTCCCGTCCGCGGACAACAAAAACACTTGGGTGTTGCCTTCTTCGGATAGCGCCACCGCAAACCAGCGGCTGTCCGATGAAATAGACGGCGCTGAATTGTTGCCTTTAAAAGCGGCGACCACGCGCCGCTCGCCTGAAAGAAGAACATGTTCGTAGACGATCGGCTTACGCTGTTCATAAGATACGTAAAGCAATTTTTCACCATCGGTCGTCCATTCAGGTGAAATGATCGGCTCTTGGCTAATTAGCAAGGTTTGGGCGTTATATCCATCGTAGTCGGCAATCTTCAGCTCGTAAGTTGCTTCGCTACCCGGATTTGTTTTGTGGATATAAGCGATTTTGGATTGAAAAATTCCCGGCTCGCCGATTAATGACTCGAACAACCAGTTGGCGATAATGTGCGCCGCGCTGCGCTCTTGTCCCGCATTATGTGTAACGCGCAATACCTGTTCGCTACTTTGGGTAACAAGATCGAAAAGCTGAAAAGTTATGATCGTTTGTGCAATATTGTTCGCGTCGGCCGTGACCAGCCCGACTAGCAGATACTCGTGATTTGCCGCCAATAATTGGTCAAAATCCGGTATCCCGTTGGGCTCGGTGGTCGGCCTGTCCGCGTATGTGGTACGAAACAATCCGGTACGTTCCAGATCAGCTACGACGATGTTTGAATACTGCATTTGGTCGGTCGATTCGCCGAAAAATGGTTCGATCATGATCGGTATTCTGCGTACGCCTTGGCTTTCAATCTGGATTTCCACTTGCGCTAGGCAGGCGCAGGCAAAACTTAGCGACAAAAACAGCAGTCCGCAGGCACTTTGGCGCAAATGATTCATAGCAGGCATTGTCGCATTAAGCAAGGGGTTTTTTATCGGTTAGTTGCCTTTGGGGACCAACACCAGATGCAATTCGTTAAATTGTTTGCGCAGTTCCGGATTGGTGGGCAGTTCAAAACCGGCTTCGGCGCCGCGAATTACCGCGCGCAATGCCTGATCGTCAAAAAATTGATTACCGGAAGAAGCGGTGATCTTCGGTGCGCCAGACAAACGTCCGTTAATCCCTAGCGGTACAAGAATTTCAACCCGAATATTAGGATTTACTCCTTCAGGGTCGGCCAAGAAGCGTTGAATTCGGTTCCGAATACTACTGATATACCTGGATTTGATGCGATCGTTGCGGGCTGCTTCAAGTCGGGCAAGTTCTGCTTGTTCTTGCGCCTGGCGCTGTTGCTCAAGCTGTTGTTGTTGTCGTTGCAGTTCTTCTTGCTGCTTGCGCTCGAGTTCCTCTTTGGCTTGGGCTTCTTGTTCGCGTCGCCGTAGCTCGTCTTGCTCGCGTTGTTTTTGTTCCTCCAATTCGCGCTCGCGTTGCGCTTCTTGTTGCCGCTTTTGTTCCGCGGCGAGTTCGCGCTCTTTGGCTAATTCTTCTTCCCGCTGCTTAGTGCGGCGGCGGGCAATCTCAGCTTCTTGCTGCTGATGGGATTGGAGCTTTTGGATCTGTTCGTTGACCTCGGAGATTTCGCTGATCGGATCCGGAGGTCTGGTTATCGGTCGCGGAATTTCGCTGACGATGGTCACCTGAAGAGGTTCATGGGTTATGGTGGTGCGAAAGCTGACCGACCAGACCAAGGGAATTACAGCTAGCAACAAGATGACCGCAGCTTGAAATGCGGTGAATAATTTATGCGGTTCGTATGGATAATGCGAGATAATCACGGACCGACACTGGTAACTAATCCTACATTGTTAAAACCATCTTTTTGTAAGCGAGCGAGCAATTCGATTACATTTTGGTATGGCAAATCGCGATCTGCGGAAATCAGCAGCGGCGCGGCGGGAAAAAGTTCGCGTCGTTCTCTGATTAGGTTTAAGGCGTCGTCCAACGAAGAAAAACTGGTTTCTTCGCCACCGAAGTTGTAATCTTTAATTTGGTAGCCGCCGTTGGCGGGCATCTGGATTTCAAGCGCCTCATTTTTTTGGTTGGGGGCGATATCTCCGGCGGAGGGCAAGTCAATCACCGCTTGATTGATAAGCGGCGCGGTTACCATGAAAATCACCAGCAGCACCAGCATAACGTCAAGATAAGGTACCACGTTGATCTGGCTTTGTAGATCCGATTTTTTGCGGGTGCTGCGGGACATTTGCGGTTATAGGTTGCGCCGAATGATGTTGCAAAAATGATCGGCAAAATTTTCGTACTGGGTGCGAAAACGCTCGATGCGCGCTGACAGGTGGTTGTATGCGATCACTGCCGGGATCGCGGCAAACAGTCCCATCGCCGTGGCGATCAAAGCTTCCGCGATGCCCGGGGCAACCTGCGCGATTGTGGCTTGGGTGGAAGTTGTCAGCGAGCGAAAAGCGTTGATAATGCCCCAAACTGTTCCGAGCAGTCCGATGTACGGGCTTGCCGAACCTGCGGTGGCCAAAAAAGGCATCAAAGCCTGCAACTTGTCAAGCTCGGTTTGGATCCCGCTTTCCATCGCGGAGCGAATGCCGTCGACGGCTACCGCTTGGTCTTTGAAACCCGCCTTGCGAGTCTTGTCATACTCGTGTAGTCCGGTGATAAATATGGTTACCAGTCCGTCCGAACCGTACTGGCCTTCTTCGGCTTGTTCGCGGATCTCCTCAAGCTGATCAGCTTCCCAAAAGTCGTCTTCGAACGATTGTGAATCTTCGCTGATTTGACCAAAGACTTTAATCTTGCGCAGAATGAACCAGGTTACAAAAAACAAAATGACTACCAGCACCAGCAAGATAAGCTGGGCAAATATGCTGGCCCGAGCCACTAAGGTTAGGATATCCGTTTCAGCCATAGGGCGCCAGGCGGGTCGTCATATTAAACAAATGATTCTAATTGCATCGGCTTGAATAAAAAAACTTAAGCGGTCAGCAATTTTGGTGGAATGCGTGTCGGGCGATTGGTACGCAAGCTGATGCACGCGACCCGAATGTCGCCGCGCATCATCAGTTGATCATCATAGGTGACGGTGTGAGCGAATATCGCGCTGACTGGACCAAAGACTTTAATCTTGCGCAGAATGAACCAGGTTACAAAAAACAAAATGACTACCAGCACCAGCAAGATAAGC
>JAZHEJ010000008.1:0-15941 GCA_036679665.1 Candidatus Tethybacter castellensis | reverse complement strand
AAAAGCCGATCATGCCGAATAGTTGGGAAGGTTGCCAGTATTGCAATTTGCCGCTTGAGACGTGGGTGCCGTCCGCGGCGACTTCCGCGGCGTGGTGCTGGCGAGCTAAGTTCAGCTGATCCAGGCGCACGCCGCCTAGCGCGAAAATCGGCTTGGGAAAAGCTTGGGCGAGTAGCTTAAATCCGTCCCAGCCTAGCGGTTGCGCATCAACGTGAGTGAGGGTCTTGAGCACGGGCGATAACACTGCGAAGCTGGCGTCCAAGCGCTCAAAACCAAGTTGCAGTTCGTTATGGTTGTGCGCGGAAAAGCCGATCATGCCGAATAGTTGGGAAGGTTGCCAGTATTGCAATTTGCCGCTTGAGACGTGGGTGCCGTCCGCGTCGACTTCAGCGGCTAATTCTGGATCGTCATTGATAAGCACTTGACATGAGTACGGCTTGCAACGGGCTACGCATTCTTGCGCGTAGACAACGCGCTCCGGTCGTCGCAAATGCTTGTCGCGTACCTGCAGCAGGCGTAGCTGGCTAGTTTCCAGCGCAACCTCTAGGCGGACTAAAAAACTGTTCAGGCTGTCGCATAATATCGCGGCACTGATTCCGTAAATACCCGGTAATGTGCTCATCGGCTATTTTGTTGCAACAGGTGATTGACAAACTGCAAAGCGGTGCGTCCGTTCATTGAGCCGTTTTCTCTTGCCCACTGCACAGCGAGTTTTTCGATTTGCGCACTATATTTGCGTTTGGACAGATGGCCCAACCAGCTTGTTACCATATTCAAATATTCTTCTTCGCTAGGGGCGAATACCGGTATCCATAATCCGAAGCGATCAGCCAGGGATATTTTTTCTTCGGTGGTTTCTTCAGGATGTACTTGGCCGGTCGCATCGGTGTGCGCGGTCAGATTTTCTTCGTGATATTCAGGTATCAGATGGCGGCGATTTGAAGTCGCATACATCAAAGCATGATCAAGTTGCCCTAAGTCGTCCAGCGCGGCTTTGACTTCCAGATGATCAACTCCCGTGCCGGCAAATGACAACTCGTCGCAGGCGATTATCACCGGACAATCATTTTTGCGTCGTAGCGCTTCAATTAGCGCAGGCAAATCTTGCAAATAGCGACGGTTCAACGTGACCACGCGTAGTTTATCTGCGATAAACTCGTTGAGCACTTCGCGCATTAACGTGGTTTTGCCGCAGCCGCGCGGCCCGGTCAACAACACATTGTTGGCGGTTTTTCCTTTTAGCAGGCAACGGGTGTTGGTTCGCAACTGACGGATTTCCTCATCCAAACCACATAAGCGGTTTAATTCGGTGGTGCGCGCATAAGATACGTTGCGCAAATGCCCAATCGAAAAATCGGTGTGCGTCCAGCGGTACCAGCCTGAATCAAAAGGTTCCGGCAGTGGTTCGGGCAACAAGTCTTGCAGACGTTTTAACAGCCGGGAAAGTTGTAAGGTGACAGCGGCGTCCATACTCAAGAACGGTACTCTGAATTAATGTTGACATACTTTGCGCTAAGGTCGCAGAACGTAACCTTGGCGCTAGTCGGACGCTTGCCGGCGGAAACTTGCAGATGCATGGGAGGCTTGCTAAATTGCTTTTGGGCCTGTTGTTCGTTAAAACTCGCAACGCGTCGGCCATCGGCAAAAGCGAGCTTGTTGTTGATGCGAATTTTGATTTTGTGTGGGTTATAGTCGCCGGGAACTTTGCCAATTGCCATCAGCAAGCGGCCGATGTTGGGATCACGGGCATGTAACATGGTTTTGATCAATGGCGAACAAGCAACCGAATCGGCTATTTGCCGACAAAGAGTGTTGCTTGCAAAACCGGTGGCCTCTATTGTCGCCACACAGGTGGCACCTTCGCCGTCATTCACGATTAACATTGCCAATTCTCCGCAAACTTCTTCTAGTGCCTTTTGCCAGTGTGGCAACTGTTTTTTGTCAGGCTTGCCGGCGGCGCCGGTTGCCGCTAAGGCAACTGCGTCATTGGTTGAAGTTTCTCCGTCTACGCTTATTTGGTTGAAGCTGGTGGCGGTCGCCTTGCGTAGCCCGGTTTTGAGTGCCGTGGCTGACAAATGAGCATCGGTTACGATGAAGGCTAGCATGGTGGCCATTTGTGGATGAATCATCCCGGAGCCTTTGGCAATGCCGGTCACGGTGTATTTACCGTGTTTCGATGGCAGTTGTCGGGTAGCCGCTTTCACCTTGGTGTCGGTGGTCATAATCGCTTTGGCAGCCTGAAGCCAGCTGGAGGCGCCAAGTTGTTTATGGGCGCGTGTTGTCGCATTGACAAGTTTGGTCAACGACAAACTTTCCATGATCACTCCGGTTGAAAAGGGTAGTACCTGCGCTGGAGTACAGCCAAGTTGCGCTGCGACAAATTTGCAAGATGCTCTGGCGGTTGCTATTCCTTGCGGGCCGGTACCGCAGTTGGCGTTGCCTGAATTAATCAGCCACGCCCGGCTCAGATCACTACTACGGTTTAGGTGATCTTTGGCGACTGTGACCGGCGCTGCGACAAAGCGGTTTTGCGTAAATAGTACCGCGGTTGGTATGGGCCGCCAAAAGCTGATCAGTGCCAGATCGGCGGCGCGCGATTTTTTTATCCCTGCGCTGGCCGTGCCGACTTCAACCCCGACTACTGGCAATGGCATGGGCAGGCTAGATGGTTGTTTACTGGTTGGCAAGAAGTCTGGCGAGCTGGTTTTCGATGTGCGCCGATTTTTCAGTGGCGCGGTGGGTTTCTCCTATATACGCGTCAAGAATGCGCCCGCGTTGGTCAACAACGTAAAAAGTTGGCCACCAACGGTTGCGCATACCTTTCCAGAATATGAAATCATTATCCATCATCACCGGAAATTCAATTCCGAATTCGGCTGTTTTGTCGCGAACTAGTTGACTGTTTTTTTCGTAAGGAAATTCAGGAGTGTGTACGCCAAGAATTTGCAAACCCTGTTCATGGAAGCGATGATGAACCGTGTTGATCCATTCTAGCGACGCGCGACAGTTATAACAGCCTTGCGTCCAAAACATGACCAGTAACGGCTTACCGCGCAACTGAGCGTTGGACAACGGTTCGGAATTGACCCAGAATTCTTGCTGATCTTGGTATGGATACGGAATGTCAGGCAAAACTGCCGTGGCAGCTACCGCGCCTTGCGCGCAGATCAACATCAATAAGCCGATAAGCGATCCGCGCAAAAGAAAGTTAGAAGGTGTTTGCATGATTTAAATCAGTGGTGCCCAGGGCCGGAGTCGAACCGGCACGTCCAAAATTCGGACAGAAGATTTTAAGTCTCCAGCGTCTACCAATTCCGCCACCCGGGCCGATAGTTTGTTGTTTGTTTTTAGGCATGAAGCAAGTGCTTGAAAAATTGTTATCATTACCAACAATTATTGTGTCGTTTCAATTAAAGATTGTAAGCTTTGAGTTGCATGGAAACACAAATTAGTGGAGGCGGGAGTCGGAATCGAACCGGCGTCCACGGCTTTGCAGGCCGCTGCATAACCACTCTGCCATCCCGCCGAAACAGTTGTTGCCCAGGGAGCGGGAAACGAGATTCGAACTCGCGACCTCAACCTTGGCAAGGTTGCGCTCTACCAGCTGAGCTATTCCCGCCCGATGATGTCGTCAACAAGCTGAGAATTCTAACACTTGCTTGTTGTCATATGTGTAGAATCGGGCATACGTGATGTCTGATGATTTGCGAAAAGATTCCGATCCGATCGAGCTTATTACCAGCTGGATGGCTGAGGCTGAGGCGAAAGCGGGGGCTAATTATAATGCGGTAAGCTTTGCCACCTGCGATGCGAACGGAAACCCTGATGTAAGGTTTTTGTTACTTAAAAAAATCACCACGCGCGGACTGGAAGTTTTTACCAATCGCGACAGCGACAAAGCAAGTCAATTGCGTGCCAATCCGTACGGCGCAATCGCGACTTATTGGGTAACGCTCGGCAAACAGGTCCGTGTGCGTGGCGTTGTTTCCGAACTTGACAGAAAAAGGGTGGGTGAGTATTTCGCGACAAGGTCGCGTGCTAGTCAACTAGGTGCGTGGGGTTCGCAACAATCGCGTCCCCTAAAAGATTATGCGGACCTGGAGGCGAGCACCAAACAATATGCGGAAAAATTTGCCGAGGGCGAAGTGCCGCTTCCTGACCACTGGACCGGTTATCTGCTTGAGCCGCGCATGATGGAATTTTGGATTGAAGGCGCCGCGCGTCTTCATCGCCGATTACGCTTTTCAAGGACCGACGCGACCGTGCCATGGCAGTCGCAGTGGCTATATCCTTGAGGTTGCCTCGGCATCTGATCTTGCTAGGGACAGCTGGGGCGGGAAAATCCACGTTGGCTGAAATGTTTGCCAAGCATGTCAGCTGCGACCTTATTAAACTTGATGATGAAATAGTGAAAATTGCCGGCAAAAATATCGAGGAAATATTCAATCAGGATGGCGAGAAGCATTTTCGCGATCTAGAAGAGCAAACGTTGCGCGACGCGTTGGCCAAGCCAGCCGCGGTGATTGATCCGGGCGGCGGCATTGTTGATCGACCAGCCAATCATAAGCTTATGCAAGCAAGTGAAAGTGATCGTTGTTATCTGCACGTGGCGGTAGCGGTGTTGCTGGCGCGTATCGGGGACGATGATTCACGTCCGATGTACCGCGGAGGCGATCTTGAACAACGGTTGCGCGAACTGCTTGAACGACGGCAAGGTTTTTTTCGCAAAGTGGCAACGTGTGAAGTGGAAGTTGCCGATAGTCAATCCGCGCAAACCACTTTTGAGCGTATTTGCGTCAAGCTTGACTGGTGCAAACAGTTAACGTAAAGCTGGCGACATGTGCCTATCAGGTGCATGTCGGCACAAATTTGCTGGCAGACGCGTCTTTGTTGCAGGTGGCTCCTGATAGTCAGGCCGTGGTCGTGACCGATGAAAATGTGCGCAAACTGCATGCGGTAAAGCTACAGGATGCTTTGGCCAAAATAGGAACGACTGCAGAACTTATCAGTATGCCCGCAGGTGAGTCAAGCAAAAGCTGGGACAACGCGCGGTCGTTGTGCGATAGATTCGCCCAATTAAAGCTAAATCGTGACGGATGGGTGGTGTCGGTCGGTGGCGGGGTGATCGGCGATTTGGCCGGTTTTGCTGCGGGAATTTACTTGCGCGGGGTCAGGCACATCAGCGTTCCTACCACGTTGCTTGCGCAGGTTGACGCATCCGTAGGCGGTAAGACCGGTATCAATATTGACGCAGGTAAAAATTTGGTGGGAGTTTTTCACCATCCGCAACGGGTAATTGCTGACGTAACGACCTTGGCGAGCATGCCTGCGCGAGAGTATCGCGCGGGATTCGCCGAGATAGTAAAGCACGGCCTTTTGGAGCAAAGTATTTTTGAACAAATCCAAGCTAACGCTGAAAGCTTGGCTCAAGGTGTTAAAGGAAATGAAGGTCTGCTCGGTGAGTTGATTGCTCAAAATGTTAGCTACAAGGCAAAGATAGTAAGCGCTGATGAACGCGAACACGGAGTGCGTGCTTATCTGAACTTAGGTCACACTTTCGCCCACGCCTTGGAAGCTACGCTTGGGTATGGCAAACTGTTACACGGCGAGGCGGTCGCGATAGGCTTGGTCGCCGCGTGCAAACTGGCGGTTCGGCTCACACACACTTCACCAGAGCTTGCTAAAACCGTGGCCAATTTGCTAACAACCCTAGGGTTGCCGGTTAGGGTTCCCATCCCTCTATGTCGTGCCACTTTGTGGCGAACGATCGCTGTGGACAAAAAGACTAAAGACAAAAAACCACATTTTGTCTTGCCGTGCAAGCCAGGAAAGGTTATCATTAAATCCGATGTACCGTTTGAGCTTGTTGAAAAAGTTCTGGATGAAATCAGTGAACAGGCATGAACCATACTGACAGATTAATCCTCAGCAAAAGGCCGCGACGCCTGCGTACCAGTGCAACAGCGCGCAAGTTGGTCGCTGAGCATCATCTACGTTGTGAAGATTTGGTTTGGCCGTTGTTTGTCCATGCCGGTAAGCAAAGTGAACCAATCGCGAGCTTGCCGGGGATTAGCCGCCTTGATGAGAAATCTTTACTTGGCGCCTGTCGGGAGGCTATTGACAACGGTCTGGGCGCAGTCGCGCTGTTTCCGGTGGTTGATGAGCAGCTTCGCACAGCGGACGGTAGCGAAGCGACTAACGATCAAGGGCTAATCCAGACCATGTTACGTCTTGTCAAGCGACATTATCCTGAGTTGTTGCTGGTGGCCGATGTGGCTCTTGATCCGTACACCAGTCACGGACATGATGGTTTAATCGACGCTGAAGGAAGGGTACAAAACGATCCTACCGTCGCGGTACTGGTCAAGCAAGCTATGTCGCTTGCTGATGCCGGGGCGGACATTGTCGCTCCGTCAGACATGATGGACGGCAGGGTGGGCGCAATTCGCATCGCTCTGGAAAAGGCTGGTTATACCGACACCAAAATCATGTCCTACGCTGTCAAATACGCATCGTGCTTATACGGTCCGTTTCGCGACGCGCTCAAGTCAGGTGAACGCTTGCAAAGCGACAAGAAAACTTATCAAATGAATCCGGCTAACGCTGGCGAGGCTATTGTTGAAGCCGGGCTGGATATTGAAGAAGGAGCGGATATGATTATGGTAAAGCCCGGGATAGCTTATCTGGATATTATCCATAGGCTTGCCAAGCGCTATAAATTGCCCGTGTTTGCCTATCAAGTATCAGGCGAGTACGCGATGATCGAAGCGGCATCCGCCAACCGATGGATTGATGGCGACGCTGCGCTGTTGGAGACGCTGCTGGCGTTTAAGCGGGCCGGGTGCCGCGGTATTTTTAGTTATTACGCGTTACGCGCTGCAAAGCTTATACGGGCACAAACCTAGCAACCTAGTTGGATAAGTTGATTGTTACGAAGAACGGGCGTTGCCGACCGCGCATGATCTTAAAGCCAATCGTGTCGGTTTCCAGGTTGCCGAGCATTCTGCGCAGATTTGCGGGACTTTCGACTTCGTTTACCTTGCCGTCGATAACTATGCTCAAAATAATATCGCCGACTCTGATTTTGTACAGTTCTTGGGGAATTGTTACGCTATTGTCCTGATTGTTGAATCCGGCAACCCTTGCACCGCCTTCGATATTCAATGTCAGGGCAATGTTTTCGGGAATCTCTTCTAGAACGAGACCGAATGGTTCATCCGGTATCTCGTTACCTTCGGTGGTAGCGGCTAGCCCGCCACTTTCAATGGCCCCAACAGTGACCTGTACCACAATTTCCTGGCCTTCGCGAATAATAGTGACAGGGACTATGGTTCCTGGTTCAGTGTCGGCAATATAGCGTGGGAAGTTGGCCGCGTCTGTCAATGGCAGATTGTTATATTTCAAGATAATGTCACCGGACATGATCCCTGCTTCTTCGGCGGCTGAATCGGGTATAACACTATTGATAAGCACGCCGCCTTGATCTGCACTTATTCCCCACACGCTCGCGTCGTCGGCGCTGATACCGTTCGGGTCAAAAGTTACACCTAGCATTCCGCGCTTGATACTGCCGGATGTGCGCAGCTTTTGTTGCACTTCCATAGCCAGATTAATCGGTATTGCCAGTGAATATCCGATATAACCGCCGCTAAAGCGGCCAGAAATTATGCGCGCGTTGATGCCAACCACTTCGCCATTGATGTTAAGTAGTGGGCCTCCGGAATTGCCAGGATTGATCGCGGCGTCAGTCTGGATAAAAGGAACGAAGCGTTCAGAGCCGTCGCCGCCGAGCAATGATCTATTCAACGAACTGACAATCCCGGAAGTCAAGCTGTACTCAAGGCCTAGCGGATGACCGATCGCTAACACATCCTGCCCAACGCTGATGCTGTCGCTGTTGCCGATTTTGGCAACCTGCAATGGCGTGGGTGCATCAATTTTCAGTAAAGCGATATCTGAATAAATGTCAAATCCCAGAACTTCTGCCTTATAGCGTTCCTTGTTAAACATAACCACTTCAACACTGTCGGTCACCTCACGAGAATTATTCAAAATCACATGCGCGTTGGTCATGATATAGCCATCAGAGCCGATGATGACTCCTGAGCCGAATGACTGCGCTCTGCGTCTGTTGTTAGGGTTGTTTTGCGGCTGTTCAGGCACTCCGTACGGATTGAAGAAAAAAGGAAACTGTCGCCTGCCTTGTTGTTCGACCAATTCCAGTGAATGGACGCTTACCACCGAAGCTTTTGATTGTTCAAACAGTTCAGCGTAAAGATCTGGCGAGTGAGCGTAGGTTGCCTGATTCGAGCACAATGCTAGTAAAGCGGTTAGCAACAAAAATGGTTTTGAAATACTTTTCATATTGATTATGTATAAGTAGATAAATGAAATAACAAGCCAAACTCGATTAACAAGCAGGCATACTGATACCGATTAGGGTACTATTCTCAGTGTAATTCTAACTGTCTTTTGGCGAAGAATACGCCAATTGCTAATAGCGTAACTGTTGATCAAATTTTCAAGCTAAACATGCGTTCGAGCGCGCGCACCGCATCATGTGCGATTTCGGTCGGTACGGTGATCTGGTTGACGATTTCGCCACCGACCAGGTTTTCCAAGCACCAAGCTAAATGAGGCGGGTCGATGCGCGCCATCGTGGAGCACATGCAAACTAGCGGAGACATGAATTTAACCTCCACGCCACGCGACTTGTGTTCTTGCGCCAGACGTTGTACCAGGTTGAGTTCGGTGCCGACTAGCCAACTTGTGCCGGGCTTGGAAGCGGCGATCGTACGGACGATATGTCCGGTCGAACCAACTTCATCAGCCAGTTCGCAAACTTGTAATGAGCATTCGGGATGGGCAATGACTTTACCGCGCGGATGAGTCTCGCGCCACGCATGCACATGCTCAGGCCGGAACATCTGGTGTACCGAGCAATGTCCTTTCCAAAGCAGAATGCGCGCCTGTTCAATTTGGGTTTTGGTCAATCCGCCGTAAGGTAGGTTGTAGTCCCATACTTCCATCTGATCAAGCTCTATGCCATGTTGGAGCGCAGTCCAACGCCCAAGATGCTGGTCAGGAAAAAACAGCACTTTGGGGCGCTGTTGCCATGCCCAATCCAGCGTTGCACCCGCGTTGGAAGAAGTACAAGTGATACCGCCGTGTTTGCCACAAAATGCTTTGAGGTCAGCGGTGGAGTTGATGTAGGTGATAGGCGTGATCATTTCGTCAGGATCAAAAATTTCGCCAAGTTCGCGCCAGCACTGTAGGATTTTGGGTAGCGATGCCATGTCGGCCATCGTACAGCCCGCGGCCAGATCCGGCAAAACCACGATCTGATCGTCACTGGTCATCATATCGGCGACTTCAGCCATAAAATGCACGCCGCAAAACACGATTATGTCATTGTCAAGCTGGCCGGCCTTTGTGGCTAGCTCCAACGAATCTCCTTGCCAGTGCGAATGCTGATAAATATCGGCGCGTTGGTAGTGATGGGCCAGCAAAGTACAGCGCTTGCCAAGTTGCGCCAGCGCCGCGCCAATACGCTCGTCGCAGTTGGTAGCCTGCAACTGCTCAAACTGAGTAAAGTTGATCGGCTGCGGATCGTTAATACTGGCGATACTCATGCTGAGACTGCGTTTAGTGTTTGGTAACAGGTCTGATTTTTTGTTCGTGTGAAGATATTTCCAGCAGTACCAGAAGTTTCTCAGCGAGCTGATTCGTGTTGGCCGTTTCCAGCAATGATTGTTTTTCCGCGGCGGTAAACGGGCATAGCATCGCCAAAGAAGTCACCAATTCGATATCCGGCGTCTTACCAATCGCTTCCCAATTTGCGGTGAGACTTTTACTGTCGAGATAAGACTTCAGATGATGTTGCAACTTGTCCCGATCAACGATCAGCGCTTCGCGATCCGGGGGAAACATATCGTGGACGTATTTGTTCCAGCTTGGTACGACTACCCGATAACCGTTGACCTGATCAAGTTCTTGTTTAATCCGAAATCGACATTTGCCTTGCAGAATTATCATCAGTCGCCCATCTTCTTGTTCGGCGAATGAAATGATCCTTCCTGCGCAACCAACCGCGTTGACTTCAGGATTATTTTTGCCGGGGCTGGCGGGCTGAATGATGCCGATCATTCGATGCCCGGTGGTAAAGCAGTCTTCAACCATGGCCAGATAGCGAGGTTCGAAAATTTGCAAAGGTAATTTCCCCTGGGGCAACAGCAACATGTCGTCAAGCGGGAAGATTGGCAAGCATTTGGGCAACTCGCCTAACTCTGAGGAAAAAAGGTGATCGCTAACGCTGATCATGCCTGAGCTGTCAATAAATTGAGCACATGCGGAAGAATACCGCCGGAAGTAAACAATTCCGCTTCGTTCGGTGTATCAATGCGCATGAGTAGCTCCACGTTTTGTGTCTCGCCGCCGTCGCGCTTGATGGTAAGCATAGCTTTTTGATTGGGCTTGGGAGATGCATCGATCCCGTCAAGGTCAAATGTTTCGGTTCCATTAAGTTCCAGGGAGGCTACCGTGGTACCCGCGGGCAATTCCAGCGGAAGCACGCCCATTCCGACCAGATTGGAGCGATGGATGCGCTCGTAGCTCCCGGCGATCACCGCTTTTACGCCAAGTAGCAGTGTGCCCTTGGCGGCCCAGTCGCGCGAGCTGCCGGTTCCGTATTCGTCGCCAGCAAAAATCACCAAAGGTACGCCATCATTCTGATAGCGCATTGATGCGTCGTAAATCGGCATTACCTCACCGGAAGGTTGGTGGGTGGTGACGCCTCCTTCAGTTCCCGGGGCCATAAGATTACGGATCCGAACATTGGCGAAGGTGCCGCGCATCATGACCTCATGATTGCCGCGTCGCGAACCGTAACTGTTGAAATCAAATAAGGTTACCCCCTGGGAACGCAGGTAAGAGCCGGCCGGCGATTCTTCTTTGATGGCTCCGGCGGGGCTGATGTGATCGGTGGTAACCGAATTACCCAAAATAGCCAGCGCGCGAGCATTTTTAATCACATTCGTTTCGCGAGCGAAACTGAAAAAGGGCGGTTTGCGAATATAGGTCGAGTCGCTTTCCCAAGCATAATGACTCCCGCCACCTGCGGAAATCTCTTGCCACATCGGCACTTCTGATTGATAGTTGGCGTAACGTTTCTTGTAGTAGCTCGGATCGTTGGCGTAAGTCATCTCCTGCTGAATCGCTTCTTCAGAAGGCCAAATATCCCGCAAATAGACAGGTCCGTCGGTGCCTTCACCCAGCGGTTGTTTTTCCAAATTAATCGCGACAGTTCCAGCTAGCGCAAATGCGACTACCAAGGGCGGCGACATCAGAAAGTTGGCGCGAATGTTAGGGTGGATACGAGCTTCGAAATTGCGGTTGCCTGACAGGACTGCTGCGCCCACCACGCCTTGTTCCAGCAGTACTTTGTCAATTTGCTCGTCAATCGGACCAGAATTGCCGATACAGGTTGTACAACCGTAGCCTACGGTATGAAAGCCCAGTTTCTCCAAATCCGCGGTGAGGACGGTGCGGTCAAGATAATCAGTCACAACCCGCGAGCCGGGAGCAAGCGAAGTTTTGACGCGCGGGTGCACGGTCAATCCCTTCGCGGTCGCGTTACGCGCCAGGAGCCCGGCCGCGATCAATACCGCCGGGTTGGAAGTGTTGGTGCATGAGGTGATCGCGGCGATAAGTACATCGCCGTCGCCAACATCAATGCCTTCTCGGCCAGTCGCATAGCGCGTCGTTGTCTGCTCAGCGGTGCGTTCGTAGCCGCTGTCTTGCTTGGATTGGTGCAGTAGCTGTGCAAACTTGGCGCCAAGGTCTGGCAAGTCGATGCGATCTTGCGGTCGCTTGGGACCGGCTACTGAAGGTACCACGGTCGCCAGATCAAGTTCAACGACTTTGGTATAGTCGCATTGGCCTGCCGCGGGAATACCAAACAAGCCTTGGTGCTCCAGATACGATCGGTAACGATCAATGTCTTTTTGGTCCCTGCCGGTCACGGCAAAATAGTCAAGGGTCTTTTCATCAACCGGGAAAAAGCCCATCGTGGCGCCGTATTCAGGAGCCATGTTTCCGATCGTGGCCCGATCTGGTACCGAAAGAGTTTTCACCCCTTCACCAAAAAACTCAACGAACTTGCCCACAACATTGGTGTTACGCAACAATTCAGTAACAGTCAAAACCAGATCAGTCGCGGTACGACCTTCTTTAAACTTGCCAGTAAGATGGACGCCGATGACATCAGGCGTAAGGATATAGACAGGCTGGCCCAACATAGCGGCTTCTGCTTCAATGCCGCCGACACCCCAGCCTACAACGCCGATGCCGTTGATCATCGTGGTATGCGAATCGGTTCCAACCAGCGTGTCCGGGTACCATAAATCAGGGTCGCTGGAATTGGCAAGCAGACCTTTGGCAAGGTGCTCAAGGTTGACTTGGTGGACTATGCCCACCCCCGGAGGAACCACCCGGAAGGATTTGAAAGCGTCCATGCCCCATTTAAGGAACCGGTAGCGTTCGCCATTGCGTTGAAACTCGCGCTCAAGATTCAATCGCAATGCTTCATTGGAGCCGTAGTTGTCGACTTGTACCGAGTGATCAACAACCAAATCAACCGGAACCAGAGGCTCTACGACGGCGGCGTTGCTTTGTTGTTCGACAGCGGCGTCACGCATTGCGGCTAGATCAGCGAGTAAAGGGACACCCGTAAAGTCTTGCAGGACAACGCGCGCAACCTTGAAAGGAATCTCGTCGGAGCGCTTGGCGTTGGGTTGCCAGTTGGCGATTTGCTTGACATGGTCTGCAGTGATTGACTGGCTGCCGCAGTTACGCAACACCGATTCGAGCACGATTCGTATTGAAACCGGCAACTTGTCAATGTTATTAAAGCCGGATTTGGCTAGCGCTTGCAGGCTATAAAGCTCACCTTCAACACCTTTGTCGTCGCCAAAACTGGTACGTAAATCGCTATAAGGATTGTTCATTTAATGCTTTGTCAGATATATAGATCATTAGTTTGATTTTACAAGCAACCGGTTTGGATTAGGGCTAAATAACTTTTGGCTGTAGAGCAGTAAAAAATACGCGTATTTTGCCAACCTCTTCTCAAAAGCGATATCAGGCTCAAGTAAGAAAAAGTAATTATTTGGATTTCAAGGGATTTGTTCTAGCATCAGTTTTCTTATAGCTTCAGAAGGTGGATCAAGCCTGATGTTGTTTGCTTGTTGCATGGCGGCCAAAACTTGCCGAAAGTTGATTTTGCCAAGCTCGACACCCCATTGGTCAAAAGAATTGATACCCCATAACCAACCGGAAACGGCGGTCATATGTTCGTATAGGCTAAGTAGCGCGCCCAAACTGAACGCACTGAGTCTGGGCATAATGATAATGTTGCTGGGTTGGCCGCCAGGGACGATCAAATGCGGGGCGAGTGCGTCGGCCTGCAAGCCGTTCATGCCACCGGCGGTAAGTTCTGCCCGCGATTGCTCCAGATCGCGTCCTTGCCACAATGCGCGGCTTTGGCCCAGGCAATGTGCGATCAGTTGTTGGTGCATACTAGGGTCCTCGCCAGCGAAAGGCTCCAGGCACAAGATGAAATCTGCCGGGGTCGGTTGCATGCCTTGCAGCAACAGTTGAAAATACGAGTGCTGATCGTTGGTTCCTTCTCCTCCCCACCAGATGACTTCGGTGGGGCGTTTTAACGAAGCGCCGGACATCGCCGTGGATTTGCCGTTGCTTTCCATGACCAGTTGTTGCAAGTAGGCGGGCAATGAGCGCAACCGATGCTGGTAGGCAACTACGCAGTGCGATTGAGCAGACAATGCCATAGTGTGCCAGATATGCAGTGTCGCTAGCAACACAGCGATGTTCGATAAGCCGACCGTGTCTTTAACGTGCTGATCCATGGCCTGCGCGCCGGCAAGCAAATCGCGAAAATTCTCAGCCCCTAGTGAAGCGGCGACGGATACCGATACTGCTGACCATAACGAATAGCGACCGCCCACCCAATCCCAGATTAAAAAAGCGTGCTCCGGTTGACAGTTGAGCTTAACGGCAGCATCCGGATTGGCGCTGACCACCACCTGCTGGCGAATGGCCTGCGTGCTACCTAAGCTGGCCGTGAGCCAATTCATTGCCAGGCGCGTATTCTCTAACGTTTCGGTGGTTGCGCCTGATTTACTGACGCTGACGATGAGGGTGCTGGCGGGATCTAGTCCGACAAGCGTTTCATGAATGGCCGCCGGATCGATGTTCGCCACAAAACGGCAGTCCGGTCCTTGGCCGGGCAATGATTCGTAAAGCAGTTTCGGCCCAAGATATGATCCTCCGATTCCGATATGCACGATGGTTTTGATCGGATGGCCGATGCTGTCTAGACATTCGGCATTGTGCAGTCGCTCGGCGAAATCTAAAAAACGATCCAATTCGTTGATCACTTCAGCCGGGGCGTTGTCGGCGCGCAGTCGCGGATGCAGTACGGCGCGTTTTTCGGTGTGATTGATTTGCTCACCGGCAAACATGGCCTGAAATTTTTTATCAAGCTCGGCTGCATCAGCCAAAGCGGCAAGCACATCAAGCGTGGCGTTGTCAATGCGCGCTTTGCTATAGTCCAAAGTCAATCCCGCAGCGGCCAGATGTCGCACGGCAAGATTATCAAGCGCGTTATGCGGCGGCGGATGCTCGGATAAATCGGTAAGTTTTTGCCAAGCGGCATTCAGTTCAGGGTGCATACAATCTAGTTGCTATGTCTGCTGTACATTGTATATACAAAGCCAACGCCAAGTTAGGAGAATGTCCGCGTTGGAATCCGACCGACCAAAAAATATATTGGACCGACATTGACGCGCGCAAAATTTGGCGGATGACTCTTGATGGCGACAATGCGCAGTGTGCAAAGCTTGAGCAGAAAACCGGTTGCTTTGCGTTTCGTGAAGATGGAGGCATGATTTTAGCCATGGAAAAGGGTGTTTATGTTGCCGATCCGTTTGTTGATCCGTGTGATTTGCGCATGTTGTGTCCTCATCCTGATCCTGAACACTCAGCAACAGGAGGCAGGTTTAATGATGGCAGGTGCGACGCGCAGGGCAGGTTGCTGGTAGGAACAGTCGATCCGCAACGGGCCGGCAAAGCTAAGCTGTATTGCCTTGAACCGCATGCGGATCGGATGCGACTAGTGCAGGATAATTTCACCACCTTCAACGGGCTGGCTTTTCATCCGCATCGCTCGGAAGTTTGGTATACGGATACGCCGACCCGGCAGGTGTATCGTTCAACTTATGATCTGCAAACCGGTACGCTAAATGAGCGGGAGATTATCTATTCTTTTGCACCTGATAATCCAGCTCGTCCGGATGGAGCTTGTTTTGACAGCGACGGCAACTATTGGTGCGCGATGTATGCGGGCGGGAGCGTATGCAAAATTTCCGACTCAGGCGAGCTACTGGGTAAAGTGGCGATTCCCGCAACTTACACGACGATGCCTGCTTTCGCGGATGCGGCTCTTTCGTCTATGGTAGTCACTTCTGCGCAACGCGAAGACGACCTGCAAGAAAAGCAAATGTTTCCGGATGCCGGCGGGGTGTTTTTGATCAGCGGTCTTACCTCACGCGGGTGCTCCGAACATCTGTTTCGCGGATAAATATAAAAAAACAATCGTCGGTTACATGCTGTGATGACAGGACTTTCTCAGCACAAGAAAAGTTTGATACATTGTGGCAGAATGGGTTTATTGAAAAAAAACCTCAGATCATTTTGAACATGGATTTATTGCACATGGATATCCATATATGACAATAAATAAAGTGTTTCGATGTTGGATATGCCGACTAAGCTTTCGGTCGGGCAAAAACCTTGTAAATCAATAGTCCAGCGCGAGTTTTACGTGCAACGAATTTTCGGTGTCCCGTTCGTCGCTTGAGCTT
>JAZHEJ010000007.1:0-17153 GCA_036679665.1 Candidatus Tethybacter castellensis | reverse complement strand
ATGCGTTTTACCGTGCCATTAACTAAAGTTTCTTCGCGCGCGAGCAACTCGTCAAGCAACTTGTTATGCTCGGCCTTGCGCAAACAATGCAGGTACTTTTGCTTGAATATCTGAGCATTAGCATGGCGGTTAAGATCAGGCGCCTCAACATCCATACTGACTTCGCCGCCGATCTGAGCTTCTGGATCTATTTCCAAGGCGTACTCCAAAGTTTTCTGCGTAGCGACACTTTCGATTGGCTCATCGTCGGCAATAACTTCCCAATAACGCGCAGCAACAAGCTGATAAGTGTCTTTATTTATCGTGACCCGAAAGTTTCCGTCGCGCTCGATGGTACGTTCGAGCACCCGGGCCAAGGCCTCCTCAATCAGCGCAAACACCTCTTCAGAGTTAAGCTCACGTTCACGTGCGGTCTGCAAAACCAGTTCATTAAGAAGGTTTTTGTCCAAAACCTGCATCTGTGGTTGTGTCATTTTGCTAATTCCTGTACTTGCGCACTATTAATGGACTATGCGAAGCTAAGTTCCAGAGCTACGATATCGGTCTTAGTCAAATCTGCCATTGCGTCTGTAGACTGAGATATCGCCGTTATCGCATTTCGCCCTATTAAGGGGCACAATACAGCCGTGCAATAATTAATCGCACAACACGGCTGATAACCAAAATCGACCATATTATTTTTATAATCCTGAGTTCGCATAATTTAAATAATCCCCCTAGAAATGGCACCCGATGTCCATTTCGAGCTCAATTGCAAGAAAGAAATCCCTCGGACCACCCTACAAGGGAAACTCTATTTTAAGCTATTTTGATAAAAAAAGCCGTTAAATTTTGATCTTACGGTAATTCGTAGATTGCCAGCATGTCTGCGGCGTGCTCGCCCGGTCGCCCTCCTTGCCAAATCGGTTCATAAGGAAAACGGCCCGGATCGGCAAGTGCCCAACGACATTGTTCTTCAGCAAGCAACTGCGTATTGCCATAGTACACCAGTTGCGCGACAACCACGGCGTTGGCCTGATTGCCATCCAAACAATCCGCCTGCAGGATCGTCAATTCGTGGTTGATCTCATTTGCGATAGCCGCATAAGATTTAGCTTGGTCTACTCCCGGAATCCATAACAAACAAAACACTAGCCAACTTACCGTTATGCCTGTCATCCAGTTAATTACGACTCGTTGCGAAGAACGCCCCATCCGTAACATAACGATCAAGCATGCTATCGTCGCAAACATCGCCAACACCACTTGCCAGCCGGTACCCACTTCGTTAATTCCCTGTTCCGTAAGCCATGACAGCAAACTTGCCGGTTGGCCCAACTGAAACGCCAGCCAGGTTAACCAAAAAAAACCGAGCAATCCAACTCCAAGAACTAGCATCGCAAACCAATCCATGACCTTGCTTACTTCATTAGCCAAATTGGTCATATTCCCAGCAGCCATAATTGCCACCGCAGGTAGCAAAATAATTACGGTACTGTCGCTTGATATTCCAGTTAGCAAAATTGCCAAGCAGCCGGCAATTACTCCCAATAATCCCAGCTGAATCTGGGCATTATGCAACGACCGATAACGCCATCGTACATAAGCAATGCTAGCAAACGGTAAAGACGGCCACAACGCCCAAACCGACACCAGCAGCAATTCTTGAATCGTCGCAAAAAGTGAAGCTGAAGATGCTAAATTAATCTGTGCCGCATCGCCCATGTAATACTGCCACCACGCATAGCTCAAACTACTCGCGGCTAAAACAATCGCGATAGCGATTAATGAATTGATATTTAGCTTGCGGTTTCTGATCATCGGAGCTAGCGCAACTAAGGACACAACGTACAAAGGAGCCAAATTCCCCACGCACCAAAAACCGATTGTCGCAGTTAATCCCAACACCAACAATCCCCAGTTTTTTTTCGAATCTAGCAAGTACATGCCGATCAATCCCGCCGCGCTAATCGCGATCAAAGACACATGCGGGTTGACAGTGCGCGCTGTAATCAGCAATAATGGCGAACCGGTTATCAAAAGTACCGCTGTCCACCTCACCCGTGAACCATGGCCCCAACCTGCTGCCAAAGCACTCAACGCAAGCCCTAATCCCAACCATAAAAAGTTCACAAGTCGCATTGCCTCGTGAGGGCTAAGAGCGCCGGTAAACAAGCGAGCGGAAACTCCAGCTGAAGCCAGATAAAGCGGCGGCTGATTTACATAAGGTTTTCCCAACAATGTGGGGTTAAACAAATGTCCGTGTTGGCTACTTTCTTGAATAACCTGTACCAGCGTGGTTTCCACCGGTTTCCATGGGCTGCGATTCAAAATTCCCGGCCACATCCAGATCAAACACAGCGCCGCTAACAAGAACTGGCGTACATAATCATAGCTGGCAATCGGGCCACTGACTGTGGCGCGAGCGACTTGTCCGGCACTTAATAGGCCGACGCTCATTATTGTCGAAGACTACCCGGACGGGTTTTGTTTATCCGAATTTACGGCGGAATTTTTCAACCTGGCCAGAACTATCCACTAGTTTTTGCTTGCCGGTATAAAAAGGATGGCACTGTGAACATACATCCAAACTCAAATCACCTTCGCGGGTACTTCTGGTGTCAAAGGTATTTCCGCAGGTACACTTGACACGCGCTTTATACATCGGCGGATGGATATCCTTTTTCATAACAGTTATTATACAAGTTTATTATGGTTACCCCTCCACTAATTCTGGCTTCAACTTCAACGTTTCGCAAACTCAGTTTGCAAAAATTACAGTTGGCTTTTGACAGCGTAAATCCAAAGGTTTTGGAAAAAGCCCGCGACCATGAGCTACCGCGCGACCTAGCTTGTCGCTTGGCGATGGCCAAAGCTTCTGCCGTCGCTACTAAACACCCTAATGCCGTGGTGATAGGTGCTGACCAAGTGCTCAACGTCAACGGTAAAAGTTTCGGTAAACCGCAAAACCGCGAGGTTGCGATTTGCCAACTAAAAGAGCTCGCGGGTAAATCCGGTATATTTCACAGCGCGGTCAGTGTGCTTATGAGCGAGCAACAATGGTCGTTTTGTGTTGATACTGAAGTCGCCTGGCTTGACCTTAGTACCAAGCAAATCATGGCATATGTCGACAAAGAACCCTCCTTTGCGAGCGCTGGTTCCGCGCAATTGGAAAACTATGGAATTTGCTTGGTAAGCAAGTTGCAAAGCGACGATCCTTCCGCGGTGATCGGATTGCCGTTGATCAGGCTTTGCTCGGTGTTGCGTGAAATCGGTTATGAGCTCCCTGGCTAAACAGCCCGAGTCTGCAAATATTTTTTGGCGATCATCGGCAAGAAACGCTCATAAGCAAAAAAACCGTGGTTACCGCCGCGTTCGATTATCTGCGTTGCACCTTCGAAATATCTCACCGCTTCGCGATAATCGAGCACTTCATCACCGGTTTGCGTCAATAACAAATAGCGCGCCGGATCGGCTATTTGCTCAATATACATTTTTCGCCACTGCGCAATGTGCTGTGCGGTCATCACATACTTTTCATCGGTGGTGTAATTGGTTTGTACGTTACCTACGCTAGCGACGAGTTTCTCAGCCACCTGTACAGCCGGATTGATCAATATCGCACCAACCGCATACCCTCGCTCTACAAGTGATGTGGCGTAGTATCCTCCTAGCGAGCTGCCAATTACCAAAACATTTTCATTTTCAACACACAACGAAACCATCAAATCCCAAGCTTGCCCGGGCTGATGGGGCAAATTTGGCGCTTTGCACGCCAAACAAAGCGCATCACAATATTCTTGAGTAAGGATCGCTTTTGAAGAAAGCGATGAAGAATTCAAACCGTGCAAATATAAAATCATTTTAATGTCGCGATCTTATTGGCTAAACCGATAAACTGATCAACGCGCAATGATTCAGCCCGTAAGCCTGCGATATTATCCGGGACTTCAATTGATAATGCGCCAAGGGCGTTGCGAAGTTGTTTACGCCGTTGCGCAAAAGCTTGTCTGGTCACCAAAGTAAAAATTTTGTGGTCAAGAATCTTTTTCGGCTCATCCAAAGGACGCATGCGCACGACCATTGATTTGACCTGCGGGGGTGGCGTAAATGAATTGGCCGGAACCTCAAATAAAGCTTCCACGGAAAAAAAAGCCTGCACCGCAACGCTAAGCCGTCCGTAGATCCGCGATCCCGGTTGCGCGGCCATTCGTTGCGCAAACTCTTTTTGCAACATGAAATGTCCGTCGATTAGTCGCGGCAAATAATTTGGCAATCTGGTAAGTACCGGTGAAGAAATCGCGTAGGGCAAATTTCCCACTGCCCGCCAAAATCCGCGTTCTGGTATCGGCAGCCCGCGTGCCGCATCTTTTTGGCTGACGGTGAGCGATAAATTCAGCTTTCCCATCCGTTCAGACAGTTTGCTCGCCAGATCCCTATCTAGTTCAATGGCAAGCACCTTGGCACCGCTAGCGAGCAACGGACGAGTTAATTGGCCTTTGCCCGGGCCTATTTCCACAAAACAATCCTGAGCCTTGGGATTAATGAACTCTATCATTCGCCGCAAAATATCACTGTCGGTTAAAAAATGCTGACCTAAGCGTGGTGAGCGCATTTTGGTTACCTAGCTAAGCTCATTTGTACAGCCAGATCGAAAGCCGCATACAACGAAGCAGGATCTGCGGTCCCGCGCGCGGCAAGCTCAAACGCGGTGCCATGATCAACACTGGTGCGAACAAAAGGCAAACCAAAAGTTACATTTACTGTCGACGCAAACGCGTCGCGCTTGACAATTGGTAGCGCCTGGTCATGATACATTGCCAGTACGCAATCGTAGTTGCGTAATCGCTCGGGTAAAAACGCCGTATCGGCAGAAACCGGACCGTCAAGCTCAATACCCTGTTCGCGCGCGCGCCGCAATCCCGGGATGATAGCCCGGTTTTCTTCGTCGCCCAACATTCCTTTTTCACCTGCGTGCGGATTTAAGCCGCACACCAACCAGCGTACCGTAACTTTGTTGAGCACCTTGCGCATACCCTGCTCAGCAAGGAGCAAAGTTGCGCAAATTCGCTCCGCGGTGATCGCATCAGGCACATCCGCCAAAGGCAAATGCGTCGTAACTAACGCCACTTTGATGCGAGGACCGACCATGGCCATCACCGCAAGTTTTGCTCCGGTAAGCTGGGCGAAATATTCCGTATGTCCGCTAAATTTTGGATTGATTTGCGCAATTACCGCTTTGGAGACCGGAGCCGTCACTACCGCAGAACATGTCCCGGCGCAAGACATCTCGCTTGCCAGACGTAAACTGTCAAATATTCCCTGAACGTGTTTTGGATCCGGTTTACCGGCTATTGCCGACCCGCCCATGTCAACATGCAACAAACTTGCTGATTGGCGCCGCGAATCATCATAGGCGGGCAGTGTAAATTGACAACCAAGCTCTTTAGCACGTTTTGCTAGCGCTTGCCGATCGCCAATCACGACTACGTCAGCGCCTAGTTCGCGTTGCAAAAGTCGCATGCTGATATCGGGTCCGACACCAGCCGGATCGCCGATTGTCAACGCGAGTAAAACGCGCTTAGAGTTCCGCACGGACGATATTGACCGTTCCTACTGAAAGTAGATATTCAATCCATTTGCGCCGGACTTCCTCAACATTGATATTACCCATGGTGTTGATCGCGTCAGAACGCAACTGGTCGTCGCCGAAAGTTTCTTGTTGAACTTCAATCACCTGGGCTATCGCCAATCCCGTTGGCAACAAAAACGGTCCGCCGATTTCTCCTACCCGCAATCGCATGCCTTGGGATATTTGCTCAGGCAGCTCATCCATCTGATATTCAACCATCGATACCTGGCCCGTAATCACCTCGGCTGCGCCGGGAAAATCAGATTCTCCTTCCATGATGGCTGACTTGGCATTCTCCAAGGCCTGCACGTCTGAGGTATTATCAATTGACAGTAACTGAAGTTTGACCAGTTCGCGGCGAATTGAACCGGGAACCAGCGGTCGCACCGCGATCACTCGAAACACATGCAAACTTTCCCCGAGTTCAATCACCTCTGACGTTTCGCCGGGCTCAAGTTTGCGTATCTCGGATATAACCAATTCAGACAACTGAGATTCACGTCGCCATCCGATGGTGATAGGGTCATTACCGATATGGTGTTCGCTAGCTATTGACTCAAAATCATCGTTGGTTGCATCGCGAAGGCTTTGCGCGATGTCGTTGTCCTCCGATTGCAGGTGGGCATATTGGATCAGATATTCGCGCAATCTTTGATCGCTTAAACGTGCCCTGAGCAGTTCATTCACCTGTTCAACGCTAACCCCCAGTTCCTCGCGATTGTCGATGAATAAAGCTTCATTAATCCGTAATTCGTTAAGGAGACGCTGGCGAAACTGTTCCACTGTCATCCCTTCGCGCCGGGCCAGTTGCTCAGCGGTGTTAATCTGAGTGTCAATCAATAATTGCTCGATTACACCGTCCACGCGCGTTTGCGGTATGGCAATATTTAAAAAATCCGCCCGCTGAATCTGGAGGCGCAGATTCACCAGATTAGTTACCGCCAGCTGTGTAAGTTCTTCGGTTGAAAGAAGGCTACGGCTCGTATCTGCAAACAATACTCTAAGCACTTCGACTTCGGATAGAAGTTCAGAACGAAGTACTGCTTCGTCATTAACCGTTGCCACTATCCAGTCGATAGATTGCGCAGCACGCGCGTTTGCCGTTAGCAACAATAGCGCAGCTGACGCGATACGGATAAAATGATTAAAACGCAGCATTTTCGGAATTTTAGCAACGATGGATATAAATCAGCAGATTAAGCAACAACTTGAGGGACATCCGGTGGTGTTGTACATGAAAGGTACGCCACAATTCCCTCAGTGCGGTTTTTCTGCGCTCGCCGTTGAATTGCTCAAAACTTGTCTTGGCTCCACCAAGAATATTTTTACCGTCAACGTTCTGCTTGAGCCGGATATCCGCCAGGGAATCAAGGAATTTTCTTCTTGGCCAACCATTCCTCAGCTATACATTAAAGGTGAATTCGTAGGTGGCGCCGACATCATTAAACAAATGTATGAAGCCGGGGAACTGCAGACCAAGTTAGCTAATATAACCACCCCAGAGTAATAACCGCGCGCCAGGTTTCGATATCGGGTGACACTATTTATCGCGCAGGGTATTTTCAAGTTCTTCCCGTTTTTTACCTAACAGTTTTTGCATAGCTTCCGGGGCTGGCGCCCCTGGCATGTTACGAGCCGCAATCGCCTGCTCGACATCTAGCGCCCTACGCAGTTCGCTTGCTGTCAAACCGGTAAGTTCCGGCAAATAGTCCTCACACAATTCATTTAGGCTGACGACACGCAATTCGGCTTCTTTGACCGCCTTGGCAACCATTTCATGGGCATCGCGGAAAGCGACGTCATGTCTGACAAGCAAGTCCGCCAACTCGGTCGCACATGCATAGCCTTGATCGGCCATTTGCCGCATCGCCGCGACATCAAACTTCATGGTCGCAACCATTCCCTCCATCACTTGCAAACAGGAACTGAGAGTGTCAGCAGCGTCGAATAAGGCCTCCTTATCTTCCTGATTATCTTTGTTATAGGCCAGCGGCTGTCCTTTGGTCATCAGCAACAGCGCTACCACATGGCCTGCCACCCTGCCACTTTTGCCGCGCACAAGCTCAGCCGCGTCAGGATTACGCTTTTGCGGCATGATTGAAGAGCCGGTACAGTAAGAATCGGCAACTTGCGCGAATGCAAACGGTTGCGAACTCCAAATAACGATTTCCTCACACAACCGGGACAAATTAACCATTACCAGCGCCGCGACAGCCACATATTCCACCGCAAAATCGCGCGCCGCTACCGCATCCATGGTATTGGCACAAAGTCGCTCAAAGCCAAGCTCGTCTGCGACCTGCTGAGGATTGATCGCAAACCCGGTGCCTGCCAGCGCCGCCGCACCCAGCGGCAACTGATTCACCCTGCCTCGGCAATCGTTCAATCGTTCGGTATCGCGCGTTAAAACACAGCAATGAGCATGCAGATGATGGGCCAACGTGGTTGGTTGCGCAACCTGCAGATGGGTAAATCCCGGCATAATGCTATCGACGTGGCGTTCAGCCTGTGTTACCAAAGCCAGTTGCATCCGGGCAAGCAACTTGCATTGCAAATCAATCATGTCTCTTAGCCACAGCCGTATGTCAGTGCTAATTTGGTCATTGCGTGAACGGGCTGTATGCATCCGTTTGGCGTCTTCACCCACCAATTCGATCAACTTACGTTCGATGGATGTATGAATATCTTCGTCGGATAACTGCCAAGAAAAATCGTCCGCGGCTATCTTTTGGGCAAGTTGTTCCAACCCGCCAATCAACTTGTCGCAAACCTGCCTAGCGATTATTTGCTGCGTGCCAAGCATGCGCACATGCGCGATTGAGACTTGCACGTCGTACCTTGCAAGCCGATGATCAAACGGTATCGAAGCGTTAAAACGCATCATCAACTCGTCAATCGGTTCAGCAAAGCGCGCCGACCAATGCTTATTGTCAGAAACCATATTGAAGCGAATTCTAGCTAGTCGCGGGTTGGCTACTCAATTTCAGTTTGTAGGCCCAGTCCAACGTCTGTTGAATAACGCGGCGCGCTGCCGCGGTCGCGGCAGTATCAAACATCATTACAAAAATCAGATCATCCGCGCTGTTGTGGACGTAGCCGATTGTGGAACGGACGTTGGCCAAAGTGCCAGTTTTAACATGAGCATTACCCGCCGAAGAATTACTCCGATTCCACCTGCGAACCGTACCGTCTTTACCCAAAATTGCCAGTGACGCGGTAAATTCGTTGCGATAAGGATTACGATAGAAATGTACCAAAACTTCACCAAACTGTCGCGGACTGATTCGGCTTTCACGCGACAATCCGGAGCCGTTCTCAATAAACATCCCTTCAGGGCTGATGTCGTAACTGGCAATCCATTTGTTTACAGCGCTGCGCGACAGATCATTGGAATAAGGCTTACCTTGATCTTTAGACAAGCTCAGAAAAATATTACGAGCCATAACGTTGTTTGAAAACTTATTCATCCCGCGCAGCGCTTCACCTAAAGTTACCGAATCGATGGAAGTAAAAGTGCGTGCTTTGCGTGGCGCTTTCTCGCGACGCCAACCACCTTCGATACTACCTCCGACCAAAGCGAATAATTCGGTGAACGCACCGGCGATATGCGCGGTCGGATCAGTTTGCCCGAGCAAAAAGAAGCTTTGTTCACCACATCCTGAAGGGTATCTGCCGCCCAAGGTTAGACTGGCCGTTCCGTCCTCACCACGCAAAAGCTTTTCGCTGATGCGACCGCGCCAATTGCCATTGCAACGCGCGCGCTGCAAGCGCAGATTGTTGATAACACTGAAGTTCGAACTAGGCGGTTCAAGGAACACGCCCACCTTGTCAGCGGCGGGGCGGATGACAACCTTCGTTGCTCCGAAATTAACCACGCTCGCCCCGCCGCCGGCGTTGTAAGGTTTGGTCCCCGCTCCGTCAAATTTTGCCGGATCATGACCGTTGACCACAAATAGGGTGTCGTCGATAACCAGATCGCCTGCCACGGTATGCAGGCCGCGCCGACGCAGCCCGCTCACAAGATGCAAAAGCCGTTCTACCGTGAGATATGGATCGCCACTGCCTTGCAAAAACAAATCGCCCCGCAGATTGCCATTGATAACCGGCGCGGCGGTCAGTAGTTTTGTTTCCCACACATGATTTGGGCCTAGCAGATCCAAGGCGGCCATGCTTGTTATCGCCTTGATCGTCGAGGCGGGATTAAACGGAACGTCGATATTCAAGGCGGCTAGCATCTCCCCGTTTGAACGGGCGATATAAATACCGGTTTTGGATTGATCGATCCCCTGCCTTTGCAAAATTTTGGCCACACTTTCCGGGATGATATTCTGCGCGGCGACGGACGCGCAAAACCCCAGGGACGCAAGTCCCAACAACCACTTGAACCGTGAAACGAAATGCCTGATCATCGCGTGGTTGATAATTTACTACATATAATAAGTAATACTATGTCACAAGGGCAAAAGAAAACCGCGCGACTACAGCGTCTAAGACCGTCTGTTACTATTGCCGTAAGTTCCCGCGCCATTGAATTAAAAAATCAAGGCAAGGATATTATCAATCTGGGAACCGGCGAACCGGACTTCGACACCCCTGAACATATAAAAGAAGCCGCCCGCAAAGCGATAGCGGCCGGCGCGACCAAATACACCTTGGTACCAGGAACCATAGAGTTGCGCGAAGCGATTTGTCGCAAGCTGGCCCGGGACAATGATCTTCGCTACAATCCTAGCGAGATTGTGGTTACCAACGGCGCCAAGCAGTCGCTGGTAAATTTGATGATGTGCACCGTGGATCACGGTGACGAAGTTGTGATCCCGGCACCATGCTGGGTTTCTTATCCAGACATTGTCTCGTTCTGCGGCGGGTCACCCAAATTTGTCAGAAGCACCGCCGCTAATAACTACAAGATCAATGCCGACCAGCTTCGTAAAGCGCTTGGGGCGAAGACAGTCATGGTGATATTCAACAGTCCCTGCAACCCATCCGGCGCGGTTTATACTTTCGAAGAGTTGCGCGCGTTCGGCGATGTGCTGGCAGACTATCCGGATGTCCTGATCAGCACCGATGACATTTACGAACATGTCGTATACAACAAAGAGCAGGCCGAGTCGTTTGCGACAGTCTGTCCTGAACTAAAAGAGCGCACGATCATCACCAACGGGGTGTCCAAAGCCTACGCGATGACCGGCTGGCGAGTCGGGTTTTCCGCTTCACCCGCTGCACTTGCCAAAATGATGTCCACGGTCCAGTCGCAGACCACATCCAATGTGTGCTCAATCGCGCAGGCCGCCGCACAGGCCGCGTTTGACAGCGACAAAGATTGCCTGCGCCCGATGCTCGAAGCTTTCAGCTCAAGACGCGCTCGCATCAACAACGCTTTTGCTGCCATTGAAGATGTTGTTTTGCCGCCGATTGACGGAGCCTTTTATGCGTTCCCGCAAGTACAAAAAATCATCGACCGCCTGCATGCGGACGGTAAGTTAAAACAAGCCGACGACGTCGCGCTGTGTGAACTGATGCTTGAACATGGTGTCGCCGCCGTTCCAGGTTCAGCCTTTGAAGCTCCCGGATCGTTTCGGATTTCATTTGCCGCGGAAGACAGCCTGATCGACAGCGCGCTCGAGCGCATCGAATCGGTCTTAAAGTAGCCTTCGGTGCCCTATATCCCGCACCTAACCGTGCGTAAGTAACGCAACGACATCTCTTCCTTCCGCCACCAGAATATTGAAAGTCCGGCATGCAGCGGCGGTATCCATCGCTTCGACCCCGATTCCCGCATCAGACAATTCGGCCCGAATATCAACAGGGGCAAAAGCAAACACCCGACCCGACCCGAACAACACGATTTCAGGGCGCGCCGCAATAACTTCTTTGATAATTTGCGTTGTGAAATCTTCCAGCTTGGCGATGGGCTGATCTAATAATTTGCAATTTTGCTTATCAATCCAAACCGGACCTTCATAGCGTTTTTCACCAATCTTTATCCAACCGGAGCCGCGTGCGGTTATACGCAGTCCGTCGACCGGATCACGGTGTAGCTTCATTCAAGTATCATAATAGATTTTTCTCGCAACCATGACCAAACAAATCGGAATATCGCTACTTGGCACGGGCACTGTAGGTGGCGGCGTCTATGACCTGCTGACCAAAAACGGCGCCCTGCTTCGCGAACGCACCGGTTTTGAATTCAATATTGTCAATGCCGTGGCCCGGGATCAAACGCGTGCCGCGAAGCGCCTTGCCGGCAAAGTTCCGATCAAAGCAAGCTGGAAAGACGCTATTTTTGCTCCGACTTGCGACTTGGTCGTGGAACTGATCGGCGGTGAAACAACCGCGTTGGAAATCGCCACCGCTTGCCTACAGGCTCGCAAACCTTTGATCACCGCCAACAAAGCTTTGCTCGCCACTTGTGGCGGCCAACTGATCGAAGCTTCGCGCCGCCATCAAACCGGCATATATTTTGAAGCCGCGGTGGCCGGCGCGATACCGGCGATTCGCATTCTCCGCGATTCGCTAGTCGGCGAAAAAATCAGCTGCATTGTCGGCATTATTAATGGTACCTGCAACTACATATTAAGCAATATGGCCGACAACACTTTGGACTTTGATCAAGCGCTCGCCCAAGCTTCAGCGCATGGTTATGCCGAGGCTGATCCAGCCCTTGATATTGACGGTTGGGATGCTGCCCACAAAGCGGTTATCATGTCTTGGCTCGCTTTTGGCACCCCGTTGCAAATGAACAATATTCATGTGCGTGGTGTGCGCGGTTTTGATCTGGCTGACTTAAAACACGCCGCACGTTTCAATTACGCGATCAAGTTAATCGCAACAATATGCGCTCACGCGGACGGGATTCAAGTCAGCGTACTGCCGGCGCTTGTCGCCGATGATACCAATCTGGCGACAGTCGGCGACAATCTGAACGCGATTTTGGTTAACTCCGATGCTAGCGGCGAACTGGTATTGATCGGTGCCGGAGCTGGCGCCGCGCCGACCGCTTCAGCCGTGGTAAGCGATATTGTCCAAGCGGCTCGCGAGATGATCAGCGATTCGCCTAACCTTATCGCCACAGAGGCCAAGTCTGAAGTTCTAACCTTTGAAAAGGTCAAGTGTGAAAGCTACATGCGCGTTCAGGCCATCGACAGTAAAGGCATAGTCGCCAAGCTGTCCGGGTTGCTTGCTCAGGCCAACATTTCAATTGAAGCCATCCATCAAGACGAGTCAGTGAGCGGTCAACCCACAAATTTGATATTTTTGCTTCACGAAGCGAACTGGGGAAGTATTGACGCTTGCGCAAAACAAATAGCCAAGTTCAATGAAATCACCACACCACCCGTGGTAATGCCCATTGCAATCCCCCATCCAAAACAATGAAACTAGGAGTTCTTGCCGCCCATGCCGCTCATCTGCCCGCGGAGCTAGTCCAAAATCCCGTTTCGCTAGGAGAAGGCAACACCCCACTGATCAAACTTACCAAGCTTGCGGACGCTAATCGGGTTGAGCTTGAAATCTGGTGCAAAGTCGAAGGAGCCAACCCAACCGGATCGTTCAAAGATCGCGGTATGGCGGTAGCAGTAGCCGCGGCCAAGCACAATGGTAGCAACACCGTGGTCTGCGCTTCGACCGGCAACACTTCCGCCTCAGCGGCCGCTTATGCCGCAACCGCGGGATTGGTTTGCGTGGTACTGCTTCCGGCCGGCAAAGTGGCACGTGGCAAGCTTGCCCAAGCGCGCATTCATGGGGCCAAAACTTACGCTATCGACGGTAACTTCGACGATGCCATGGAAATTGTCAAGCAATTCGACGATAGCATGTGCGCTGTGGTCAATTCAATCAACCCGATGCGCATTCAAGGCCAAAAAACCGTTGCCTTTGAAGTCATCGACCAGCTAGGAGGCGCTCCTGACATCCACGCTTTGCCAATTGGCAACGCCGGAAATATCACCGCGCACTGGATCGGCTACTGCGAAGCGGCCGGCCAACAAACCGCGGCTTGCGGACTATGTGATCAAAACTGTAAATTTCCTGTTGTAACGGTTAGCGCTTCACGTCCGCGTCTGCTTGGCGTACAAGCCTCAGGCGCTGCGCCTTTTATTCACGGCAAACCGATAGCCAACCCTGAAACGGTGGCGACGGCGATCCGAATCGGTAATCCGCAATCCTGGCAATTCGCCCAAACCGCGCTTGCCGAATCCGGCGGAACGGTGGTGGCGGTCAGCGATGCCCAACTGCTCGCCGCGCAAAGCCAGTTAGCTTCACTTGAAGGTATCTTTTGCGAACCGGCTTCGGCAGCTTCAGTGGCCGGCCTCATCATACAGGCTCAAGCGGGCAAAATCGCTCCCGGCAGTAAAGTGGTTTGCACTCTCACCGGCAATGGCCTAAAAGACCCCGATGCAATCAGCGGCACTGAAGAAATACCAGTCATCGCGGCCGACCACGAACAAATCCGCAAACTGATCGCTTAAAACCGCGCGCTTTACCAAGTCGCGTTATCAGTTTTCAAATGCGCTGACGGTAGGCGTGGCTTTCAATCCAACGTTACCGCGTTCATCCTGATCGGCATTCATTTTTCTTATTAGAGCAAAACACTCCTTTCTAAGCGCCGCCGATATTCGCCGGTAAGCCACTCGCAATTCAAGTCGCGATGAGTGTAGTCAACCACGGTCTGAGACTGCGCGGTTGCGGCCCGAAACCCAAATCCAAAAATCGCATGGGTAAGGTCAAAATATTCAGACTGATATGCCAGCCACTATAGCCGCGATCTATCGGTTCTTGTTCATTACGATCTAAGATCCGCTGATATTCGCCGGTAAGCCACTCGCAATTCAAGTCGCGATGAGTGTAGTCAACCACGGTCTGAGACTGCGCGGTTGCGGCCCGAAACCCAAATGTCAGCACGACCAAACCGATCAAAACACAATTGCGCATCCCAAAAATTTTACCTAATCGCCTCCAACTTGGCCAAATTGGCGGGGCTTAACCGCGCCTTGTGCAAATCTATACCCTCCTTGGCCATCCAGCCATCCGGGAATTCCAGCACCCAGCGTACTTTTTCTCTCACACAATGCTGTTCCAACGAACGTGGTTGCATTCGGGATATTTGCAACACCGCCCCGGAATTGGAAATAAATATAGCTTCAAGCGGGACCAACGTATTGCGCATCCAAAAACAAGTTGAACGGGGCCGTTCGAAATCAAACACCATGCCGGTGCCGTCCGGAATCTCATCGCGCTCAGACAATCCTTTGCTATGTTCAGCCGGAGTTAATGCAACTTCTAAAGTTACCGTAACCGCGCCGAATGTCAGCTCGACAGGATCCAATTCTGCTTGAGCTGGTCCAGCAAGCGAAAGCAACGCCAATCCTACAAGCGATAATATGCCAGTGAATAACATGGATTTACAACTTGAACCGTTTGTAATTGTAATCTTTGGCGCCAGCGGCGACTTGTGCAAGCGCAAACTGATGCCCGCTTTGATCAAGCTAGCCGAACAAGGCTGGCTTCCCGATCGATATGCGCTAGTCGTGACTTCTCGTCGGCCCATTGAGGATGAAAAGTTTAAGGCTAACCTGTTTTCAATGGTAACCACCAGTGCGAAAATCCTGGCCCAAATAACCGATAACGTGCATGTGCTTGCGGACTTTGACCCTAGTCAAGGAGCCAAACCGCTGGCTGATCTACTTGCCCGTATCGACCACAAGCGCCGCCTTTTCTACGCCGCGACGCCACCGGATCAGTTTGCCGTCATTGCTGAAGCTTTAGGCAACTGTTCACTGCTATTAGATGACAGCCCGCTTGTGCTAGAAAAGCCCCTGGGACACAGTCTGAGCAGCTACCGATCTATCAACAACGCGGTAAGTAAGCATGTCAGCGAAAATTTGATTTACCGTATCGACCATTATCTGGGTAAGGAAACTGTGCAAAATCTGTTGTGCCTGCGTTTTGCCAACCTGATCTTCGAATCGTTATGGAATCGATCCTACATCGATCATGTACAAATTACGGTCGCAGAGCAAGAAGGTTGCGCCGGTCGCGCCGGATATTACGACAAAGCCGGCACGATGCGCGACATGGTCCAAAATCATCTGGCCCAGTTGCTTTGCTTGACGGCCATGGAGCAACCACTTAATTATGACGCCGATGCGGTACGGGACGAAAAGCTCAAAGTATTGCGCTGCTTAAGCAAACTCAAACGCGAAGATATCGTGATTGGTCAATATGGGCAAGGCTTGGTAAATGGCGACAAAGCAACTTCATATCGCGACGATGTCGACAATTCAGCAAGCTCCACTGAAACATTCGCGGCTTTGAAAGTGGGGATTAACAACTGGCGCTGGGCGGGTGTGCCTTTTTATCTGCGTACCGGCAAGAGGTTGCCAACGCGTGAATCGATCATTGTGGTACGCTTCAAATCGGTCCCTTACGCCTTATTTTCCGGATTAAGTGAACTCAATAACCAGATCGTAATCCGTCTTCAACCGAACGAAGGGGTAAAACTGCAAGTCAACAACAAGCTGCCCGGGCCAGGTAACGTTCGCGTCGAGCCCCACCAACTCAATTTGAATTTTTCCGACGTCGGCAACGTGATGCCGGATGCCTACGAGCGCCTGTTGTTGGATGCCTTGCGCGGCAACGCAACTTTATATATGCGCGACGACGAAGTCGAAGCATCTTGGCAGTGGATAGAGCCAGCGCTGACCACCGAGCGTCCCGCGCTCGAACAATATCCCGCCGGAACCTGGGGGCCTGACAACGCACAAATTTTGCTTGCCGCCACCGGCCACCGCTGGGTCAACCCGCAAATCTATAGCTAGTGGACAAACTTGTAACCTCCGTCACTGATCGGATCGTGCGCCGTAGCGGTAAGCGTCGCCGCGCGTATCTCACCCGTGTCGATCAGGCCAGGCAACGCGGGCCGCGTCGCGCAAGTTTGTCGTGTAGCAATTTTGCCCGAAGCGGCCCGACAAGTAGGCGCCTCCGCCCAAGTTGCCGGAGCGACTCCGGCGATGTGCGACGGGGTAACCCAAGGTCAGCCCGGGATGGAACTTTCGTTGTTTTCCCGCGATGTGATCGCGCAGGCGACCGCCGTGGGGCTGTCGCACGACATGTATGACGCGGCGGTATTGTTGGGCATCTGCGACAAAATCATTCCCGGCCTGCTGATTGGCGCACTTACGTTCGGCCATCTGCCCATGGTGTTCGCACCCGGCGGGCCGATGCCCTCCGGGTTACCCAACAAGAAAAAGGCGGAAGTGCGCAATCGTTTCGCGGCGGGCAAAGCCACGCGGGCCGCGTCGCGCAAGTTTGTCGTGTAGCAATCTTGCCCATGGTGTGGCCGCATGCGCCGCAGGCGACAAACAGCGCCTTGGTGAAACCGCCGCACACAACATCGCGATCATAACCGCCTACAACGACATGCTGTCCGCGCATCAGCCTTTTGAACGCTTTCCGGCAATTTTGCGCGAAGCGGCCCGACAAGTAGGCGCCTCCGCCCAAGTTGCCGGAGCGACTCCGGCGATGTGCGACGGGGTAACCCAAG
>JAZHEJ010000049.1:0-17694 GCA_036679665.1 Candidatus Tethybacter castellensis | reverse complement strand
GGATCGATTTCGACAGCGTCGATTTCTTCGACATCGTTGAGCAGCGCGACTTGCACGTCATTGCCGGTTCCGCTACCAATGATCATTGCCGACCGGATGGAAGGCAGCCCTAGCAACTGGCGCAACTTAAAAGCTGTTGCATAAGCGGTTATGTTTTTGTCTATTAGTGTGTCGTTACTGAAATAAATATTTTGATGTGCAATACCATTGACAGATACCAAATAATTATCAAAAGTAAAATTACTTCCATCCTGTATTATTGTTACATGCTGATATGGAGACCACTTGCTATCAACAAAAATAGAGGTTGAAAACAGTAGAGCGATGTGCACAAATGTTGCGCATACTCCGGCCACAATAAATGCGACCATTTGAATTCGATTGCGTAAATCAAATAGCGGCAACACGACAATAAACAAAATCCAAAACCACCACTGCGCCGGTATTTTTAAAAAACCGAACAGCATGAAAGCTACGATCCCGATACATGAGCCGGCAATGTCCCACGAATAGGCCTGAAGCGGTTTGAGTTGGCTAAACACCTTGGCGGTCTGTTGAGCCAGCAACGCAAAAATCGTGATAACAAACACAGCCAAAATTGGAAAAACGCCGATGCCAAGCCAGCTGCCTAGCTTATCCCGTGGTAACGTGAAAAAGAATATTTCCCCTCCCGTGTTTAATGTCCCATAGGTGCTTTCTTGGGTAAATCCGGGAACCAGCGGTTTGAATATTATGGTTAGTAGTGCAAAAACAAATATTATTATTGGCACAAAAGCGAAAGCAAGCTCGGACTGTTTAGGTTTCAAATAACGATGAAAAATAAAGCCGATGCCAATCCCGACAAACACGAAAATTAGTACAAAATTGGGAAAATAACCCAGATTCCACACGTACGCGGAAAGAAAGCGGATAAAAGTCAGCTCCGCAAACAAGGTGATAAAGCCTAATATGAATAGGCGACGTGCCGGATCAGTGATTCTTAACACAAAAAATAAGCTTATGAGCAAATGCGATTATATTTTGCCGATATGTTTTCAACTCGATAGTTGGGCATAAGAAGCTGGCTGTGAACGCTAGTTTTTTATGTTTAAGCTGTTTTCACACGTTGTTTATCACTGGGCTTTGGATAGTTGTGGCCGAGAAAAATTGGCCGCTTGTTGGGATATCTGCACGGGAAATACTGGAAAATAGCGTGCCTGATTAATCTGGCTGAGCACCATTTGTTTGCCAATGTTGCGACCTTGCCGATCAAATTTAATCGGCCCGTAAAACGTAGCTAGATTGGTCTGAGATATTGCATCGGTAAGTTCGATGTCAAGCACAGTTGCTCGTTGTAATCCGACGGACATTACCTGAAGGGCCGCCGCCGCCGCCGCGGCGTAATGGGTTGGTCGCGAACCGAATTTGTCATAGTAATCGTTTTCAAATCTGCTAGTTAGCGGTTCTGTTCCGGGAAAGCTAGCACCAACCTGCCAATGTAATGCGCACAAAGCTCCTTCAGCGGCGGTTGGTTCCTTTTGGTTTATGTTCGCAACCACACAATGTGTGAGTGCCAGATAAGGCAAATTGATACCTTCAGTTGCGATTGTTTCCATCAATCTGGTATTGCCTGAGGCATAGGCGGCAACAAACATGGCGTCAGCCGTTTCTAGTTTTGCGACTTCTTCGGCATAAGCTTCTTCGTCTAAGCTTAGGTCGAAGGTGTCGATTTGTTCGATACCATTCTTGCGCAAAGTGCTTACTACCTCATTCAAGATAAACGAAGAATGATTGTCACCGGTACCTGCTATCAACACCGCAGGTTTGTTTCCACCGCGAAAAAGTTTGTCATTATCCGGATCTTGTCGGCTCAGTTGTGTGACATGCGCAACAAACAAAGCTGCCGCGCCTGCCAGGTGCCCGGAAGGCGGTGTTTGTATTGTGAACACTCCGCCACGGCTGGTGTTTAAACCTGCCGGAGAGGCAATGGGAACTATCAACGGAGTATCGCGTGCTTGGGCAATAGGCAATAAAGGACTGGTAAGACTTGACGAATAAGGAGCGAGTATCGCCAAAGGTTGATCACGATCAATTAACAAATTGGCAACCTCTATCACGCGCACCGGACTTGATTCATCGTCATATATAACCAAATCCAAATTATGTTTCACACCGTTGATATTCACTCCTTGCTCGTTGATTGCTTCTAGCGCCAACTGATAGCCGCGATACATCTCAGTGCCTTGCCGGATAAAGTCGCCGGTTAAAGAAAGCAACGCACCTATGGTTACTACTGCGCGATCCTGAGGCGCCGGTTCCGCAGGAGGCAACGGTTCGGGTTTCGGGACGATGATCAGCGCCGCAACAGACACGGTACCGATAAAAATTATTGCACTGATTAAAAGGTTGTTTTTGACTAATCCGATGAGATAAGGCAACTTGGCGAACAAACCATCAAAAAACACTTTGCTTAATAGCCGAATTACATGTAATACTTTTTTAAATACTCGCCAGACTGGCGACAAAAGTGAAAGCAAACGGGGAAACTTGCGGACGTTATGTTCTATTAGGATACGCAACTTTATCGCCTTGCTGTAAAGCAGGCGCAACAAATTTTTCATTTGCTAGTTGTAAAAGTACTTGAGATTTTGAAACAAAGATCGTTATGATTTATTACAGCCAATAACTAGTCTTAGTCATCAGGCGGCCACACACGTGCATGACTTTTTTTATTGGTGCAGGAAGATCCATCGCCCCCATGTCAACAGCGTTGGTGGCGTGTTGACGTTCATCAATATCCATTTGCGCAACTATCGCTCTGCTTCGCTGATCGTCGCCGGGAAGTTTGTCTAGATGACTAAGCAAATGTTCTGAAACCTGATTTTCGGTCTCAGCCACAAAACCCAGGCTAAATTTGTCGGAAATCAATGCCGCTCCTGCCCCGAGCGCGAATGAACTTGCGTACCATAATGGATTGAGCATGCTTTGGCGGCCGTCTAGAGCGTGAATACGTTCAGCTGTCCATGCTAGATGGTCGATCTCTTCGTCGGCGGCTTCTTGTAGCGATTCGCGCACCTTGGTATCCCGAGCAAATAGCGCTTGGCCTTGATACAAAGCCTGGGCACAAACTTCTCCGCAGTGATTTACCCGCATCAGCCTTGCCGCGTGCACCCGTTCGTCAGGATGCAAATTGTCCGGTGTGGATATGGAATCGGCGGGACTCGGGCGCTTGGCAGTCACCGGCATGGCGACAGTGCGTACCGCCTCAGCGACTGCGGATGCAATATTAGTTAGCAACGATTGATTATTTTTCATCCTGGGTGCATCTTAGTAACATGTAATTTACCTTCTTACATTGTGGCAAGTATATATTCTATGCAAAATTATTTATTCCATCGTGAAAGATAAAAAGCGTAACCAAATCCGGGTTGGATATGAGCTGCTATGAAGCATTATTGCGTTGTAATGATACAAGGCTTTTGATTTTATTGTGAAATCGGTATGCCCACGTCAAAGTTTGTGCGTTGCGATGACTAAAATTACTCTAGTGATCACGATTGCGCACTTTATGACACGATGGTTTATATAGGTTGTAGTTACAGTTTGTTGCACCATCATAGTGATGAGTGGGAGCGCGATTTGGCGCAGATGGCGGCGGCGGGACACAACGTAATCAGGGTGGGTGAATTGCTGGCCTCGTGGGATTTGTTTGAACAAGAACCGGGCCGCCCTGATTTATCCTCGCTTGACAGCGCTTTTGCGTTGGCTACCAAACACTCGATGAAGGTGTTGCTTGGCACTGGTGCGAGCAGTCCTCCCGTCTGGCTGCGCTCCCGTCATCCGGATATTCTGATTGAAGACCGGGCCGGAATTAGTTATCCACCCGGCGCAATGTGGGGCTGGGCTTGTATCAATCATCCCGCTTATTTACAAGAGGCGGATCGTTATTTGGGACAGCTGCTTGATCGCTACGGTAATCATCCTTCGTTGTTGGGCTGGCAGATTCACAACGAGGCCGGTTATCCGTTCATTGCGGATGAAGGTAAATTGCAACCAGGCTGGTACGACTACAACGCGCATACCATTAACGCTTTTCGCAACTGGCTACGCAAACAATACGAGACTATTGACGCGCTAAATAACGCCTGGCTGTGGGTGCCATCCAATCAACGTTTCGCCAGTTTCGACGATGTGGATGCGCCGCGGCGCACGCCTGCGGAATGGGCTGTGCCCAAATCATGGCTGGACTGGCGAATGTTCTGTTGCGATAACTTCAACTCGTTGATAAAACGGCAACATGAACAGATCAAAAAACACTCTCCGCAGACGGTGACGATGACCAATATGTATGGAGCCGCATATGATCGCGACGGCAGGCTCGGCATTAACATTTGGACTTTGCCAAAGCAGTGCGACGTTATCGGATTTGATTGCTATCCGGGTATGCAGATGAAAACTGCGGAACAAACCGGTCGTCCGGTTCCGCAAATTGACAGCCCGACGGCATGGTTTTTGGATTTCGCCCGCTCGGTGGCAAAACAAAACGGCAAGGAACTTTGGTTGCCTGAAATGGAGTCGGGCCCGCTCGGCGGTTGGGTTAAAGGCCCGCAATACGCGACGACCGCCTCGGATATAAGGCGTTGGGGGTTGATGGGTCTGGCACGCGGCGCACGAATGATTCTTTATCAAGGATATCGCGAATGGCCAAGTCTGCCGCTGCATTGGGGGGCGCTGGCTGACTGGCATGGTAAGGGTACGGAACGTCTCGCCGCCAGCGCACAACTCGCGAAACTGATCGCTAACCATGGCGATCAATTGGGCAAAGCTCAGCCGATAAACGCCCAAGTTGCATTGTTACATTGTCAACGGTCAACGGTGTTCAGCGCTTCGGTCGGCGCACAAGATTATGCCAATGAAGCAATGCAAAATATGTATGAGACGCTGTGGAAGTTAGGTTATACGGTTGACTATATTGCCCCGGAACGTCTTGCCGCTTTACAAGATTATCGCCTGTTGATTGTGCCATTCGTGCCGCTTTTGTCGCAGGCAAGCGCGCAAGCGATTGCAGAATATGTGGACCGCGGCGCAACCGTGATAACGATGCCGCGCACCGCGATGGTTGATGACAATTGTCATGTTTGGAAATCCCGTCCCGGCGGTGGTTTAAACGAAGTGATCGGCGCGACCGAAACCGGGCTTTGGGTCGAAGACGACATTAAAGTGCAGGCCGCGGTTGGTAAGAAACGATTTTCGTTGACGGGCATGCACCACCGACAGCAGCAAGATCTTGCGGCGGACACCATAGTATTGGGCGAGTTCGCCAACGGCGATCCGGCAATTACCGTACACAAGTACGGGGCGGGCCAAGCAATTCATTTTGCGACGCATATGGATTTGGTCAGTGATCGAAACCGAAATTATCTTGATTTCTGGCATAGTTTGCTGATCGACTTGGGATTGCGTCCGGATGTGGAGGTTTTAGCTGAGAATGATTACCTGCTTGACATGCGCTTGTTACGTCATGACGATGGCACTTTGCTACTGTTTGTGGCAAATGAAGGTGACCTGCCGGTGTCTGCTAAGCTTAGGCTGCCGGCATATGATGTACACGCCGCCCAAAATTTGTGGAATATCGGCCTGATCGAATGCGACAAGAAGGGCGTGTTAAGTTTGAAACTACCAGCTAGCGAAGCTTTAGTTGCGCTTTTGAGTACAAACTAGTTTGACGTGAAGATGACTACCGGCAATTGTGGTGAACAGGCCATGGCCGAAGAGCCGATTCTGTGGCAACCTGATACGGAACGAATTGCCCAAGCTAATCTCACTGAATTTACCCGACGCTATTTACCGGGGGCCGATTATCAGCAACTACACCGTTGGTCGATAGACGAACCGAGCAAATTCTGGCAGGCCATCTGGGAGTATTGTGCAATTCAAGGAATACCGAACCTGCCGGTTTACCGTCAGGATAGCGATCTGGCCAGCGGAGTTTTTTATCCTGCGGCAGTTATTAATTACGCGGCTAATCTGATGCGTGGCGATGATGCGCGCGTAGCTTTGATCGGCATTAGCGAAGATGGCCGGCGTAGTGAACTGACGATGGGCCAAGTGCGTAAGCAAGTATCAATACTGCAACAGGCGTTACGTTTAGCCGGGGTAAAGCGAGGCAATTGCGTGGCGGCAGTTGTGCCCAATTGCCCGGAAGCGATGCTGATAATGTTGGCGGCACAATCGCTAGGAGCGGTATTTACGAGCTGTTCGCCGGATTTTGGCACAACGGCTATAGTAGAACGTTTGGCGCAGGTTGACCCGAAAGTGGTTTTTGTTTGCAGTGCGTACCGCTATAAGGGCAAGCTGATTGACCTAGGCGAAAAGTTATCTGGGCTTATTCAGCAAATGCAAAGGGTACGCAAATGGGTTGTGTTCGACTATACCGATGTTGCGGCGTCAGTGCCGTCTGAGGTAATGCGTTGGGATGATTTTTGCAACGATATCAAACAACGGGAAGTTGAATTCGCACCGGTACTAGCTAGCGACCCCGGCTTTTATTTGTTTTCGTCCGGCACCACCGGCAAACCCAAAAGCATCATTCACAGCGGCGGCGGGTTATTACTGAAGCATCTTAGTGAACTGGTGTTGCATATTGATCTGAAGGCCGGACACAAGATGTTTTTCTACACTACCTGCGGATGGATGATGTGGAACTGGCAGGCTTCGGCGCTGGCCGCAAACGCGGCGGTGGTTTTGTACGATGGACATCCGATGTATCCGAATGCGGGGCGTTTGGCAACTTTGGCGATTGAAGAAAAGGTGACACATTTTGGCGCTTCGGCCAGATATTTTGCGGCTTGCGCCAAAAGCGCGGTTAAACCGCGCGCGCGGGCAGGTGGTGATTTTCTACGTTGCGTAATGTCGACCGGTTCCCCGTTACTACACGAAAGTTTTGATTATCTATACGAACACTGGGGGCGCGATCTGCATGTGGCTTCAATCAGTGGCGGCACGGACATTTGTGCGTGTTTTGTCGGCGGAGTACCCACATTACCGGTGCGCAGAGGAGAAATTCAGGCCGTTGAGCTTGGTTGCGACGTTGCCGCATACGACGAAAAAGGACGTTCGATAATGGGACATAGTGGCGAAATGGTGTGTCGCAATGCCATTCCTTCGATGCCGCTGGGACTAGTGGGCGATCAGAATAACGAAAAATACCGCCAGACCTATTTCTCCCGTTTTCCGGATGTGTGGTGCCATGGCGATTGGGTGTCTTTTACAAAGGAAGGTTCATTGGTAATATACGGTCGTTCTGATGCGGTACTCAATCCTGGTGGAGTGAGAATCGGAACCGCGGAAATTTATCGCGCAGTCGAAAATCTAAACGAAGTCGTCGAGGCAGTCGCAGTAGGCCAGCGCTGGCAAGACGACCAGCGCATCGTACTGTTCGTGTGTTTGAACGAGGGGATTAAATTGGACGCTAAACTAAAAAATAAAATATGCGAGCAAATCCGCAACCGGAATACTCCTCGTCATGTACCCGCAAAAATCCTTGCGGTGGCAGATATTCCACGCACACGTTCAGGAAAAATTTCCGAATTGGCGGTAGCGGCGGTGATAAATAACCGTACAGTTTCAAATACCGGAGCGCTGGCCAATCCTCAAGCACTGAATTTGTATCGCGATTTGCCAGAACTTTCACAATGAAATCTTCTTTGAAAACAATTGACATAAATGGATTGCAACTATCGGTCGTTCCTCACCCGCAACGCAAATATGTGGCTATCGTCATAGCTGACGGTGTGGCTACGCTACGCGTACCGGCGCGTTATAGCGATAAAGGGTTGCGCAAGTTTGTCGCTGCCCACGAACAATGGATATCTCGTACGTTAAGTCGTTTGCCCGCACCCGTGCCAGTCGCTTTTACCAACGGCATGCGGTTGGAGCTAGTCGGTAAAAGTTATCATTTGGATATTCGCCAGGCTGAGCATGACGAACTTCAGTTGCACGATGACAGCCTGCGCTGGCGGTGCCCGTATCAACCTAACGCGACCATAATCAGACAAAGGCTAAGCTTGTGGTATCGTGAGCAGGCCCAACAGATAATTTTGCCGCAAGTAAAAAAGTTCGCCGATAAGATGCGAATAGAAATGCCTAAGGTGTCATTTGGTTCAGCGCGTACTTGTTTGGGTTCGTGTACAAAAAAAGGCAATATCAGATTTACTTGGTATTTGGTGAAGGCACCACTTGCGCAAATTGATTCGGTTGTAGTCCATGAGCTGTGTCATCTGCTTGAATTCAGTCATTCCAAGCGTTTTTGGCGCCAGGTCGCAACGTTCGATCCAAATTATCTACAGTCCAAAAAATGGTTCGCTAAGCACACCCAGAAATTGCTGGCATGGTAGTGGTAACAAGTGCGCATGGCGTATAGCACAACTAGCTTAAAACAAATAGTAATCGCCAATCGACACTGTCGAGCAGTGGTGTTACCGGATGTGGGCGCGGGGCTGGCCAGTTTTGATGCGTTGCGCGCCGATGGTGGCAAGGTTGCGTTGTTACGCGGCATTGATCACAGCGAAAATTTCGAAGTGTTTGATCTGGGGTGCAATCTGATGTTGCCGTGGACAAACCGCATTTCACATGGCGGATTTAGCTATTGTGGCCGACGCGTTGGGTTAAAACCGAATATTCAAGGGGAGCCGATGCCTATTCACGGCAACGCGCTTACCGCCAAGTGGCAAGTTATCGACAGTTCCGCGACACAAGCCCGGCTCGAATTACGTTCGCAGGGCCCTAACCTTTTTGATTATCTGGCTTCGGTAAGCTATCGTCTGCGCGGCAGAACAATCACAATTGAGTTGGCGGTGACGCATAAAGGAGACGATGCATTGCCTTATGGTATAGGTTTTCACCCGTGGTTTCCGCGCACGTCAAAAACTGCGGTACAGGCACCTGCGCAAAATTATTGGGTTACCGACAAAACGCAATTGCCGCAACGTGAGCTTGCGGTACGCGCACGCCCTAGATGGAATTTTGCCAAGTTGCGCGAGTTGCCGGCCGATCCGATTGACAATACGTTTACCGGCTGGAATCGCAAAGCTTTGATATGCTGGCCGGAATATGCTCTGAGACTAAAAATGACCGCTTCAGCCAAATTTGGTGTTTATCAGCTATACGCACCGTCCGATCAGGATAAATTTTTCTGCCTGGAGCCGGTTTCCCATCTAGTGGATGCTCATAATCGCGACTATGATCAGGCCGCGTGCCGACTTGATATCTTGAATGCCGATGCAACTTTGCGCGGCAGCATGTCTTTGATGTGGAGCGATATTGGAGCATGATAATGAAAAAAATAGATGAAAAAAAATAGATGAAAATATAGTATATTAAAGGTATGAAAAACATGACAAGAACTTTAGTTTTACTTTCTGCTGCTTTGTTGAGCTTTACAGCCGGAGCAGCGGATCCATTTACCGTCCAGCTCAAGTGGGTAACGCAAGCCCAGTTTGCCGGTTACTATGTTGCGCTGGAGAAGGGTTATTATGAAGAAGAAGACCTGGATGTGACCATCAAGCCAGGCGGCCCGGACATAGCTCCGCCGCAGGTGATAGCCGGCGGGGGCGCGGATGTAATCATTGAATGGATGCCCGCTGCGCTCGCAGCGCGGGAAAAAGGCTTGGAGCTGGTGAACGTGGCGCAAATCTTTGACCGTTCCGGTATGATGCTTACCTGTCTGAAAGAGACTGGAATTACGAATCCGCAGCAAGATTTTCCAGGTCGCACGCTAGGAGTATGGTTTTTCGGTAATGAATATCCGTTTTTGTCGTGGATGAGCAAACTGGGTCTTTCCACCGAAGGTGGTTCAAGCGGAGTCACCGTACTTAAACAGGGCTTTAACGTCGACCCGATTTTGCAAAAGCAGGCCGACTGCATATCCACCATGACTTATAACGAGTACTGGCAGGTGGTGGACGCGGGAATTGCTGAGGACGAACTAGTAGTGTTCCGATACGAAGATCAAGGTGTCGCAACATTGGAAGATGGACTGTATGCGTTAAGCGACCGACTCAACGATGCACAGTATGTTGATCACCTGACACGTTTTGTGCGCGCTTCGATCAAAGGATGGGAATGGGCGCGGAACTATCCTGATCAGGCTGCCGATATCGTACTGGATTACGACGAAACCGGGGCGCAAACTCAGAAACACCAACGGCGCATGATGCAGGAAATCAGCAAGTTGCTCGGCACCAAGCAGGCGTTGGGAGTTCTTGACCCTGCTGACTACAGACGTACCGTGGATGTGTTGTTATCAGGTAATTCTGATCCGGTAATTACCAGTGATCCGGGCGCGAGTGCGTGGACAAACAGAATTACCAATGCATTGTGATCGGCAAGTAGATTTATTGTCGTAGTAACACGAAATCACGAACGGCAAGGCAATGTACTTGTCGATGATCTAGAGGGTTTGTGCCGCTAGCTTTTAATAACTTAGCAGACGTCGAAAATATAGGCTAGCAAGAAGCGGCTTCTTCTCACATTTATTTTTAGTTGCTGAGTATGCCTTAGGCCGTGCTCAGCAATCATGATGAAGTTGTGATTGAAAGGTGCTATTTGCCCAAAATGCATATTGTGGGCTGGTGCTGGCGCGCATAAAAAATTCGCGAACATTTTTTGACAATAGTCCCCACGCTACCGAACAAAGCGAGTTTCAAATTTTATCAGGGTACAACTTGGGTTTTTTTGCTATTGCAGATGCTACGAAACCTCAAAGATCAACTATGCGGCCTTTACTATCAGAAGTATCAGAATTGTCGTCAACTGGTTCAAAAGTAGTTTTGTGGAGGTACTGTTTTGCAAACAAGCTGTAGAGAATTACGATCATGCTCACCGGAACTACTAGCACTGAGATAACCACTGCAACTAGTAACCCAAATCCCCCATACAACAGAATTTGTTTTATCTCAAATCGTCTTTGGATTAAGATTGTCGCGCAACCAGGGCATTTTTGCGTGGAAGCAGAAACTTCGCGGCCACACTCAGGGCAACTGATAATTTTGCGATACATAAGTGGTAAATTCTACTTTGCCAGTTGACAAAGATAACAAGGCGCTACTGATTAATTTAATGATATGACGGCCTTATGGAGCGATAACTTGAAATTAATCGGTAGTAGCATTGCGGTAAGAACAAGCGGCTAAACATTTACCATTTGTTCTTTGCGTATAGTGATAAGGTTGTGCTAATAGATTACATAGTGAGCTAGAATTGCTTTTTTTGCAAGCGTATGAGACGCAATAATGAGTACATCCACACATATTAAAGTTCCAGAAAACGGCTCGATCATCAAGGTTGATGCCGCAGGTAAATTCGAAGCGCCTGATGATCCGATCATCTGTTTTATTGAAGGCGATGGCATAGGGGTTGATATTACCCCGGTGATGCGCAAGGTTGTGGATGCGGTGATCAAGCATGCATACGGCACTGATCGATCGATTGTGTGGATGGAAATTTACGCTGGGGAAAAGGCGCAGCGCATTTATGGCGAAGGACAGTATCTTCCAGCTGAGACTTTGGATGCGATTGAAAAATATCACGTTACCATGAAAGGCCCGCTGGCAACGCCGATCGGCGGCGGTTTCAGGTCGCTTAATGTGACGATTCGCCAGCATCTACAGTTATACGCGTGTGTGCGTCCGGTCAGATATTTCCCCGGGGTTACGTCTCCGCTACGTTATCCGGAGCGTACCGATATGGTAATTTTTCGGGAAAATACCGAGGATATTTATTTGGGTGTCGAATTTGAACAGGGTACCGAAAAGGCACAAAAATTTGCTAAATGTCTACGTGAGTTGGGCGTTGATTCGATACCTTTTCCTGAAACGACCGGCTATGGAGTCAAACCGGTATCGCGTGAAGGAACTTATCGTCTGGTGCGTCGGGCGATCAAGTACGCCCTGGACAATCATCGCCGCTCGGTAACGATTGTCCATAAAGGCAACATTATGAAATTTACTGAAGGCGCGTTTCGCAACTGGGGTTACGATCTAGCCCAAAAAGAATTCGGCGCAAAGGAAATTGACGGCGGGCCATGGTGTGAAATTGAAAGGCCGGGTGAAGAGCCGTTGCGGATCAACGACTTTATCGCTGATAATTTTTTACAAAAGATTATTATCGATTCGCAAGACTTTGATGTTATTGCGACGATGAATCTAAACGGGGACTATATTTCTGACGCGCTGGCTGCCCAAGTCGGTGGAATTGGCATAGCACCGGGTGCCAACCTGTCCGACACTTGCGCGGTTTTTGAAGCGACGCACGGCACTGCTCCCAAACATACAGGCATGGATGACACCAATCCCGGTTCATTGTTGTTGTCAGCAGATATGATGCTCCGCCACATAGGATGGGTCGAAGCTGCTGATTTGCTCGTGGATGCGATCGCATCCACAATCAAGGCCGGAACCGTGACATACGATCTGGCCAAAGGACGCGACGACGCGATCATTGTACCGTCCAGCAAATTTGGTGAAGCGATGATTGAAAACCTGCCTAAGGCAGGCTAAGTTTTATACCGGCAATCACATACACGCCATGGGTGGCTATAGCGATTCCCTTAATCTGCCTGACACCAAGTTTCCGATGCGTGCCAATTTGGCCGCGCGGGAACCTGATATGCTCAAACACAATCAGCAAACTGATTTGTATGGAAGGATTCGCAAGACGGTAGCTAACCGACCGTCGTTTGTGTTACATGACGGTCCTCCTTACGCCAACGGCAATATCCATCTAGGCCATGTGGTAAATAAAGTACTCAAGGATTTTGTATGGCGTAGCAAGCTGATACAGGGCTTTGACGCTAGTTATATTCCGGGATGGGACTGTCACGGTCTGCCGATTGAGCGCCAGTTGGAAAAACAGAAAGTTTCGAAGGCTGATCCAATCGAGTTTCGGCGTAGGTGCCGACAGTATGCCGATGAACAGATCAGTACGCAACGCGTTGAATTTGAACGATTAGGCGTACTTGGAGATTGGCATAATCATTACCGTACTATGGAGCCGCGCACCGAAGGGGATATTGTTCGGACATTAGGTAAGCTTTTGCGCACCGGTTTGGTTTATCATGGTTTACGGCCGGTCCTTCATTGCGCGGTTTGTCAATCATCGTTGGCCGAAGCGGAAATCGAATATGCGGAACGCACTTCCATAGCGGTGGATGTGCGTTATCGCGCTTGCGACGATCAACAGGTGGCCAAGGTGTTCGGACTTGCTCAGGCACCTGATGCAGCGGCAGTGATTTGGACGACGACTGCTTGGACCTTGCCCGCAAGCAGGTGTATTGCGATTCATCCTGAATTGGAATACGCGGCACTACGCACCGAGCTCGGTACGCTGATTATCGCTAAGTCGCTGGTACAACAGTGCTTGGAACGTTGGCAGATCGAAGGCGAGGTTCTTGCCACCATTAAAGGCGCCAGTCTCGATAAGCTCGATTTTAGGCACCCGTTTTTAAACCGAATTACCACCGCATTCATCGCAGATCATGTAACCTCTGAAGAGGGAACCGGCTTGGTGCACACCGCACCGGCGCACGGCGAGGATGATTTTTTGCTTGGTACTCGTCATGGCTTGGAAAGCTCTAGCCCGATCGACAAACAAGGACGTTATTATGATTGGGTAGAAAAATTTGCAGGACTGGATGTATGGCAGGCGGTGCCGAAAATCGTTGACGAACTGCGTAGCCAAAACGCGCTGCTCGCAAAAGTGAATTATCGTCACAGCTATCCGGTCTGTTGGCGACACAAGTCGCCGATTATCTTTCGCACCAGCAAGCAGTGGTTTTTGGCGATGGACAAGGCTCCGGTTGGCAAGACCCGGTCGTTGCGCGAACTTGCCTTGGCGGCGATTGACGCAAGCCGGTTTTATCCGAGTTGGGGCAAAGAACGATTTGCGGCGATGGTGGTAAATCGCCCGGACTGGTGCTTGTCGCGCCAGCGGATGTGGAATTCACCGGTGGCGGTGTTTATTGATCGTAAGACCGGCGAACTCCATCCGCGCACGGAAGAATTAATTGAACAAATCGCAACTAAAGTCGATTCAGGCGGCATCGAGGCATGGTTTGCGATGTCCGCGGAAGAATTACTTGGCGCCGAAGCTGATCACTACGAAAAAGTTACCGATACTTTAGACGTGTGGTTTGACTCCGGAGTCACCCATCAAGCGGTGATGCATTGGCAAGGCGGTGACGCGAACCGTCCTGATATGTATTTGGAAGGTTCAGATCAACATCGAGGCTGGTTTATGTCATCGTTGATTACCGCTTGCGCCTTGTATGGGGAACCGCCTTGGCGTGAATTGTTAACCCATGGCTTCGTGGTTGGCGGCGACGGACGCAAGATGAGCAAGTCGGTCGGTAATGTGCTGGCGCCCGACAAGTTGTTTAACAAATACGGCGCGGATATTTTACGCATGTGGGTCGCGACTGCGGACTACAGTCAGGAAATCAAACTTTCAGAGGAAATTTTACGCACCAATATCGACGCTTATCGGTTACTACGCAACCGTATACGATTTATGCTTGCCAACTTGGCGGATTTTGATTTAGCTACAGACGCTTTGCCCTTGGATCAACTGGCACAGCTGGATCGATACATGATTGTGCAAGCTGAACGATGTCGAAAAAAAGTAGCCGCCGCCTACGAAGAATACAGTTTTTTGACTTCTATGAAAGAGCTGCATGTATTTTGTAATCAGGATTTGGGGCGCTTTTATCTGGATATCTTAAAAGATCGACTGTATACTTTACCCGCAAACTGTAGGGCGCGTAGATCCGCTCAAACCGCTATGTATCACATCACTCGCATGTTGCTTATCGGACTTGGCCCGATGCTGAGTTTCACTGCGGATGAAGCTTGGCAGGTGTTTACCGACGACCCTAAACAAAGCACAATGTTACATATACTTGATGAGTTGCCGACTGTTGCTGATGCGTCAAAGCTTGAAGTGAGTTTTGCATGTTTACGTAAATGGCGCACCAAATTAAGCGGTTTCATTGAACAGGCGCGCATTACTGGCAAGATCGACTGTCCGGATGTCGAGCTTGCGATTAAGGTTACGGCTCCTGAGCCTGATTACTCAATTATGGCTGATTTCGCTCCGGCTGATCTGGCCGGTATCATGATCGTTTCTGCTGCAATCGTGTCGTTGGGCGACGAAGCGATCGAGGTGCGAAAAAGCGAGTTGGCCAAATGCTCACGATGCTGGCGCAGAGATATTGGAGTTGGAACCGGAGACAACTTTGAATTGTGCACAAGGTGTGAACAAGCTTTGGCGGGAATAGCCGATGATCAGCGACAAGTTTGATGTCAACCCAAGATATCTGGGCCGATGGGAACGAGTTTTTTGGTTATCGTTGGCAAGTGCGATTTTTGGCGCCGATTTTGTTTCCAAGATCTTAATTGGGAACTGGCTGGACAACAAAGAAGGGCTGTATAAGGTGACGTTGTTTTTGAATTTACGTAGCGTGGAAAATACCGGCGCCGCGTTTGGATTGTTGGCAGACAGTGGAACTTGGGGAGCGTTGTTGTTGGCATTGGTGTCGATAGTTTTTACCGTTGGAATAGCAATTTATATCGCGTGGTATAAGCAACTAGATATCTGGTTGGCCTTCGCCGCCGCACTGATGTTGGGAGGCGCCGCCGGCAACGGTTATGACCGGATTGTTCACGGTAAGGTATATGATTTTGTCGATGTACATCTATTTGGTTGGCACTGGCCGGCTTTTAATTTGGCTGATGCGTCCATCAGTCTAAGCGTTATACTGTTCATTTGGTATTACTGGATTTCGCCCGCTAGGCGTGCAAATTAGGTAAACAAGTTCCGTCTCCACATTAACTATTCAACAACAAGGAAGAAAAATATGAAATACCGCAATTTAGGTCGCACTGACGTTAAGGTTAGCGAAATTTGCCTAGGAACCATGACTTGGGGCCAGCAAAACAGTGAAAAAGAGGCTTGCGAGCAGCTAGATTACGCGATAGACCAGGGTATCAATTTCATTGACACCGCTGAATTGTATTCAATCCCGCCTAGATCCAAAACCTATGGCCTGACCGAACAGTACATTGGCAATTGGTTGACCAAGCGAGGCAAGCGCGACGATCTGATTATCGCCTCCAAAATAATGGGTAAAAGCCCGATGAATTGGGCTCGTCCGAATAAGCAACCCACCGACCTGACCGCGGCGCAGGTCAAATATGCGGTAGACGAGTCGCTTAAACGCTTGCGGACTGACTATATCGATTTGTATCAGGTGCACTGGCCAAGCAGAACCGTGAACTGTTTTGGCAGAAGGTTTATGCCGCTAGAGATTGATAAACAACAAGGAGTGCCGTTACTTGAAACACTGCAGGCGCTAGGTGAACTGGTCACCCAAGGAAAAGTGCGGCACGTCGGCTTATCGAACGAAACTGCGTGGGGAATCATGGAGTATCTGCGGCTGGCAAAAGAGCATGACTTGCCGCGGGTCGTATCAGTACAAAACGCCTACAGTTTGCTGGTTCGGGTCTTTGAAATGTCAACCTCGGAAGTTGCCGCGCGCGAAGATGTCGGATTGCTTGCTTATTCGCCGCTAGCCGGTGGCTATTTGAGCGGCAAATATTTGAACGGTGCCAAACCGAAAGGGTCGCGGATGACTTTATTTGGCGAAAGGTTCAGTAGTCGTTATCATGAGCAGGACATGGAAGCCTGTGTGCAGGTGTATTTTGATCTTGCTGCCAAGCACGATATTAATCCGTCCCAGCTTGCGATCGCCTACACGTTGCGGGGCAATTTTGTAACATCATCAATCGTTGGCGCGACAAGTATGGAGCAGTTGCGTATTGATATCGGCGCCGCTGACGTAAAACTGTCCGACGACCTGATCAAGCAGATACTCAAAATAGGCGAACGTTTCCGTAGTCCCGGTTGTTGAGTGTCGACCCAGCTTTAGGCCGCCACTATAGCTGATGATCGTAGCGTGTGGCGAAAATTTGATCGATATGATCCAACGCCAAAACGGTGCGTATTATCCGGTGGTGGGAGGTTCAGCGGTAAACGTGGCGATGGCGATCGGACGGCTGGGGATACCCGCAGGGTACAGTATGCCGATTTCAAGCGATGCGCTTGGTCAACTGATCATCGAAGCTTTTGAAAAATATGGCGTCGGTTATTTGCCGGCAATGCGGGTGGAACGGCCAACCGGGCTGGCGCTGGTAAGTATCGACGAAAGCGGAAGCCCTGAATATGCTTTTTATCGACATGGCGCCGCGGATGTCGGAGTCGCGGAAGATGAACTGCCTAGTTTGAATCGGCAGGTTCAATTGCTACATATCGGCGGTTCACCCGTACTAGGCAATGATTTGTGTGGCGACAAGTTATTGGACTGGGCGTTACGTCAAAAGCTTCCGTTGTCGTTGGACCCGAACGTGCGTCCGAAACTCATCGGCGATAAGAAACAATTTTTACGCCGTTGTGAGCGGTTGCTCGCATTATGTTCAGTCTGCAAAATTTCCGATGAAGACGCCGAGTACATGTACGGACTTACCACGCCGCGTCTTGTTGCTGACCAAGTGCTAGATCAAGGCGCGACACTTGTGGTGGTAAGTAGCGACGAAAGCGGAAGCCCTGAATATGCTTTTTATCGACATGGCGCCGCGGATGTCGGAGTCGCGGAAGATGAACTGC
>JAZHEJ010000068.1:10132-18888 GCA_036679665.1 Candidatus Tethybacter castellensis | reverse complement strand
CCCCGTGCATACGGGGGTGTTTCTTGGCGGTCGATCACCACGCTTGACTTGAGTTTGTCTTCCCCGTGCATACGGGGTGTTTCTCCCGGCACCAACCAAAAACAGCAGACTGTTGCGGTCTTCCCCGTGCATACGGGGTGTTTCTTTTTGGTAGGCGCAGCAGGTGGTCGGCCAGCATTTCACGATACTCAGCAATCTGTTTGGCCATGTCAGGGCAAATTTCGTAGCCCAACTCCAGACATAAAGCGGCGACAATGCACCAGATTCGGGAGTGGTGTCCTGGCATGGACAGTCAGTCGGCATATCTGCGCGCCACTGTACGAACATCACGCACCTTCAACGCATGCCGGCGCGCGAGGCAACGAAACAAAGTCGACAGGTATCACAACTGGTTCTGTGGCCAACGTTGCATGCTGATACCGCTCCAAAATTGCGATTTTCATTTTGTCGGATCCGGTCGGTCTGCCCAAAAAAGTCTGCCGTGGTAGCTTCAAGATCGGTTTTTTGAGGACTCACATTCTCCGTCGAGCGAAAATTTGAATCCGCCAAAATAGCTTTTTTGAAACCTAGAGTAACGGCAACGCGATGACATCCGCTCCGACGAGCAGATAGATATCCATACAAAACCTTCCTTACTACACTAACGATTGAACCCACTTGCGTTGCGATGTCTTCGTGAAATAATCCTTGCTGTTTTAGCCGATTACGAGCTGACAGCAAAGCCTCATGAGTAAAATAGTTAGTTCTGCATTTAGTATATTTTTGGAATACCTTCGGCATACCCTTCAGCTATACACTCAATTGAATAATACCTTTCAATACTACATTCAGCTAAGGAAATTGGTCGGCGATCTACCAGTTGCTGAGGTTGCCCGTTTGTGCGGCCTTAACGAATCAGCAGTTAGAAACTACATTTCTGGGCGGTCGCTACCAGGTCTTGCGCATGCAAAAAGCTGATGCTACATGAGTCACAGTAGATTGGTTGGGACACTACGCATGACCAGCGAAAACCCGGCCTACGAACCGTTTACGGCCAAAGCTGGCGATTATGAAATAATCGGTACAGTGTTGGCTACGATTAAAATTTGGGAATAGGGACATGGATATCGGAGCTTTTCGTAAACAACTCAGACACGCTCAAAAGCTTGTTATTCAAATCAAAAATCAAGAGAGTAACGAAGCGGAAACTCGGCGACATATAGACAAGGTGCTCGAGTTGCTTTGCGGATACGATGCGTTGAAACATTTGACGAGGGAGCACTCCATTCGGGGCCCGGGAGATACGGAATTCGCTGATTTCGTTATTCGCTCGGAAGACAGCATAGATATCGTGGTGGAGATTAAACGGGCAGATCTTACTCTTACTCCCAAGCATGTGAAGCAAGGATCGCGCTACTGTTTTGACTTGGGATGTTCCTGGATGGTGCTCACGAACGCTGTTGAATGGCGCTTGTATAAAGTGCTTTTTTCTCAGCCCTCCGATGTGGTTCTAGTTGCGACTTGGGACATTCTCGCCGATGATCCGCATGAACTGGCAGAAAAATTTGATCTGATTTCTCTAAGAAGCATCAGGAAGAAAGTTCTGGATAAGTACTGGCACAAAAAAAGCGCTTTGAGAGAAATGGTGCTCTTGAGTGCCATATTGTCGGAACAGGTATTGATTACGATTAGAAAGGTACTACGGAAAAAAACCGGAGTGCTGGTACATAGCGAAGACCTGGTTTCATCTTTCCGAAAATTGCTCAACGAGCGCGCATCGGCATGTATAGACGAAATTGATATTACGCTTCCGATAAAGAAGTCGCAACCAACCAAGAAAACTACTGTACAGGAAACAAATCCTCAAGCTGTCAATCGGCCTGTTGTAGGTAATGACGAATAATATCAGATTAAAGGTATCTGAGTATCAACTGTGAAGGTCGGCGATTACGAGGTAATCGGATCTTGTCGTAGCAACAATAAAACCTGGGAATAAAGGGAGCAGTTGATGGCAAAAGTAATAATCTGGATCTTTTGTCCGTAGCAGTAGGATTGTTGGCTACAATGTTTAAACTTGGAAGCGGAAACAGGCTTTATTAATAGTTTGATACGTTAATCTGTCATCGCTGATTATTCAGCTGTTAAATTTCGTGAATATTCTTAATACCGGTCTCGCTATTTCACTCGGTCTGGTCAAGAAGCCGATTACTGAGATAATCTCGAGTGATGCTGATTTCAACCGGGTCTTAAACAACCCAAACTACGCCAAAAAAAAAAGGAGCTATTAAAAAAAGTTGACAACATGATGAAAATACGTTTGTTAGTTGTTTATTTTGTTCTTTTGAAGTTAGATATATAATACAGTTTATTTTTATTTAAAGTTCATCCAACGTTGATGGGCAACTTTTTGCTTGCTCGCTGTGAGTGGCACCTTTTGCGAGAAATCTGGTTGATAACAAATTGAATATAATTTTTGTAGGAGAAGACAACAATGAACACTGTAGCCACAAAAAAGCAAAATTTATTACATAAGTTATTATCGATCTATGTAGCGGACATTAATAATGAAGGATTGGTTTGCTACGCCAACCATCACCACAACTTGATATTTGAGAAAGTTCAAGAAAAAAAGAAAAAGTATAACAGATACAAGAATACGGATAAATACGGCACCGATACTAGTTTTAACTTCGGCCTAAATACTGTCGTGGCACACAAGAAGTCGTCGCCAAACTTGCAGAACATACCGATCTACTCCGAGATTATCGTCGAGTGCAACTTGATCGAATATGATGTTAGTATCTACAGTCCTTTTTGCGACAGGGAGCTAGTTGGTGACATATTTTCGTCACGATTGGTCAATGTAGTCATGGCGGTTATGCGCGCTTTGCGCGAGCGACGGGATCAGATCATGATTGATGCCATTGATGACGGGCTTAAAGCGGCTGATACCGATGGTTTCAATATTACTCACAAACGCAAGGGTGTAACACTTGACAAGTTGCTTCAAGCCCAATGCATGCTTACAGAAGCCAATATTCCAGAAACAAATAGGCACATCATCATGGATGCTTATGCCCGCGAGGAACTGATGAAAATCGAACCTTGGTTTAAAAGAAATGGGTTGCCGAGAAAGTATCTGGGATTTGAATTACACTTTCTTGACTCTTACGAAACGGTGGAGGGGGGGGGGACTGCCGAAGACTGGCAATCGGCGTGATATGCTGGTGTGGCACAAAGATGCTATTGGCGTGGCGACAGAATATGGCAATTTTATCGAAGTTAAATGGATTTCAGAAAAGAAATTGTGGTTAATAGTAAGCAGTATGCGTTGCGGTGCGGTTACTAGCAAGGCAAAAGGATGCGGACGCATCCAGCTAGCCTTTCCAGTAACCAAACAGATCTTACCGCAGCTATGATTTTTTCACCGAAAAAAGCGAACGCGATCACAAAACTATTTTCAGATTGTTCAAAGCTCGCTGTTCATTGATTAAGTCTAGCATCCTTGATGAGATCAATACTAGCAACGCGTTGCCTGAAGAAACACTGGGCAACAACACGCATTATCGGCTGTTGGGTTTTGATGGCGGTCATATAGTTTATTTAGAAAAGAAAACCGCGACCCTCCAACAATATCGAATTACAAAGCATTATATCAAGGGTTTATTCTTAGCCATGGCTCCGCTTGATTGGTGGTGCGAACAACTTAATATTCAACTATCATCAACCAAGCTTGTTTTCACTGGAGCGCGCAAAGAGCAATTGCAAGATAAATTGGTGCAGCAAGCTAAAAAAACTAGGCGTGTTTGACACAAATCGTGTTCGCGGCAGAGGTTGGCATTGGATTGAAATCAATGGCAGGAAAATGCCGATTTGTTATACAGGTGAGCAACTGATAATCAACCGTCAACAATTTAAACTTGACGCATTGGGTGACAGAAATGAAATTTGGATTAACAAGCCGGAAATAGATTGGGGCAATCCGAATGAAAAGCCGGATAACGACTTTGCTCGCAAAGTCTATGAAGGCATCCAAAATGTTCTATTTGCTACTCACACCGACGCGATGTTGATGCTGGGCTGGATGCTGCTTGCTCCATTGTGCGGTTTGCTTAATGTTCGTCCGGGGATGTGGTTGCTTGGTGAAAGCCAAGAGGCCAAGGACACATTCATCAACTACTTTTTACATAAATTACTTGGTAAAACTTTACTCAGACATTTCACGGGAATCTCTGAAGCCAAGGTTAGACGAGAGTTGATGAACGACGCGGTTGCGATTTTGATCGATGAATATGAAGCTGAAATCGAAGGTGAGCGTATTAACCAGAAAAAATATTATGAAGCTGTTCAGAATTTCAACCAATACATCGGAACAAACTTTGGTAAAAGCTGATTCCAAAAGCTTCAAGGAAGTGGTTGGATCGAGCATCACATCGATGATGGGTTTTTCGTCAATTGGAAAGAAAATCATGCCGTCGTCAAATATGAGCAGGATAGTGCAGATTAAAATGAAGAGCGCGTATGGCAGGAGACTAGTGGATTATCGTGTGAATTTGAATCGGGATAACAAGTGGTTGCGAGATCATCCAGCGCCGTCGCGTTTGTTTTTACACTGGATAATGCACAATCAAGCCAAATTACTTGCCGCAGCACAGTATGGAATCGAAGCTGCTCTGATGCAAGGCATCGAAGACCGCGATGCGAACGTCACCGCCGCGTTGCTCGCGACGCAGGTCGTCATACGCGACGGGCGACTGCCGAACGAGTTTGATATGAAGGAAATTTTTACCCAAGCAAAACGCGATCGTAAGATCCTATCAACCGAGTTGTTGTACGACTATCAGGTTTTGTTGAAACTGCTGCGCAACAAGAAGGTTGATGTGAGTCCTTTTTTACACCAAGGTAATGATAAAAATGATCAAGAAAAGAAAAAACGGTCTTTCAAAAAACATTTGGTTTCGCTTGGAGCTTTAGTTTCTAAAGCGCAAGGAGGAGATATTGAGTTGAAGGAAGATATGACTTCTCACGAAGCGGTAAAGTTGTTGTCGTATTTGGGGATTAAAACACACGACTATTTGTACGGCAAGTCTGGTAAATCATCTCCGACAGCCGAAAAAATATGGATTGCGCGCAACCATAAATCATTAATAAACATTTTGCAAAACACTCAATTTGAGGCAATAGATTACTCCAAAGTATTAAAGAGTGCTCCAACAGCTAGATCTGTAGATTCCGTACTTTTTGCGAATTGTGTGTGTCGCGCGGTGGAAATGTCGCTGAGCGATTTCATGCAAAACGACACGGGTCATAATATTCATTAAATCTATTAGCGATCTTTAGGTCGTTTACTTGCCTGTACGATGAGCGCACTAGCTTGAAGTCGTCTTTGCATTCCGTTTCCTACGTTTGCACAGTTTCGGCATTCGCTCTGGTGTCTCGCAATATGGTAATCCCTAACAGATTTTCCGTGTTTAATATACTCATATTTTCTTGAAAGCCTAGCGCCAAAGTGTGTCGGCATTTACGTTTTTCATCGATCTCAAAATCTCTATTGCACCTCGGTGCTGTGTGTTCGCAGTTATAACAAAATGGTTGCTTTAAAAAAACGTGCGTTGTGCGCTTTTCATAACAAAATCCAGACTTAAATGAGAAAACATGAAGCGGAAACAGAAAGGTTTACGTGCTTATGAAGGTTGAAAGAAAAAACTTCCTAAAAGACTTACTAAATGCGCTTGACATTTAGCGCTAAAAAGATTGAAGAGTAAAGAATAATATAACAAGATGCATGCAAAAAGACTTTGCTTTTATAACAATTTTAAAGCCGTTTATTACAGGATAGATGTCGCTATGTCTCATGTAAGTCATCGTGCACCGAAACCGGACACTACTGCTGAATACAACTTAAGATTAAATCAAACACAGTGTGAAGACAGCGACAAGAAGTAGAGAAAAAGTTGTTATTAATTTGTTCGTTGACATCGACTGATTTAAGATCGCGTTGTTGGTTCATGAATTGAGATAAGAGTTTGGAATATTTAAAAGCGAATGCGAGTTAATATTTTGCGCTGGGCGGTGCTGACTTGGCATCGGCTACTTTCTTTCCCGTGCTTACGGGAGTGTTTCCGACGGCCCCAAAGGTTGGAATTTGCAGAAGTTATCTTCTTCGTGCATACGAAGGTGTTTCGTTGATAACTTTGACGGCGACGGCAATCCCGATGTATTACCCGTGCATACGAAGGTGTCTATCGCCTAAAAAACTGTTGGGTTTTGCTTAGAAGATGGGTTTTCCATGTATATTCAAGTGCACTAAATGTCATAATTTATTACAAAATTATGTATAAGAATGGTTGAGTCGATGAGTACCAGTTGGTATGATGCAAATGCTCAGAGCGCGTCGAGTGGTTACGAACAGCTTTCGGCTGACAAACTTCATCACTGGATAATTGATTTGTTGCCTGATTTACCAGCTACCATTTTGGATGTGGGAGCAGGAAGTGGCAGGGATACAAATTGGCTTGCAAAGAAGGGTTATGATGTAATTGCAGCTGAGCCGTCGCAAGCGATGCGTTCTGAAGCCGAGCGATTGCACCCGGACGCACAGGTAAGATGGATTGATGATTCATTACCTGATTTGCGTAAGCTGCTACGTGAAGAATTACATTTTGATTTAATTACCGTATATGCAGTTTGGATGCATTTACCTGCATCTACCAGGCTTAAGGCGCTACAAAATCTGATCGGCCTGCTAAATCCATCTGGAATACTTGTCATTACCCTGCGGCACGGTCTCTTTGAAACAAAACGAAACATGTTTGATGTGTCGCTGGAAGAAATCAAAAAAATGGCTGCGTCTTCTGGTTTAAAAATCATACGTAGCGTAAAAGAAGAAGATTTGTTAAAGCGAAAGGGAGTGAGCTGGACCAAAGTCGCTTTTCAGCTTTCCTAGGTAGGCTATGCAGCAACGCTACACTTGTCCGATGGACCCTCAGGTTCTGACCGATCGTCCTGGCGACTGCCCGGTCTGCGGCATGACACTGGAATCGATGGTGCCGACTGCGCAAAGCGCTGTCAACCCAGAACTGGTTGATTTTTTGCGTCGGCTGAAAATAGGCGCTCCGCTAGCGCTGGCGGTGCTGGTGCCGGAAATGGCCCGACATTTGGGAGTGCCTATTGACAAGTGGATAGGGGTGCGAGAGTTTTTTCTGCTTCAACTGGTGTTGGCAACCCCGGTGGTGGTGTGGATCGGCAGGCCATTTTTCCGCCGCGGACTGGCATCGATTATCAATCGCAGTCCTAATATGTGGACACTGATAAGCGCCGGCACCGGCGCTGCATATTTGTTCAGCGCGGTTGCGGTAATCGCGCCAGATTTGTTTCCCGCCGGACTTCGCGTCGCCCACGGCTTACCGCCGGTGTATTTTGAATCGGCGGCGGTGATCATTGTGCTGGTGTTGGTAGGTCAGGTTTTAGAGCTTTCCGCGCGCGAACGCACCGGCGATGCGATTCGCTCCTTGCTAAATCTTGCTCCCAAAACCGCGCGGTTGGTGGATGCCGCAGGTGATCAAGATGTGCCGCTGGAAAAAGTACGCGTCAACGACAACCTGCGCGTCCTGCCGGGCTCTAGCGTGCCGGTGGATGGCGAAGTCGTGTCAGGAAGGTCGGCGGTGGACGAAAGCATGCTTACCGGCGAACCGTTGCCGGTCGAAAAAACCGCCGGCGCGCAGGTAACCGGCGGTACCATCAACCAATCCGGCAGCTTTGTAATGCGCGCTCGCAAAATCGGCGCTGACACGACTTTGGCCCAGATTGTCGCCCTGGTCGCCAAAGCTCAGCGTAGCCGCACCCCGATCCAGGGCTTGGCCGATAAGGTGGCAAGCTGGTTTGTACCCGCGGTGGTCGCAGGTGCGGTACTGACATTGACAGTCTGGCTGATCTGGGGGCCGGCGCCGTCGATTGCCTATGCGCTAACCGCGGCGGTAAGTGTGCTGATCATCGCCTGTCCGTGCGCGTTGGGTCTGGCCACCCCGATGTCGATAACCGTCGCGTTGGGTCGCGGCGCAAGTTGCGGAGTGTTAATCAAAGACGCAGATGCGCTGGAGCGTTTGGCACGCGTGGATACGTTGGTCGTTGATAAAACCGGGACTTTGACCGAAGGGCGTCCGGCCGTAACCGATATCATCGCAGTATCCGCCAGCGATGAAAGTGAGGTGCTGATCGTTGCAGGTTCCCTGGAGCGTTCATCAGAGCATCCGCTGGCTGACGCGATCACCGCCGCGGCGCTTGAGCGTAAGATCGACATTGCCACGGTCGATGACTTTGAGGCGCTTACCGGCAAAGGAGTGCGCGGGCGAATCGGCGCGAACGCGATCGCGCTGGGCAACCTTGAGCTGATGAACCAGCTGAACATTGATTTGGGGGATGTGCCCTCCGCCGCCCAACGTCTCCAAAAGCAGGGTAAGACCGCGATGTTCGTGGCCAAAGACCACGAGTGCATCGGTCTGATCGCAACTCAAGATCAAATCCAAAGCACCGCCGCTGACGCACTGGCTAGTTTGCGCGCCGCTAAGATACGGATCATCATGGCGTCCGGCGACAGCGAGAACACTGTCAATGCGGTGGCGCGTGAACTCAAAATTGAAGAAGCGCAAGCGCAGCAAAGCCCGGCGGACAAAGCGCGGCTAATAGCCGAGCTTACGTCGCAAGACCGCGATGTTCGTGGCCAAAGACCACGAGTGCATCGGTCTGATCGCAACTCAAGATCAAATCCAAAGCACCGC
>JAZHEJ010000068.1:7976-10122 GCA_036679665.1 Candidatus Tethybacter castellensis | reverse complement strand
TACTAAAGCCGGACATCGGCGGCGTGGTCCGCGCCCGCCGGTTGGCTCAAGCGACAATGCGCAATATCCGCCAAAATCTGTGGTTCGCATTCGCTTACAACACCGCCGGCATACCGCTGGCCGCGGGTATACTGTTTCCGCTGTGGGGAATTTTGCTGTCGCCGATGGTTGCGGCGCTGGCGATGAGTTTGTCGTCAGTATCGGTGATTGGCAACGCGTTGCGCCTGCGTAAATTCGATCCGTATGATAGAGGCTCCTGAACGTGGGTAAAGTTATTGCGCCCACAACTGCTAGAATACCGAAAACTATTTATTCTTGGGGGAAAGAGCAGATATGAAACAGTACAAATTAGTTGTTGCCGCTTTGTTGGCATATTTTGTGTCCGGGGCCGCAGTTGCGGAAACCATCCGGTTTTGGACTACCGAAACCCAGCCGGATCGGCTGGCTAAACAGCAAGAAATGGCCGACGACTTCAAAAACAATACCGGCCACACGGTTGAGGTGATCCCGGTTGATGAAAAGGATCTGGGCACGCGGGCGACCGCGGCGTTCGGTGCCGGCGATTTGCCGGACGTGATTTATTTTCCGTTGCAATACGTTTTGCCATGGTCGGAAGCCGGCATATTGGATGTTGACACCAACAATGATTTGGTCAACGATCTGGGCACCGGCACGTTCGCGCCCGGGGCGCTGTCGATGGCCTCCTACGACCGCAAAACCGCCGCGGTACCGGTGGACGGCTGGACGCAGATGATCGTTTATCGCAAGGACATCTTTGACGCGGCGGGGCTGGATGCGCCGGATTCCTACGCCGATATCGTCACCGCGGTAAATCGCCTTCACAACCCGCCGGAAATGTACGGCTTTGTCGCCGCCACCAAGATCGACGAAAACTTTATGAGTCAGGTGTTGGAGCACGTATTGCTCGCCAATGGAATTTCACCGGTGGACAACAACGGTTTTAAAGCGCTTGACACCAACGCCACCGTCGAAGCTCTTGAGTTTTACAAACGTCTAGCCAAGGCTTCACCGCCGGGCGAGCTGTTCTGGAAGCAGTCGCGCGAACTTTATTTTTCCGGTAATGCGGCGATGATAATCTGGTCGCCGTTTATTCTTGACGAGTTGGCCGGCTTGCGCGATTCGGCGCCGCCGACGATTAATGCCGATCCGACTTCAGCCGAGCTTGCCGGTAAAACCGATGTGGTGACGACGTTTGCCGGCCCGTCCAACCCGCGCGGCGCGGCATGGGCCGATATCCGTTATTTCGGCGTAACCAACGACGCGAGTACCGATGTCGCGGCCGAGTTCATCTCCTACGCGATGGACGACGGCTACACCAAGACGCTGGCGATCGCGCCGGAGGGCAAGTTTCCGGTACGTCGCGGCACCCCGTCGCAGTCGACCAAATTCGTTGACGCGTGGTCTAGATTGCCGGTCGGGGTTGATCGCAAAGCTCCGCTGTCCGCGTTGTATCCGGCTGAGACGATTACCAAAATCGTAAGCGGTTTGGAAACCGCCAACCGTTGGGGAGTGCGCGAAGGACAGTTGTCGCTGGCTTCGAAGATCATCAACAGCCAGATCATCAATCGGGTTGTGCGCCAGTACATCGAAGATGAAATCAGCGCCCAAGATGCGGTTGCATCGCTCAATCGGGAATTGGCCACGGTCAACTAACCGGCGCGGTAATCGGCCGCCAACACCCGAATGAGGCCGAACGGATAAAAGAGGTGTTTGCCCCGCGTGGCTACGGCCCGCTGGCCAGGCGCGAGATGCGCTTGGCATATTGGTTGTTGGTGCCGACTTTGCTGATCGTACTGTCGATCGTACTGGTGCCGCTACTGGTTAATTTTTGGATTTCGCTTAAACCGATCCAACTGGCCGACTTGCGGCCGCCCACGCTGCTGGTAAACGAGCGGCTCCGCGGTGAGCTGGGAGGCGCCGACGCCGTTATCGAGTACCGGGTGCGAAATTCCTCGCAACAACTCCCGCTGGAACAAGCTTGGTTCAGCGATACCGTGCCCGAAGGACTTATTCTGGAGGTAACCGACGAACGTTGCGCGCTGGCCAGTCGCGAGATGCGCTTGGCATATTGGTTGTTGGTGCCGACTTTGCTGATCGTACTGTCGATCGTACTGGTGCCGCTACT
>JAZHEJ010000068.1:4455-7966 GCA_036679665.1 Candidatus Tethybacter castellensis | reverse complement strand
TCGCCTGCCGGTCAGCGCCGATGCCGCTTATGCCGGCGGCGCGGAATATCGCGACAGCAAACCGCTCATTTACGCGGATGCGCAAAACGTGCTGACCAGTTTTACGTTTACGCTAGACAACTTCCGGCGCGTGTTTAGCGCCAGCGAGTTTTGGCACGTGATGCGGGTTACGATTTACTATACCGTGTTCGGCACATTGGGCGCGCTGGTGCTGGGCATGTTTGCCGCGCTTTTGCTTAACGCGAGTTTCCCGGCGCGCGGCGTGCTGCGCGGTCTGTTTTTGTTTCCCTACGTGGCGCCGGTCATCGCGGTGGCGTTTACCTGGGTGGTCTTGCTTGATCCTTTTTCCGGCACCTTAAATTCGCTGTTGCGCCAGATGCAAGTCATCGACACGCCGATCAGCTTTTTCGGCAAGCGGTACGTGACGTTCGATTTGCTCGGGATAAGTTTTGATTTTCCCTTGGCGTTGAGCACGGTGATAATCTTCGAAGCCTGGCGCTACTTTCCGCTGTCGTTCCTGTTTATCTTGGCCCGCCTGCAGTCGATTTCCAGCGAAATCTATGAGGCTGCGGAAATGGACGGCGCGACTCCGCTGCAGCAGTTTTGGAGTATCAGTATGCCGCAACTGGCCGGAATTTTGGCGGTCTTGTTTTTGTTGCGCTTCATCTGGACGTTCAACAAATTCGACGATATCTTTTTGCTGACCGGCGGCGGCGCCGGCACGCGCACCTTGACGGTGGACGTGTATGAACAGGCCTTCGCGATCTCCAATTTGGGCGCCGGCGCCGCGGTCGCGGTGGTCGTGTTCGTGGTATTGCTGTGCTTCGCGTTGGTGTTTTTCCGCTATGCCCCCAAGGACGAAGGCTGATGCGCCTGGGGTTTTTGGTCGGCGCGGCAGTCGGGGGAGTCTGGGGCCTGATTTGGATGCCGGTGATCGGCGTGACATTCATGTTCGTATCCGGCAACATCGTATTGCCGGCGGTCGGCACCGCCGGGCTTGCCGCGGCTTTGGCCGCCGCCGGGTATATGCTGATCGCCCCGATGCGGCGCACGATGCAAACGCACATCGGGCTCGCGTTGGTGTTTTTGGCGTTGTTGGCGGGGTTATCCGGCGGCCGGCCGTTCGGAGTGGAGCTGGATGATTTCGTGTGGCAACAAGGGCTAAGCCTGCTGATCATCGCCGAGCTCGTCGGCATATCGGTATGGCTGTGCGTGGGTGATCTGTCGGCCGGCCCGCTTTCGCGCTATCGGCTCGAAGTCGCGCTGCTCAAGCTGATCCGAGGTTTGGGCATGGTCTTTTTTACCGTAATTGTCGTGTTGCCGTTTTATGTGATGGTCATGACCAGCCTCAAAAGCCAGCAAGCGTTGTTGGCCAACCCGCTGGACTTTTCCCTCGACTTGGAACGCGGCTGGGACCAATTGATCCGCTCGTATGTCGAATTGTTCGATAAATTCGAATTCGGCACATTTTTAGTCAACTCGACGTTAGTGTCGATAGCGACCGTGATAATCACGCTGTGTTTCGCGGTACCCGGAGCCTACGCGGTGGCGCGGTTGCGGTTTCCCGGGCGCGAATTTTTGGCTAATTCAATTTTGCTCATCTACATGATCCCGGCAATCGTACTGGTGATCCCGCTTTTTGCGGTGTTTTCGCAACTGGGGCTGCGCAACAGCTTGGGAGGTCTGATCATCGTCTATCCGGCGACGACGATACCGGTGGCGATTTATATGTTGCAAGGTTATTTTCGCAGCCTGCCGTCAGAGCTTGAGGACGCCGGCATCATGGACGGACTGAGCCAAATCGGGGTAATAGGCAAGATCACCTTGCCGTTATCGTTACCGGCGTTGGCATCGGTCGCGTTGTATGTGTTCATGATCGCGTGGAACGAGTTTTTGTTCGCGTTTATGTTTTTGGACAATATCGAATTATTCACCTTGTCGCGCGGAATTGTGTCGCTGAATTCTTCGGAGGTTCCGCGCCAGCACCTGATGGCCGGCGCGGTGGTCGCCACGGTGCCGGTGTTGCTGGTGTTTTTGTGGTTCGAACGCTATTTGGTCGCCGGGTTTACCGCGCTGGGCATCGCGACCTATGACAAGGCGCGCGCTTGGGAGGAAATGCGCCGGTTGTTTGCCGGTCAGTGGGACAGCGGGATGGTGCCTCACATCATCTTTTGGCAGGACGACCCGGGTTATTTTCCGGGAGCTTCCACTTGGGATACCGGCACCACGCCGCCAACTTCAGGTTGTACTCAGCCGCCGGTGGCGGCTAGCGTAATCTGGCAAATGGCGCGCGACGGCGACCAAGAAGATCGCCGCTGCGCCGCCGAATTGTTGCCCAACCTGATGAACTATCATCGGTGGTTGATAACTTGCCGCGATCCGGCCGCGACCGGACTGGTCGCGATTATCCATCCGTGGGAATCCGGCCGCGACAATTGTCCGGACTGGCAGGCTAGTTTGGCGCAAGTTCCGGTGCCGGCCGACATGCAAGAACTGAACCGCCGCGACACTGAGCATGTGGATTCTTCGCAGCGTCCGACCGACTTGGATTACCGGCGATTTATGGCCATCGTGCGCCACGGACGGCTAGCCGGTTGGGATCACGTTAAGATCTATCGCGACGGGCCGTTTCTGATGGGCGATCCGGGGATGCAGTTCATATTTTTGCGCGCCTGTCGCGATCTTGGCAAGCTTGCAAAAATGCTGGACAAATTAGAGTTGCGCGGGCAAATCGACGAGTGGATCGCGCGCTTGGAGGAAGGACGCGATTTGCTCGCTGCGCATGCCAAGCGCATTCTGGCCAAGTGCAGCTACGGCTTTCCGAGCTGGGATCCGGAACATGAGGCGTTCGACCGCAAGCGCTATTGGTGCGGGCCGAGTTGGTCGGTCATGAATTACATGATCCAAATCGGCATGGCCGAGCAGGGATTGGACGATCTGGCGCGACGGATACGCGACGCCACGCTGAAGTTGAACGAACACGCCGGATTTTTTGAATATTATGATCCGCTGACCGGGGACGGGCTTGGCGGCAAAGATTTTTCGTGGACCGCGGCGATCTACTTGCAGTTGGTCGGCGCCGCGGCTGATATCGAATAAAGGAGTAACCGCAAGCGATGGGTGCGATAAGCTTAAAAAAGATCACCAAGTCGTTCGGCGCGACCGAGGTTATCAAAGGCGTCGACATCGACATCGCCAACGGTGAATTTGTCGTGTTCGTCGGGCCGTCAGGCTGCGGCAAATCAACGTTGCTGCGGATCATCGCCGGCTTGGAAGATGCCAGTTCCGGTCAGATTCTTATTGACGGCACGGATGTGTCCGGCAAGGTTCCATCCGAACGCAGGTTGTCGATGGTGTTTCAGTCTTACGCGTTGTATCCGCATATGAGCGTGCGCTCCAACATCGGCTTCGGCCTCAAAACCGCCGGTACCCCGCCTGCTGAGATCGACCAAAAAGTTGCCGCCGCCGCCGACATTCTCAAATTGCGCGATTACTTGGATCGTCGCCCCAA
>JAZHEJ010000068.1:3293-4445 GCA_036679665.1 Candidatus Tethybacter castellensis | reverse complement strand
GGTGAGACCGCGTTGAACGGCCTGCCGCTCGATGAGGCTCGGCCCGCGGGCGTGAGCCGCCGTCATGCGAAGGGAGAAATTCATGTCGGGACTGCAATTGTCGGAAGTGACGAAATCGTTTGGCGACATCAGGATCATCCATGGAGTCGACCTGCAGATCGATCACGGCGAATTCGTCGTCTTTGTCGGACCGTCGGGGTGCGGAAAGTCGACCCTGCTTCGGTTGGTCGCCGGACTGGAAACCGCGACGTCGGGCAATATCGAAATCGGCGAGAACGACGTGACTCATGTCGAGCCGAGCGACCGCGGCGTGGCGATGGTGTTCCAGTCCTATGCGCTTTATCCGCATATGAGCGTGTCGGAAAACATGGGCTTCGGCCTGAAGATGAACGGCGCTTCAAGCCGGGAAATCGACCGTCGCGTCAGCCGAGCGGCGGAAATTCTTCACCTTGAGCAATTGCTCGACCGCAAACCGAAGCAACTGTCGGGCGGGCAAAGGCAGCGCGTCGCGATCGGCCGGGCCATCGTCCGCGAGCCCAGGGTTTTCCTGTTCGATGAACCGCTGTCCAACCTGGACGCCGAGTTGCGGGTTCAGATGCGCCTTGAGATCGCGAAGCTCCACCGGGAACTGGACGCGACCATGATTTATGTCACCCATGATCAGGTCGAGGCGATGACGCTCGCCGACAAGATCGTGGTGCTGCGCGCCGGCCGCATCGAGCAGGTCGGATCGCCGATCAGGCTTTATGACGATCCTGACAACATGTTTGTGGCGGGATTCATCGGTTCGCCGAAAATGAACTTCATGGATGCGACGGTCGTGTCCGGCGATTCGGGCGATGCCGCCGTGGAGATCAACGATCACCCCGGGTCGGTCGCCGAATTCAAGCTCGGGGACGCACCGGCTCCGGGAACCGAAGTGACGCTAGGAATCCGGCCCGAACACTTTTCCGGCAAGGGAAGGACGAAGCTCGACATCAGGGTCGATGCGGTCGAAAATCTCGGAGGCACGGCTTACGCCTACAGCCGGACCGGCGGCGAGACGCCGCTCACGATCGAAATGAAAACGGAACGCGGCGTGAGGGAGGGAAAGACGTTGGATATCGGGTTCGACGCGAAGCAGGCTTTCCTCTTCGACCGCCGCAGCGGCGA
>JAZHEJ010000068.1:0-3283 GCA_036679665.1 Candidatus Tethybacter castellensis | reverse complement strand
GGCGTGAGGGAGGGAAAGACGTTGGATATCGGGTTCGACGCGAAGCAGGCTTTCCTCTTCGACCGCCGCAGCGGCGAGCGCATCCGCTAAGTCACGCGCGAATCGCCGCCGTCGCCTCGCGGATGGCGCGGTCGGTCCACTCCAGGTCGGATTCGGTGACGGCCAGCGACGGATAGGCCTTGCCGGACGATTTGAAGACGCCCTCGGCGCGCGGCGCGTCGTCGAAAGCCGTGCTTCGTTTGCCGTCGCCCGCCATTACATCGCGGTAATCGCGAACCGGTCTGTCGGTGAAAACGACATCGAACAGAGTCAGGTCGCCGACGATCCGGTGCGGAATGTCGGCATCGCCCAAATGGCGTTCAAACATCGTCATGATCGATTGCCCGGTCTCGCGCAAGGTCTCATACGCGCCGGGCCGTCTCAAGATTTCCAGCGTCTTCAGGCCGGCTACGGAGGCGACCGGATTTCCCGAAAGCGTTCCCGACTGCATGAGCCGGTTTTCGGCGTCCGTCCTGCCCTTGTCGAAATGGGCCATGATCTCCGCGTGGCCGGCAATCGCCGCGAATGGAAATCCGCCGCCTATCACCTTGCCCAGTGTGCAGACATCGGGTTTCACGCCGTAAAGCTCCTGCGCGCCGCCATGGGCAAATCGAAAACCGGTCACGATTTCATCGAAGACGAGAACGGCGCCGTATCGGTCGCACTCTTCTCTCAAACCCTCCGGAAATCCCGGTTGCGGTGGAATGATCCGCTGCAACGGTTCGACGATAACGCCGGCGATTTCATTGCCGTGCTCAGCCATGAACGATCGCAGGAAATCGATGTCGTTGAAGGGAGCGGCCCGGACCTCATCCCGCACCGACGCGGAAATACCGGCGGAATCCGGCGCCGACAGCGGAAAATTCGGCAATTTCGATGGCGCAAGGCTCATCCGCGCCTCGGCGCTCATCCCGTGATAGCCGTCTTCGAATTTGAGGATCTTGTCACGGCCCGTAAAGGCCCGCGCCAACCGCATCGCATACATGTCCGCTTCGCCGCCGGTCGAGACGTAGCGGAGCCGTTCGGCGCACGGCGCGACAGATGACTTCGGCCGGTTCTATGCCCACCGCACTGTCGGCGAAGAAGGTCATGCCCTTTGGAATCTGCCTGAACACGGCTTCCTGAACTTCCGGGTCGCCACGGCCGAGGAGCATCGGACCGGAGCCGATGAGATAATCGACATATTCCCTGCCGTCCTGATCCCAGACGCGGGGGGCTGCCCTCGCGAATGACAATTCCGGGTTCGAAGTTTCCGAATCCGCCCGCGGGAAGGACCGCGTTCGCCCGCTTTATCCGTTCGCCCTGGCCATGCACGCGGTTCACACGCTCATCCTATTCGATCACGGCAAGCGGACTTCCCGGCACGGCCTCATCCGGCGCCACCCCCGGTCCCGGACCGTCGGGCGGCATTATCGCCACCGCATCCATGCAACCGAACTCATTTCCCGTGAGCAGGCTGCCGACATCGCGCGTGTTTTCGTCGGGTTTCATCGGCAAGCCTACTTTACCGAAGCGCATTGTTCGATGAACGCGCGCGCCGGCACTTGGCAATTTGCACCAGCGCACCGCCCACGCCTCCGGAAGCGCCGGTGACCAGCACCGTATCGGCAGCCGTCACATCGGCCCGGGCGAGCATTCCTTCCGCCGTCGTGTAGGAGCATTGAAATGTAGCCAGTTCCGCATCGGACAGTTCGCTGTCGACCGCCTCGACGCCGCGGTGATCCACGCAAACATATTCGGCGAAGCCGCCGTCCATTTCCGAGCCGAAATACCGCGCCCGGTTCGGATTGTCCGGATCGCTCCAATCGCGCTGCCATCCGTCGACCATCACGCGCCTGCCGATCATCGCCTCATCCACATCGGCGCCCGCCACCACGGCCCTCCCGACCGCATCCGCGCCCTGAATGCGCGGAAACGCGATCGGCGCCCCTCCCCAGGTCGGATCGCTGTCATCGACCTCCGCATACGCGCCGCCCGTCGTCGCCTCGCTTACCGCCTTGGAGTACCAGCCGGTTCGCGTGTTGACGTCGGTATTGTTCAATCCGCAGGCGGCGACCTTGACTAGGACATCCGCCGGACCGGGTTCAGGCGCCGGCCAGTCCGTCCGTAACTCGTACTTTTCAAACCCGCCGTGACCGGTGAGCAGCATGGCTTTCATGGATTTCGGCATGGCGCTCATTCCGCCGCCTCCCTTGACATGTCCGAACGGGGAATCAGACTTTCAGGATCATAGCGCCAATCACCCACTCTTGCGAGGCATGCCCTCCACTTCGCGAAGGGTCTTCACGTTGTTCACCTGTGAAGCGGGGTCTTCGGCGAATGCCCTGGCCTTATCGCGAACACGAACCGCCCAGTTCCGCAGAAGCGCCTTCTGCGCGGTTTTCGAGTATTTGACGTTTGCCTTGAGGTTTCTTGCGTCTGGTTTCGTAGGATCAAACGGGCTACGATACCAGTCTTTGAGGTCCTTGTGTTCGGGGTCAGCCAAGGCCTCTTTGAACATTTCAAAGCCTGGCGGACCGCCGATATTTTCGGGTGGGCAGGTGTTTTTGATGTCTGTGAAGTGCGGGTAGGTTTGATTTGAGTCGGCATCTTTGGGTGACCTCGCCTTAGTGGCATGTTCCCAATCGTCACTAAAATCGTAGAGATAGGTCAGACCCTTTGCCCCGGCCTTATCAAGCGTCTCCGTGAGGGTGGTGCCATTTGCGGTCAGGTTTTCGGGGCTGTCGGCGAAGGCCGGTGCGACCCAGGTCATGGCTCCGTATTGGTAGGGCTCGCCGATGGAGAATTGGTAGAGATGGGCGTTTTGCCAGCCGAAGGCGGCCTGCAGGGTCTAGGGTACGTTGGGCGCCGGCAGGCCGGTGGGCACATCAAGGGTGCGAGAGACTTTTGGGGCGACATAGCGCAGCAAGATGATGGTGAGTTTGATGATCTGCATATGGCGTGCCCCCTGTTATTTGAGAGCGGTTTAGGCCCAAGGCGGCAGATCGTCGATAGCGGATTCTTTATGGCTTTGAGCGCACATGGTTGCTTCAATGGGGATCCGGAAAGAACCAGCGTGACGCGGTGAAAAGCGGGCTGATCATGGCTTCAATGAGGCCGATCTTCTCAGAGTTCTAAGATTTCTGATGGTTTGGCGATGGTTTGGCGATGCGTTTCAGTAACGGGTTGCCGATGGCGCCATGGATCATGGCTTTGGAGACATCAATGGGGTGTTCGTAGTCGCGTACGAGCCGCTGCCGGCGCG
>JAZHEJ010000060.1:26027-61960 GCA_036679665.1 Candidatus Tethybacter castellensis | reverse complement strand
CCTCGCAAAACCGGCTTGATTATCTCTGCGGATTTGCCATCCCTGGCTACTAGTGCTTCCTTAGTTTGATTATCAATAATAAATGCCTTGTCGCATCCTGTTAAAATTCCTCGATAAATTGATTTACCGTGTGAAGTTCGAGCCTAAATTCACCGAACTTTAGCTTATTTTCGATAATGCAATACAAAAAACTGACTGCTCTTTTTTGTTCAATTATTAGACATTATTTGTGTTTGCTTGAAACTCAGTCTAGAATTAAATTTGATTTTTATTACTTTTATTAAAAATTTATGACGAAATTAACTTCACGCAACAATAAACTAAGTTGCCAAAATATACAGACTTTGTCTAAAAAATTTGACATGCTCAAAAAGGCTAGTATGGCCAATAATACACGTATTGCATATAACAAGGGCTGGCAACGTTTTGCTAGATATTGCAGTGATCAAAGTGTTCAGCCGTACGATGCAACGCCAGATAATGTTGCAAACTTTTTCATGGTAACGGCGACTCAACTAAATCCTAAAAGTGAAAAATACTTATCGCTAGGAACTCTGGAATTGTATCGGAGTGCGATCAATAAGCACTATGCAGATTTAGGCAAAGTATCTCCTGCAACTCATAACAAAGTCGCTGTAGTCTTAAAGGGGCTAGCCCGTTTGCGAGGAAACAGTCCACGACAAGTTAAGGCATTACGGGAACATCACATAACCGCGATGCTTGCTAATTGTTCTAATACGCTTATAGGTAAACGGGATGCAGCAATATTGGCAATTGGGTTTGCAGGTGCTTTGAGACGTTCTGAGATTTGTGAATTAAAAACCACAGATATTGAAACAGCTGAGACTGAAGGAATAATTCTTCATATACGCAAATCCAAAACAGATCAACTGGGTATCGGGCAACGAGTAGCGATACCTCAAGGTAAAACTGTGAAGCCAATCGTGTATCTTCAAAATTGGTTGCTGGCAATTAGTCAAATTGAGCATACAAAAGGCTATTTGTTTCAAACTATGCGCCGCGGAGGTAAGTTAACAGGGCTACCATTGCACCATAGCGATATTCCTAGGTTAGTCAAGCATTATGTTGCGTCAATCAACTTAAATCCGAAAGAATATTCTGCACACTCGCTGAGGGCAGGTTTTGTAACTAGCGCTGCAGCACATCACGCTCGTCTTGACAAAATTATGGATGTTACCCGGCACACTAACCCTGCTACAGTAATGAAATACATCCGCGATTCTGACGCATTTACCGACCATGCTGGAGCTAGTTTCTTGTAGTCATAACAAATAGCATTAAGCATTTACTATTTGCTTCCTAAGCATAGCGGTTGCTTTATTGTGCGAGCATCATACAACCGCTGAATTTCTACATATTAATTCAAAAAACGTACAATAAGGCATGGTAGCAATAATATATGTGCTGACCGATTAATATAGAAATTTAATCACTATTTAGATATTATATAGAGGTGTTGCAGTGAGTTCAAAAAAACTTCCTTCTGGCATTCTCGATAACTATCGAAGAGGCAAAGCTGGAGAGTTTCTAAAAGAACATTTGGAACAGAATACCGTGCTTTCGATTATGTCTGCTTACTTCACCATCAATGCGTATGGAGAATTGCAGGAAAAGCTTGAGCATATTGACAAATTGCGATTTTTGTTTGGAGAGCCTCAGTTTGTCAGCAACGTAGACCAGGGCAATAAGGATTCAAGATCGTACATACTTATGGATCAGAAACTAGAGCTGCAACATCAGTTCGTTCAGCGAAAGCTAGCGCGTGACTGTGCGCAGTGGATCAAAAATAAAGTCGACATTCGCTCTATTAGTCGCAGCGGGTTTTTGCATGGCAAGATGTACCATTTTCAAAACGGAAATTCCACTCATGCTTTACTAGGCAGTTCAAATTTTACAGTTTCAGGGCTGGGTCTTGGCAAAAACCCAAATGTCGAACTTAACCTGGTGGTAGACGGCAATCGTGACCGCGACGATCTATTGTTATGGTTTAACGACTGGTGGAATAACAAAGATAGCACCATAGACGTTAAAAAAATAGTGTTGCAGGAGCTAAAACGGCTTTACGCTGACAATGCGCCAGAATTTATATATTATCTGACGCTGTTTCATATATTTCGGGACTTGTTAGATCGAGAGCGGGATGCGGAAAACGATATCTATACTGTTGCTCTACCTGATACCGAAATCTGGCAGCGACTGTACAAGTTTCAAAAAGACGGAGCCATTGCCGCTATAAGCAAAATTAAGTATCTAAATGGGTGTATTCTTGCTGACAGTATAGGCCTGGGTAAAACCTATACCGCCCTTGCGGTAATCAAGTACTTTGAGCTGATGAATGAGCGGGTACTTGTGTTATGCCCAAAGCGGTTGCGCCGTAACTGGACGGTTTACAGATCAAATGACACATTGAATCCATTTAACGAAGACCGTTTTCGATATGACGTGCTTTCTCACACTGATTTGTCTCGAGACAAAGGTGAAGTGGGACACTTGAATCTGGCCACCTTGAACTGGAGCAATTATGATCTGGTGGTCATTGACGAATCTCATAATTTTCGCAACAACAAAAAAAACTCAACAAAACCCGAGGAAAAACAGAATAAAACTCGCTATGAAAAGCTAATTGACGACATCATTTCAAGTGGAGTCACCACCAAGGTACTATTGCTTTCAGCTACGCCTGTCAACAACAAATTGCAAGATTTGCAAAACCAGATTTCACTTATTGCAGGTGAAGACGTCACTTATAGCGATAAAGCAGACAAAAGCTTTGAAAACAAACTGCAATTACCATCAATCAAAAATACCGTGCAAAAAGCACAACGAGAGTTTGAGAAATGGTGCAAACTAGAGATCAAGCAACGCACCAGCGAAAACCTATTACTCGAAATCGGCGGAGACTTTTTCCGCATGCTAGACGGTCTGAGTATTGCCCGTTCTCGCAAGCAAATTCAGCGATATTACAACGAAGAAATGGAGAAAATTGGAAATTTTCCAGTGCGCGAAAAGCCGCGTTCAATATATGCTGCAATCGATTCTCAACAGGACTCTTTTTCCTTTGAACAGATAAATGAGGAAATTGAAAAGTTAACTTTGGCTATTTACCACCCTACCGACTATCTGCGCAAAGATTTGAACGAAGAGATACGCAAATCTTACATAAATACTGTTTATTTGAATTTTACCCAACAAGGCCGCGAGCGCATTCTTATTGGAATGATGAAGATAAACCTCCTCAAGCGACTAGAAAGTTCGGTACATTCTTTTGGAAAATCATTGGATAATATTTCCAATAATATTGATAAAAGGATAAAAGAAATGGACACTTTTGAAAAACGTTTTGGCAAAAATAATAATGATGCTGTTTTCGAAGCCATATTACCGAAAGATTTTAATAATCCTGATATTCAAGACAGTGAATTCTTAATAGGTGACAAACGCAAGTTTTATTTAGGACACATTGACATTTCACGATGGAAAGAAAGACTTGAAAAAGACAAAAGTCAACTACATTATTTATTGAAAAAAATCAATCATATTTCTTCTGAAAGAGATGCAAAGCTAACTGAGCTACTAAAAATTATTGATGAAAAACGAAACAACACAACCACCTCGAACCGAAAATTGCTGATATTCACTGCCTTCGCTGATACAGCCCAATATCTGTATGAAAACGTAAGCGATCATCTTAAGCAAAAGCACAGCGAGTGTAACATTGCCTTGGTTTGCGGTGGCGATAAAACTAAAACAACCTTTGGGAACAACGATTATGATGAAATATTGACCAATTTCAGTCCAATTTCCAAGCGGCGCAAGGATCAAGTATCTCGTTTTCCTGATCAAAATACCGAAATTGACGTGATAATCGCCACAGACTGTATCTCCGAGGGACAGAACCTGCAAGATTGCGATATGGTAATTAATTACGATATCCATTGGAATCCTGTCCGCATCGTTCAGCGTTTCGGGCGCATAGACCGTATAGGTTCTAAAAATGCCGTTGTGAAACTCGTGAACTTCTGGCCTGTAAAAGACTTAGAAAAATACTTGAAGTTACAACGACGCGTTGAAGAGCGCATGGCACTTGTTGACGTGACTGCAACCCAATCAGACAACGTACTAATGAAGCCAGATCAGAATGTAGGCCAGCAGGATTTGTTTTTTCGCGAAGAACAACTGAAGCGCTTGAAAAATCAAGTGATAGATCTCGAAGATTTAGGAGGAACCGTCTCTTTAACCGACTTTTCATTGGACCAGTTTCGCATGGAGTTGTTGGCGTTTTTAGAGTCCCGCAGAGAAGAATTGGAAACTGCTCCTTTGGGATTGTATGCAGTGGTTCCCCCTGCTACAGGTAATCCGATCGCACGCCCTGGCGTTTTGTTTTGCCTACGTCCGCATGAAGAAAGCCCAAACGACAATGTAAGAAATAACAATGAAGCTACTGATGAAGATGCAGAACGCATTAATCCTCTAGGTCAACATTTTCTTATTTATGTAACGGACGACGGCAGTGTTCGGTTAACCTTTGCCCATGCGAAGCAAACATTATCTCTGCTGCGCGACGTAGCCTCAGGGCATCAATCAGCCATCCGAGACCTATGTAAGCTGTTTGACAAAACTACTAATGGTAGCGAAAACATGCAACATTACGACAAGCTGGTAAATGCTGCTATTAAGTCCATCAATAAAACTTACACTAGTAGCGCAGCCGCAAAACTTCGTAAAGGCGGGGTGTTGCCCCGTAATGCACCCCCGACAGAACAGGATAAATACGAACTGGTTACTTGGGTCGTTATTCTTAACAACACTGAATCATCCTGAAAGTCAAGTCTGCAATATTTGTGCAAAATGCAGGTATTATTCTCGGTAGCATAATGCTATATGTTGCAAGAAAATCAGACTGCAAAAGTGGCAAAACTGTAAGTATGCTGCTTGGCCGAAATCCAGTCAGTCCTCATGGTAGCATTCGATGATATCGTTACCGAAAAAAATCTTTGGAAAAGATCCTACTGCCCCTACCGTCTTTTTGAGTATAATCCGCTTGACAAAGCTTGTGGCAAACACCACAAACAAGGTTTCTAACTGCAACGTGTGGGCGAAACGGCTTGGGTGATTACAGAAACAAACTAGCTTGGGTGATCCGTTGAACGATATTTTTAGATCAGTCTTTTCACGAACACCATACTTGAGGGAAACATCGTTTTGATCATACCTCTATACGCTGCACCGCATTGGTGCTAGTGAACACGTGCTTGCCATCGTTCTAACAACAGCGTTTTAACAGGAATTATTCATTGGTGACGGCTACAGTGCTTTGTCCTGCTATGACAGTGAACACCTGTTCTTGCTAGACTACATCGCCAACCAATCCTTCTACTTTTGGAGGATCATCTGGTTATAGCGTAAAAGCCAATTTTTTCTTGAAAGCCTGTTGCATCCTCAGATCCTTGTTTTCAAAATGTTAGTTTGTGATTTGTTAGCAAGTGCAAATCCCAGATTCGTTTAGCCTACTAGACGTTTGCGCGCGACACCCTAGTATTAATAATAGGATCCGAAAAAGTAATCCATACACCATCGTTAGCAGTTTTTCCTTACTCCAACGAAATGAACGGATCCAAAAAAAAGGCTTGGCGACGACCTACTCTCACACGGGCTAATCCCGCACTACCATCGGCGCTGAGGCGTTTCACGATCCTGTTCGAAATGGGAAGGTGTGGTACCACCTCGCTATGGTCACCAAGCCAAACTGTCGGTTCGTTAGCGAAAAAAACTGTTACGCTTCGTAGTCTTGAAAAGACAAAACTATGAAATCAAGCCTCACGGTCAATTAGTACTGGTTAACTTAACACATTGCTATGCTTCCATATCCAGCCTATCACGTCGTAGTCTACGACGGACCTTGAGAGAGCTTAAAGCTCTGGGAAATCTTATCTTGAGGGAGGCTTCCCGCTTAGATGCTTTCAGCGGTTATCCTTTCCGAACTTAGCTACCCGGCGATGCCACTGGCGTGACAACCGGTACACCAGAGGTTCGTCCACTCCGGTCCTCTCGTACTAGGAGCAGCTCCTCTCAAATTTCCAGCGCCCACTGCAGATAGGGACCGAACTGTCTCACGACGTTCTGAACCCAGCTCGCGTACCACTTTAAATGGCGAACAGCCATACCCTTGGGACCTGTTCCAGCCCCGGGATGTGATGAGCCGACATCGAGGTGCCAATCCGCGCCGTCGATTTGAACTCTTGGGCGCGATAAGCCTGTTATCCCCGGAGTACCTTTTATCCGTTTCGCGATGGCCCTTCCATACAGCACCACCGGATCACTATGACCTGATTTCTCACCTGCTTGACCCGTCGGTCTCGCAGTTAGGCATGCTTAAGCCATTGCACTTTCAGCGCGATTTCCGACCGCGCTAAGCATACCATTGCGCTCCTCCGTTACTCTTTTGGAGGAGACCGCCCCAGTCAAACTACCCACCATGCATTGTTCCCGATCCGGATAACGGATCTGGGTTAGAACTCCAAGCAAGTCAGGGTGGTATCTCAAGGATGGCTCCACCGCAGCTAGCGCCACGGCTTCAAAGCCTCCCACCTATCCTGCACAAACTGGCTCAAAATCCAGTGCAAAGCTATAGTAAAGGTTCACGGGGTCTTTCCGTCTTGCAGCGGGTAGGTCGCATCTGCACGACCATTTCAACTTCGCTGAGTATCGGGTGGAGACAGTGTGGCCATCGTTACGCCATTCGTGCAGGTCGGAACTTACCCGACAAGGAATTTCGCTACCTTAGGACCGTTATAGTTACGGCCGCCATTGACCGGGGCTTCGATCAGGAGCTTCTCCGAAGATAACCCCATCAATTAACCTTCCGGCATTGGGCAGGCGTCACACCCTATACGTCCACTTGCGTGTTTGCAGAGTGCTGTGTTTTTGATAAACAGTCGCAGCCACCGATTCACTGCGGCCCCTTACCGCTCCACCAGCGAGTGGCTTCACGTTGTCAGGGCGCACCTTCTTCCGAAGTTACGGTGCTATTTTGCCGAGTTCCTTCACCCGATTTCTCTCAAGCGCCTTAGAATATTCTTCCTGCCCACCAGTGTCGGTTTGCGGTACGGTCCGCACACGACTGAAGCTTAGGGACTTTTCCTGGAAGCCTGTATAACCTACTAGCATCTGCCGAAGCAAATGCTTTGTCCACTTCTCGCCATATTCCAGTTGGAACATGGCCGCGAGCTTCACCAGGATATCCAACACCCGGCTAGGCTAACAATCTCCGTCCTCCCATCGCATCGTGCGCGGGTATCGGAATAAAAACCGATTTCCCATCGACTACGCCTTTCGACCTCGTCTTAGGAGCCGACTAACCCAGGGATGATTAACATTGCCCTGGAAACCTTGGGCTTTCGGCGAAGGGGTTTTTCACCCCTTTTAACGCTACTCATGCCAGCATTCTCACTTCTGATACCTCCAGCAAACCTCACCGGTTCACCTTCAACAGCTTACAGAACGCTCTTCTACCGCGCCACGGATCACTCCGTGGCGCCTGCGGCTTCGGTGCACAGTTTAAGCCCCGTTAAATTTTCCGCGCAGGACGACTAGACTAGTGAGCTATTACGCTTTCTTTAAATGGTGGCTGCTTCTAAGCCAACATCCTAGCTGTATTAGTCGTCCCACTTCGTTTTCCACTTAACTGTGTCTTAGGGACCTTAGCCGGCAGTCTGGGTTGTTTCCCTCTTGACAACGGACGTTCGCACCCGCTGTCTGTCTCCCGTGATTGCGCTTTCCGGTATTCGGAGTTTGCCATGGTTTGGTAAGGATTGACTCCCCCCTAGCCATAACAGTGCTCTACCCCCGGTAGTGATAAACACGAGGCACTACCTCAATAGTTTTCGAAGAGAACCAGCTATCTCCAGGTTTGATTGGCCTTTCACCCCTAACCACAACTCATCCCCTGATAATGCAACATCAGTGGGTTCGGCCCTCCAATTCGTGTTACCGAATCTTCAGCCTGGTCATGGTTAGCTCACCTGGTTTCGGGTCTATGACCACAGACTAATTCGCCCTTGTCAGACTCGCTTTCGCTGCGCCTCCCCTATACGGTTAGGCTTGCCTGTGACCATAAGTCGCTGGCCCATTATGCAAAAGGTACGCGGTCACATCCCTATAGGATGCTTCCACCGTTTGTACGCATGTGATTTCAGGTCTATTTCACTCCCCATCTCGGGGTTCTTTTCACCGTTCGCTCACGCTACTAGTTCACTATCGGTCGGTTACGAGTATTTAGCCTTGGAGGATGGTCCCCCCATATTCAGACAGGATTTCACGTGTCCCGTCCTACTTTTCGTCTGTCCATTGATTTGCCATTCGCATACAGGGCTTTCACCTTGTATCGCTGACCTTTCCAGAATCATTTTGCTTAGCTTATCAATTTGATACAGCACTAGGCTGTTCCCATTTCGCTCGCCGCTACTTTGGGAATCTCGGTTGATTTCTTTTCCACTGGGTACTTAGATGTTTCAGTTCTCCAGGTTTGCTTTGATAGCCTATTTTATTCAGCCACCAATAGCCTGCAAGCAGGCTGGGTTCCCCCATTCGGACATCCACGGATCAAAGCATGTTTGCTGCTCCCCGTGGCTTATCGCAGTAATCCACGTCCTTCATAGCCTGTAACCGCCTAGGCATCCGCCACACGCGCTTATTCGCTTGATTTCATAGTCTTGGCTTGTTAACCAAGACTCGCAAAGCGTTTTACCGCTTTTTTCGCTAACTTACCTTGTTGTAGAACAACGCAGATTATAGCACGATATTACGGGCAGATTTTTCGGTTACCAGCCGCATATTATTTATCATTTCCAAGGATGTTCAAGCCTTGTTAGCTAACCAAACTTGGTTAAAAAAATGCACAACAAGCACATCAAATCATGTCCGGAGCATGGTAAATCAAGTAAACATTTTAATCGGCCAAACAGATTATTGCCTCGTTGCCAAAACCGGTTGAACATAAGTTATCCAAATGCAATCCGGTCAGTGGTAGCTTTACCTGTATAAGCCTTAGCGCCTAAGTTGTACGCGCCGCTTAATCACAAAAAATATTGCTTGTAGGTAAAATGACCGCGGCAAATCAAATGTCAGAACCTAACGCCAGCATGAATAGTAGCGTAGCCAAAATATTGGCTCAACACGACGCTTTGGTGTTTCCCGGTGTTTATGATGCCCTTTCAGCGCTGATCGCGCAACGATGCGGTTTTCCGCTCGCATTTATCACCGGCTACGGTGTGGCGGCGTCCTATTTGGGTCTTCCTGACATGGGATTTGTCAATCAAAGCGACATTTGCGATACCGCTACCAGAGTATGTGCCGCGATTGACATACCGGTGATGGTTGACGCTGACACCGGCTACGGCAACGAGCTGAATGTTAGCCAGACCGTAACAAAACTTATTCGCGCCGGCGCTAAAGGCTGCTTTTTGGAAGACCAGCAATGGCCCAAGCGATGCGGTCATATGCGGGGCAAACAAATTATCGACCGCGAGCAATACGTAGCCAAAATAGCCGCTGCGGCCAAAGCTCGCGCCGATGCCGACTTTTTCATCGTTGCGCGTACCGACGCTGTGGCAACCGATGGCCTTGATGAAGCGCTCGCTAGAATGCAGGCCGCAAAACAGGCCGGCGCCGATGGATTTTTTATTGAAGCGCCCGGCGATGTGGAGCAAATGCGCGCAATCTGCGCTTCCGCGCCGCGCCCGTTAGTGGCAAATATGATCGAAGGCGGCAAAACGCCGGTGCTTGACAAACAGGCCCTGGCTGACATCGGTTATCAGTTGATTTTGTACCCGCTCACCGGGATATATGCCGCGGCGCACGCTTTAACGACAAGCTTGGGTAGCGTACAAGACAACGGCATCTCGCAAAATCAGCGGCTGATTTCCTTTGCCGACTTTAACGAATTGATCGGCGCCGAAAAACTGCTACCTAAAAACTGATCTTTTTTAGCGCTTGGCCAAGTGCGGCAATGTAATGCCAAGTTGATTGATAAGCAACCGTGAATCTTTAGCCGTCAGGTGCGTTTTACGTTATTGTTTTCCATAACCGCGGCGGTAAGCTCTGGTACAAAACGATCTTGGTATCCATTGCGTACCGCAATTTTCAAGTTGTTAAACACACTGTCTGCCACCGCGCTGCCAAGTTGCATCCCATCAACATATTGAGTATAGTAGCGTAAATCTTTTGCGGCGTTGGCAATCGTGAATTTTTGTCCGGTCGGATCTTGATGCAAAATATATTTGCTGAAATTTTGAAAATTGGTACAGTTGAGACCGGAGCCGGATAAGAAATCATAGAGCACCTGCGGCGCAATGCCGGCGTGCACGCAAGTAGCGTACGCCTCGGACCAAACAGAAGCAAATCCTAACGCGACAAAATTATTCATCAGCTTTACTTGATGCGCCACGCCGATGGTTTCGCCGGCGTGGATAATCTGTTCCGAATATGCGTCGATGACCGGTTTGATACGCTCGAACAGCTTCGCTTCTGCCGCGACGAGACAAGCCAACTCGCCTTGCTCAGCGCGTTGAGGCGACCTTGACAGCGGCGCGTCGCAAAACAGCATGCCGTCAGCGCGTAATTGTTGGTTGATTTTGCGCGTCGAATCAGGATGTGAAGTTGAAGTATCGACAATTACCAAACCCGGCTTACCGCTGACCGCGAGGCCCTCTTCGCCGAGCACCACCTGTTCAACTTCGATCGACGAGGTAACGCATAAAAAAATAATGTCGCAAGAACCCGCCATTTCCGCGTAAGATTTGGCTTCGCTTGCGCCTTTGGATACCAAATCGTCCACCGGGACGCGATTGCGATTCGCGATTACTTGCAGCGGCCAACCCTTGGCAAGAATATTCTTAGCCATGCCATGACCCATAAGTCCTACGCCGACAAATCCGATGCGTTCTTTGTGTTGGGTCATTGCGGTGTCCTCTAGATATGCGAATAATAAATTTGCGACGGCTAGACAAATATCACAAGGTGTTTCAATCCAACAAAGCCGTGCGCAATTGAGATTATTTCAACTTTACGCCGTAAATTGTGTAAAGCTATAATATTTTAAGCTTGATTTAAATTCTTGCGCTATCGCCAATTTCGCACTGCCGGAACTTTACTATGGCCACCTGGTTGAAAAAGCCCGCTCCAAGCAATTTAGCCACCGCAGACACAGTCAAAAAGACCGTGGAACAAATCATTGAACAGATTATCGCCCGCGGTGAAGACGCAGTCCGCGAACTGTCACGCAAATTTGATGCGTGGGACCCGGATCAGTGGGCGCTTGACCCAGCTCAAATCGAAGCGTTGATCGGTTCAATCGACCCTGACACGCTCGCTGATATCAAATACGCTCAGCAGCAAGTGCGGCATTTTGCGCAACTTCAAATGGCGACAATCCGTGATATTGAAGTCGAAACCCAACCTGGAATTATCTTAGGGCACCGGAACATTCCGGTGGCAAGTTGCGGCTGCTACGTTCCCGGCGGCAAATATCCGATCATCGCTTCGGCCCACATGAGCGTAATAACCGCAAAAGTCGCCCAAGTGCCGCGCGTTGTCGCCGCGGCTCCGCCGATCAACGGCGAACCGCATCCGCTGCTCATCGCCGCGATGCATCTAGGCGGCGCGGATGAAATTTTAGTGTTAGGCGGCATTCAAGCCATCGCCGCGATGGCGATCGGCACTGCCACCATCGCCGCGGTCGATATGATTGTCGGCCCCGGCAACCAATATGTGGCTGAAGCAAAACGTCAGTTGTTCGGTAAGGTCGGGATCGACATGCTTGCCGGACCCACTGAAACGCTGCTCATCGCCGACGATACCGTCGATGCCCAGCTGTGCGCCACCGACTTGCTCGGCCAGGCCGAACACGGGCCCACTTCGCCGGCCATCCTGCTTACCGATTCGCGCCCGCTCGCCGAAGCCACACTAGCCGAAGTCAAACGTCAGCTGACGGTATTGCCAACTGCGCAGATTGCCGGTTCCGCTTGGGAAAATCACGGCGCGGTAATATTGTGCGCCAACCAAGATGAAATGCTCGAACAAGCCGAGAGTATCGCTTCAGAACACGTCCAGGTGATGACCCGAAATCCCGACTGGTTTTTGCGCAACTTGCGTAACTACGGCGCGTTGTTTCTAGGGCCGCGTACCAACGTCGCTTTTGGTGACAAAATAATCGGCACCAACCACACTTTGCCGACCCAAGGCGCGGCGCGCTATACCGGCGGATTGTGGGTGGGTAAATTTATCAAGACCTGTACGTATCAAAAAGTCACCACCGATGAAGCATCGGCGCGCATCGGCGCGTACTGCTCGCGGTTATGCATGCTCGAAGGTTTCGCCGGCCATGCCGAACAGGCAAATATACGCGTGCGGCGTTACGGCGAACAACAAGTCGAGCCTTACCGGGCGGCAGTACGCGGCCAATGAAGCTTCCGGTCACACCTTCGTTTAGCTTAGCCGGCCGTAATGCGTTAATTACCGGCGCAGGACGCGGGCTGGGGATGGCCGCCGCGGCCGCGCTCGCGCAAGCCGGAGCGCAAACCACTTTGCTCGCTCGCTCCAAAGATCAGATTGATAAAGTGGCCGCGACGCTGCGTGCACGCGGCTTTCAAACGCGGGCGGTGGCGCTGGACGTAACCGATTTTGCCGCGACGCAAACTTGGATCGCCTCCCAGCAACCGTTCGACATTCTGATCAATAATGCCGGTACGGCACGCAACAAACCGGCGCTGGATTCCTCATTGGAAGATTTCGACGCGATTTTTGAACTGAACGTCAAAGCGGCGTGGACGGTAGCTTGCGCCTGTGCCCAACTTTTGCTCAAGGCGGGTAAATCCGGCAGCTTCATCAATGTATCCTCACAGATGGGGCATATCAGCTGGCAGGATCGCGCTTTATATTCAGCAAGCAAATTCGCGGTGGAAGGATTTACCAAAGGAATGGCGTACGAATGGGCCAAACAGGGCATCAGGGTAAACACTTTATGCCCGACATTTATCAACACCGAACTTACCGCAAAAAAACTTGCCGATCGTGAATTTGCCGACACCGTGCTGCGTAATATTCCGCTCGGGCGTTTGGGCGAACTTGAAGATATCATGGGACCACTGGTTTTTTTAGCCTCCGACGCCGCGGCAATGATCACCGGAACCGCGCTTATGGTCGACGGCGGCTGGACCGCGCACTGACGCGTCGCTTACTTGCATAGCGCAAAGTGGCGGCAACTTCAGTTATTTTTTACGCCAACCAGTTCAGCTTCAACCGGGTGTCGCGATGACCAAAACGCTGGTGTTATTACCCGGAACCATGTGCGACGCCCGGTTGTTCACACCCATAATCGAACATTTTTCAGCACGTGGATGGCACATCCGGGTGCCGGCAATTTATAGCCCGGAATCTGATCTCGACCAACTTGGCGCGCAGATTTTGTCCTGCTTGCCCGAGCGCTTTGATTTGGTGGGACTATCACTTGGCGCGGTGGTAGCGCAACATATGTTGCGTGCCGCGCCTCACCGCATCAGCCATCTAGCTCACCTGGATGCCAATGTCCGCGCCAACGATCAGCCAACGCGCGAAGACCCATTCAGTCGCGTAGGTAAACTGGGCCTGCAACGCTATATGCAAGAAGTAATGCTCCGGCGCTATCTGCATGAACCTAATTTACACAACGCGACAATTACCAATTGCGTGGTGGATATGGCTTTGGACCAAGGTTTGGCGATCTGGCGCGCGCAGCTTGATCTGCTGAACACGCGCTTTGACGCTAGCTCTTTGCTGTCTTCAAGTCCGGTACCCACATTGCTTGGTGCCGGCGAACACGACCGAATCGCGCCGCTTTCCAATCTACGCAAAGTTTCCGGTGCAAACGTGATGCGCACCGTTTACCCTGCCAGCGGCCATCTGCCGACTTTGGAAAATTCCGCGGCGGTAATTACGTCGTTGGAAAAATTATTTGCCCCACCAATCACCAGCCAAGAATAAGCACCATGATTTCAACCACTGTTACCCTTGATCAAGCTCAAGCCCGAGCGCGCCACATTCCGCACGTTGATTTTAAACCTTGCGCCGAAGCATTTATTGATCGACGCAACCCCAATTCCGAAGGTAAGCTTAATTATTCTTTTATCGGCCCGGGCGTCGCGCAAAGCGCAACTCAAGAAGTAAATATCAGCGAAGCGCACGGTTTTAATGTCGGCGGCGTAAGCTTGCCGGCCGACCGGATCAACAATTTGCATCTGCACTTTACTTCCGAAGTTTTCATAAACGCCGCCGGCAAGTGGGAATTTATCTGGGGCAACTGTGGCGAAGCCTCGGCCAGTTGCGCGTACCGCGACCTGTTTGCGATTCCGACTTGGATCTTTCGCGGCTTTTATAACCGAAGCGATGATGACGCATTCATGTTTGCGGTTTTAGGCGGCGATGACACCGGCGGCATTATCTGGAACCCGCAAGTACTCGCCGATGCTAAGCAAGCCGGAATGCGGCTGAGCGCATCCGGCCAAGTGATCGATTTGACCCGGAACGAAAAATTACCCGACGGTGAAACATATCTAGATCCTTTGCCTGCCGCCGAAATGGCAAAACTGCCCGAGTTCACACCTGCGCAAATAGAAGCATTTATCGCCCGCTGGCAAAACCTGCAATGGCGCGACGATGCGTTACCTAACGGCGGGCAAATGTCCTGCGCACTTGGCTACGGGATGACCGCCAGCCGCCATCACTATCCGCAAATTACCGTGCCGCAAGGATTTAGCTTGGAGTGGCTGCGTCTGGCACCTGCCGCGGCAACCGGACTTTGGCATACCGACCGCCGGCAAGTCGCCATCGTGTTTGAGGGTAATCCCGCGGCTCGTTGCAATCTTGCCGACGCCCATGTTGATATCGAACTGGCAAAGTATTCGCTGTACTCATTCGTTCCGAACAGCTGGCGCGAGTTGCGTAACGACAGCGAACGCGACGTTCTGATATTACTCATTAACGGTGGCAACGATCGGTTGCGGCCGACTTGGGATCCGCAAGTTATCGAACGACTCAACCAAGCAGGTTATGGTTTTGACGCCGACGGTTTTATCGCGCCGTTAGCAACGCTCGCCGTTGCTTAACCAGGCCACAAAAGTGTCAAACATGCAAGGTTTTGACCCGGAATTTACCGACCTTACCGACTATATTCTCAAGATCACCGCCAAGATCTGGGAAGAAAAACAGGTTGAAAGCATTCGGCGTTATTACGCCGATGATGTGGTGGTATGCTCACCGGAAGGACTTGCGCATGGCGCAGATGCCGTCGTTACCGCGACCTACGCCACCCAAGCTGCAATGCCTGACCGACGCCTGCTAGGTGAAGCGGTCGTCTGGTGCGAAGATGATGTGGGCGGTTATCTTTCCTCCCATCGCATACTGTCATTGGCAAGCTACCAAACCGCCGGTGGCTACGGACCGGCGACAGGCCAGCAACTGCGCTATCGGGTCATTGCCGACTGCTGGGTCAAGACCAACCAAGTTTACGAAGAATGGCTGGTGCGTGACCAAAGTGCGATCGCCCGCGGTCTGGGCTACAGTCCGCGCGAACTTGCTCAATTGCAAATTGATGAAAGCGACAACAGCTTTCTTAGCGAACAAGATTACTTTAGCGGCATATACCAACCGGTGTTATCTGCCGATGTTGACGCTCAAAACTACTTGCGACTTGCAAAATCTATTTGGCAAGACGCCGATCTGAACCGGATTGGGGATCGCTACGGCGAAGCTGCGCATGTCGTGGCACCGGGCGGCCACGATAAGCACGGCCACCGACAAATCAAGCAGATGCTGGCAAATTACTTGGCTGCGCTAAACGACCTTTCATTTACCGTGCATGATCTAACTGATTTGTCAGCCGCGCATTGCAAAACCGTGGCTATGCGTTGGTCGGTCACGGCGCGTTCGACCGGGACCGGCGCATGGAGTGGCGCGCGCGCTGATACCCCCATATTTATAATGGGCATTTCGCAAGCACGCTTTGAAAACGGCCAAATCGTGCAAGAATGGATTTTGTTTGACGAAGTCGCAATTTGGAAACAATTGATTGTCGCTTAGCGTCAAAGCGTACGCTTTGGCCCGCGAATTATTATCTACCTATTCAGTCGTTGCTCGCGCATACGGGCGAACACGTCAAGCCCCAGTTGCAACAGGGTGTGGGGAATATCCCATGGAATCCAGTTTTCACGGATCAGATCGCCGTCGCACGCATAAAAGTCCATCACCCGCATCAGCACCTTGTTGCCGCTTGGCGCCAAACCTAGCCAATTGGCGCCTAGGTGGGTTCCTTCGACGCTAGGCCAGCCGCCGGTGGCCGCATATTTGCCGTCGCCGATGCGCACATAATGACCGATAGCGTTACGGTTTGGAAAAGCGGTGCGAAACGACAACTGATGCACGTCGATAAAACCTTCTAAACCGCGTCCGGCGCCTATCCCCGCCGGGCCGTACCACATCATTTTTGGATGCCAGTATTTAACTTGCGGCATAGTCAGCAATCCTTCGCGACCGGTATTGAAAGAATCGTCGTAATCCTGTAAGGATTTGTGCATATCCAACACCAGTTTGAGACTGGCCGCGGATTGATTTGAGTCCTGCTCTTCCAATAAAATGCCATCGCACCCGAGCGGACCTGGCCACGCCATCATGCTACCTAACGCCGGCGCCAGCGGCCAGTGCCCGGTCTGATAAATAAAATCAAGAAGGTCAAACAGCACCGTGCTTTGGATAATCTTGCCGTCTTGTATTTGATGATATTCGCCGTAACGTAGACTCATCGCGCCGCCGGTCGGCGCGATATCCAGCCACGGCCGCGTAAACCTGCCCAGCAGGTGGCCTAGCGCACCAACATAATATTGGTTTTCAAAAGTGCCTCCCAATAGTATTTCATCCCGCCGTTCCAAATCAGGCATAGCCTCGCGCAATGGCGACCACACTTGGTTTGCGATCGCCTCCACCCCGCTTAATTCATTGATCGGATGCGAACCGCGCCAGCTTGCGTTATCATGATAAAGCTCGGCCAAACTGGATGTGATTTGGTTGACGGGAGCTTCTAAAAGTTTGCTCATGCCGGTATGGATTAACAACTTGTTCTTTACCGCATCTTGCATGATTTGTTCAGTTATCTTTGGAAAAAAATAATAAATTCGTATTAGTCGTACCAAAAATTGTATGGCACCCACATTTTCGTAATTAATCTATAATTATCAATAATGCAAAATGTTGCATACATCTGGGATTGAGGTGAAAAATGATCGATAAGAGTTTTTTAGCAATTGCATTCGTTTTGATAAGCGCCAGTATGTTGGTTCCTTATGCCCAGGCTGACTGTGGCATTACCGCCGGCCGCATCAGCATACTTTCGAATGACTTTCCAGCCTTGCATGCGGTCGCCAACGGTGTCGAACAATGTGCCAGCGATTCGGTATCATTCAGCAAGAACCAGACTGACGAGCATCGCAATCTGCAAGTTCCCGCGCTTACGGTAAATCCGGCCGAATACACGGTGGCGGTAATCGCCAACAGTAGCATTGTCCCGTTGCTCAACGATGGTTTGGCGCGTCCAATTGATGACCTGGTCGCCAAATATGGAAGTTCGTTATCTAACACCCAACTGATCAAAATTGACGGCCAAGTCATGGCGGTGGCGTTCATGGCGAACGCTCAACACCTGTTTTACCGTGACGATATTCTTAAACAGGCCGCCATCGACGTACCGCGCAGTTATGAAGAAGTGCTTGACGCCGCGGAAGTAATTCGTTCCCAAGGCTTGATGGAATACCCGCTCAGCGGTACGTATAAGGCCGGCTGGAATCTCGGGGAAGAATTTATCAACATGTATTTTGGTTACGGTGGCGAATTGTTTGAAGCGAGTTCGGCGCAACCGAGCATCAACAACGCCAAAGGAGAAGCCGCGCTGAATATGATGCGCCGACTTAGCGAATATATGAACCCGGATTTTTTGACCTACGACAGCAACGCGGTACAGGCTGACTGGGAAGCGGGCAAGACCGCGCTGGTTAATCTGTGGGGTTCACGCGCCGCGGGCGTAACCGATGATGAAGGCTCGACATATCAGGTTGTCAACAACACCCGCTTCGCTGCCGCGCCAACAGTGGGGGGAGGTTCCGTGCCCGCCACCACACTGTGGTGGGACGGCTTTGTGATTGCGCAAAATATTTCCGACCAAGACGCCGAAGCGTCATTTCGCGGAATGCTCAACGGCATCACCACCGACATCGCAAACGCTAACGCAGAAAGTGCCGCATGGCTGATTTCCGACTTTCATGCAACCGAAAAGGCCAGCGGAACATTAAACTCGGCCAAAAACGGCGCCGCCCCTTATCCGATGTTGCCCTACATCGGCCTAATGCACACCGCGCTAGGCGATGAGCTGGTTGATTTTATGCAAGGTACCGAATCGGCGAAGGAGGCGTTGGCCGATGTCGAGACCGCCTACATCACCGCTGCGCAAGAAAAAGGATTTTTGTAATCGGTTATTTTTGGCGCAGTCATTTATGCCTGCTCATTGAACACATAACCCCAAAATAGGCAGGCTGTGCCGCATCGAACGTTCTTCTGGTTCGTGCTGCCATCGGTATTGGCGATCTTCGTATTTATCGCTTTACCTATCGTATCGGTCGTAATTCAATCATTGTTCATCGACCACGAACAAGTGTTGGTCGAAGTGGAAACTTGTGATCCGTTCGGATGTTCCGTCGAATTACAAGTAGATGCGTCCGCAAGTGCCAAACTCCGGGAAGAACGACCCCTTGGCCGCTTCAATTTTTTTGGCACTTATACCAATCGTAATCATCTGGCCTTCGACCAACTTGGCGAAATCTGGCAAAGTCCGGGTGGATTGACCATCCGATCTCTCCTTGATTTGCCTTTTTATCGTGCGCTCAGCTTTACCTTGACCTACACCTTGATCGTAACGCCGCTCGTAGTGATCTTGGGATTTTTTATCGCGTTGGGAATCAACGCGCTGCCTGGTCTCATTAAAGGCCCGGTGATTTTCGCTTCGCTTTTGCCGATGATCATTACCCCGTTGATCGGCGCGCTGGTGCTTTTTTGGATGATTGATACCGAAGGAATTCTCGGGGCACTGCTGCAAGATTTGGCCAACGATCCTAACTTGTCGCTCAAAGCTTCGGTGCCGCTGACTTGGATAATGTTGATCGTATACGGGGTTTGGCACTCGGCGCCGTTCGCATTTGTGGTGTTCTACGCCGGCTTACAAACCGTGCCCCAAGATACCGTAGAGTCGGCGCGCATTGATGGGGCTAACCGCTGGCAGTGTGTACGCTTCGTGACATTGCCGCATTTGGTGCCCTTGGGTACCTTTGTGATTATGATGCAACTGATGGATAATTTTCGCGTGTTCGAGCCGATCGTAAGTTTCAACGCGTCTGCCAGCGCCACGTCGCTGTCGTGGATTATCTTTAATGATTTACGCGGCGATCCCGGACAGCAGTTTAGCTCAGCCGGAGCAACATCAGTGCTGACCATTCTAGGCGTGGTGGTATTGCTACTACCGATCATGCGCCGCGCCTGGAAGGACTTCCACCGCAAAGTATGACCGGTTCAGTTCTCAAAGTGGCACCGCGCGGCCGAACGTGGGTCATGACCGTAGCCATAACGTTTATAGCTTTGTGGCTTATCATCGCCGCGTTTCCTTTTTTGTGGACATTATGGGGCTCGTTCAAAGTTCAAGGGGTTTTTTTTCCAAATCCGACTGGCGCAACGCGCTGCACGGCATTTATACCCTGGCTGAAACCGGTAGCGCGTTTACCGGTGCCGGCTATTACGGCGCGTGGATTGAAAACGAATTTTGGTTGGCGGTGATCAACACCGGGATCGTGGTTGTCAGCGTGGTGCTGATCTCGCTTACTTTTGGCACCTTGGGCGGATATGCGTTGGCCCGCTCCACCAAGCGCTATACCATCTGGCTGTTGTTCATCGCGCTGGCATTTCGCGCGATGCCGCACATAACCTTGGTATCAGGATATCTGTTGCCTTTTTTCGAACTTAACATCTGGGGATTTTTGCCTACCGCGATCATCGTGCTCGTGGCGATCAATCAACCTTTCACCCTATGGATGCTGCATTCGTTTTTTCTGAGTATTCCCAAAGAACTCGACGAAAGCGCATTGGTTGACGGTTGCACTCGTATCCAGGCTTTCCGCCACGCAATCATGCCGGTAATGTGGCCCGGCGTGATTACCACCGGGCTTTTCAGTTTTTTGCTCGCGTATAACGACTTTGCGGTAACCGCAACATTGCTTAGCCAACACAACCAGACCATGGTTCCCAAAATTGCGAGTTTTTTAGGCACCACGCAAGTTGAAGGCAATGTTATGTTCGCGGTGGCTTCGGTGGTATCGGCCACGGTGCCGCTATTTATCCTGGTGATGTTCTTTCAACGCCAGATCGTATCCGGCCTGACCGCCGGAGCTGTCAAAGGCTAGTTTTGTAGCAACGTTCGCATGGCCCGCATCAATCTTAGAAATGTTTCGCGTACGTGGAGCGATTTTGTCGCCGTGGACAACCTTAGTCTAGAAATCGCCGACCGCGAATTTTTGGTCTTGCTAGGCCCGTCAGGTTGTGGCAAAACCACGACCTTACGCATGATCGCGGGGCTAGAAGATGTGTCGTCCGGAGAAATTTGGATCGGCTCGCGGTTGGTAAACAAGCTTGAGCCGAAAGACCGCGATATCGCCATGGTGTTCCAAAGTTACGGTCTGTATCCCAATTTGACCGTGTATGAAAACATTTGTTTTCCACTGCGCATGCGCAAGGTATCGCCTGACAAATATGAAAATCTCGTGACCCGCGCCGCGCGGATGGTCGAGCTGACCGATCTACTGCGGCGACGCCCGGCCCAACTGTCAGGCGGCCAGCGCCAACGTGTCGCTTTAGCTCGAGCGATTGTTCGTCAGCCGCAGGTTTTTTTAATGGATGAGCCGCTGTCCAACCTGGACGCCAAGTTGCGTATCACCACTCGCGCCCAAATTAAAAGCCTCCAAGCTGAACTGCAGACCACCACGATTTATGTTACCCACGACCAGATAGAGGCGATGACTCTTGCTGATCGAGTTGTGATCATGAACGGCGGTGTGATCCAACAAATCGGCACTCCGACTGATATTTATGACCGCCCCGCCAACACTTTTGTCGCCGGGTTTATCGGCTCACCACCGATGAACCTGATGCACGGCAATATCGCCGACGGCGTGTTTTCAGGACAAAATGCGCTAGTGTGCGGGTTGGAAACCAACTACAACGGTCCGGCAACTTTGGGATTTCGCGCTGAAGACGCACGAATTACTCCTGAATCGGTTGCGGAAATCACCTCTGAAGTCTTGGCAGTGGAATTACTTGGTGAAGCAACCAGCGTCTCCATGAACGCAGGTGACACCATCGTCTGCGTCAAGACCAACAAAAATTTCCGGGCCCAAATCGGCGACGCGATCAAAGTGATAGTGCCGGTCGAGTGTTGCCATCTGTTCAATACGCATACCGGCGAAAAATTGGCGAAATAATTCGTTACCTTGTCTTGCTTCGTTGTTAGTTCTTGTTGCGCAACATTATGCGCGACGAGCTAATAACTGTATTTCAATTGCAATACCGCTCTAGCTTCTTGATCCGCGAATCCGCGCCGCACGCTGTTTAGCACATATTCCAATTGCGTGGCAATCTCCAGCTTGCTGCCTCGTCGCTCACGCCATGCCATACCCAGACTTACCGGACGACGTCCCGCACTGAAATCAACTTTGGTATGGTCGACGCGTAATTCTCCGCCGCCGTCATCACCGCCTTCGCCAAGCAACGCAACACGATCCCCGACTGATACCACCGACCATTCGTTATCGCCGTTGCGGTATCCCCCAACCGAACTGATTGACAAGCCGCCACTTGTCGCTTTTAGCGGCCGTGTTATGAACGCCTGCCAAACTCCGTTGCCAATTGTCTTGCCGCCAATCCCGAGCTGTACCGCATCGAAAGCTGTCGGCTCAACAGTGTCCACATAGCTGCCGGATACCGGCGAGGCGCGCGCGACACCGAACGTCGCACTACCGTGCAAGGCCAGTTTTTTTGGCAATGCCAGTGTCAACTGCGCATTAATATATTTACTGTATGCCCCCTCCACTCCAAACGCACCGTTGAATTGACTACCTAAAAAAGTATTTTGTTCAGAAAGATATCCGGCTTCGAAACCAAGATGCAAATCACTGATACTGTGCTCGACTCTCAGTGCGCCCAATTGGTAGGCAAGCTGACCACTGGAGTTCGATCCCATCTCAGCCACCGCCATGGAATTAGTTCCGATCTTTGCCGTGCCGGAAACTAAATTCGACACGTTTAACAACGCTCCCGGCGCAATCTGGTTATGGTGCGCGCAAAGATGCTCACAGCGCTCAATCGACATGCCGAATCTTCTGTCTGACACCATCGCTTTTTCTAGACCATGTTTGTTATTTTCCAAAGCAACAGCCATCCGATCCAAACCGTCGTTCACCTGACGCATCTGCGCAGTTGGAAAATTGTCTAGCAGGTCGTTATCGAGCTTCGTACGGGCGGCGACATAATACATATAGGGTCGCTGATGCATGTCGAACATCCCGAATGTCGCTTTGGTGCCGGTTAGGGCGCCTGCCAAGGCCGGACTTACCTCAATATCGGTTTCGGTTAGCCTGAATCCGCTTGTACTGGATACGGTCCCCAACGGTCTCATTGCCCTGGTGAAATCTAGCAGGCCGTGGCCGAATTCGTCATCCACCCCCGGAGCGCCCAGATCGGTCGCGGTGGTAAGCACGATAGTAGCCACGGTGGTTACGGGTAAAGTTGGGTAAGTCGACATTAACGCCGCGACAACTCCGGTGACGTAAGGTGCGGCAAACGAAGTCCCTCTCGACACTCTTGAACCAATCATTGGTTGATTAATTTCCCCGGGCGCCACCAAACAATAAGCTTTGACTACGCCGCAAGCGTTGGAGTAGCTAGCTAGCCTTGCATTCGCGGGGTTTGAGCCGCGCACATAACCAGGATCAATAGAACCGACAACCAAAAAATGTCGTTGACGTTCCGGCACTAAAGGCGTTTCTAGCGGCCAAAGATATTCTACCGGCCGCAACGAATACAACATATCGTTCAATCTGCGCGCATCAGCCGGATTAAACCCGGAGGTGATATCAGCGAATGTCAATGCAAATCGAGGTCGCAAAGCGTTTAAAACTTCCACGTCTATCAATCCGGTTGCACTATAACCTTCGTTCCCTGCTGCCCATACGGCTAGGCGCTCATCATCGACGAAAAATTGCTGAAAATTATTAAATGATACAGTTAAACTAGGTCTTTCTGGCGTTTGAATTGAAAGTGCTACCCCGGCGGGAATTTGCGGGTTGATCTGACGTTGCGTTGTTAATGTTATCCCTGTTACAGGCCCAAAAGAAAGATTAACCACTTTTGCACTCACACCAAGCGTATTCAAGCGATCAAACAAAACTCCACTAGCTATGCTGCCCGCTGGTATGCTATCCAACGCCAAGATTTCCAGATCTGCCCTATGGGCGGGTCCGTAGACGGTCGCTCCAATTTTGCCGATCGCGGTTCCTGACACTGCCGTGCCATGTCCGATGCGAGCATTTACACATGTTGGGCGACCCCCACACACATCAAGTAACACCGTGGTGCGAGCGTGCGACAAGAAACTCACACTCGTATCCGGGAATTCATCAGCTATGGCGACGGTAACACCTTGGCCCGCCCTGCCAAGTCGCACATCAAAATTTATCTGATCCAACGCTATGCGGTTCGCCGTGTCCGGAGATGCGACAGTCAAAGTAATATTACTTAACAAACTTAGGACATCAAAGCCTAAGCTAGAACTTAGAAATATCTCGTCGGCACCGAGGGACGGCGGAGCAACGACAGCCGTGGTTCCGCCACCACTACCGCCTCCGCCGCATGAAGCAAGTAACGCCGATAGTATGACAACTATCGGTAGCACTGTTCGCATTTTTATATGAACGTCCAAACTTGTCTCAAAAGACCAACCTTCCCGTTGGCATCATACGGGACATTCATACGACTGGTGCGAACCAGTTCTATGCTAAATGCAATGGCTTGATTCGGGACGGCAGTACCGCTTGGCGGGGGTGAAATCATCCAGCCGGGGCGCACACCCAAGCTGTAGCCCTCCGAAAAATATCAGCACGACCACCATTATCATTGTTTTCGTATTCATTCTTTAATAATTAGGTAAGTAAAGTATAAGATATAAAGCACCATTTTTTACCGCCATGACTGATTTACCGTCTAGCTATTATTAACAACAATACGGCGTGTCATAAAGGTTGCCGCGAGTGCGACAAAGAACCAATATTGGCAGGGTACAGTTACACGAGATCGCAAGCTTCAGGCGGCATCCAATGCGCATCTTCGCCATCCCATTTGACGTTGCATCCAATCGGATTTGTAACCGGCACCGCGATCGGCTTGCCACTGGTATATTGTTCCAAGGCTAGATCAAGATCACAAACTTTAGCTTCTTCGCCATTGCGTGGATTGTCCACCGCCCGACCTGTATAAATCAGCTTTTGATGGTTATCAAACACAAAAAAGTGCGGAGTGCGCAACGCGCCGAAAGCGCGGGCTATATCCTGGCTGCCGTCATGGAGATATAACCAAGGAAAATTGTGCTCTTGCATACGCTGTATCATATGGTCAAACGAATCCTCCGCATACGTGTTGGGTGAATTGGAGTTGATACCTACAAAAACGATACCCAAGTTGGCAAATCGATCCACGGTCTTACGTGTCGTCTCATCCGAGCCGATCACATAAGGACAATGATTGCAGGTAAAAAATACCACCAGCGCCGACGCGGCGGAAAATTCAGTGTGGCTGTGCGTTTTGCCGTCGGTGCCAGGTAGCGAAAATTCGGGAAGTTGCGCTCCGATCGGCAGGGTAAATGGGGTGTCGTTCATAGGCTGGTTCCTCCGTATAAAAGCCGCGCATGTGGCTAGTTGCCGGTCGGCATTTATCAATAATACAATAAATCCTGACCAAGAACGCAAAATCATAGCTAAGTGGCAATAACACTAATGACGGGAAATTCATTCGGACAAGCTTTTTGCATCACCACTTTCGGTGAAAGCCACGGCCGTGCCATCGGCGTAGTTATCGACGGTTGTCCGCCGCGCATTAAATTCGACGAAAAGCTCTTACTCCGCGACATGGCCAGGCGGCGTCCCGGATCGTCGGCGGCGGTCACGCAACGTAAGGAAAGCGATTATCCAGAAGTTTTGTCCGGGGTATTCGAAGGGCAAACCACCGGCACGCCGATTATGATGTTGATCGCCAATCAGGACGCCAAATCAAAAGACTACGCGACCATCAAAGATGTGTTTCGCCCCGGCCACGCCGACTACACTTACTGGCGCAAATACAAAATTCGCGACCATCGCGGTTCAGGCCGCGCCTCAGCGCGCGAAACCGCGGCGCGAGTGGCGGCCGGCGCCGTGGCCAAGATGGTGTTACACGAACTTACTGGCGCTAGCGTACGCGGTTGCCTGCTCAGCGTCGGCGAGCTTTCGTTTACAACGTGTGACTGGAAGCAAGTCGAAGCCAATCCCTACTTCTGCCCCGATCCGGCCGGCGTTATTTCTTTGGAAAAACATATCGCGCAATTGCGCAAGCGCGGTGATTCTTGCGGTGCGCTGCTTTTGGTGGAAGCCAACGGGGTCCCCGCCGGCCTCGGTGAACCGGTCTTTGATCGTCTCGACGCGGATATCGCCAAAGCCATGATGAGTATCAATGCGGTAAAGGCGGTCGAAATCGGCGCCGGCATCCAGGCTGCGACCCAACTGGGCACCGAACACTGCGACGAGATGACCGGCCCTGATCAATTTTCCTCCAACAACGCCGGCGGCATTCTGGGCGGTATCTCAACCGGCCAGCCCATCGTCGCGCGGGTCGCCTTCAAACCCACTTCAAGTATCACAACCGGTCAGCGCAGCGTAGACAAACAAGGCGAACCGGTTACGGTGAAAACCACCGGCCGCCATGATCCGTGTGTCGGTTTGCGCGCCACGCCTATCTCCGAAGCTATGCTAGCGATAGTTCTGGCCGATCATCTGTTGCGCCATCGCGGCCAGATTGGATCTTTTTGATTCGCATCAAAAAAATAAGCGGACGGGTCTTGTTAAAGCTGATCGCTACACTTATAATCAAAGAGTAACCAAGTCACGCTTGTGGCTTTTTCGCTATACAAAAATTTGGGGGCGCACCGGTTTCGACGTGTATGTTGAGACAGTAAGTGCGTGTCAAGGCGCCAGGAGCCTTGTAAATCAACTTGGAAATTGAAGTAAACGCAAACGACGCTAACTTCGCCCTAGCGGCTTAATAACAGCTTCTAGGCTTCGCCCCGGCAGGTCCGCATGCCGGCAAGCGGAGTTATTCCGCGGAATCGTTACCGGGCATTTGGCAGGTCAGGCAACTAAATTTCTTTGCCAATCGTTTTCCGCAAGCTTGTCGGGCGTGCGAATGGAAAATCAACATCTAACACCCGAACACACACGTAGACCTTGTTGTTGACGATATGCGGAAGGGAGTTCGAATCTCCCCGCCTCCACCAATTTGCCTATTGTTGCTCTTCAAGCAAGTATAGTGAGAATTTTAGTTTTTGATTTGCTATCGTTTTCATGAAACCTAAGCTGACTGCTGATAAGAAAGTCACCGCCACACCGTTACCGGGTTACCGCCCCAATGTAGTCGCGGTAATAATAAACGCGGCCGGCCAAACGCTCACCGCTCGGCGGAGCGACATAAATGGCAACAGCTGGCAGTATCCGCAGGGAGGAATTGAAATAGGCGAAGTGCCGCTGAGCGCATGCCTGCGAGAATTGTACGAAGAAACCGGGATCAATCCCGTCCACCTGAATTTTATCGAGGTGGTCCCGTACTGGATCCGCTACAACATACCTCCCGATCTTCTATATAATTCAAACTGGTCTAATATCGGCCAAATCCAAGCTTGGTTTTTGTTGCGTTTGGCACCGGGATATCAGCCTGACCTGTCTGCCTGTCTCCACCGTGCGCCGCACCAGGTATTCAACCGGCTAGCCTGGCAATCACCCCTGAACACGCTGCGTGATATTGTCGCTTTCAAAGCTGCCGCATACCGCAACGCGTTGGCATATTTTGCTGACGGTGCGATGCGCACCAGCCCGCTGTGGGAGCGGATTTCCGACCAAAAACACTAAACGCTAAGCTCGGTTACCTTGCCATTTGCCGCGCACAAAATCACGTCAGCCGGACGTAGCGCGCAAATTCCACAATCAACCACCCCGGGTAACGCGCATAATCGGCTTTCTAACTCGGCCAAGTTGGTACAGTCAAAACCGCTGCAATCCAAAATTTGATTACCTTCGTCGGTGGTAAAACCAACGCGCCAAGCGGCGTTTCCGCCAAGCCCGGCAACTTTGCTCGCCACCAAGCTGCGAGCACCGGGAAGCACCGCCAACGGAATCGGGAATTTGCCATGAACTTCAACTTGCTTCGACGCATCGACAATCACCACAAATTTGCGTGCCGCGGCGGCAAGAATTTTTTCTTGCACATGGGCTCCGCCGCCGCCTTTGATCAACGTATGACGTTCGGTAAACTCGTCGGCGCCGTCAATGTATACATCCAATCTGCCGACCTCATTGAGGTCGCTTAGCTTTATTTGTTGCTTACCAAGCAGTTCCGCGGAACGCCGCGAACTTGCCACTACCGCCTCTAGTTCAGAAGCCTGGTCTAACAGCGCAATGAAAAATTCAGCCGTGGTGCCGGTACCCACCCCCAATTTACAGCCTGCACTTAGATATGCCAGTGCCGCCCGGGCTGCGGTCTTTTTGTCCTCATCTTGACTCATCCGATTGATTTTAACAATTGCGTTAGCGATAAAATCATTTTTTTTAAAGCTTGTCGCCCGCGAGAACCGCCATGAAGCCTGAACAGATCGTTAATGAAGCGCTTACTTCGCCGATTTACAAATTGCTACGAGAAACTCCGCTGCAACCAGCGCGGCGCCTAAGCGCGTTGATCGGTAGCGAGCTGCTCTTAAAGCGCGAAGATCTGCTCCAGGTTTTTTCATTCAAAGTGCGTGGCGCAAGCCATAAGATGCTCAAGCTGCCGGACAAGATGCGTAAACGCGGCGTGGTGGCCGCTTCGGCGGGAAATCACGCTCAAGGCGTAGCGTTCGCCGCCCGGGCGGTCGGGGTGCCCGCGCACATTTTTATTCCGGTCGGCACTCCGGAAATCAAGGTTGAAGCAATTCGTAGTTTGGGCGCCAATACCATTATCGACGGAGACGTGATCGACACAACGCTCGCCAACGCCCAACAGTTCGCGCGCACTAAAAAGTTACCGTTTTTTCATCCTTTCGATGATTACGACATCATCTGCGGCCAAGCCACCGTGGGTGCGGAATTACTGCGCGAAATGTATGAACAGGTCGAAGCGGTATTTGTATGTTGCGGTGGCGGCGGACTGTTAGCCGGCGTGGCAACGGTCATCAAACATTTGCGGCCGTCAGTCAAAGTAATTGGCGTTGAACCTGACGACGCGGCCTCCATGACCATGGCGTTGCGCAAGGGCAAGCTATTTACCTTACCTTATGTCGGCACTTTTGCCGAGACTGTCGCGGTGGCCCGTGCCGGAGCCAAAACCTTCAAGTTATGTAAGCAATTTGTCGATGATATGGTTTTAGTTGATTCAGGCAGCATTTGCAACGCGATCAAAGAAATATACGAAGATACTCGCACCATAGCCGAATTCAACTACCGTTTTTCACATGAAGGCCCGGCGAGCGTCCTGGCCGGCATATCTATCAAAGATACCGCCGAACGTAAGCAGATTCTCACCAAACTGCACAAGAACGGAATTAAAGCGCTTGATCTGACCGGCGATGAAAATGCGCAGTTTCACGTTCGGCATATGGTAGGTGGCAGAGCGGTCATGGCTGACTCCGAGCAGGTATATCGGCTGGAATTTTCTGAACGCCCTGGATCACTACACGATTTTCTTGCCAATTTGGATCCCGGCTGGAACATTTCAATGTTTCATTATCGATCGTTAGGCGGAATTTTCGCCAAAATAATGATCGGTTTCCAGTTACCGAGCTCTTATTGCAAGCGCTTGGAAAGCCGGTTCAAAAAAACCTGCTATTCTTATCAGTTGATCAATTCCTCGCCCGGCTATCGCTGGTTTCTGGCCGATCCAAGCCGTAAAAGCTGATCGTCCCGGCCGAGCAATTCTTTGGCGTAATCGATAAACTCCAGCTGAGTCTGCGAAGGTTGCGCGGGCATCGCCTCCACCACTTCTGCCAACGAAGCCAGATCATCGAAATCCGGCTGAACTTCGACTTTCACAACCGGGCTGTTTAGCGCGGTGATTAGCTGTTCCAAAGTATGACATGTGGAGTACTCCACCGAATTCCAAAGCCGACGCGGAATTGGCCGGGTGCCTGCGAACATATAAAATCCGCCGTCATTCGCGGGACCGACAACCAATTCTTCCTCGGCTTTCCAGATCGCAGGTTTCAGCTGCTCACAGGTCAGCTGTGGTATGTCGCTTCCTAGCAGCACCGCGATGTCAGCTCTTTTTAACAGACGGTTATAGATCCGCGATAACCGATTGCCAAGTCCCCCGCCGGAGCCGGTGAAAATGGTTGGCAGACCGGTCGCAATCCAGTACGGATCACGGCGCGCCTCTTCTTCTGCGACCGCCCAGTACACATCGATGTCGCGACTGACCAGATTTTGGGCTATTTCCACCATACAGTCCAAAGATAGTTCGTACGCGCATGTCGCGGCATACCCGCCGATCTGTTTGGCCAGCCTTTTTTTAGTTGCCGACCAGCCCGGAGTGCGGACAAATATTCCTACCGCCGCGGTGCTCATGATTGAATCGCCGAGCCCCGATCAAGCAACGCCTGTCTGATCCACATCCACTGATATTTGATAACCACGCGCAACCATCCTTTATCCAGATGATTGCGGGCGCTGGTACCTATCTGCGCCGGCAGGCTAATAAGCTTGATGCCGGCACGGCGCATCGCGCGCGCATATAGATGATCCTCGCCATAGCTGGCATCTTCTGTATAACCGCCGATTTTACGGTGCTGTTTTTTAGCCACGCAAAACGCTTGATCGCCAAACGGAGCGCCGAACAAACGCGAGCGCCACTTGGCTCCCCATGCGCTTAGTTTATGCAACGCGCCTCCATCGTAATAATCCAGATTGAAATACAGCAAACTGTCTGGAAAACGCGCGATGCTAGCAAGCAGCAGTTTGCCGATACCATCAGGCAATCGCGAGTCCGCATGTACGAACCACAGCACGTCGCATTTGGCGTGCTCAGCTCCTTGATTAAGAGCAAACGCCCGTCCGCTCCTGTCAATCCGGAGCCACTTTATCCGTTCTGCAAGTCTAGCCGGGCGTTCAGAGTTGGCAACCATGATTAGTTCAAACTCATCTGGCAAGCTGACAAGCTCCGTCTCGCAACGATCCAGCATCAATTCACTTGGAGCAACCGGGACAATAACCGATATCAATTGATCCACTTTATGGTTGATTGTATTATTCTTCACCCAATAAAAGGCTATTTTATTGGCAAACCACGAATATGCACCTGCGCGATTTCATCAGCATGAATTGTAACCATGCTGGCATATTTGCCGATGGCTATATCGCCCAGCTCATCAATACCCAGATAGCTTGCCGGCCTTTCTGAGACCATTTCTTGGGCGTGCGGTTCATCGAAGCCGATGTCGATAAGTGTCCGGCGGGCATCCCACAATGTCATCGCACTTCCCGCAAGCACTCCGTCTTTGGTTCTTACCGTTTTGCCATGTTTGATCACCGGTTGATTGCCAAGCTTATATTCGCCGTCGCTTCGCCCGGCTGCCGCAGTAGAGTCGGTGATCGCGTATAAAAACGGGATCGCTCGCCCAGCGCAACGCAACGCCGCCGCTTTTACATGCTGCAAATCGCAAATCACCTCGGCATGGTTCGCTTTAGCCAACGCGCAACCGACAACTCCGGGTGCGCGGGGTTTCAACTGCGACATCGCGTTATACAGATGAGTAAACCCGGATACCCCGGCATCCAACGCGGCGCTTGCCTGTTCCAAGGTTGCATCTGAATGACCTATCTGAACCTTGCAGCCGGTTGCGCGAAGTAAGCGCACAAGTTCCATGGCGCCATCTAGCTCCGGAGCGATGGTCGCAACCGACAAAGGCGCGATATCCAACCAGCGACGCAAGACATCGCCATCCGGCTTGAGCACACAATCCGGCTGGGCTCCCAGACGCTTGGGGTTGATGAAAGGACCTTCCAAATGGGCATTGAGTACCAATGCCACGTCATCTTGTGGTTTGCTGCGCGCCTGTTCAACACCCGACAACGCATCGCTTATCTGTTCGACCGCGGCGGTCATGGTGGTCGGAGCGAATGCGACCGTGCCGTGCTGCGCGTAGAACTTTGCCATCGCCCGCACCGCGTGCGAACCTTCCATCGTATCGTGACCGTCGCCGCCGTGTACGTGCAGATCGACAAAACCCGCCACGGTCCGCGGTAGTTGCCGATCGGGGTTGTCAATTTTTTGTCCTTCAATCCGGGTAATCACGCCCGCATCGTCCCAAAACAGCTCTCCTTCGAACCAGCCGTCGCGAGTTAAAAACTGCCCAATCAGGCTTGCTGGTGCCATTCCAACGGTGCCCGGCCACGGGCAACGAGCATGCAACCAAGCACCGCGCCAAGCCTAAATGCTTGCGGTTTGATTGACATTGGACGAGCGATGCGTTCGGCCAGCGCAAACGCTATGCTGCCAGCCAGATATAAAGGCTCAGTGGCAGTGCAACCCAAACTTGTAAACAGTTCACGTAAATGTTTTGCGGCGCCCTCAAGCAATTCTTCAGCATAAGGCATACCATCTTCGGCGCAAGCGAAAACATGACGAGCATAACTTGCGATTTCGCGTGGATCCACATTCACCAATGCCGCCGCCATCTGCGCGTCGGTATCACCAAGTTGCTCACACACCCGGTTTGCGAGCGCGTCCGCGGGGGCAAGTCCATCCCGCACCCATAACGCATGGCGTATCGCCCGCAAACCAAGCCAAGTCCCGCTGCCTCGATCGCCGCCAACCCAACCCCAGCCGTCGCGTTGCAATGAAATTCCGTCAGGACGAAGACGATGCCCGGCGCAACCGGTTCCCGCCACCACAATTCCGCAAGCGTTACCACCTCCGGCCCCGATCAAAGCCGCATAACCGTCTGACAGCGGTATTACCGAAGCGCAATCAGTAAACGATGCTATGAAACGACGGCGTACATCCTCAGGCACAATACCGGCGCAGCCTAGACACAAATTGCAGTGCTGCAAGGCAATATCACGGCCGGCCAGTAACTGATCGATCAAAGATTTAACACTGCCTACCGCATTATGAAAATCATTGCTAGGATTGCATTTGCCGGCTTCCGCACTTTGCTCTTCAACATCCGAACCGGGCAAAAACAAGCTGGCGCAAGAATGAGTGGCGCCTCCTTCCACACATATCAAAGGACCCTCACAATTGATCCGCTGAGGTGGATCATGCCTGCTCACTGCATTGATTCTAAAAAATCCACGCTGACCGCCCCTTGCTGGAACGCCGCGTTGGAAATGATGCGCTGGTGCATAGGAATATTATTTTTGACCCCGCCGATTACGAACTCGCTCAACGAGCGACGCATACGTGCCAACGCCTGTTCCCGATCAATGCCATGTGCGATCACCTTGCCGATCAGCGAATCGTAATGATGGCTGATCACCGAGTCAAGATAAATGTGCGAATCGACCCTGATGCCCGGGCCGCCGGCGGGATGATAAGCGGTGACCGTGCCTGGCGATGGCGCGTACGTAACCGAATCTTCGGCATTAATTCTACATTCGATCGCATGGCCATTGAGCACTATATCACGCTGTTTCATCGGCAACTTCTCCCCGGCGGCGGCGCGTAACTGCATTTCGACCAGATCGTACCCGGTAATCATTTCGGTAACCGGATGCTCAACCTGCAACCTAGAATTCATCTCAATAAAGTAGAAATTTTTGCCATCGTATAAAAATTCCATCGTACCAGCACCTTCATACCCGACCTTTTTACAAGCATCCACCGCGTGTTGACACAATCGTTCGGTGGCTTTGGGAGTGATATTAGGAGCCGGCGCTTCCTCAATCAACTTTTGATGGCGACGCTGCACCGAACAATCGCGGGTCCCCAAGTGCAAAACGTTGCCGTGCGTGTCGGCCATGATCTGAACTTCGATATGCCTAGCTCCTGAAAGGAGCTTTTCCGCGTACAGCACTCCGTCCCCAAAAGAACGTTTACTTTCGCGCGCCAGCATGCCGATCGAATTACGCAACATCGCTTCAGTGTGGATAATCCGCATCCCGCGTCCACCGCCACCCGCGGAAGCTTTGATCATCAGCGGAAAACCGATCTGCTTGCTGTGTTTGACCAGATCCTTCGCATCGCCTTCGGCGTCAATGTCAAAGCCCGGGATCAACCGCAGTCCGGCGGACCGCATGGTTCTTTTGGCCTGAATCTTGTCCCCCATAATCCGCAAAGTTTCGATTTTGGGACCGATAAACACAAAACCGCTAGCTTCAACCTGTTCGGCAAAATCGGCGTTTTCCGACAAAAAACCGTACCCTGGATGGATCGCTTCAGCTTCGGACACCTCCGCCGCGGCGATTAAAGATGCCGGATTTAGATAGCTTTGGGTTGGATCGGCCGGTCCGATACAAATTGTTTCATGCGCTAAGCGTACATACTTGGCATCGCGATCCGCCTCAGAATAAACACAGACATCGTGAATACCCATTTCCCGGCACGTACGCTGGATGCGCAACGCTATTTCTCCGCGATTGGCGATCAAAATTTTGCTGAACATCGCACCAAGCTTAGGCGGTTTCGATCGTCATCAGTACATCTCCGTAGCCCACCGGTTGCTCATTTTGCACCTCGATGGTCTTGATGGTTCCTGATACCGGCGCGGAAACATTATTAAAAAGCTTCATCGCCTCAATTATGCACACCGTATCGCCTTCGGTTACCTTATCGCCCACCTTGACAAATTGCGGATCGTTTTCGGAAGGACTTGAGTAATATGTTCCAACCATCAATGCGGTAACCTTGACCACGTTGTCGTCTTCTTCCACCCCGGGCCCGGTATCGGGCGCTGGTACCGGTAATTGCGGCAAAGTAGCCGGGTTTTGCTGGGGCATTGATGCCTGTCCGATTTGAAGAGGAAAAGCTTTGGTGGATTCGCGGTCCTTGACTAGGCGTAGTCTATCTTCGCCTTCGGAAATTTCCAGTTCCTGGATTTTTGCCTGTTCGAACAATTCCAGAATGGTCTTTAGCTTGCGTAAATCCATAAGAGCGTAAATTCTATCAAATTATGACTAAATAATCATAACTTTCCCTAAAATAGCTTTAAATACATCTTGCGCTTTTTGGATTTATCTACGAAATAGCGTTGCTTAGATCACGCAACTGCATATAATTTCAGCTAATTCGCCACTAAAATTTCCCAGCCAATGTGGCACCCGTGCGCGTCGGTAGCGTAGATAATACGATTATTCCGCTAGAAAAAATTCCTCGATTTCTTCGATGTTGGCAAATTCACCGATTTTGCTGGCGGCAATTATTCCCTCTTCGTTTAGCAATACCGAATACGGCATAGCCTGCGTTTCGTTCCCAAATTCACCACTTATGCGCACTCCGGAAGTCAATCCTGCTATCATCACCGGCATCGTCAGCGGGTTGTCGTCAAGAAATTTTGCCACCGGCGCCAGCTCATCCACCGCGAGCGCAACTATCTGGTGTCGGCCGGCAACGTAAGTCGCTTCTAGCAACGGTAACTCTCTGCGACATGGCGGACACCAGGTGCCCCAGAAATTGATCAATATCTTTTGGCCGTTTAATTGGGGTAATTTGATACCGCTTCCATCCGGTGCGGTCAGTTCATAGTTGTCAATGATCCGCCTGGCATCTATTTTGTCCAACCCTGCGGGCGAACTTAGCAACACACCGGCACCTATACCGGCAATTCCAGCCGTCGCTACTAGCAACCCTATCCAGGTGCGGCGGCGCACAACAGCTACAGGAGCGGGATTACCAACAACGCGACAATATTGATAATCTTGATCAAAGGGTTTACCGCCGGCCCGGCCGTGTCCTTATACGGGTCGCCTACGGTGTCGCCGGTTATGGCAGCATGGTGAGCGTCGGATTTTTTGCCGCCGTAAGCTCCGTCTTCAATCAGTTTTTTGGCGTTGTCCCAAGCACCGCCGCCGGTGGTCATAGATATCGCTATGAAAATACCGGTAACGATTGATCCGATGAGCAACCCGCCTAGCGCGTATTTGCCCAACACCAATGCGACCAAAATCGGTACTACAACCGGTAATAAGGACGGGCGGATCATTTCCTTGATCGATACCTTGGTAAGCAATTGCACCGCGCGCGAATAATCCGGCTTAACCGTTCCGGCGATGATGCCTTCATTGCCAGACACCTGCCGCTTGACTTCCTCAACCACCGCGCCGGCCGCTCTTCCCACCGCTTTCATTGCCATAGCGCTAAAAATATAAGGAATCAATCCACCGATAAACAAGCCAATCAGAACCTTCGGATCCGAAAGTCTGAACACCGCTTCTTCGCCCGGGCCGCCGATGACATTCAATGCCGCCATCGACAGCATTGAGGTTGCGGCGATCGCAATACCATATACATCTCCGATCGCATAAGAAATCCAAATCGCC
>JAZHEJ010000060.1:10709-26017 GCA_036679665.1 Candidatus Tethybacter castellensis | reverse complement strand
CCGCCATCGACAGCATTGAGGTTGCGGCGATCGCAATACCATATACATCTCCGATCGCATAAGAAATCCAAATCGCCAAGCACACGGCAATGACCGGCCAGGCCGTAGCTTGCATCGACACCGCCAGACCTTGGATGATGTTGGTTGCGTGTCCGGTGGTTGAAGCCGCCGCGATGGATTTAACCGGAGCGAACTCCGTACCGGTGTAATAGTGGGTGATCACCACCATCGTGCCGGTAAGCAACAAACCCACAGCCGAACAAATAATCAGCGGGATAATTTCCAGCGATGCGGAAAATGGCCCGACAAACAACGCCAACAATACAAACAATGCCAGCGCGGAAATCCCTGCCATGGCCATGGCTCGGTAGAGGATATTCATCACTTTGCTTTCGTTGCTAAGCTTGGCAAGCAAAGCATCGATCGCGTCTATGATCGGCAAAAAAGGTAATATCCAAGCTGGATTTCCTGCTTCGCGTCGGCGTTCGCGGACAAACATGCAACCGAAAATCGAAGCCAAGATAGAAGCGGCTCCGAGCGCGAGCGGAAAAATCACCGCTGCCGAAGATTCAAAAATCAGCGCTCCGGCAAACATCGTTGCGATCATGGTTACCGCATAGGTTTCAAAAAGATCGGCCGCCATGCCGGCACAGTCGCCCACGTTGTCGCCCACGTTGTCGGCAATCACCGCCGGATTGCGCGGATCATCCTCGGGAATGCCCATGTCCAACTTGCCGGACAGATCGGCGCCGACATCTGCGCCCTTAGTAAAAATGCCTCCTCCAAGCCGGGCAAAAATCGAAATCAACGAACCGCCGAAGCCTAAACCGATCAGCGGATGCACAATTTCGTACCAATCAAATTTACCTTGCTCCGATTCGGCAATCAGATACAAAAACAGCAAGTAGCCGGCAACGCCTAGCAGCCCGAGGCCCACCACCAACATGCCGGTGATCGCTCCGCCGCGGAACGACACATCCAACGCCTGATTGAGACTTTTTTTGGCGGCTTCGGCGGTACGCACATTGGCGCGTACCGAAATATTCATGCCAATATACCCGGCCGCCGCAGAACAGATCGCTCCGATCGCGAACCCGGCGGCGGTAAGCATATCGAAAAACGCCAAAAACACGAATATCACCGCACCGACCACAGCAATCCATTTGTACTGCTCGTTTAAAAAAGCTTGGGCACCTTCTTTGATACTTGCGGCGATATTGCGCATGCTTTCTTCACCTTCATCTTGCTTGAGTATCCAGGTATACAAATAAATACCGTAAACGATCGCGGCGATCGCGCAAGCGATGATGATAATTAGTATCAGTGTTGTTGTCATTGCTTTGTTTTCCAGGGTTGTCGCTAGGTAAATAAGTTGTATTTATCCGCGCGACAATAGCGATGTTCTTTAATTTCCGGTTTGCGGCCCGGACAGAAGCATTATTTTAGCTTGATTTGTATCGGTTCTTTTTTGTGCCGGTCGCAGCGAAGGTTTTTTGCTCTGTCAACCCAATCCAATCAATTTGCTACAACATATAGCTCATCGCAAAGTAAGCAGGGGCAGGCTCGCACGAACAGTCGCAGCACACAAGATGCAAGTAAGCCGTAAGATAAGCAATTGCGTTAAAATGAATTGCGTGTGGAAAAGTTGGTTAGCAAAAACGGCTATCATCGCGTTGATGGCCATCTGGATTAGCCCTGTATCGCTATATGCACACACCTCGATCGAGTCGGTAAAAATCGCCGATGATCTAGGTGGAGTAGGACGCGACTTCACCTTTCTTGACGGGAACGGCAAATTGCGTCGGCTAAATGATTTTCACGGCGATGTGATCGCGGTTTTTTTCGGCTTTACCCATTGCCCTGATGTATGTCCGGGATTTTTGACCAAAGCCAGCGTTGTGCGCGAACATCTAGGCGTCAACAAAAACCGCTTCAAGGTAGTGTTTGTTACGGTCGATTTAGAGCGCGATTCGCGTGCCGCGCTTACCCGTTATCTTGATCTTTTCGGGAATTGGGTAATCGGAGCGCGGATTCCCGGCGGAGAGTTAGCGGAAGTAACCCGCGATTTTGCGATTACCAACCAGCTCATTAAAGATGCCAACGGCAGAATAAACGTGTCCCATAGCATCGGCGCATTTTTGTTTGACAAAAACTCCCGCCCCGCTCATTACATATCTAGCTCCCGCGACCCGGAATATATCGCCGATCAAATCGACCGTCTACTTGAGTTATAAATCGTGTCCGCCATAAAACCAGATTCAATTTCCGATAACGACAGCGCCGAAACCCGCGAGTGGCTAGAAGCTTTAGATGCGGTTCTCAAATTAGAAGGCCCTGAACGGGCGCATTTTTTAATTGCGCAACTAACCAAAGCGGTGCGCGACGCGGGAGTCAATTTGCCTTTTACCGCCAACACTTCTTACATCAATACGATTCCGGTAAGCGCTGAACCCACCTATCCGGGCGCGGCAGAACTAGAACACCAGATTCGCCGTTATGTTCGTTGGAACGCGCTTGCCACCGTGGTGCGCGCTAACCGCAAAGAAGGCGACCTGGGCGGCCATATCGCATCATTCGCGTCCTCATCAAACCTGTACGAAGTCGGCATCAATCATTTTTTTCGCGTTCGACATCCCGCGCTGGCCGATACCAAACATGCCGACTGCGGCGACATGGTATATGTCCAGGGACATTGCGCGCCGGGCATTTACGCCCGCTCTTTTTTACAAGGCCGGATCAGCACCGACCAGCTTGACAACTTTCGCCAAGAAGTAGAAGGTAAAGGTCTGTCTTCGTATCCGCATCCGTGGTTGATGCCCGATTATTGGCAGTATCCCACCGTATCGATGGGGTTAGGTCCGATTATGGCGATCTACCAAGCGCGCTTCATGCGCTATCTTGAGCACCGCTCACTATTGCCTGAAACCGACCGCAAGGTATGGGCGTTTTTGGGTGATGGCGAAGTTGACGAGCCCGAATCGCTTGGCGCGCTGGCAATCGCGTCGCGCGAAATGCTCGACAATTTGGTTTTCGTCGTCAACTGCAACCTGCAGCGTTTAGACGGCCCGGTACGCGGCAACGGCAAGATCATTCAAGAATTAGAAGCGGTCTTCCACGGCGCCGGCTGGAATGTGATTAAAGTAATCTGGGGCTCGAACTGGGATGCGTTGTTGAACCATGAAGCTGGCAACCTCCTCCATGACATCATGGAAAAAACTCTTGATGGCGACTACCAGACCTACCGTGCTGAAAATGGCGGCTTCATCCGAGATAAGTTTTTCGGTCAACATCCTGAGGTCAAAAAAATGGTTGAAAGCCTGTCCGATGCCGATATCTGGCGGTTGCGACGCGGCGGCCACGATCTGCACAAAGTGTATACCGCGTTTGCGTCAGCCGCGAACCATACCGGCCAACCTACAGTAGTTTTGGCTAAAACCATAAAAGGCTACGGCTTAGGTGATGCCGGCGAAGCCAAAAACATCGCACATCAACAAAAGAAAATTTCTGACAAGGCGCTCAAGCGCGTCCGCGATCGCTTCCGCATACCGATCAGTGACGAAGAGGTTGTCACCGTACCGTACGTATCATTTCCCAAGGACTCGCCGGAAGCCAAGTATCTGGATGAGCGCACCAAAGCGATGGGAGGGCAATTTCCAACTCGCAATCGCAAGGCGGAAAAACTCACCGTTCCCGCCATAAGCTCTTTTGCCCAGCAACTGGCAGGTTCCGGTTCGCGGGAATTTTCTTCAACCATGGCCTTTGTGCGTATTTTGTCCACGCTACTCAAAGATCAAAATCTTGGTAAACGCATCGTACCGATCGTCGCCGACGAATCGCGCACTTTCGGGATGGAAGGACTGTTTCGTCAACTTGGCATTTACTCGTTACACGGCCAGCAATATCGGCCTGAGGACGCCAACCAATTGATGTATTACCGCGAGGATAAAAAAGGGCAGATTCTGCAAGAAGGAATTTGTGAAGCCGGCGCGTTTTCTTCCTGGCTCGCGGCGGCGACTTCGTATTCAAATCACGCTTTGCCGATGATACCGTTTTACATCTTTTATTCAATGTTCGGTTTTCAGCGGATCGGCGATCTCGCTTGGGCCGCTGGCGACAGCCGTGCGCGCGGTTTTTTGCTGGGCGCAACTTCCGGACGCACCACCTTAAACGGCGAAGGGTTGCAACACGAAGACGGTCACAGCCAAGTCATGGCCGGCTTGGTGCCCAATTGTGTTTCCTACGACCCCACTTTTGCCGGAGAGCTAGCGGTAATTATCCAGTCGGGCTTGGAACGAATGTTACAAAAGCAAGAGGATGTGTACTTTTACATCACGCTGATGAATGAAAACTACCCGCACCCGGAACTACCCGCCGACGCCGCCAAAAATCTGTTGCGCGGGATGTATTTGTTGCGCGAAACCAAGCTGGCAAAAAACCAGACTAAAGCCCAGGTACAGTTGCTCGGCAGCGGTTCGATTCTCCTGGAGGTTATCGCCGCAAGCGAGATGCTCGCCGCTGACTTCGGTGTGAGCTCGAAAATTTGGAGTGCGAGCAGTTTTAATTTGCTAGCGCGCGACGGCAACGATGTGTCTCGCCACAATCTGCTCAATCCAGGCAAAAAACCCAAAGTCAGCCATATTGATAAATGTCTTGCGCCGACCAAAGGACCGATCATCGCCGCCAGCGACTATGTAAAGTTATTTACCGAACAAATTCGCGTCCATGTGCCGCGCACTTATGTAACTTTGGGCACCGACGGCTTCGGACGTTCCGACACCCGTTCCAACCTGCGCCGTCATTTTGGCGTCGACCGCTATCATATTGCTTATAGCGCCATATCGGCGCTAGTTCGTGACGGGGAATTCGACAGCAAAATTCTGACCCGGGCCGCGAAAAAATACAACATTGACAGTTCGCAACCCAATCCTTTATATATCTAAGTCCTAGCGTTGCATGAATTTTGTTTTTCCATAGTCAGCACACGGTATAAACGTTCAAGTATCTAGCTACCATACCTAACCGCAAAAGCAGAAACCTATGCATAAAAATGCGTGTTCGCGATGACCCAAGGTATTTTTTTAGGCCGCTATCATCTTGCAACGAGGAGGCAAAATTCGTTAAGCTTACCAATAATCGGTCAGTAAATAAACTTGCTAACTATAGTTTTAAATAGTGCTATTCGTTGATGGGATGATCATACGGAAACTGCACCCAATCCAAGCGATCGGTGCTCACTCCGTACACATCGGGAGCCGGCACATCCGGTAATACTCGGTACACAACCACGCAGTACACGAGTGTGGTGGGTATCTTGCCATCGACGGCAAAATTTTCTTGGAAAAACTTATACACAAACTCACTGCTTTTGCCGGTGTCCTGTATATCGTCGACAACCAAAATACGCTCAGGAATCGGACTGGTGCGAAACGGCTGTACCCCGTATAGTTCAACTTCTTTTTGCTCTTTCGGCTTACTGTAGGAACGCAAGTACAAAACGTTGAGCGGACAGCGTAGGCGGTACGCCACATAAGTGGCAGGTATCAAACCGCCTCGCGCGATCGCCAGTACTTCAGTCTTGCTTGCCGGATCGTTCAGATCGCCGAACCGACGCTCCATTTGCACGACCAGATCGCCCACCGCCTCATAATAAGTGCGACCGGTAAGTTCTTTAAGATTTTCCGAGCTATTGAATTTTTCTGTCATTAGGTAAAAATTCCGCGCACCAAGTTTTATCCGCCCCAACCATCGCGATTATCGCTCAACGAGCTTACGATATTGATACCGACGCTCATCTAATTGTATTCGTCAAATATTTTGAATTCGTGCTTGTCAAGCAGCGACTCTAAATGTTCACGGCCCATAATCGCATATTGTTTGGGATTGGCCAGCCGCGGGTCCTGTTCGGCTTCAACAACTATCCAGCCGCGGTATCCCACCTTGGCCAAGGCGCCGATAAACGCATCAAAGTTGATAAAGCCGTCGCCTGGCACCGTAAACACACCTGCGCGTACCGCGCGCATGAAATGCCAGTCTTCATCGATGCAAACCGACAACTTTTTCTTGCGCAAATCCTTGCAATGAACATACACAACCCTTTTGGTGTACTTACGCACCAGTTCGACCGGATTGCCACCCGCGAAAACAATATGGCCGCTGTCTACCAACAAGCCCAGTTCCCTCCCCGTATTGTTCATTAGCATCGCCACGTCATTCATACTTTGCACCACGGTGCCCATATGATGGTGGAAGCATAACTTGACGCCGCGTTTTTGCGTATAGCACGCCAGCTCGGTAAGGCGCTCGCCATAGCTTTTGAATTCTTCAGGGCTAAGCGTCGGACGCTTACTCAATGGTAGTTCTTCAGCCTGAATCGAACCATCAACCTCACCATAGAACATGATCTTCGCGCCGCAATCATTAAACAAGCGTAAATAATCCTCCATCCGCTCTTTTTCGTTCTTTAACGTACCGGTGCGCAAACCGCCCGACCACCATCCTGACGCCAGAACCAGTCCTGATTTAGCAAGCATCGGCTTTAGCACTTCGGCGTCAGCGGGAAACGCGCGGCCTGCTTCTAAACCCACATAGCCCGCCTCACTACTTTCTCGGACGCACTGCTGTACCGTGTAGATATTACCCAATTCCTCAATATCGTCGTTGATCCAAGCGATAGGAGCGACGGCAAGCCTTACTTGTTTGGCACCAAGCGGCTTGTTTTTCATTTACCTCCTTTACGCCGCGAACGGCCCTTGAGTTGCTGCTTATAAGCTTCACGCACATTTTTGCGCTTACTGATCTCAGGCACCCCGGTGTCCCACCAGGTGTCTCCGCCGGTCCAGGTATACTTGGCGGTCTTGATCGAAATCAAGTATGTTGTGGATGATTTTTTCGCGCGCAAAAAAGCCTGTTCGAACTCTTTGATGCTTGATACCGTCTCGCTTTGCGCACCCATGCTCGCCGCATGAGCAGCAAAATCCACTGGTGTTTCCTTGCCCTTGCAGTGCGCAAAAAGATTGTTGAATTCCGCTCCGCCTTTGCCCATCTGCAGGCGGTTGATGACCGCGAATCCACCGTTGTCGCACAGGACGATGATCAGCTTGTGACCGGTCATCACCGATGACAAAATATCCGAATTCATCATCAAGTAGGAGCCGTCGCCGGACAAAGTGATAACCTCGCCCGGGCGATCGGCCTGGGCGATTTTGAAGCCATAGGCTCCGGCGATTTCGTAGCCCATGCACGAAAATCCAAATTCGCAGTCGAAATCGCCCGGTTGACGGCTGCTCCATATCTTAAAGTGCTCACCCGGCAAACCGCCGGCTGCACTTAAGGTAACATCGCCTTTATCAGTCAATCGATTAACCGCACCCATGACCTGCCCGTAGGTTGGGGTGCCAGCCGCCTGCGCGGCGGTTACCTTAGCCAAATATTTTTTCCACGCCAGATATAGTTTTTGAGCCTGCCTGAGCCATACCCCGGATGCGCGATATTTTCCTAACGCCTTGTTCAGTTCACGCAACGAGACCAACGCATCACCGACGATCGCGTGTCCGTTCCGTTTGGAAGCGTCGGCTTGGGCGACATTGATGCTGATCAATTGCTGGTCGGTCTGCCAGAAAAACGCTCCGGAAGATGTAATGAAATCGCCAAGTCTGGTTCCTACCGCTAGAATTACGTCAGCTTGCTCAGCTAGAGTGTTGGCGGATGAAGAGCCAATAACCCCCAGCGGACCGCAGTTGCAAGGATGATCATCAACCAAGGTCGCGCGACCGGCAATGGTTTCAACCACCGGTATATTAAATTTACGGGCAAAATTTCCCAGTGCTTGTTCAGCAAACGAATAACGCGCTCCGCCTCCCGCCACGATCAACGGCCGCCGGGCTTTGGCAAGCAAACGCGCAGCTTGGGCTAGCTGGTCGATATCCGGGCGCAAGCGCGGAACTTTGTGGACGACCGGAGCAAAAAAGTCTTCCGGGTAAGGATACATAACTTCTTGGATATCCTGCGGCAACGCCAGAAAAGCCGGACCGCAACTGGCCGGGTTGATCATTGAAGCGTACAACTGCGGCATCGTCTGCAATAGTTGCGCTGGATGAACGATACGATCCCAGTACTGGACTACCGGACGAAAAGCGTCATTTACCGTAATCGAAGGATCACCGACGTTTTCCACCTGCTGTAACACCGGATCAGGTAGCCGACTTGCAAAAGTGTCACCTGAAAGAAACAATACCGGCAATCGATTGGTATGAGCCACGGCCGCCGCGGTAACCATATTGGTCGCTCCTGGCCCGATCGAACTGGTGGCCGCCATAAAACCGCGCCGCTTGCGCGCCCGCGCGTAACCTGCGCACGCTAAACCCATAGCTTGCTCATTTTGGCCTCGAAAAGTGGTAAGTTTGCGGCGCGCCCCATACAAGGCTTCGCCCAGGCAGGTCACATTACCATGACCAAAAATAGCAAATACGCCTCCACACAGCCGACTTGTCGTACCGTCTTCGTTTTGAATATGTTGCGCCGCCAGATTTTCCACCAGCGCTTGGGACATCGTTAGTTGACGAATCTTTTTTCTTGCCATGGCTCTCTAGAAACACCCTCGTAGGCAAGGGTAAGATAGCATCATTATGTTAAAAAAACCAAGAAAAAAACAGAATTATAAAAACACTACAAACTCAGAAAACCTTTTATAATTATAACCTTAGAAATCATAAATTTTCCTGTAACTGTTTGTAAACGAAGTTACGCGACAAAATATCCTAGCATAATTCAGCGAAAACAAAACACGAATTTGCTACAACACCAAGATGGCATTTTGCATGCTTTAACATCTCTTTTTATGTTTTCAGGCATTGGCCTGTTCAGGTTCTGCGGCTATTTGAGCTTTTAATGTCGACAAATCGCTCTCCAGACTTGCCATCTCCTTGCCGCCAGCCATTTTGTTGTATAGTTCTTCTGAAGTGATTTCATCGTGCTCGTAAAAACCAAGTGTGCGTCCGTGGTTGAGCACTGAAAAAGCGTCTCCAACCAAGGTGGCATGTTGCACGTTGTGAGTTACGAAAATTATGCCGACCCCGCGATTGCGCACCCGCAAAATCATCTTGAGCACGTTGGACGACTGCTTAACTCCCAGTGCGGCGGTAGGCTCGTCCAAAATCAGAATTTTGGCACCAAAATAAACTGCGCGGGCAATCGCCAAACATTGTCGCTGTCCGCCCGATAAGGTTCCCACCGCCTGATTAGCGTCCGGAACGTTGATACCAAATGTATTTAGCTGCTCCAAAGCCACCTTATTGGCGAAAGCGGCATCGTACATGCTTACACCTAAAATTTGTTTGCCGGGTTCGCGCCCCATGAAAAAATTGCGCGCGATACTCATCAGCGGCACCAGCGCCAAATCCTGATACACGGTGGCAATACCGTAATCGATCGCATCACGTGGCGAATTAAATTCCACCGGCTTGCCGTCAATCAAGATAAGTCCGCTAGTCGGCTTATGCACACCGGACAAGGTCTTGATCAACGTGGATTTGCCCGCGCCGTTGTCGCCGAGCAAACAGCAAGCAACTCCGCCAGCCATAACCTTGAATGAGACATCCTCAAGCGCCACAACCTGGCCGAAGTACTTGCAAACATTCTTAAATTCAATCAATGGTACGTCGCTCATTGTTCTACCTCGTTATGAGCCGGTCACCCGTCGCCGGATAAAGTTGTTGAACACCACCGCACTCAAAAGCAACAACCCCAGCACCACCCGATACCAGCTGTTGTCAATTCCGGAAAAATTAATCCCAACTTGCACGACTGCAAAAATCAGCGCACCAAAGCAAGCTCCGATCACCGAGCCGTAGCCGCCGGTTAGCAACGCACCGCCGATCACCGCGGCAATTATCGCTTCGAACTCCTTAAGGTTGCCTCGATCAGCCGAAGCCGATCCATATTCCATCATCTCACAAGTAGCGTACAACGTTGCGCAAAATGCGGTGAACATAAACAACATGATTTTGACGCGGTCGACCGGCACTCCGACATTGCGCGCGGCGTTGGCATCACCGCCGGAAGCAAATATCCAGTTGCCAAACTTGGTGCGCAACAAGACAAAGCTGGCGATTACCGCCAGAATAATGAACCATACCACTACGGCGTACAAGCCGTTGGGGCCGCCGATAACAAACCCGAAAATCGAAGCTAGCCAGTCACCTTCTGCCAATCCGCCGTTAATCCCGATACCGCCAATAATCGTTCGATTAGCCAGCGTTATTGCCAGCCCGATGGTAAGGCCGCGTAATATAAACAAAAAAGCCAGCGACACGATGAACGACGGTAACCGGGTCTTGACCACGGTATATCCGATCATGTAGCCGATTGCCATCGACCCGGTAAAGGCGAACAGGATGCTTGACCAAACCGGCCATCCCCAATATTTGGCTGGGATCGCTATCAACATACCGGCAAAGCCGATCATTGAACCGACCGATAGATCAAACTCGCCAGCGATCATCAACAAGCAGGCGCCGATCGCGATAATTCCCAGATAGGATGCCAGCTTGATCCAGCTGAATGCGCCGTCAATGCTGAACATGCCAGAATCGCCGGCCACGACTAAGAAAATCGCAAAAACCAGTACTGTACCAGCAACCGAGCCCAGTTCTGGGCGGTTAAGTAACCTGCTAAGTAGCGATACCTCGCGTAAGCGTGACTTGGTTGCCGACTCGGATGACGCTTCTTCGTTCATCCTGCTTAGTATAACTACACTTCAATGTTTTACGGGCTAATTATTTCAATCAACCCGACAAAATCAAAATGTTGAATCTACTGTCTAGCGATATTCCCCAGCGAGCTCTTCCACCAAAGCCACGGTTTCTTTGGTTACAAAACCCGGCCCGGAGTTGATACTGTTGCCCGGCAATACGCCGTAGCGATTGTAAAGTGTCAAAACCATAACCGGCAAGTAGCCTTGCAGGAACGGTTGCTGATCAATACCGAACGCTATAGTACCTGCCTTGATTCCCGCGGCAATTTCTTCTGAAAGGTCAAAGGTGGCAAAGTAGACGTCTGATTTGCCAAGTCCCTGCAGTGCGCGCAAAGTCGGATGGGCAGAAGTCGGGCCTAAAGTTAAAACGCCGTCGGTGTCAGGGTTAGAACGCATATATGCTTCCACTTTTGCCTGGATACCGGCGTTGTCCTGTCCAGAATCGATCATCTGACTGCCTAAAGGTACACCCAACGCGTCAGCAAATCCCTGACAACGCTCAACCGATACCGGATTGGTAAAGAAGTGGTTAACACACAGGAACTTGGTTACCCCCGCGGCCTTGGCCTTTTCACCAGCCCCGAACCCGGCGTCGTACTCAGGTTGACCGACATGCATCAACGCACCAAGCTGTCTGCTTTGGTCATGGGTGCCCGAATTGATGGTGACCACTGGAATACCCTTGTCAATTGCCCGCGTGATCGGACCGCGCAAGACATCGAAATCGGCGATCGTGGTAATGATGCCGTCAGGATTGGAAGCGGCCGCTTGCTCAATGATTCGCGCCATGTCCGCAAGGTCGCCGGTGGTCGGATTACGGTATTCCACGGTTGCTCCCACATGATCACCCGCTTCGCGGATCGCGTTTTTGATGGTGTTCCACCATGAATCTGAATCCGGGGCGTGACTGATCAGTACGAAACGCTCATCCGCCGCCTGCACATTGAATACAGCCAACGATGAAAACAGTAGCGATACCGACAGCACCGCGGTTTTTAATAATTTGCTAATTTTCATATCTTGTTTCTCTCTTTTGATGGATACCACATTCTACCTCATATTCTAAAAAATCAATCAAATTAGTTTCGACTGTGCAACTTGGGTAATCGCGAAACTGTGATTTTTTTTTTGCCGTGCGACATATTTTTTTTGTCTTAGAATTGGAATATGTTTGCCAAGTATTTACGATGTTTGGGTATTAGCTTTGCAGTTTTGATGGCAGGCCACGCTTTTGCTCAAAGCGTATTTGAGCCTGGTGACATCTTGGCCGGTGAACAGTTGTATGGCATTAACTGCCAATCTTGCCATGGTATCAACGGCAATTCACTGGTTCCCTCCCAGCCGATCATCGCTAGCCAGTACACCGAATACCTTCAAGAACAGTTGCGCGCCTACCGTTCCGGCGACCGTGCCAACGCGATAATGTCGCCGTTCGCACAAAATCTGTCCGATACGGACATCGCCGATCTGGCCAGTTTTCTTGCCACGCAAAACGCCGGGCTATCCGGAGCGGTAGACCGGAAACTGGCTGAGCGTGGCAGGCAACTGTACTACTTGGGTAATCCGTCCGCGGCGGTTCCGTCCTGCAACGGTTGTCACGGGCCTGCCGGCGCTGGCATCCCGCCGCTTTATCCGCGGCTGTCAGGGCAACATGCCGACTACACCAACGCCACGCTAAACGAGTTGCGCTCCGGAACCCGCGTCAATGCGGTTATGAATGAAATTGCGGCAAACCTTACTGACGAAGATATCGCGGCGCTGGCCGAATTTATCTCCGGGCTGTACTAGTTTTTTGTCAAAACGGGTACTAGGAAAACAGGGCTTTGCCCAGACGCCTGATGCCAACATCCATCTCTTGTTTGCTAATTGTCAAAGGCGGCAACAATCGCACCACGTTGTCACCGGCGGGCGCGATAAGCACGCCTTCATCCATCGCCCGCGCAAAGACATTTGCGGCGGTCAGCTTCTGATCAAGACGCAACCCGATCATTAACCCTTTGCCGCGGATCTCGACAATCGGAGCGCCACGTTTGATTAGTTGGTACACTTTGGCGTGAAGATAGGAGCTTTTAGCCCGTACTCGACGCAAAAAAACAGGCTTGGCGAGCCGATCAAGAATTTGCTCCACCGCCTTAAGCGCCAGCGGATTGCCGCCGTATGTCGTGCCATGATCGCCCGGGCCTAGTACACCTTTGGCGCGTCTGGAAACCAAGGTGGCAGCCACCGGAAAACCGTTGCCTATACCTTTACCCAAGGTCACGATATCAGGTTTGAGCGTGCGTACCGATCCGCACAACATCGTTCCGGTGCGTCCCATCCCGGTCTGAACCTCATCACAAATCAGCAACGCATCGTGCTTGAGACATAACTTGCGCAGTAACTCAAGCAGCTGCGGAGCAATCACCCTCACCCCGGCTTCACCTTGAATCGGTTCAACTAACGCGGCGCAAACTCGTTGATCAAAAGCTTGACGCAACGCGCTCGCGGTTGCTTCAACCTGCGCAAATCCGGGAGGTTGCGGGCCGAAACTTTGCCACAACTTGGCTTGCGAGGCCGCCAATGCCAGGCCGATCCGGCCGTGAAAAGCTCCTTGCAGGCTGATAACCCGATACTTGCTGCGCGCGATCGCCACGCCCCGCTTGCGCGCAATCTTCAACGCGCACTCATTGGCTTCAGCGCCTGAGTTGCAAAAAAACACTTGCTGCATCCCGGTTGCGGCGGTAAGCTTGGCGGCAACGGACACCAGGTTGTCGTGCACAAATAAGTTGGATACATGGATCAGTCGGCCGGCCTGCGCACCGATTGCATCGGCGAATTTGGCATCGCCGTGTCCTAGCGCCGACACTGCGATACCGCCGGCAAAATCAATATAATTATTACCGTTATTATCAAAAACGCGCGCACGTTGGCCACCGATTAAGATCCCGGGTCGCGGCGCGTAATTACCCACCAAAAATTTGCGGTATCCGACCGGATACTTCTGCCTTGTCATAGACAGATTATCGCCGTTTTATACGATCGGGTCAATTTGAGTCGGTCGATCGCGCAGCGCGGCAACGAGTCCGCCGCCTACCACCAATACGATACCGAGCCATGTTCCGGTTGCCGGCAAAGTCGCAAACAATACGAAGCTAAACAGTATGGCTCCGATCATTTCCGTATATACATACGGCGCGAGTTTCGACGCACGCACCCGCTGACAGGCCAGCGCCAGCATCACATGTCCCAAGGCTGAACATGCGCCCATAACCAAGGCGACTAAAACCAACATGACATTCATAGGCGACCAAAACCAAATCGCCAATGGCAGACCCAACACACTCGCCCACAACCCCGCGCTAAACGCTACTTCCTCAGCAAGCAGCGTCCGGTCAAGGGAAACATGCCGGGTACCCATTAGGTAAATCGCGTAGCAAATTCCACCTAGCAAAGCCGGCAGCATACCTAGCTGCAACATATCGCTATCTGGGCGAATGATCAGGATTGTCCCGCCAAACCCTAAAAGCGCGGCGCCTAACAACCGTGGCTCGAATCTTTCTTTGAGCAAAAAAGGAGCGGTAAGCGCAATGAACAGCGGCCCTGCAAAAAATAGCGCCAACGCACCGGGAATATCATACCTGCTGATCGTCCAAAAAAACAATACGCTCGCCCACCACCACAATATTCCGCGCGCCAGCTGCATTTTGTTGAAAATTGCCCGGCGTCGCGGCACCTGCCGACGCATCGCCAAAAAAAGAGCCAGAAAAAACGTCTGGAAAAAAGTACGTAAAAACACCACCAACATCACCGGTAAAACGATAGTCAAATACTTGGCCAGCGCGTCGTTGGCCGCGACCACCTGCATTGAAACGACCATTAAGGTTACCCCGACGAGGGTCGCACGTATCGGCAATTGCGCGATATTGTTCATAGCAAATATAAAAGGTTCGGTCGCGTTAGCAACCTAGCTAATTTCGCCGCCCAACGCCACCAGTTTGGCCGCATCGGCCACAAGTTTACAAGCTTCGTTAATCGGTAGTTGTACCGCGGCGTCACTGATAGCCTTATCCGGCTGCGGATGCGTTTCAAAAAAGAGCCCGTCGATCCCCACCGCGCAGGCTGCGCGCGCCAACGGCAAAGCAAACTCGCGCTGCCCTGAAGACACTTGCCCGTTCGCACTGGGCAACTGAGTTGAGTGGGTGGCGTCAAATATGACCGGGCAGCCGGTGGCGCGCATCTGCACCAATGCGCGCATATCCACGACCAGATTATGGTAGCCGAACATGGTGCCGCGCTCGCACAACAATACTCCCGCAGCGCTTGCCGTCACCAGTTTGTCTACTACCGCGCTCATGTCCTGTGGTGCGACAAACTGACCTTTTTTAACCATCACCGGCCGGCCGGTTGACGCGGCCGCAACCAACAGATCAGTTTGACGACACAAAAAAGCCGGTATCTGCAACGCGTCGCACACCGCGGCGGTTTCGTTGGCCTGCTCCGGCAGATGGATATCGGTTATCACCGGTACCGCAAGCTTATCGCGAACCGCCTGCAAATAACCAAGTCCGGCGGCGACTCC
>JAZHEJ010000060.1:0-10667 GCA_036679665.1 Candidatus Tethybacter castellensis | reverse complement strand
AGCTTAATTCCGACGCGAATCCACCCGCCAACATTGCACGTTGTGAACAACTTATAGGTGATGCCGCTGCTGCCGGATTCAGGGTGAAATTGCGTGGCCACAAACCAAGGGTGATCGGCAATTTCGATTGCCTCGCAGTACTGTTTGTCAGGTGACCAAGCGCTGAACACCAAGCCCGCCTTCTCAAGTTGTTCGCGGTAAGCGTTGTTGAATTCATAGCGATGACGATGCCTCTCTTCGATTAGCGGTTTAGCGTAAATCGAGCTTAGCAAACTGCTTGGTTTCAGCTCGCACTTAGATGCGCCAAGACGCATGGAACCACCGTATTCGACGCTTTTTTGCCCACGCTCCAAATTAATAATCGGATGAGCGGTGGCGCTGTCAAACTCCGCTGAATTAGCGCCATCAAGCGCAGCGTGGTTGCGGGCGTATTCGATGATGGCCAGTTGCATGCCGATACAAATACCCAGATACGGCACCGCATGTTCGCGCGCCCGGCCAATAGCGGCGAGTTTGCCATCGATGCCGCGGGTGCCGAACGCGCCGGGAACTAAAATCGCGTTGCACTTTTCAAACTCCGACCAGTCGCCCGCGCTAAGCTTGCCAAGGTCGAGGTGGCGAACCTTTACTAAGCATCCGGTATGTACCCCTGCGTGCTCTAAAGCCTCCATCAACGATTTGTAGGATTGGTTGGGATTGGGATACTTGCCAACCAGACCGATAATCACTTCACGACGTTTGCTTGTGGCTTTGGCGGCAAATTCTTGCCATCTTGTGAAATCGGCGGTCTGACAAGAAAGATTTAGTTGGTTGCATACGTCAGTATCAAGCGTAGCATCCGAAAGTAGTATCGGCAACCGATAAATCTGATCAACGTCGGGCACGCTATACACCCGCTTCGCCGGCAAGTTGGCAAACAGGCCGATCTTGTTGCGATGCTCATCGGGCAGCTCGATCACGCTGCGGCACAGGAGAAAGTCAGGCTGAATGCCGATTTCGCGCAACTCGCGCACCGAATGCTGAGTCGGCTTGGTTTTGAGCTCACCGGCCGAGTCCACGTAGGGCACCAAGGTCAAGTGAACATAGCAGGTCGCATCGGCGCCAAGTTCCAGGCGCATCTGCCTTATCGCCTCCAAAAACGGCAGCGACTCGATATCTCCCACCGTACCGCCGGTTTCGATAATCGCCACATCGGCGCCTTGGGCGGAACTTACGATGAATTTTTTGATCTCATCGGTAATATGCGGGATGACCTGCACCGTTGCGCCCAGATAACCGCCCCGCCGCTCGCGGCGAATAACTCGCTCATATATCTGGCCAGCGGTACAGTTGTTTTTGCGGCCCATCCGCCGGTTCAAGAACCGCTCGTAATGGCCTAAGTCAAGATCGGTTTCCGCCCCGTCATGAGTCACGAATACTTCGCCATGCTGCTGCGGGTTCATCGTGCCCGGATCCAAGTTGATGTACGGATCCAGCTTGGTAATCGTGGTACGCAACCCCCGCGCTTCAAACGCCGCGCCTAGCGCGGCGGCGGTTACGCCTTTGCCGATTGATGACGAAACACCGCCGGTAAAGAAAACATACTTGGCCACGCAAGGGGATTTTAGCCGTTGCCGGCAAGCGATAAAATTTGTCAACTAATGACAACCGCTGAACTTTCCTCCTACCGGCGTCCGTGGTGGTTGCCGAACTCGCATCTTGAGACGATATGGGCGCGGTTTGTCGGCCGCAAGCCGGAATACACACGCGAAATCATCACCACTTTCGACAATGACATTATCGCCTTGGACTACCTGATCGGCAAATCCGGCAAACCGACGATAACCATTTTCCACGGCCTGGAAGGATGTTCGCGCAGTCACACCGTCGCTAATTGCGCGCTGTTCTTCCACGCTTGCGGCTGGAATGTGTTCGTTCCGCACTTTCGCACCTGCGGTATTATGAATCGCCTGCCGCGCGCCTACCACGCCGGCGACAGCCAGGATGTCGGTTGGATGCTCAAATATATCGGCGCGGCCAGCAGTTCTACCGAACGGCATTTTGCCCTGGGAGTCTCCTTGGGCGGCAACGCGCTAGCCAAATGGCTTGGCGAAAATCCCCAGCAACAGATCGTGGAGGCGGCGGCGACGATCTGCGCGCCATACGACCTTGAGGCGTGCAGTCGGTGGATGAGCCGCGTCTTTAACCATCTGATCTACGAACGTCACTTTTTACGCAGCCTGCGTGTCAAAATGATCAGCAAAATCCGCCAGTACCCGGCATTGGCTGATGTGGACGAACTCAAATCATTGAACACCATGCGTCAGTTTGATAATCGGTTTACCGCCGCCTTGCACGGCTATACCGACGTCGACGACTATTACCGCAAGGCTTCCGCAATGAGTCTGTTAACCAAAATATCCACCCCCCTGCTTAGCGTTCACAGCGACAACGATGTCTTGGTGCCGCGCGTAAACCTGCCTGCCAATCCACATTTACACGCGATCACGACCCGCGGCGGCGGCCACTCCGGCTATGTTACCGGGCCGTTTCCGGGTTCTTTCGCTTGGCTTAGCTCGTGTTTGCGCGAGTTTTTCGAACGTGTGTAAATGAATATTCCAAATATTGACCCGGCGATATTTCGCGCCTACGATATCCGCGGCATAATTCCCGACGCGCTTGATCCTGAAGTTGCGCATCTGATCGGCCAGGCTTTCGCGACCCGGGCGATGTCGACCGGCGCAACCAAAATCGTGGTCGGACGGGACGGTCGCCTATCAAGCGAAGAATTGGCCGCGGCGCTGATCGACGGTATAGTCGAAACCGGGCTGGACACTATCGATCTTGGTATGGTTCCGACTCCCAGCGCTTACTGGGCTGCGTTTTGCTTAGCCGGCGGCAACTGTGCCGTAATCACCGGTAGCCACAATCCCAAAGAGTACAACGGCATCAAGATGTTGCTTGACGGTCAAGCTTTGTCCAGCGAAGAAATTCAAGGATTGCGCATATTGATCAGTGAAAACCGCTTTAGCAGTCGCGGCGCGGCCGGCATGCGCGAACGCAACGATAATTTGATGGACGCTTATACCGCGGATTTACTCGCCGGACATAAATTAGCCCGGCCTTTGAAGGTGGTGGTTGATTGTGGCAACGGGGTGATGGGGCCGTTTGCGCCTTTAATCCTGCGTAAGCTAGGCTGCGAAGTAATCGAGCTGTTTTGTGAAGTTGACGGTAACTTTCCCAACCATCATCCGGATCCTTCAGTACCTGACAATTTCGCTGAAGCCGCAACCGCGTGCAAGCAACACCAAGCGGAAATAGCCTTGGGCTTTGATGGCGACGGTGATCGACTCGGTGTGTGGTTACCTGACAGCGGCATAATCTTTCCTGATCGACTGCTCATGGCTTTAGCCGCGGATCTTTTGCATAAACAGCCCGGAGCGACTATTTTGTTCGATGTCAAATGCTCAAAACATGTCGGCCCATATATCGCCGCAAAAGGCGGTAAACCGCAACTATGCCGCACCGGCCACTCGTTCATGAAACGCGAACTAATCAAGACGAATTCACCGTTGGGCGGCGAACTGTCCGGGCATTTTTTCTTTAATGAAGGCAACTGGCGCTTTGATGACGCGCTTTTGGCCGCGATCAAATTTCTAGAACTGATTGCGGCGCAACCTAGCGCCGAGAAGATGTGCGCGCAGCTACCTAATTCGCACGCGTCGCCCGAATACAAAATAGCCATGCCAGACGACGCGAGTCCGCACGACTTTGTCGCGCTACTGAACGACCCTGATCTGTATCCGGGCCATCAGTCCTTGATCACAATTGACGGAGTGCGCGCTGAATGGGTTGACGGCTTCGGCCTGATAAGGGCCTCCAACACCACACCGAGTATTATCTTGCGGTTTGAAGGAGACAACGCCCCGGCCTATGAGCGTATCTTGCAGGTGTTTCGCGACTGTATCGGCAACGCTTACCCTAAGCTGCGGTTACCGTTTTAGGCGAAGGTGTTTTTAGCCACGCTGGCCGATTAGCGGTTGGAGATCAGGATGCGCGTCCGTACTGTCGCGATTGTACGGCTGTATCACTTCTTGCAATAATCTGGAATTTAGTTGGGTGCCCAAATATGAGTTCACTTTCTTGCGTTGCTTAGAGCGTTGCCAAGAAGCATGTTTGCCTTTTTTGATCGCGGTCTGCTCAGATCGCAGATACCATTGGACCGCGCGCATTTTGTCCTGCTCCACTCCCCAGCCTAGCGCCAACAGATGACTTAGCTGCAACTGAGCTTGCCAACTATCTTGGTTTGCCTCGTACAGCAGAGCATGAAAATCGTCCTGGTAATCGTAATCGCCTGTGGACGTCGGAAAATAGGCAAGATATTTGGGGTCGCCGGTCAGCGTATACCTGATTCCGCTACCTGCTTCGTTGACAAAATAAAAGATTACCTGCCAAAGCGGTAATAAGTCGCTGTTATAGTCATAGTAAGCTTGTCTGGTTTGGGGAAAATCGTGGACCGAAGCTATCACATACAAAAATCCGGCTCCGGCGGTTGTTATCACCGCCAAACGGATTAACATTATCCTTATGAACCACAACATGGAAAATACTACTATAAGTAACTCGTTGTTCTTACATGAATCATAGCTTATCAGACCGACGGATCAAACCGCTTTGGCAACGGATGTTAATACCCGGCGGCGGACGACTGTATTGGGCGGTGTTAGGACTGTTGTTGCTGATCGCCAGCGCGCGCTTAATCGCTGAGCCGTTGCTGCGTCCGCTTGTGGCGAACTATATTCTTGACGCCAATGCCAAACTTAGCGAAATTATCGGCAAACCGGTGGTAAGCGGCTACGATAACATTTACCTGTCGCTATCGCTCAATGGATTAATTATTTTGGTCATAGACCCTTATCTGGAAGTTGATACTCAAACGTTCCAAGCTCAAGAAGCGTCATTAGTGCTGTTTCCCGGCCGCAGGCCTCAGGTCACCATCAGCAACGCGAGTTTGAGCATAGCCGCGCTGGCCGACAATACGTTCGTGGTAGCCGGTATCCCGCTTGACAAAATGCGCGGTGATTCGAATAGGCAGACCCCACTGTTACCCTTTGACTTGGTCGCAGAAGATATTACTATCCAAATTGCCCTGGCAAACGGAAACAATATCGGACTCAACGACATGCGAATCGCAATCAGCCCCAAACCGCAACTGCAGGTTTTGAGTATTTCGTTTCAAAGCGGAACCAACGCAGATTTCAGACTGTCCGGCAAAGCCACTTGGGCGCCGGGCAAGCCCAACCGCGACATTTTCTTTTACCTGCGCGCGGCCGGCTTCGATAACGCTCTGCGCGACTTGCTCGCGATTCGCCAAAACTCTGCTACTTTGGTTACAGAAATCTGGGGCAATTTCCGGGGTGGAAACGTAAACGCCTTGGCGCAGGTTCTTGTCACCAAATTTATCGGCGATTATGATCTGCCCGGTGACCAATTGGCGGCTATCCAAGCAATCGGTGATCACGCTCGGGTCGTTGCCGAAATCGAAATAGCCGATACGTTGACCGCCAGCCAGCACGTTGTTGCGCGCTGGCATGCCACCTTGCAAAATATCCGGGTTACCGCGCCTGAGCCGTATCTGGGCGGCCCGCTCAACCTGATGCGAGCGGAAGCTTCCGGGCAATTCACAGCCGACAACGCCGGCTGGAATTTGGCCATCCCCGATGTGCGCACAACCGGACCTTTGGGCCACGCCGCAGGCGAAGTCGCAATCCGAGCTCCACAATTCGAACCAATCGCATTGAGCGTCGGTGCATCAGCGGCGCAAGTTGACGTTGCCGAAGTATTAGCCACGTTGCCTTTAGCGGTAGGCGAAGAATCGCTTGAGTTTCTACGCGAGGCTTTGCGCATCCGCCAAGCGCAACTTACCACTTTGGTAATCGACAGCGGACAGCAAAAAGATTTGCTATGGGATAACATTCCTATTGAACGTTTTGTGCTAGAAAGCGAATTTTTTGACGCCTCGTTGGAATACGCCGACGGCTACCCGCCAGTTACTGAAGCCCACGGCGGGTTTGGAATCGACGGTACCAGTCTTGCGGTCACGGTCGCGCAAGCCCGAATTGGCCCGGCTCGGCTCGGCCTGAGCCGAGCCGGCATCAGCGACACCACCGCTGCCCAAACCACCTTGTTTGTCGCGGCTGACAGCATTCTTGAACAAGATGAGATGATCGAACTTATTACCGATCTGCCGGCAACGCGTCAATACGTGCCTGAGCTCGAAGACCTGCGAATTGATGGGCGTCAGACCCTTGATCTGGCTTTGACCATACCGCTTGACTCGGGCGATGAAATTCAGGTCAGCGGTTCGTTGGCGCCGGAAGGCGCCAACACTTTGACTTACTTGCCGCTGGACCTCACCTTAACCAACGTGGACGGCGAAATCGATTTTGACCAGCAAACTTTAAGCGGAATAACCACCGGCGATTTGTTTGACAGCAGCGTGCGGGTATCGGTCGGATTCGGAGATGCCGGCTCGAAGGTAAAGCTAAACGGCACCTTTGATCTTGCCAAAGCCGCAAAGCAACTTAAGCTGAGCGGCGATTTACCGCTTAAAGGTAAAAGCCCGGTGGCGATCGAGATCGACGCTGATGGCCTAGCGCTAAATTCGACGTTGCGCGGCACAGCGATCAACCTTCCCGGAGTACTCGGCAAGCTAGCTGACCAACGACGCAACCTGGTTTTGCGCAACAGTGCCGGGCGCACTCGCATCACCTACGGCGACAATCTGGCTCATCTATATCTGGACGACAACGCCGGGCTTGCAATCGCACTTGGCGATGAACCGGAAGAGATTAACATTCCAAACGAAGGAACTCGGGTTCGCGGCCGACTAAACGGATTGGATTTGGATGAGTTGGCTGGCAACGTCGGCAACATGGGTGGCTTGCCGCTACCGGTTGACGCAGAACTGACCTTGAGCGACACGACTTTTTTGGGCATGCGTCATCCGGAATTTGCCGTGCAAGCAACCATCGCTACGACCATAACCGTGGCTTCCGTGCAGGCGGATGCGTTGGCGGGACGATTTGATTTTTTGCCTGCCGATGAACTTGCGGTCAGCTTAGCCTATCTGAACCTTCCTAAAGCGCCTTCGCAAAGCACAGTCGCCAACGACGCGACCATTTATGTGGAACCAAGCACTCTTACTCCGAACCTGCCCAAACTTTCCGCCCGGATCAGCAAGCTGAAAATCGGCGAGGTTGATTACCAAGACGTGTTCATAGCCGGCAAACCGATCGAATCAATCTGGCAGCTTGACGAAGCGCGCGCCCTGATCGGCAAAGCCACCCTAAGAGCCAACGGTTATACCAACATCAAAGGCAATCCGTATGCGGAAATTTCGCTAACTATAGCCGTACCCGCATTGGAAGATTTTTTGCGCGAATACGGCAACAAAGACACGATCGGCGACGGCAACGCCACGATCAACGGTAAGGTAAGCTGGGAAGGTGCGCTTTTTGACCCGCACTACTTCACCATGCAAGGCACAGTCACTTTAGCGGCCAAGGACTTCGTGATCCGCAAGGGAACCGACGGCATTAGATTGCTAGATCTGCTATCTCCGTTTACGTTGTTGGAGTCTTTGCCGATCATCGGTAGCGGTGCCAGTAAATTCAGTGGCGCCAACGGTAATCTGATCTTCGGTGACAGCAACCTTAATTTCGATAATATCGCGATTTCCAGCCCTGATCTGGACATCAAAATCAACGGCAGCACCAACTTGATCACCCACCGTAATGACATTTATTCACAGGTACAGGTCAATGCATCCCAAAACATCGTCACCGGCGCGGTGGCGGCACTAAATCCAATAACGGGCGCGGTGCTACTACTGTTAAACCAAGTTTCAGACAATCCTATATTGGGACAGCTCGCACTCCAGTATCACATTACTGGAACCTGGAAGGAACCAATAATCCAGCAAAAGCAAGTTGCACAAGCAGGCGATGAAACCAACCCGAATTAAAAACGTAACATTGCCGGCTTCTAAACGTGTGAAAGCCGCCCTATGCCAGCTTAATTCCGACGCGAATCCACCCGCCAACATTGCACGTTGTGAACAACTTATAGGTGATGCCGCTGCTGCCGGAGCCCAGCTAATTTGTTTGCCTGAACTATTTAATTGCTTGTGCACCGACCCGGCAGCCAAACTTGCGGCTGCTGAATTTCCGGGGCGCGGGCCTACTCATGAGTTTCTTGCCGCACAGGCTGCTATTCACGGAATTTATTTGGCCGGCGGTTCATTCGCAGTTCGTGGGCGCAAGAAATTGCGCAACCGTTCCTTGCTTTACGGGCCCGATGGCAAGCTGATTGCCAAGTACGACAAAATACATTTGTTTCACTTTCAGGCGCCCGACAGGCTATATGATGAAAGCGAGCTTTACGAACCGGGCAAACAAGTGATCTGTCACGATACCATCTTGGGCAAAATCGGATTATCAATCTGCTACGATTTGCGCTTTCCAGAACTGTACCGCAAGCTTAAAAGCCCCGACATCGTCTTGGCGCCTTCAGCATTTACCCGGCAAACCGGCAAGGCCCACTGGGAAATTTTGCTCCGTGCCCGCGCAATCGAAAATCAATGTTACGTATTGGCTTGCGCTCAATGTGGTGAACACCCAAACGGTATGCGCAGCTGGGGTCATACGATGGTGGTAGATCCGTGGGGAAAAATTGTCGGCGCACTGAAAAATGAGCCTGGAGTGTTGGTTGTTGAGCTTGATATGAGTTATAAGAACGACATTCGCAATCAACTACCCGCCTTAGCCAACCGGATGCTCTAGGCGGTACAATTTCATTAAATATGGCCATAACCGAAACCCGTCAAGATACCAGCGAGCTGGTGCTTGCCAACTTACTTGACGATACCGACCTTGACCGCGCCCAGCTAAGTAAAGCGGCGGCGTCCGTTCCTTCAGCCGACTTCGCCGATTTGTACCTGGAGCAGACCGCGACCGAAAGCTGGCGGCTAGATGAACGGCGCATCGACAGCGGAGAATTCAGTGTGCGCCGCGGCATGTCGCTGCGCGCTATCAGCGGAGAAGCCAGTGTATTCGCCTGTGCCGACTTGATCGACGCTGACGCTCTTGGCCGCGTACGTTCAGCTGTCACGGAAGGCCAACGCCATCTGACCGCAAGTAAAGTGCGCGTGTCGCTTCCCGCTGTGAACGGTACCGCCCTGCCGCGTTATCCAAATGTGGATCCGCTGATGTTTGACGATTTGGACAAAATGAAAATACTTAACGCAATCGAGCGACACGCCCGCGCCAAGGATTCGCGGGTGCATAATGTCATCGCCAATTTGGCGCTGGCTCACAAAAGCTTATTCATCGCACGCAACGACGGTGCATGTTACGCCGACATTCGTCCGATGACCCAACTGTCGGTTATGGTGGTGATGATCGACAACGGTAAGGTCGAAACCGGATACGCCGCAACCGGCGCACGGACGTTGCCTTTGTCCATCTTACAACCACAGAATCTCATCGACCTCGCTGATGAAGCTGTTCGCGTCGCCTCCACCAAGTTACGCGCCGTAGCCGCACCGGCTGGGACGATGCCGGTCGTGCTTGGCAATGGCTGGTCGGGAATTTTGTTACACGAAGCGGTCGGACACGGCCTTGAAGGCGATTTCAACCGCAAGGGGCAATCGGCATTCTCCGGGCGGATTGGCGAACGGGTAGCGCCCCAAGGGGTAACCGTGGTTGATGACGGCACTATAAACGATCGCCGCGGATCACTAACCGTTGACGACGAAGGCACACCTTCAAAATACAACGTGCTGATCGAAGACGGTATCTTGCGAGGCTACATGCAAGACGTGGTCAATGCTTCGTTGATGCAAACCGCGCCGACCGGTAACGGTCGTCGCCAGTCGTACCGACATGAGCCGATGCCGCGCATGACCAACACTTATATGCTCAACCACAAATACACCCCTGACGAAATTATCGCTTCGGTAAAACGCGGTTTGTATTGTAAAAGTTTTTCGGGTGGATCGGTGGATATCACCAACGGTGACTTTAATTTTGTCGTTGAAGAAGCGTACCTGATCGAAAACGGCAACCTTGGTCCGGTGGTGAAAGGCGCCACGGTAATCGGCAACGGTCCTGCAGCAATGCTAAAGATGTCAATGGTCGGCAACGACCTTGAGCTTGATCCGGGTCTTGGAACCTGCGGTAAAAACGGTCAGTGGGTACCGGTAGGAGTAGGCCAGCCGCATTGTAAAGTAGACGAAATGCTAGTCGGCGGCACTGACATCAGTCAATAATTAAATTATTTACCTGCATTGTGCGTGTCAGTATCTGATGTTCACTTGCGCTTTATCAACATCATTTGCCGATAACATTTTGCGTATTTGACATATTCGGCTAATTTTCCCACTGTGGCGCCGGTGCGCGACGACGCCTCACCGACCAAATTTTCGGTCGGACACAAAACCTTGTAAATCAATAGTCCAGCGCGAGTTTTACGTGCAACGAATTTTCGGTGTCCCGTTCGTCGCTTGAGCTTTGTTCGGCGTACACGTCTACGCTCAACTTGTCCGCGCTGAACTCGGTGAGCAACCCGCCGCGCACCTTGCGCGTCGCGCCCAGCTCCAATCTGCCGTACGGCGTGACCGACGCCCG
>JAZHEJ010000059.1:44728-65809 GCA_036679665.1 Candidatus Tethybacter castellensis | reverse complement strand
CCGCAACTGTTAGTAATTTTTTGTTCATTATTTATATAACTCCTGATGAAAAGCATGGCGCTTGTGCCACGCTTTGATGACAATTATTGCATATATCAACCAATAAGAACAAAAAAACCGATTGTCAATTAATACAATTTGCTTTTATACAATGTTCCTTGGTGAAAGACTAACTAACTGCTCTTTGCGTATTACAAAAAGCGTCTTTTATTGCACCACAGCCCTTTGTACCAGTTTGAGCTGCTCATTGGCGAGCAACTGTCGCTTCAATGTAATTGCTAACTGTTGGCTTGAACCCATAAATCCGCCTAAATTGCCAGACTTGCGCACCACTCTATGGCAAGGAATAACTAGGGGATAATGGTTACCGTGATTAGCGGTGCCCGCATTGCGCGGACCAAAACCGCCACCGCAACGGTCGCGTACATATTCAGCCTGATCACTATAAGAGCGGGTCTGTCCGCACGGAATCAAGCGTAAAAAATCCATCGCGGCCCGTTGCGTGTCGCTGTCTCCATGATCCCATAATGGCAGATCAAAAGTGTTGCGTATACGAAGCAAATATTCGCGCAACTGACTGTCAAACCGCGCGCCCAGTTCATTTTGCGGAGCGATCCAGTCTCCTTGTCCCGCTTTGATCGGTAAAGTGCCTATCTCCACAGAGTGTATATGCGTCAATGTTCCAGTTACCTTGGTCCAGAATGGAACATCTCCAACCTGATACCTGTCATACAGCAGACAGTCCACCGCTGTCACTTTGCGGCCTAACGGTAATGACGATAATACTTGCATATTAGCTGATTATAGTAGAAAATCAGCGCGCAAAGCTAAGCTGGCCACCACGTACATTGTCGTCATACCGACCGTCGCGCCAAGCAAGCTGGCCGCTTACCCATACCGCTTTTATTTGCGACCCGAACTTTACGCCCGCAAAGGGGCTCCAACCACATTTGTACTTTACGGTGGCGTCTGCGACATATGTCGTCGCGTCGGTATCCACCAGTACCGCGTCGGCATATTGTCCGGCGCGCAAATACCCGCGATCGGCAATATTGAACAACCGGGCCGGGTTATGCGCACCAAGGCGAGCCACGTCGACAAAAGCCAGCGCTCCTTGCCGCACCAGCTCCAGTAATACCAGCAAGCTATGTCCCACCAATGGCAGACCGGCCGCCACAGCGCGATAATCGCCTTTTTTTTCGGCCAACAGGTGGGGGGCGTGGTCGGTGGCGATCACATCGATCCGGCCGCTATGCAAAGCGCGACGCAAAGCGCCGCGATCCGCTGCCGTTTTGATCGCCGGATTGCATTTGATCCGGCCTCCTAGTTTGGCGTAGTCGGCGTCACAAAACCACAGATGATGAATACAAGCTTCGGCGGTGATACGCTTGGCGGCCAGATCACGCGCTTCAAACAGCTTTAGTTCGTCAGCGGTGGATATATGCAAAACGTGAAGTCTCGTGTTGTGTCGCTTGGCTAAATCAATCGCTCGCTGAGTGGAATTCAAACAAGCGGTCCGATCTCGGATCAGCGCATGGATTTCCATCGTGTAATCGGGCCGCAAATCGGCCAGGATATTTTGTTCACGTGCGCGAATCCGAGCCGCGTCCTCACAATGCGCGGCCAAAACCATATTTGCGGGCACCGCGGCAAACACATTCTCTAGCGCCTGCTGATCATCTACCAGCAAACTGCCGGTACTTGAACCTAGAAACACCTTGATACCGCAAATATCAGTACCGGAATTAGTGATTTCATCTTCGTTGGTACCGTTGGCGCCCAGGTAAAATCCATAATTGGCCATTGAATCTTTTTTTGCGATCGAAAGCTTGTGTTTGATCTGTTTGGCTGTAACCGCTGGCGGTTCAGTGTTGGGCATCTCAAGATAAGAAGTGACTCCGCCGGCTACCGCGGCGGCGCTTTCGGTGGCTATCGTAGCCTTGTGCTTCATGCCCGGCTCACGAAAATGTACCTGATCGTCGATCAGACCGGGGAAAAGGTGCAGACCACCCGCGTCAATCACCTGCGCGCCGGTATCGTCCAAGCCCAAACCCACCGCAACGATGCGGCCCGCGTCAATCAGTACATCGCTAACTTGCGCTTGGCCGTCGTTGACCACGGTTGCGCCGCGAATAAGCCATCGGTCTTTTTTCATTTGTCGTTAATTCTAGTAAGATAAATCGGTTATGGCCACAATTTTGCGCGGCAACCCGTATGCCAACCTGATTCTCGAGCAGTGTAAAACTGATATCGCCCGCTTGGTTACCAGCGGTATCCAACCGGGACTGGCGTTTGTTTTAGTCGGTGACGACTTGGCTTCAAAGATCTATGTCGGGCGCAAACAAAAAGCGGCGCACTTGCTGGGGATTCGCTCTTATCTGTGCCAACTGCCGGAGGCGACGGACACTGACAGCATAATTGAGCATATTGATCGGCTTAACGATGATCCGGCCATCCACGGTGTGCTCGCGCAACAGCCTTTGCCGCCTAGCATCGATACGTTAGCCGCGCTTGAGCAAATTGCGCCCGCCAAAGATGTAGACGGCTTGCATCCGTGCAACCTGGGATCACTCGCGACGCGACGCGACGCCGGATTATTCGCTTGTACCGCGCGCGGTTGTGTTTTTTTGTTGCGCCAAGCGAATATCACGATCGCCGGCAAGACCGCCACCGTTATCGGCCGCAGCTTGATTGTCGGCCGGCCACTGTCGCTAATGCTTACTGACGCAGGAGCGACGGTCACGGTATGTCACACCCAAACCCGCGATCTTGCCGCCGCATGTCGCAACGCCGATATCTTGGTAGTTGCCGCCGGCTGTCCCAAGTTGGTCACCGCGGACATGGTCAAACCCGGCGCGGTCGTGATCGACGTCGGTATCAATCGCGGCCAAAACGATAAACTGTGCGGAGATGTCGATTTTGCGCAAGTGAAAAGTGTTGCCAGCCATATCACCCCGGTACCCGGCGGCATCGGGCCGCTCACGGTCGCAATGCTGATGCGCAATACCCTCCAAGCAACCAAGAATCAATGCGCTGATGAATGATCAGCTGTTAGTCATTTCTTGCGGCGGAACTTTCGACAAAGCGAAATTCACCAAAACGGGCAAATTTGTCTGCGGCGAGCCGCGGGCGACCGACATTTTCAGCCAGGCGCAGGTACCAAGCGAACGCTACGTGGTGCTGTCGCTACTTCGCAAAGACAGCCTTGACATGGATGATTCGGACCGCGAGTTGGTCGCCTCAACCGTGCTAGCTCAACCCCAACAAAAAATCGTCATCGTCCACGGTACCGACACCTTGATCGATACCGCGCAATTGCTGGCTGCGCGCTGTACCACCAAAACTGTCGTGCTGGTCGGGGCAATGCGTCCGGCGGTTTTTGCCGACTCGGACGCAGCTTTTAACTTGGGCTTCGCGCTTGCCTGCGCTAGTATCCAGCCGCCCGGAATTTGGGTTGCGATGCACGGCCAGTTGTGGGCTGGCGATCAGGTGCGCAAGGACCTCAAGCGGATGCGCTTTGTGAATCGGAACTAGCTCCGTATCTCGCCAGATGCGCGCTAATCGCCAAAGCTTGCTTTTGATCAGCAACCGTATACAGATCTTCAACATGCGCCAGACTGGATACTTTGATACCTTGCGCACCCAACTGCGTTGCGGTGGACAGTGGCGAATCGTCGCGCATACGTTCGCCTCGATCAAATCCCACCAACAGCAAGCTCGGGTCGATTTCCAGCTTTAACCGCAGCAACTTGATAGTTTGCGTCACCGCGGTGGCAGCAGTAAGCACGTCGTCAATCATCACGACCGGATGACGCGGCATGATATCCCCGACAATCAGTCCTTTTTCGCCATGATCTTTGGCTTCTTTGCGCAAATAAACGAATCGATATTCAACGGCGGGATTCATTTGTGTCGCGAACGCGCATGCCAATGCCGCCAGCGAAATCCCTTTGTACGGAATACCCACCACCGTCGCGGCCGGAGCCAATTCGAGCAGGCGCGTTGCGAACAGCTTGCCTAGCATGAGCACCGCGGGACCGGCGCATAGCTTACTGAAATTGAAAAAGTAAGGACTTGGGCGACCGGACTTCAGCGTGAAATCGCCGAACTGCACCGCACCGCACTCAAGCGCCAGGCGCACCAGATCAGCGCCGGGGTTGCCGGGCCGGCTCATGGTAAGCTAGCCTCTGGCAATCGCTTCTTGGTCAGGCAGTAACGATTTGACCTTACGGTATATATAGGTGCGCTCCAGCCCGGACAGGCGAGCCGCCTCCTTAAAGTTGTTTTCCGAGCGCTCCATCAGTTTGCGAAAATACATTTTTTCAAACAGCTCACGCGCTTGACGCAACGGCATATCATAAACATTCAGACCGCTGAAGATATTGGGAGTGTCGTTATTTTCGATATGCAGCAGATTGCGTACGTGCTCAGTGTTGATTTCATCGCCCGGAGCCATGCGCATCAAAGCTCGGAAAATCCCGATCAGGCTTGCCAACCCGCCGTTGATCCAGCGGTACCCGTCGGCGGCGAGCATTTGTACGGCCTCGGCGCTAAAAGTCGCCGTCGTCCCGGGATGCTGCTCGTTTTCGATCGTACGCGCGAGCGCGGTCAGCACCGGCTCAAGTTTGTCAACAAAGTCGTCAAGCTCCGGCAGCTTGATCTGATATTTGCTAAACGTCTCGGCCAACTCTTTCGATAAGGAACCTTCGGCAACCAGCTCATCGACATTGAGCGGCGATTCGGCGATTATGCGCACATCATTGGCCGGCGCGTTGCGCACCAACTGGAACAAACCTCGCTGCTGAATCGAGTTCAGCCCTTGCAAACTGCGCAAGTATATGGTGCCGTTGTGCGCTTCAGCAAGCCTGCCGGTCGGGGCGGAAACCAAAAACCGCAAGTCGACGTATTCCGCCCACGGCTTGCCCGGATTGTGCATTAACCTAGCGAAAAACTCGCTTCCGGCCGACGACGGCCCAATAAACAATATCGGCGCGGTACCGGTCATCGCTTTGAGCAACTCGCCTTTGAGATTTACCATCACCTGGGATCGCCCCAAATCAATTGCGCGTAGCGCGCGATCGGACCTGACCTCGCCAACATCGTCTTGCACCAATTTGGTTACGAACTTAAGCAAATCTTTGGAATTGACCGGCTTGGTCAGTACGTCAACCGCCCCTTGGCGCATCGCTTCAACCGCGAGGTTGATCGTCGCGTGTCCCGAGACGATCGCGGCGGGAAAATTGAGCATGCCTTTGTCCTTCCAGCGCTTGATCAATTCGATGCCGTCGATACCCGGTTCCATGAGGATGTCGACCAGCGCCAGATGCACGGTGTGTTCCAGCGCGAGTTTATGGCCGGTCTCCCCGTCCGACGCCCCCAAGACCCGATAGCCGGCGTTGGTCAAAATTTCGGTAAATACCTGGCGTACCCCTTCGTTGTCTTCGACAACCAATATGGTGAGGTCTTTAGATATGCGTGACGTCATCGCGATGTAAGGTCCTCGGCGGCCTGACGCAAAGTTATCGTATGACGCAGGCCGGTTGTGCCGTGCTCGCTAATCAACGACGCTTTGATCGTGGCGCCGACTTTGTCCAGCGACTCGCGCACCCTGGCTAAACCGATACCCTTTCCGGTATCCTTGTATGACACGTCGCGTTCAAAAATACTCGGCAACAGTTCGGCGGCTATCCCACCGGCGTTGTCTTCGAAAATCAATACCACTTTGCTTTGATCATGCAGCGTGGATATTTTAACGTGTCTTTCGCGCTGGCCGGTTATTTCAAATTGCTGCTGGGAATTTACGAGCAAATTTTCCAGTGCGTCCTGAAGCAGATTTTCCTCAGCCCGGATCAATGGCAGGTCGGGCTCTAACACCAGTTCAATTTCAGTGCTGCCGCACTCCGTGTTTTCGACACAGGCGCGCACGATCACGTTGGCATCTTGAGCTTTGTTTGCTTGGTCTCCTAAATCATCTTTGCGATCCCACCACTGCGCCTGGTCGCGGATCCGTTCAAGCTGGTGCAAAATCTGGTTGGCGTTCTGTTGCAATTTGGCGCTGTCAGCCGGATCATCTAGCTGATCGCGAAGCAATTCAGTTTTGAGCAACGCGACCTGGAGCGGGTTGTTGATGCCGTGCAACGTTTCTTGAAAGGCTTCATATTGAGCGTTGTACTTTTGCACGGCGAGCGGTTCGCTGATATCGGTAAACACCACCACCCGGCGCTCGTCAAGGGAGACCACACGCACTAGCAACCTGCGCTTGCCGACATTGACTTCACCCGGCTGGTTAATCGCCGCGGCGAAAGCAACCAGATGAGGATAACGCTCAGTATAGCTGGCGAGAAATTCGTTCGAGCGCGGTTGCGCCATAGTGTCATTGATGCTAAGCAGGCGCACCGCGGCGCGGTTAAAACTCAATACGCGATTTGTGCCATCAAGTACGAACAGTCCCGAATCCATCACGTCTTGTATCGTCTCCAAATCGCCGCGCAACGCTTGCTGTCGCGTAACCAACGCGCCGACTTTAGCAACCAACGCGTTAAATGACCTTGATACGATGGTGATTTCGTCATCACCTTTGATATCCACCAATTTGCGTGGGACGTCCTGATCGGCAACCTGCTTCATCGCGTTGCTCAAATCGCTAAGCCGCGTTCCAAGTTGCATCCCGAAATAAACCGCGAAATTTACCGCGACAAAAAGTAGCAACGCGATGGAATTTATCACGACCAGCAACAATCCGTGGTTGATGCCGGCTTGCATCGACTTGGAATTGAGATAGCCTGCCACGCTGCTGTCGATTTCCCGCAAGTCATCGCTTACCGTGAGCGGCAACCGCTGTTCGATCCATAACGCCAACCGCGGGGAACCGATGGTGTCGACGACGCCAGCTTCACGCGGCACAACCATAACCTCCTCAAGCTGTCCTTCAACTTGGTTGCGCAACCAATAGTCGCTGCCGCCGCGATGAATGCGCTGAACGACCAGCGCGGAAAACTCTTCCAGATTGCCGCTAGCCGGGGAAATCGCCAGTACCCGCCCGCTGTCGTCGATGATCGCCAGTTGATCTAGCAGATGCTGGGTGCGCAGGTCGTCCAACAACAGGCCCAGGCCGCCGGAATTGGCGTCGATATGCGACCACAGTTGTTGTCCGATCTGCTCACCGACGGTTTCAAGCTGCTGTTGCGACTGTATCAGTACCGCGTTGCGGATGTTGGAAATCGAATTGAAGGTGGCATCTTGCAAGGTTACAAAATTAGTTTCAGCGGCTTTAAACACAAGCCATAACGGCAAAATACCCATCCCGCAGGCGACCAGAAACTGGATCACCATAAGTGTGATCAGACGCCGTGCCAGGCGTCCCCGGTTGCGCCAGGTAATCACCAGCGCCGGTAGCGTCGCAATCCCTAGCAGCCACGGCAAATAGGAAGTGACGTTGAGCAACAGCGCCAGCCAGCGACCTAGAAAAACACTTTGCTGCTGAGTTGCGAACACAAGTAGTACGATGGCGATCAGGCTGAAGATGAACAGCGCGACCACCACCGCGACCACCACGCCCAAAAGGCGCATCCGCGGCAAGGCGACCGAAGGCGGCACTAACGCTGACTGTGTTGCCATCCTGAAGAAAATAACCAGTCGTTGGAGGTTAGCAAATCCACTTGCAGCGGATTGCTAAGCGAGCTCAGATCCACTTCTACCCGGTGATTGAAATACACGTCAGGGCGCTTTACGGTTCGAAGCAACAGCGGGTCTTCGAACAACAAAATCAATTGACCCATCTGCGTGAGCGCCTCTTCAACACTATCAGTTTCCAGCCAAATATTACTGTTGAATAAACGGTACTCGTAGCCTTGGCCAAAGCTTAGCCGCCGGATGCGCGTCATCCACGTAAACATCTCCAGTTCGCGATTAAATAGCCAACCGTCTCTCATGATCTTCAATTCAGCGACAAACCCGATCTCAATTCCGCCTTCAAGCGCGGTGCGCAGACTTTGGTTAAGACCCAAATCCATTTCGATCGTCATATTGGCAAGCGATTCAAAAGTCTCAAATCGAACTTCACGGATAGTCAATCCTTGTTGCTGGGCGAACGCGCTTACGCTACTAAATATCACCAGCACACCAACCGTTGTCCACGTGCGCCAAAAAGTCTTCATGGGATTTTAATATTCTATATTTGCGCGGCGATTAACATGCCATCTAGAATCAAATTTGGCGCAAATTGTGCTTGAGGCAACAGATTGGTGAGCACTTTACCGTCGCCGCCGCTGACCACCACCACTTTGGGGTCGAATTCACGGCACTGGCGCTCAATCGCACCCACAACCGCATGAAACGCCCCGGCAACTATCGCCGCGCTCGTAGTGTTAGGTTTAGCTGATATCCCGGCGGCAAGCAACGCCGGGTCGGCCGTCAGGCCGGTACTAGCGCGTATCGCCGCTAGCATCGCGTGCAGGCCCGGCACGATAAGCCCACCGTTATAGCAACCGTCCGGATCAAGATAATCCACGATTATCGCGGTGCCCGCCAACACCGCCATACCCGAACCGTAGTTGGCCCGCAAAGCGAGCAAGGCGCACCAGCGGTCAGCGCCTAATGTTTCAGGCGGTTGATAGTTGCAGGTTATGCCGGGGCCGTTAGCGGCAGAACGCACCACCGTCTTGCGAAGCTTCGGCAATGCGCGTTCAATCCGCGTCAGTTGCCGCGCGCCGCCCACATTGCATATTACACATTTAGTCGCCGAAGTCGCCATGACTTTAAGCTTGGCGAGACTGGCGTTACGTAGCACGCTATCATGGTTTTGCCATGAGCTGCCGTCGTGCAAAGCCCATTTGATCCGCGTATTGCCCGCATCAACCGCCAGTAACATCGAAGCTTACCTCGCCGGTGGCGATCGTGTGCAGCTTACCGGAATCATCACGCGCGATCAGTTCGCCATGCGAACCTAAATCAGTAAAATACATCCGGCGTTTTTCAGCCGGATTTATCGACACCTGCAACGCGGAACCCGGCGTATGAATGCTGCAATCAAACCACGCGCCGCGCAACGCCTGCCAACCTTGCCGGTGCCAAGTAGCTAATTCATCAAGTATGCCGCGCACCAACTTCGCCAGCAACAAATTGCGTTCGACGGTTTTGTTCGGCGAAAACAATACACCGGTTTGCCCAACAGCTGACGCGCCAGACAGCGGCCACAAGTTGATACCGATTCCCAGCACCGCCTGTTTTTTACTTTGACTAGTTTCGATCAAAATACCCGCAAGCTTGCGGCCCAAGTTGTCGAGTACGTCATTCGGCCATTTGAGCGCGACTTTAAATTTGCAGGCGCGTAGCGTCTTAGCGACCGCGATGGCCACGACCAAACTCAAACCGGTGAGCACCTTTTTGTCGACATCTACCGTTAGTGAAAAAGTCAGCGACTTACCATGTTCGCTTATCCAACTATGGTTATGCCGCCCGCGACCGGCAACTTGCAATTCACAAACAATCAAGGCCGGCAATTGACGCTTGGTCATTTGCCAAGCCAAATTGTTGGTACTCCGCGCCGCCTCCAGAACTTGAATGCTATTCAAGCGACTCCCGAGCAAGCTTGTTAGCCGCCCGGAATCTAGCGGTTCAGCACCCGCAACGGATGCCGTACGCTCAGGCGCTACTAGCGCCTTTTCCTTGCCGCCGGCTTCTTTTTCGCGGCTGGCCTTTTCCTTGCCGCCGACTTCTTTTTCGCCGTCGGCTTTTTCTTTGCCGCCGACTTTTTCTTTGCCGCCGGCTTTTTCTTTGCCGCCGGCTTTTTCTTTGCCGCCGGCTTCTTTTTCGCCGCTGGCTTTTTCTTTGCCGCCGACTTTTTCTTTGCCGCCGACTTCTTTTTCGCCGCTGGCTTTTTCTTTGCTACCGACTTCTTTTTGGCCGCCGGCTTTTTCTTTGCCGCAACTTTTTTGACAGCCTTTTTCGCGACCGTTCTTTTAACCGTACGCTTGGCTGCTTTCGCGGTGGATCTTTTCACCGTTTTTTTGACTGATTTTTTCTTGGCGGTGGCCATGGTTCTCTCTCCTTTAGTCGCACATCCAGCAAGTTATGCCGCATGACAATTTAATGATTAAAAAAATTATAAACGCACATCTTGCATTAATGCAACAAAACGATGTTTTGGATTTACATTAAATGCAACACTCCTTCGCGCAATGTACCTTGCCCAACTAAAAAAATTTAAAATTTTTACGCATGCGCCAATTAATATTTTGCGCCTGACAATAAATTTTAAATTGATTTGTATATTTTTTATGCGCGCCAATTTTTCAAGATTGATCGCGAACACAGTGCGAGTTAGCTCACCCGATAACTATCCGCCACCACGCGAAGCGGATACGCTTGGTTTCAATCCCAAGACAACATTCCGCCCACTTGATAGTCGGTGACGCGAGATTCAAAAAAGTTTTTTTCTTTTTTCAAATCCATCATCTCCGACATCCACTCTAAAGAATTGCGTGCGGTTTTACGATCATATATTTCCGGCAAGCCGATCTGACCTAGACGTCGGTTGCATATGAAACGCAGGTACTCTTTGAAAATCGCGGCGTTCAATCCCAACACGCCATGGGGCATGGTTTCTTCCGCATAGCGATATTCAAGCTCGCAACCTTGTTCGAACAGATCGATAATTTCTTCTTCGAAATTCTTGTCCCAGATTTGCGGATTCTCTTTATGAATTTGGTTGATGCAGTCAATGCCGAAATTCAAGTGTAACGATTCGTCGCGCAAGATATACTGAACTTGCTCGCAAGAACCGGGCATCTTGTTTTGTCTGCCCATCGCCAGCACTTGCGTGAACCCCACATAGAAAAACATTCCTTCCATAATCATCGCGAACACGATCAGCGACTTGAGTAACTGACGATCGGTTTCCGGCGTACCGGTACAAAAATCCGGGTTGGTTAGCGTGTCGATAAACTCCAAACAAAATGCGTCTTTGTCCGCGATGCAAGGAACTTCGTTGTACATGTTGAAAATTTCGCCTTCGTCCAGGCCTAACGATTCGACTATGTACTGATAGGCGTGTACGTGCACCGCCTCTTCAAAAGCTTGGCGTAACAAGTACTGGCGGCATTCCGGATTGGTTATCAGCCGATAGGTGCCCAGCAATATGTTGTTGGCAGCCAGCGATTCTGCAGTCGCAAAATAGCCGAAGTTGCGCTTGAGCATCAACCGTTCGTCATCAGTCAGACAGTTCGGGTCTTTCCACTGCTCAATGTCGCGGTGCATGCTGATCTCGTTGGGCATCCAATGATTGGCGCAACCCTTCAAATAGGTATCCCACGCCCAGTTGTACCGAATCGGTACCAGTTGGTTGAGATCGGCGTTACAGTTGATCATGCGTTTTTCGTCGATCCGGACGCGACGGTGTATACCACCATTGCCATCTATTCCAATACCTGGTTGAACCATATTTTGTTGTCTCCTTTAGTAATTCTTCTTAAGCACGGCTATCTCAACCGCACTCTGCCACTTATTCTAGTACTTTTATACTAATACTTCTTATCCTGCATCATCCATAATAGGCTATAAAGCTAGATAATATAACGGCTTAGCGCCGATTCGTCAGTCGGTTACTGACACGCTTCGCATTCTGGATCGTCAAGAGCGCAACTTGACGCATCCTGTCGCTGCTCCGGCACCGCGACATTATTTTGTTGGCCGGTATTAGTTGTGGTGAATTTTTCGGTGAGCGACGCGGAACTCGAACGACAATAGTAAGTTGTTTTCAGACCGCTACGCCATGCCAGAAAGTACAGATCCGAAATTTTTCGTCCGCTAGGAGCGGCCACAAATAAATTGAGCGACTGCGATTGGTCAAGCCATTTCTGGCGCCGCGCTGCCGCGGCGATCAGCCATTTACCTTCAATGTTGAACGCGGTTTTGTAACGCATGCGCAACTCGATCGGGATCTGTTCGATGTCTTCAATTTCGCCGTCGCGAGCTTTGATGGCCGAGATCATTTCATCACCCCACAACTTGGCTTCTTGCAAATCGCGCACCAAATGTTTATTGATCAACTTGAAATTGCCCGACAGGTTCGTCTTGACAAAAAAGTTTTTGTAAGTGGGCTCGATACAAGGCGAGATCCCCATAATGTTGCTTATCGTTGCCGTCGGCGCGATCGCCAGGCAATTGGAGTTGCGCATCCCGGTGCGCTTGATCTTTTTGCGCAACGCTTCCCAATCCATCTTGGATTCGACGTTCATTACCAGATCGGTACCGCGCAACCAACCGTCTTCGACGGGCAGTTCGTTGCCGCCGTGGCGGTGTTTTCCCAGCGTATGAATTGTATCTAGCGGCAAAATGCCCTTCGACCACGTACTACCTTCATACGATTGATACGAGCCGCGCTCTGAGGCCAAATCCGCTGAAGCCTCATACGCGTAGTAGGCGATCATTTCCGTGGAGATATCGGCAAACTCCACCGCCTCCTCGCTGGCAAAACTGACACCCTTTTGGTACAGACAATCTTGAAATCCCGCCTGCCCGAGTCCGATTGGTCGGTGTTGGGAATTCGAATTTTTCGCCTTGTCGACCGCATAGTAATTAATATCGATCACGTTATCTAACATGCGCATCGCGGTACGCACCGTGGCCCGCAATTTGGTTTTGTCAAGCTCGTTGTTTTCGTCTAAATGGCGAACCAAATTCACCGAGCCCAGATTGCATACCGCAATCTCGTCGGCTGAAGTGTTCAAGGTTATTTCCGTGCATAGGTTGGACGAATGAATCACTCCGGCATGGCGCTGCGGGGAACGCAGATTGCATGGATCTTTAAAGGTAATCCACGGATGACCGGTTTCATACAACATCCTCACCATCTGTTGCCACAGCTTGAACGCGTCAATTTGCTCACCGTCAATCTTGCCGGCGACCACTTGTTGCTCATAGGCGCAATACGCCTGTTCGAATTCAAGTCCGTACAATTCATGCAGATCCGGCACATCCGAAGGCGAAAACAAAGTCCATTGACCTTTGGCCGCGACACGCTTGAAAAATAGATCCGGAATCCAGTTGGCGGTGTTCATATCGTGGGTGCGCCGCCGTTCATCACCGGTGTTTTTACGCAGCTCAATAAATTCTCGGATATCGCGATGCCAAGTTTCCAGATAGCAACACACCGCACCGTTGCGCTTGCCGCCTTGGTTGACTGCCAGCGCAGTGTCGTTTACGACGCGCAAAAACGGAACGACGCCTTGCGATTTGCCGCCGGTACTGTCAATTTTGGAACCTTGCGCACGCACCGGCGTCCAATCGTTGCCCAGCCCGCCGGCAAACTTTGCCAACAACGCGTTATCTTTGACCGCGCCGTAGATTTGGCTTAAATCGTCCCCCACCGTCGACAGATAGCACGACGAAAGTTGCGCAAACACCGTGCCGGAATTAAATAGCGTCGGGGTTGAATTCATAAATCTGAAACTAGACAACAGTTCATAAAATTCGATCGCCCGTTTAGTTGGATTTTCTTCTTGGATCGCCAAGCCCATCGCAACGCGCATCCACAGCAATTGAGGCAGCTCGATCCGCCGGCCGTCGACCTTGACAAAATACCGATCGTAGAGAGTTTGCATGCCAAGAAAATCAATCTGCAAGTCGCGCTCCGGCTTGATTGCCGCGGCTAGCTGGCCTAAATCAAATAGTTTGTTCAACTTGGGATTGAGCCGCTTAGCGTTGACGCCGCGCTTGATCATCTTGACAAACAAATCCGGATACTGCTTGACAGTCTGCGCACGACTGAGTTTGGTGCCCGCGACCTCAGAAGCCACCGCATCCATCATTAGGCGCGCGGCCATATACGAATAATTTGGGTGCGCCTCGATCATCGTGCTAGCTTCAAGCACCAGCGCCCGATCAAACGCCTCCATGGAAATACCGCTGTGAATCGACGACACCACTCTGGTCAATAGCAACTCGCAATCAACATCGGTCAGACCTTGGCTGGCCGTTTCTAACCGTGCGTAAATCGCAGCCGGATCGACCGTACTCGACGCGCCGGCCTCGTCAATCACGCTAAAAGCCTCCGGCACCAGCAAATTGGCTTTGTGGCGTCTTTTTTCAGCTCGCTCAGCGCGGTAGTTCGCATACGCAACTCCTACCTTTATGTTACCGCTTCTTAGTAATGCGAGCTCTACTTGATCTTGAATTTGCTCAATGCCGAACGTGAGCGCCGAACTACGACGCAGCGCGTCAATTGCCCGAGTTACGATCGGCTCAAGTTGCGCATCAATATCGCCGTCGGCCCCGACGGCCACAAAGGCGCTTTTTATCGCGGCATAAATCTTGGCGACTTCAAAAGGCACCACCTGACCGGTGCGCCGGATAACTCTATATCCGTCAAGCGCGTTGACGGACGCTACCTTGATATCGCGCGAGCTGCCGTTGATGGCGGGCAAAGTAGCTTTGGGATCGCTGATTATTCCCGGTAAATTACTTTTAGATGCGACGGCGGTTTTGCCGTTAACCCTAGGGGCAGTTTCCCTCATGTCGCAACGTGCTCCTTTTTAGATAGATACACACAGGTCTTACCTAAAAAGAAGCAGTTGCTCAAACAAAGCGATATCAGTTTTTATCAGGTAGATACACACAGTCCTTACACAGAAAATTCACAGATTTTTACACAATATGTAGTAGCCATCTCCGTCTTTTATTACTGCCTGGTGCGAATGTCAGTATATCATAAATGAAATTTCTTGGTTTTTTCATTTTAAGTAAAGCATCGCACAAAAAATAAGCGATAATCAAAGGTAGAAATCATATTAATTAGTAGGAGGGATTAATCATGCATGTCAGCGAAATACTGGAGAACAAAAAACGTTCCGGGCAACCGCTAGGAGTCCGATGCGGTGACAAAGTTGCCGCGGCAATCAAAATCATGGTTGAAAACGACACCGGCTCGTGTGTCGTAACCGATGAGCAAGGGGCGCTATGCGGCATGGTGACGTTTCGGGAAATCCTGCAACTGGTCCACAAAAAGCAGGTTGATTTGACTCAAACCGTTATTGACGAAATCATGGATGCGGACCCGGCGGTTGCGACTCCCAACGACACCATCGATCAAATTCGCAACCTGATGACCTCCCAGCACATCCGCTATTTGCCGGTGATGGTCGAGGGTAAATTGTCCGATGTGATCTCGTTCTACGATGTCGCGCGGGCGGTTGCCAAGCATACCGATTTTGAAAATCGAATGTTGAAGCAATACATCAACGACTGGCCGGAAGACAATTAAATAAATTGACCTAACAAAGCGTAGAGGCTACTCATCGCCACGGCCGGATAAAACTCGCTCAACAACGCGAAGCGGCGCGCAAAATCCGGTTCATCAAGCCGTAAGCTGTCCCAGCGTCCACTGATTTCGTAGGCGAGCTCGCCACTCAACGTGCGCGGCCGCCCGCGGCCTTTGTCGGATCGGCCCCAAATTTTCCGATCACGGGAAATTTGGCGGTGGCTTTTGCTGAAATGCCGATGCAGCAGCCGCGCCGGCGCCCCGGTGGTGAGCAACCGCTGATACAGCAACTGCCGCGCGTGCAATTGTTGAAACTTACGCAGATCTTCGTCCGCGCCGCCAAACTTGATTTCGTACCCTAACGCCATCACCCGCATCAATTCAGCGATATGTTCGTACGGTAAGCTTCGCGCGTAAGCCGCGATCGGATGATCGATAACCTGTCTAACCAACAGATGATAAAGAAAGACGCGCTCGTGATAGCGTAGCTGCCGTGAGTGAACTACAACTGCGTCCACTACTGAAGATCTTTACTTTAACCGCCAAACAAGCCCCTGCAACGCGGCAAGCGGGACAAAACCAAATTGAGCATATCTGCTGTCCAGACTTGACTGACTGTCGCCGATTACAAACAAATGGCCGGCGGGCACTTTGCGCGCTTCGGTCAAATCCAATTCACCACGGCGCATGATGCCGGTGTTTATTTTTCCGACCGACATCTCATCCACCAAAACTTGTGTGCCGACCACGCTGATGCGATCGCCGGGCAAACCGGCGATCTTTTTGATCCACAACAAGCTGTCGCTGTAGTCCCAACGCCGCCCGTCATAAGCGAACGCGACCACGCTGCCGCGCGTATACGGCCCGGATCTGGCGGTCAGATCAACTATGAACCAATCGCCGGGCAAACTGTCAGTGAGATTGCGGCCTAACATATAGCGACCATTGATCAACCCCATGACCGCGGCAATGAGCAACAACAAAACCGCGCCAATCTTCAATATCGCCATCAATAATTTAGCTTGATTTCCTCTCTATCAAGATAAACAGAAAATTGGCACCGGAGCAATTGTATAACGATGATTAGTAGGTCATTGTGGATAATTACCCTCTAATGACTATCGTTTCGCCTCCTGAACAAATCGCCTGCGATCGCAAGCTTCGCGAACTGAAAATATCGTTCAAAACGCAAGGCGACTTTAGTTTGAGCTTCGCGCTACTTAGATCCAAATCGCCGGCGGCCGGCGGCAAATGCGATCCTGATTTGTGCGCCGCCGTCGATATCGTCGCGCTTGACGCGGTCGGCAACTACGCGATCAAACCTCGATTTTCTGACGGACACGACACCGGTATCTATTCATGGTCTTATCTGCTCGAACTGTGTGAGCGCGACGGCCGCCGACTGTGAACGATAGTTACAGTTTTGGCTTTGCGAAGGTTGCCCGCGAGCAACGCAAGGCGCAAATCGAGGCGGTTTTCGCGAAGGTAGCCCCGCATTACGATCGGATGAACAACATTATGTCGCTAGGCTTGCACCATCTGTGGAAACGTCAACTGGTCTGGGTGGCCGCAGCGCGCGAGAACGAAAAATGGCTTGATTTGGCGACCGGCAGCGGCGATATCAGCGCGTTGCTAGCGACCGACACTCGAGGTTCCAAGGTGGTGGCCGCCGATCCGAGTCCGGCGATGTTGGACTTGGCCCGTAAGCGACTAAAAGATCGAGCGGAGGTAGGTTTCGTGTGCGCGCCGGCCGAGTCGTTGCCGTTCGCCGACGGTAGCTTTGCCGGCGTTATTTGCGCGTTCGGGCTGCGCAACTTCACCGATCGGCAAGCGGGTCTGACCGAAATTCACCGCATCCTTAAACCGGGCGGCCGGTTGCTTATTTTAGAATTTTCTCAACCGGCACCCTGGCTGAGGACGGTTCACCGGCGTTACCTGCTTGATGTCCTACCGGCTTTGGGTGCCAAAATCGCCAACGATGAACCAAGCTACCGTTATCTGGCCGAATCGATTCTGAGTTTTCCCACTCAAAAAAATCTGGCCGCAACGTTAGGCGCCATCGGCTTTGCGCAAGTTGACTGGTTCAACTTGGCTGCCGGCATCGCCGCGATCCATCGCGGTTGGAAGTTGCTATGAACGGATCATTCGATGAACTGGCCCGCCACCTGCATACGCGGCACACCGATGCCGAAGAGTGGCTCAGTGCCGAATTTGCCAAACAGCGCTTGCCGTTTTACTGCTCGGTCGACTTGCGGGTAAGCTCTTGCAAGGCCGCACCGATCGACGCCAATTTGTTTCCCGGCGGTTTCAACAACCTGGCGACTGATCTTCATGCCAGCGCCAGCGAGGCGGCCGCCGCAACGCTCACCAAACAGTGGCCGAATATCAAACGGATCGGCTTGGTCGTCGAGCGCCATACGCGCAATCCGTACTACGCTTCGCACCTGAGCGTACTAAACGGCCTGCTGCGCGCTTCTGGCGCTGAAGTCAAAATGGCGTTCATCGGCGCCGCCGGCGAACTTGCCAGTTACCACAACCAGTTTGCGGTCGGCGAGCTGATCCGCCGCGGCGACAAATTGCGCATCGGCGATTTCGAACCGGAACTGATCTTGCTCAACAGCGACCTGTCAAGCGGGGTACCCGACATCTTGCGCGACGTTGAGCAACCGATTGAACCGCCACTTGAGGCCGGGTGGAATTTCCGCCGCAAGTCGTCGCATTTTTTTCAATACGAACGCGTCGCATCGCGCTTCGCCCGCGCGTTGGACATCGACCCGTGGTTGGTGTGCGCTTATTTCAACGTCTGTAATCGAGTTGATATTTCGCGGCGCATCGGATTGGATTGCCTCACCCGCGCGGTGGGTGAAACCTTAGCTGACATTAAGGTGAACTATATGCGCTACGCCATCAAAGATCAACCGTTCGTGGTACTCAAAGCCGACGCCGGCACGTACGGCATGGGGGTGGTCATGGTAGACGACGAACAAGCGGTCAAAAAGCTCAATCGGCGCCAGCGCCAAAGCCTGTCGGTAGTCAAAGACGGCGCCTTGGTGCGCGACATTCTTATCCAAGAAGGAGTGCCGACCGCCGACCGCGTCGAAGGCTTGGTCGCGGAACCGGTTTACTACATGATCGGCGAACGGGTGATCGGCGGCTTCTGGCGGCTCAACGAAAAAGGCGATCCGCGCCAGAATCTCAACAGCCGCGGCATGCTGTTTTGGCCGATGGCCGAAAACATCGAGGCCCAAAGCGCGTCGGCCTTCACCCATCGCACGCTCGCTAGGTTGGCACTTTTGTCGACCGCGCGCGAACTTGCCACCGACTTGACCTAAGCCGTCTACAATCGCGTCTTGTGTCCAAAGTTGCCGCTCACGATCTGCGTCCTGGCATGATCATTGAATACAACAAGTCGTTGTGGCGAGTGATTGTGAGCACCCACGTCCGGGTCAGCGGGCGCGGCGGGGCTTGCGTGCAAACTGAACTGCGAGGGGTGGAAGACGACACGAAGCTCAACCAACGCTTTCGCACCGATGAAAAAATCATCCGCCCGTTTGTCGACAGTCGGCGGATGCAGTATCTGTACGCCGAGGGCGACCAGCATATCTTCATGGAATTGGAAACGTTCGAGCAAGTCGCGCTGCCGGCCAAACTGCTTGAAGGTCTAACCGGTTATCTGCTGTCGGACATGCAAATTAACATTATCGAAATCAACGGCCGCGCGGTGGGCGTCGACCTGCCCGCGCAGGTCAAACTTCAAATCGTCGCGACCGAACCTCACATCAAAGGCGCCACCGCGACGGGAAGTTTTAAGCCGGCGCAGACCAACACCGGCATTACCGTCATGGTGCCGCCGTTTATCAAACAAGGCGAAACCGTCAGCGTCAGCACCGCGACGGGCGAATACTTGGAGCGGGCGGCCTAACTAGTTTGCCGGTGGCCCGGCAGAACCCGCACAATCTTAGAGTCGGGCGCATAACTTTTGAGCCGCGCAAATTCCGGGCTCGCTTCAAGCTGCTTGATCACCTTGGCGTCAGCGTCTTTGGCCTGACGATCTTCTTGCTGATTTGGTGTCGTCTGGTTGATCTCGGCAACCGTGTTGATCGCCAATTTAATCTTCTGGCCACACAGCGCGCCAAGTTCTTGTTCTAAGTTGGAGGTGTAACTGTGTAGGGAATCTTTGGCGGCGGCCAATTCCAAATGCAGCACATTACCGGCGGCGCGCTTGAACACGCAGTGGCCGGCCAAGGCTTTAGCTTGCGGCGCCTGGGCAAGTTGGAAACATAGCTGTTGCCATTGCTCATTGGTTTGCGGCAACTTGGACTTGGATTCGGTGGCGGCGGCGACCGGGGCTGCCGGAGTGGGCGCAGGAACCGACGGCGGCGGGGCGGGAGTGGATGCCGGCGCGGCCGCAGGGGCGCTTGCGGTTTCGGTGAACAACGCCAGCATGCGCAGCAACGCAAGTTCCAAAATCACCTGCGGGTCGGTAAGCGCAAAACCCATCCGCTCGCGGGCCTGGGCGGCGACTTCATACACGACCTGCATGCGCACCGGATCCAAACTTGGCATGGCGATTTCCGATGCCGCGCTTAGTTTGGGGGCAAAGTACGCAAGTTGCGTTTCGTGCACCAAACCGATCAGCCCGGCGAGCACATGATCGGCCGCGATCCCGCTTCGATGCAACTCGGCGGCACAATCGAGCGCTTCTTGCGCCTGGCCGGCGAGCACATGATTAAGTAAAGCGCGCAAGCCCTGGCCTCCGGCCAATCCGACTAGCTCGCGGGCACTTGGTTCGGTTAACGCCTCGGCGCTGATCGCCTCGTCGAAGATTGACAACGCGTCGCGCATGGAGCCGTCGGCGGCTTGGGCAATCACCTTGAGCGCACCTGCTTCGCAAACAAGCTTTTCGGCGGCGCAAATTTTGGTCAACCCGGCGACAATTAAATCAACCGGCAGGCGACGCAACGCAAACCGCAAGCAACGCGACTGCACCGTGGCCGGTACTTGTTGCGGGTCGGTGGTGGCAAGCACAAACTTCACGTGAGCGGGCGGCTCCTCCAATGTTTTGAGCATCGCGTTAAAAGAATGGCGCGACAACATGTGCACTTCGTCGATGATGTACACCTTGAATTTGCCCAGCGCCGGCGCGTAGCGGGCACTGTCCAACAGCTCGCGCATGCTGTCGACCTGAGTGGTCGAGGCCGCGTCGATTTCGATCATGTCCGGATGACTGCCGGCTTCAAGCTGACGACAAGACGAGCATTCGCAACAAGGTTCGGCACCCGACGGATTTTCGCAATTGAGCGCTTTGGCGAAAATCCGCGCCAGCGTAGTCTTACCGATTCCGCGGATGCCGGTAAACATGAACGCGTGATGAACGCGCCCGGAGCTAAGCGCGCCGGTCAGCACCGCCAACGTTTGTTCCTGGCCGATAACCTCGGCGAACCGGCGCGGGCGCCATTTGCGCGCCAAAGCCAGGTGCACCGGCGGCGCGTCAGGCGGTGAATCAAGCAACGTCATTAGATCGCGAGCTAGGTAAAAAAGGCGGCAGACCCATGACCCGCACTGGCCGGTTCGCGGTTATGGCTGCTTTCTTTCGAACCTGACCAGATTCCCGCCCAGCCATGCGGATGGGCCCGCCATGAACGCTGAGAACATCAATGTTAGCAAATTGTCGCCGCATGATCAAATATCAATCGTCAGCAAAACCGGCGCGTGATCCGACGGTTCAGCCATTTCGCGCATTTCACGCAGCATGCGCGAGCTGTTGGACAGTGCCCGCTACGCGCCGGCGCTGGGCAAATTCAAGGTGTACATCATCGACGAAG
>JAZHEJ010000059.1:40231-44718 GCA_036679665.1 Candidatus Tethybacter castellensis | reverse complement strand
GCGCAAGCCGCGATCATGACGGTAGGAGCCGGCGCGATAGTCCCACCAGGTGTGACAATTGGCGCCGCCGCCCAAATGGCGATGAACATCGACATATCCGGTTTCCAACAACTTGGCGTAAGCGGCGCGTTCGCGCGGGCTGCAAGCGATCGTTTCGCGACCCCAGTCGTCAATATCGTACACGTCGTCGTCGGTGGGAGCGACATTGTAGTCGCCTCCGACCGCAACAATCTTGCCGTTGCGATTTAGCTCGGTCAAATAATCGCGTAGGCGGGCAAAGAACTCGATCTTATGGGCAAATTTGCGATTGCCCTGACTTTGGCCGTTGGGCACATACACGCTGGCCACACGTATCCCGCGGACCGTCGCAACCAACATACGCGCGTGGGGGTTGTCGCCTTCATAGGCATCCATGCCCGGCAGCCCTTCGGCAACTTCGGTCGGCGGATCGCGGCTGGCGATCGCCACGCCGTTGTAGGATTTTTGCCCGTGCATCCGCACGTGATAGCCGGCCAGCTCGAACGGCCCAACCGGAAAATCGCTGTCGACGACTTTGGTCTCTTGAAACAACACCGCGTCGGGCCGGTATTTATCAAGCAGATATTCGACTCCGTCCAGCCGCTTGCGGATCGAATTTACATTCCAGGTAACCAGACGCAAAGCGGCGGTGGTCACGACAGCCCCAAGCGGCGCAACAATGCCGCGGGGCTCGGGCTACGTCCCCGCAACGCGAAAAAATTTTCTTCCGCCGAACGGGTGCCGCCACGTTCTAGGACTTCGCTGGCAAAACGTGTCCCCAAAGCATGCTGGTTTGCCGCGTCGGCAAACATCTCGTACGCGTCTGCCGCCAAGACATCCGCCCATAGATAGCCGTAGTAGCCGGTGGCATAGCCGCCCGCGAAAATATGCCCGAATGAGCAGGGCAGGCGCTCGTTTTCAAGCGCCGGTGTCACCATGTAAGTTGCGCGAATGCGGTTCCATAGCTCAATCGGATCGGCGTCGCGGTTGCGATGAATCTGTAAATCAAAACTGGCCAAGGCAAGCTGACGGGTTACAAACAACCCGGGCAAAAAGTTGCGCCGCGCCTGTAATTTGGCAAACATCGTTTCGTCCATCGGCTCGCCGCTTTGTTCATGCGCGCTCATCGCCAACGCGATCTCGCGCCGCCAAGCGAAGTTTTCCAGAAACTGGCTAGGCAACTCCACCGCATCCCATTCAACTCCGTTCATCCCCGACGCGCTATAGTCGTCCACTTTGGTCAGCAGATGGTGTAAGGCGTGGCCCGCCTCATGGAATAATGTGACCACTTCTTCCCAGCTTAGCCGCGCCGGCTTGTCAACTCCGGCGGTAAAGTTGCAATTGATCAACGCCAGCGGCAGTTGGCTTCCGGCCGGCAAAGTGCAGCGGTGCAACGCGCCGTGCACCCACGCGCCGCCGCGCTTGTTGGGCCGCGCGTATAGATCCAGCAACAGTTCGCCAACCGGTGCGCCGGCGGCGTTTTTAATGCGCAGACGGACCACTTGCGGATCCCAGTTCGATGTCGAAGCGACGCGCTCAAAGCTGATACCGAACAAGCTGCCGGCACAGTCAAACAATCCGTCAAGGACCCGGTCAACGCCGAAGTAGGCTCGCACTTGCGCATCGGCCAGTCCGGTTTCATGTTGACGCAGCCGCTCGCCAACGAACGCCAGATCCCACGCTTCGATGCGATCAATGCCGCATTCCGCTTGCGCAAATTCGGTTAACCGCGCAAGTTCACGCTTGGCATGCGAGGCGGCGGCTTGGGCGAGCTTGGCCAGAAACTGCTCTACTTGCTCCGGTTCTTTGGCCATGCGCCGCGACAAAATCAGCGTCGCCGGATCGTTAAAGCCTAGCAACTTGGCCTGCTTTTGGCGCAACTGCATAATTTCACGCACCAAAGGAGTATTGTCAAGTTGCGTCGGCCCCAAATCGCTGGCGCGGGCGTTGCGCGCTTTGGCCAGCAGCTCGCGTAAGCTGCGGTCGGTGCCGTGCGCCATATAGGCCAGATAAGAAGGATCAAGCAACTCAACCTTATAGCCTTCGTCGCAGCGTGCCGCGGCGCGCAGATCAGCCGGCATCGCGCCGAACGCGGTTTCAGGCACGATTTTTGACCATGCGGCGGTTGCGGTGCGGACATTTTCTTCAAAGTTCGCCCCAAGTTGCGACAGGCGTCGCTCGTTGGCGGCAAACTCGCGGCGCTTCTTATCCGGCAAGCCGACGCCGGAATGCTCATAGCCGATGATCGCCTCATCCAAAATGCGCCGCCGACCGGGATCTAGCTGATCGCGGCAAGTGGCGCGCAACTGCAAAAGACGGCGATACAAACCCGCATCTTGGTTAATCTGAGTTTGGGCGCCAACCACCTTGGCAACACACTGCTGGTTGGCTTGGTCCCATTGCGGGGTTGCCGCGACTCCATGCAAATGAGCCACCAGGCTATATTCACGATCAATGCGCTCAGCGCTTGCTTCTAACGGCAAAACCAAATTATCCCAAGTCGGATCCGCCTTATCAGAACTTAGCTTTTGGGCGCAAGCTAGCGCCGCGGCGCAGGCCGCATCAACAGCGGCGCGCGCGGAATCCGGCGTCGCGACGCCGTAAGGAGGCGAGGTTGCGAAGCGAACCAATTCAGCGGCGGCGGGCATATTCATCAACAATGCAAACGGAAATTATCCCACGTAACTTATCCTATCTGCCGTGCTATAATTTACGGCTCACTAAAGCGTCATTTTGCCTTGCTAGGCTTGGCGCCACAGAGGTTTTTTCATCTATGCTGATCAGAATTGCGGGACAGGTAATTTCCCCGGACAAACACGCCCGGATCGCATTGTTGCGCATCAAGGGCATCGGCTTGCCTTCTGCCAATCAGATCTGCCAACAAGCCAAAGTGGCACCTGACGCGCCGTTGCGCGATCTGGAACCTAACAAGATCGAAATCATTCGTAAACTCGTGCAAGCGCGCACCGTCGAAGGAGATCACACCCGCGCGGTGGCGATGAACATCAAACGTCTCAAAGATATCGGCGCGTACCGCGGTGTCCGGCACCGTAAACGACTGCCGTGCCGCGGTCAACGAACCCGCACCAACGCGCGCACCATGCGGCCCAACACGCGTAGCAAAATCGCCCGCAAAAGCTGATGGCAACTAGTTATCGCCAACGCTCCGGGCGTCGCAAATCCAGGTCTGCGCGCACCACCACCCACGCCATCGCTCATATTCGCGCGACCTACAACAACACCATGTTTACGATCACCGATCGCAACGGCATGACGTTGCTGTGGAGCTCAGCGGGACGCAGCGGTTTCAAAGGCAGTAAGAAAAAATCGCCGTTCGCGGCAACTTCAGCCGGCGAAGAAATCGCCAAGCGCGCGCTTGACATGGGCATCACCAGCGTCACGGTTCGCATCTGCGGGCCCGGCCAAGGCCGTGATCATGCGATCCGCGCGTTGAACGCATCCGGGTTGAACATCACGACAATCACCGACGTTACCCCATTGCCGCACAACGGCTGTCGCCTGCCCAAGCGGCGACGAGGTTAAGCGGATGGCTCGTTATTTGGGACCGAAATTACGCTTATCCAGACGCGAAGGCGAAGATCTGGAACACAAAAGCGGTCTGCGTCCGATTGAAGACAAATGTCGGCTCAAGAATCGCCCCGGCAATCCACCTAAAAATATTCGGAGCAAATCTTCGGACTATCTTAGTCACCTGCGCGCCAAACAAAAGATGCGCCGCTACTACAGCGTACTTGAACGTCAGTTCCGCAACTACTACCGCAAGGCGGCCAATTCCAAAGGCGACACCGGCGTCAATCTGGTCAATATGCTGGAATGTCGACTTGACAACATCGTTTATCGGCTAGGCTTTGCCCGCACCCGCGCCGAGGCCCGCCAGACGGTTTCACTCAAGGAAAAAGTGCGCGAACATCAGCGCGTAACCGACTCCATTGATCTGTCAGACCGCCGCCAGCAAGATTTCTCGTGGCTCGAATCGGATCTCAACGAACGCACCGGACGCCTAGTCGGCATGCCGGATCGAACCAGTCTCGGCATCTCCTTCGATGAAGGTATGGTGATCGAGTTTTATTCGAAATAAGCATTTGCTTTTTTCAATCTGTTTTTTACTGCTATGAACACCATCGAAACTGCCATTAACCCCCGCATAATCGACATCAAAGATTATTCGCCGTTTCATCAACGGATTACGCTCGGGCCTTTTGAACGCGGCTACGGCCATACTATCGGCAACGCGATTAGGCGCGTTTTGCTTACCGCGGTCCCCGGTTTCGCGCCAACTTCGGTGCGCATTGAAGGCGTTGAGCACCAGTATTCATCCATTCCGGGCGTCTCTGAAGATGTTATCGAACTATTGCTGAACATCAAAGGCGTCGCTTTTCGGATCGAAGGTAGCGATACCGCCACGGTGGAGTTGCACAAATCCAGCTCCGGGAACGCGACGGCGGCCG
>JAZHEJ010000059.1:3650-40211 GCA_036679665.1 Candidatus Tethybacter castellensis | reverse complement strand
GGCTACCAGCTAGCCGACAACACCGCCAAAGACCGGGTATTCGGCACCTTGTTGCTTGACGCGGCGTTCTCACCGGTGCGCAATGTGGCAATTGATATCGAAAGCACCCGGGTCGACAACCGCACCGATTTGGATCAGCTGACCATTGATTTGAAAACCAACGGCATCCACAACCCCGAAGAAATGGTACGCTTCGCGGCCCAAGTTCTGATCGACCAACTGTCGCTGTTTACCAACTTGGCTGAAGGAGTGGCGACTTTGCAACGAATCGGTACTCGCAAGCAAAATGTTGAAAACCCTCTTCTCAACGAGCCGTTGGATGTACTTAATGCAAACGTCAGGGTGCTCAATCATCTCAAACAAGAAAACATCCACTTGATCAGCGATCTGGTGAACAAAACTGAAAAAGAACTGCTCGCCACGCCGCGGCTAGGACGCAAATCGGTCGATGAAATCAAAATCGCGCTGGCCGAATGCGGACTAGAGCTTGGCATGCAAGCTGATTTGCCCGCCAACCAAAGCTAAGCGCGCGAGGATTATTTAATGCGTCACCGCCACGGCCTGCGTAAACTAAACGTAACCAGTTCGCACCGCAAGGCGAAACTTGGGGCGCTGTGCAACGCTTTGATCGAGCATGAAGCCATCAACACCACCTTGCCCAAAGCCAAGGAATTGCGCAAAGTTATCGAGCCTTTGATCACGCTTGCCAAACGACCCACGGTCGCCAATCGGCGCTTGGCGTTCAGCAAATTGCGCAACCGCCAAAACGTCACCAAACTTTTTGCTGAGCTTGGCCCGCGCTTCGAACAACGCCCGGGCGGCTATACCCGCGTTTTGAAAAACGGCTTTCGAGCCGGCGACTGCGCGCCGATGGCGTTTATTGAATTGGTCGATCGTCAGCGCGAAACCGACAAGGCAAGCCAAACTAAATAGCTCAAAGCCTAAACGCTCGTTTGAGCGTTGCGTCAAATAGTCGTTCCATCGGCTGCAAACTTTTTTGGCTCTTGCGACTTTGCTACCATAGCGCTTTAGCGCCTGACGCTAAATTAACGAACCTGTTTTTTTGCGCTATGCCCAAAAAAACTATATGGTATCGAATAACTCCAGCAACTTATAGACGGTATTATGGTTTCTTAGTGTCAGCAAATGATAAACCGACGCTGAGGACACCTTCATCAACGCGGTGCTGGTTAGATACTTTCTTGAAACCGACCAAAAAATCACGCCTCGTTGGTAACTCACTTTTTCTTTGTCCGGTTTTGGTGCCGGCAGTTGCGCCATAATTCGCTTTGCCGCCCGGCTACCTAAGATAAATAGCGCATGGTGTTGTTGGCTTTCATCTTTGCCCCAACCATCAGGCGCCGCTTGCACAGCCAACTTATACCGGGATTGAGAAAGCACCACCAAGCGCGCGTCGTATGAAAAACGCTTCGCTAATCCTCGTTCGATGTCCCGGGTCAACGCCTTGATACTGGTTTGGTTTGATCGAAACAGTACATTTCCGCTTTGGATGTAGGTGCGGACGTTGGTTAAGCCCAAATCTTCGAAGCATTGCTTCAGCGCATCCTTGCCGATAATATTTCTTCCGCCGATGTTGATACCCCGCAATAGCGCCAAGAATTTTTTGTTTTGTTCGGCCATGGTGAAATCTTATCGCAAGCAAATTTTAATCAAACTCAGTTGCTTGAGGCACTAGCGCATGCCGCTACGATATTCGACGAGGCCGCATTACTTTTAAATTTGCGGTTTGCAACATCAACCAGCGTGTTTTACGATCGTTAAAAAACGTAACCCGCACCTTGGCTTTACCGCAGCTGACCTAGCTAAGTTGGGAGAACTAGTGACGGAAGCTGTACAAAATCTTGCAGACTATCGCCTCCATTGAGATGAAGTGAGGCAAGCTCACAAGCTACTTGACCTATAAAAGGCGACAGACAAGACTACAAAATAATGTAGATTCGTTGACAGATATACTGACAATATGGAAGAAGCATAAAAAATGTTCGTGAACCTCAACAAGCCTGAAAAGTGGAAAGCAGATATTGCCCAATCGATCGATATGTATAACCAGTGGTTTATGAATTTCGCCCCGAAAGCGTTTCGGGAAACACGTATAGAAGCGACAAAAAATGTTGAAGTCGCGCTAGCTAATACAGTCAACCTGACAGATATTCGCCCAAAGGTGTTACAACAATGGCCAGAAGTTCTGCCCACGTTGCGAATGTCGACATGTCCCCCTATTGCGGTCGACCGCTTGATTGGTCTGGCGGGAGTGTCGCCAACTTTGGTCAAGAACTTAGAGAAAAACCAACTGCCGGCCCGCATGAAACAAGCCGATATTGAAGCCGGTTTAACTCAGATTGGGGCGATCATCAAAAAGATGGCTGACCCAGATATTTTTGTCTGGGTGGGACGAACGAAACCCGCCACAGAAGTTGAGGTGCATCGCGCGGCGACTATCGTAGCGGATCGCCTTTGCGGAAGTGTCGCCAACTTAATCATTAGAAACGCCCAAGAAAAGCGCCAGCTAGCATATATTGCGGATTGGTTAGAGGAGCGGGGGTACTCGAAAATACCGGATGACTTTAAGGGAACATTTCAAGAAATTCCCGCTGGCACTTATTATTTCCGTATGAATGTGCCGGTTGGTGGTGTAAATAGCTCTAGAATGATCAACATGCCCATTGATGCCGTTGTGATGAGGAAACAAGCAAAGCCGGGAGACTTTCCGCTGCTAGTTGAAGCCAAATCGGCGGGCGATTTTACAAACACAAACAAAAGGCGCAAAGAAGAAGCGCATAAGTTCAACCAGCTACGCGCCGCATACGGGACAAATGTAGAGTTTGTTCTTTTTCTGTGCGGTTACTTCCATAGCGGGTATTTGGGCTACGTAGCTGCCGAGGGTATTGATTGGGTATGGGAACACCGGATCGACGACTTTGAGGACATGGCACTATGAACTGGGCCGAGCAAATCGAAGCCAAACGCCTTGAGTTGCAAGCTAAGCTTGACGGAATGAAAAATTCGGATGATCGCAACCGAATGGGTCAGTTTGCAACGCCCACAGATCTGGCAAGAGAAATACTTATACACGGTATTCAGCTTTTGCCGGAAGATGGAAAAATCCGCTTCTTAGATCCCGGTATCGGTACTGGTTCCTTTTATTCCGCATTGCGATCCGTAGCACCCGTGGAATGGATTGAAGGCGCGCAAGGGTTTGAGATCGACGCACATTATGCGGAGCCGTCGAGCCGCCTTTGGGGTGAGACACCGCTCAGTATTCGACATGAAGACTTCACTAAAGCTAAGCCAAACGGGCAGAGCGCAAACCTTCTGATTTGCAATCCGCCCTACGTCCGTCATCACCACATAGACGCCGAAACAAAAACCGGCTTGCAGCAAAGAACGCTGCAAGCTTGCGGGGTGAAAATCAACGGTTTGTCCGGCCTTTATTGCTATTTCATGGGCTTGTCTAATGCGTGGATGGCCCCCGGCGGGGTGGCGGGATGGTTGATTCCGAGCGAGTTTATGGGGGTAAATTATGGGCGGATGCTCAAGCGTTACCTTCTTGATAAAGTGACATTGCTACAAATCCATCGCTACGACGCGCAAGACGTTCAATTTGCTGACGCCTTGGTCTCTTCTGCCGTAGTATGGCTACGGAACACTCCGCCACCAAAGAATCATAAAGTAGCCTTCACTTTTGGCGGAACCTTGGCCGCCCCCGCGTTGTTTCGCGAGGTTGCGGTTTCAGAGCTGGAAAACGAGCCGAAGTGGACACGCTACCCTCAAGCAAAGAATCCGACAACGAGGGGATTCCCAAGCTAGAAAAACAACTTTTCTTACTCGATACGAAGCAGTCTGAGGCCGAGATTACCGACCGGTTCCCAGCTCTCAAAGCATACCTCGAAACGGGGAAACGAGGTGAAAAACCTGTAACGGAGCGCTATTTGTGTCGTTCGCGCAAGCCTTGGTATGCGCAAGAAAACCGACCGGCGGCCCCAATTATTTGCACATACATGGGCAGAAGCCAAAAAGGAAGTAACCCGTTCCGGTTTATTCTGAATCACTCTCAAGCGACTGCCTGCAATGTATTTTTGATGCTCTACCCCAAGCCAAAGCTGGCGCGGATAGTAAAAAACAATTACGAGACTATGCGCACAGTTTGGGAGTTCTTGAATGAGATCGAGCCGGAAACATTGCTAGATCATGGACGCGTTTATGGCGGAGGGCTTCACAAACTGGAACCGAAAGAATTGCGCGGGATCCCGGCTGATGATCTGGTTAGTCATCTTCTTGAGATCAAGCCGCGCCAAAAAGCGCTAGACCTCTACGAAAAGATAGAAACCTAAAAACACGGTTTTCATACCGCTACGCTATTCGACGAGGCCGCATTGCTTTTAGATTTGCGGTTTGCAACATCAACCAGCGTGTTTTGCGATCGTTAAAAAACGTAACCCGCGCCTTGGCTTTGTCGCCGCTACCTTCAAGCGCCACGATCACGCCGGGGCCGAACCTGTTGTGGACAACTTTTTGCCCGACTTTGAAACCGCCACTGCTACTGACATGTTGCGCGCGCGCGACTGGGGGAGCGTAACGTCCGCCGTATCGGTTATTGTCGGTTGCGGAATACTTATCAGAGCTTGCAAACGCCTGCTTTCGACCGCCAACATGCGCAAAAAGCTTGTCAGGAATATCGTTGAGCAGGCTTGATCGCCCCATCTCTTTCATATCGCCGCGCTGACGTCGCATGTCGACATGGCTCATGCGCAACTCGCGGCGCGCACGGGTAACCGCCACATACAATAACCGCCGCTCGCTTTCAAGTTCATTGGGATCATCAAAGTGGCGGCCTGGCAAAATACCTTGTTCAAGTCCGATCAGAAACACGCAGTCGAACTCTAAGCCTTTGGCCGAGTGGATGGTCATTAACGACACCCGCGCTTCGTCATCGTCAAGTTCCGGATCAAGCGTTACCTGGGAGAGAAACTCGTCAATTGAACCGTTTTCATGTTCGATAAAGCGAGCCGCGGCGCTGATAAGTTCGTCGAGATTACCGGCTTTTTCATGCATGTTTTTGCCAATCAGATAATCCTGCAAACCGCTATTGGTTACCGCGGCCTCAGTTGCGCCTTTGATATCACCCAACTCAATTGCGGCACGGATTTTTTCAATAATCCGGCGGTAATCGCGCAACCCCGGATGATCGCTGGCAACGACCATATCCCACGCGTTGGCACCTGCTTGAGACAGTTGCGCCTGAACTTTGGCTCCGGCCTTGCGCGGGGGTTTGTTGACTGAGCGCAACAGCGCCTGGAGATTTTGCGGCGAAGCCGCAACCTGAAGATAAGCGATGATGTCCTTTACTTCCTCGCGGGCAAAAAAGCGCGTTCCGCCGCGAATGCTAAACAAAATTCCACTATCGTTTAGCGCGGTTTCAAGCAGCTGCGACAACGCGTTGTTGCGGTACAAAACCGCGATCTGCTCCGCGGGGGTGCCCGCTGAGCGTTGCGCCACAATGTGCCTGGCCACCGCATAGGCCTCGTGGTAATCCTTTTGATAGCGTTCAAGTAACGGGCGCGACCCGGTGCCGGCAACGCCGGTTAGCGTCTTGCCCAATCTGCCGTCGTTGCCGCGTATAACCGCATTGGCAAGCGCAAGAATATTCTCGGTTGAGCGGTAGTTCTTCTCCAATCGCAGAACCTTGTTCGCGGCGTGCTGGCGGGCGAAATCGCGCACATGTTGCGGACTGGCTCCCCGAAATCCGTAAATCGACTGGTCGTCATCGCCGACCCCGAACATCACGGTCCGCTTGCCGTTTTTAAGATAGCCGACGATTTTCATCTGCAGGTTATTGATATCTTGCAGCTCGTCGATGAGGATATGACTAAACCGCCGTTGCCATTGCGAGCGAATATCCTTATGATCGCGCAACAACTCCAACATGCGCAGCAGCAATTCGCCGAAGTCGACCTTGCCTTCGTTGCTGAGCATTCGTTCATAAATCGGATAAACATCGTAGGCGCACGCCGCAACTTCGTTGCCGCGGTTAACCAATGCGGGCAGATCCGCGAAACGTTGCCCGTTTTCTTTGAGTTTTGTGATCACCGCGCGGATATCCTTAGGATTCGGACCGCCGTCGGTTAGCTTGGGCAGGCCCATATCCTCTTGCAAGATGCGTTTAATCATCGCGGTCTGATCGGTGGTGTCGAGGATCTGAAAATTTGACGGCAAACCCGCCACATCAGCGTGCGCGCGTAAAAACCTTACGCCGAAAGAATGAAAAGTGCTGATGATAACTCCGGCGCCGGCTTGGCCGAGGCGGTTGCGCATTTCACGAGCCGCCTTGTTGGTATAGGTTACGGCCAAAATCTCATGGGGAGGCACATTGCGCGCCAGAAGGCTTTGCACCCTAGCGACGATAACCCGGGTCTTACCGGTGCCCGCTCCGGCCAAGATGAGCGCGGAACCGGGATAATCAACGGCCGCCTGCTGCTGGTCGTTAAGCCGGTTGACGTCGCCAGGCGCTACTTCCACGATCGGCATAGCATTGTATTGCAATGGCTGATTGGTAAAATATTCTTTTGCATGTTACAAATCATCGCGGTGATAACCATAGCTAACATAATATCAGTATTATCAACCTGGCGCAACGCCTGCCTGTTCGGCGCGCTGATTGCCGGCACGACCGCAAACGCGCAAAGTCGCTTTAATTTTCAAGAGCCGGTAACTGAAGTCGCGCGCCAGCAGTACGATTTGCATCTGCTGATCTTTTACATCATCGTCGCCATCGGCGTCGGAGTGTTCGCCGTAATGCTCTATTCCATCATCTATCACCGCAAGGCCGCCGGCCACACCGCCGCGAAATTCCACGAAAACACCGTGGTTGAAATAGGGTGGACCGTCATTCCGTTTTTTATTATTATGGCGATGGCGTTTCCGGCCACCAAGGTTATTTTGAATGCCAAGGACACCTCAGCGGCGGACCTGACCATCAAAGTGGTCGGCTACCAGTGGAAATGGAGTTACGACTATCTTGACGACAACGTGTTCTTCTACAGCACCTTAACCACACCGGAAGAACAAATCGGGCCTTTGCTTTCCAAAACTTACGGTGTGCCGCCCGCCGACACGGTGCGCGATGAGAATTATTTGCTCGAAGTGGACAACCCGATGGCGGTGCCGGGGCTGGTGCGCGAAGCCTGGTTTGAAATTGAGCGCGAGGGTATTTTTCGCGGCCAGTGCGCTGAACTGTGCGGTAAGAATCACGGCTTTATGCCGGTGGTCGTCCACGCGGTCAGCGTTGACGAATATGCCGATTGGGTAGCCAGTCAAGGCGGTGGTACCCAACAGCTGGCCGCTGATACGCCGGTCGCGGTCGGCGATGTGCAAGCTAGCATCGCGCCGGTGGCGACAACGGCGGAGCCGGCGGTCTGGGATATGGAATCGGTCATGGCATATGGTGAAGAAACCTATGTCACCCACTGCGCGGCATGCCATCAGGTCAACGGCCAGGGGCTGGAGCCGGCGTTCCCTTCTTTGGTGGGCTCGCCGATTGTCGTCGGCGCGCTTGACGATCACATCGATCAGATCCTCCAAGGCATAACCGGTACCGCGATGGCGTCATTCGCATACCTGTCCGACGCGGAAATCGCCGCGATCATTACTTATGAACGCAACGCTTGGGGCAACTCGGTCGGCGATTTGACCACCGTCGCCAACGTCGAAGCTAGACGATGATCATCAGCGCGCTTGATATCGGCATCGCGATCGCGCTATTGAGCGCGGCCGCCTCGTTCAGCGGTTATCTGGCCGGCTGCGCCGCCTATTATATTTCCCGCAACGTAAAACCGTGGTCGAAGCTGCACATCAACACCCAGCTTGCATTGTGCGCTTATTTGTTTAGTATCGTGTACGTGACCTTTTTGGTGTTGCTGCCGTTTTTGCTCCTGTCGGCCCACTGGGCATGGTGGCGACTTACCACACGCCGCCTGCGGCGGGAAAAAATAGCGATTGCCGTACACACCATCGCCATGTTGCGCGAGCATCCGGCCCAAAATCAACCTGCCGGTCTTGTAAACTAACCGAAGGAAAAAAGCAGATGGAAACCACTCTCCCGCATCCGGCTCATCACGCGCAAGATACGCCTAAGCCAACCGGCCTGTTGGCCACTCTCGGCCATTACATAACCACGACCAACCACAAAGACATCGGCACGATGTACCTGTGGTTCGCTTTTTTCAATTTCATCGCCGGCGGCATCATGGCGCTGTTGATCCGCGCTGAACTGTTCGTCCCCGGCCTCCAGGTCGTAAACCCGTCGTTTTACAACCAGCTCATCACTTTGCATGGACTGGTAATGATTTTCGGAGCGTTGATGCCGGCGTTCACCGGCTTTGCCAATTGGCAAATTCCGGTCATGATCGGAGCGCCGGACATGGCGTTCGCGCGCATCAACAACTGGAGCTTTTGGCTTCTTCCGCCCGCGGCGCTGTTGCTGTTGTTGTCGTTTTTTGTACCCGGCGGAGCGACCGCCGCCGGCTGGACGTTATACGCGCCTTTGTCCACCCAGATGGGATTGGGCATGGATATGGCGATTTTCGCGATCCATTTGATGGGAATTTCCTCGATCATGGGCGCGATCAACATCATCACCACGATCTTCAACATGCGCTCGCCGGACATGCCGCTGATGCGCATGCCGCTGTTTTGCTGGACTTGGCTGATTACCGCGGTGCTGTTGGTGCTGGCCATGCCGGTGTTGGCCGGCGGGGTGACCATGCTTTTGACCGACCGTCATTTCGGAACCAGCTTTTTCAATGCCGCCGGCGGGGGCGATCCGGTTTTATACCAGCACATCTTTTGGTTCTTCGGCCATCCTGAAGTCTATATTCTGGCTTTGCCGGCCTTCGGCATCATCTCCCAGGTGATCCCGGCGTTCGCGCGCAAGCCCTTGTTCGGTTACACGTCGATGGTCTACGCCACGCTGACGATCGCGGCGATCTCGTTTATCGTCTGGGCGCACCACATGTTTACCTCCGGGATGCCGACGGTGGCGATTTTGTATTTCATGTATGCCACGATGCTGATCGCGGTACCCACCGGCGTAAAAGTATTCAACTGGGTCGCCACCATGTGGCGCGGGTCCATGACTTTCGAAACGCCAATGCTGTTCGCGCTCGGCTTTATCGTGTTGTTTACGATCGGAGGCCTGACCGGATTGGTGCTTTCACTTGCGCCGGTTGACATCCAGCTCCACGACTCGTATTATGTCGTCGCCCACTTCCATTACGTGATGGTCGCAGGATCGCTGTTCGCGCTGTTTGCCGGGATTTACTACTGGTTGCCCAAGTACTGCGGCAGGATGTACAACGAAATGTTGGGCAAAATCCACTTTTGGATGTCATTTATTTTCTTCAATGTCACGTTCTTCGTCCAGCACTTTTTAGGTTTGGCCGGGATGCCGCGCCGGATCCCGGATTACAACATTCAGTTTGCCGACTTCAACGCTATATCGACCATCGGCGCATTCGGTTTCGGTATCGCGCAGTTGCTGTTTTTGTACATCGCGATCAACTGTATTCGCTCCGGGGCCAAGGTTACGAAAAAGTACATCTGGGAAGGAAGCGATTCGCTTGAATGGGAACTGCCCACGCCGTTGCCTTACCACAGTTTTCATCACCCGCCCAAAATCAAGTGGGAGGGACTGCGGCCGATTTTAGTAGAATAATCGCCCGCCGCAGAAAGAACGTCATAGTGGGCGCGACGATTTTCGTTATCGCGCTGACGATCTTTATCGCTACTTTCTTTTTGTTGAGTAGATAGACCCGCCCAACAGGCGCGCTAAACGCTGCGTTCTTGTTGCTCTTGGAACTGCTTGCAGTCGATACATTTGGTCGCCACGGGACGGGCGGTCATGCGGCGCATCCCGATCTGGGCCCCGCAATCGTCGCAGTAACCGTATGTGCCGTTGTCGATTTGGCGCAACACGTGATTAATCTTGAGCTGCAAGTTGCCGATGCGCTCGTTTTCACGCAGATCGACGACAAACGCGAACTCGCTATGGGCCCGATCAACTTCGTCGGCCAAGCCTTTTTCCTGGTCGCGCAGCCCTTGGGCGGTTTTTTCGGCCTCCGCTTTGATTTCATCCAACATGCTTTCGAGCTTGCCGCGAAACCAATCTAGTTGCTTGGCCGACATATAAGTTTTGGTTTCCGGCGGCTCATCAGCTAGCACCCTGACCTTTTGCCGCCTTGGACTCTTAGGCACGGCTGGTTTGCGCACCTTGGCGACCGATTTGGATGGCCGGGCTTTGGTCGCTTTGGTGGACTGTTTGGACGGCCGAGCTTTGCGCGCCTTGGCGGTCGATTTGGACGGCCGGGCTTTGGCGACCGATTTGGTCGGGCGGGCTTTGGCGACCGATTTGGTCGGGCGAGCTTTACGCGCCTTAGCAGACGGTTTGGACGGCCGGGCTTTGGTCGCTTTGGCGGACGGTTTGGTTGGGCGGGCTTTGCGCGCCTTGGCGGCCGGTTTGGTCAATTTTGCTTTGGCAACTTTAACCGCCGGTTTGGCGGGCCTACGGCTTGTCTTTTTGGCTACAGCGGGCTTTTTAGCCATAATGTTGTGTAGTTAGAAAAAAATATACGGTGGAAAATAGGGTGCGCCTTGTCGTATCAACGTTAACTGTCAGGTTCAGGCTCTTCTTGTTCAGGTAGATCCTGTTCCGGTTTAGTTTCAGTTTCGATTTCTTCAACCACCGGCGGAAGTACGGTGGCGAGCGTGGGATTTTCGCCACGTCCTAGCGCGTCAAATTTGACCCCCGGGGGCGCTTTTAGATCACTAAGGTGGATAACCTGGTTGATTTCAAGATGATCGGCGTCGACACTGAGACTTTCCGGCAAATTTTTGGGCAGACAATGAACGGGCACATCCGTTACCGTAACCGAAAAGATGCCGTGATTGAGTTTTACGCCCGGGCAGTTTTCCACATTCAGATAATGGATCGGTACCGTTGCGGCGATTTCGGTATCTTCGGCCACCGCTTGAAAATCTACGTGCAAGGCACGGTCGTTGGCCGGATGCAATTGCACGTCGCGAAGCAAGGCGAGCTGGCTTTTGCCTTCGATATCAAGGTTGAGTACCGAAGAATAAAAAGCCTCGTGAGCCAAGTTGAGTTGCAAAGCATGATGGTCGACTTCGATCATCACCGGTGTGCCGGCGCCATAAACGATGCCCGGCACCTTGCCGGCACGACGCATCCGGCGCGCGGTCGATGTGCCTTTTGCGGTGCGTAATTTGGCCGATACGGTGTATTGCATTTGTCGTGAAAGTCTTTTGGTATCCTAGATGAACAGTGAGCCGATTGAGCGCTGGCCGTGGATTCGCGATAGCGATTCGGCAAGCAGATCAGCTACCGACAAGCATCGTATTTTACTGCACAACGCGGCTTCTTTGCTCAACTCCAAGCTGTCGGTGCCGACCACCTCGTCAATGTGCGATTCGGTGATATTTTCAATCGCCCGGCCCGACAATACCAAGTGAGTGCAATAGGCGAGAATTTTCTTGGCGCCGGCGCGGCGCAACGCCTCGGACGCGGTGCGCAACGTGCCGGCGGTATCGATCATGTCGTCAATCAAGATGCAGTTGCGATCGGCGACATCCCCGATGATGTGCATCGCTTCAGCGACATTGGCGGCCGATCTGCGCTTATCGATAATCGCCAGGTCCGCCTCAACCTGAGTCGCCATCGCGCGGGCGCGGGCCACCCCGCCGATATCCGGCGAAATCATTACCGGTTTGCCTTCCGCCGCGTTGAATTGACGCGTCATATCGCCCAACAGTACCGGCGAAGCATAGATATTTTCAAACGGAATCCGATAAAAACCCTGAATCTGTTCAGCGTGCACATCAACCGTTACCATCCGGCTGATGCCAACCGCGGTGAGCAGATCCGCGACCACCGCCGCGGAGATCGGAGTGCGATTGCCGCGCGGACGCCGATCCTGACGCGAATAACCCAGATAGGGCACCACCGCGGTAACACTGCGGGCTGAACCGCGGCGCGCGGCGTCGGCGATCAGCATCAACTCCATCAAACTGGTGTTGACCGGGGTGGCTATCGATTGCAAGATATAAACATCCTTGCCGCGAATGTGGTCTTCGAATTCAACCCGCACCTCGCCGTCGGTAAAACGATCGACCTCCAACCTGGTTAAGCGCATCAGCATGCGCGCCGCGACGTTTTTGGCCAACGTGCGGTTGGCGTTGCCCGTTACCAGCATCATCTCCTGGTTGGCGTTGTCGTCGCGTAGCTGCGGATAGCTCATTGAAAACCGGCTAAAAGGTCGTTTACAGTCAGTGCTAAACCATACTTGCTTTATGAAAAAGCAAATGAAGGTTAAATTATATTTGCGGAATAAATTAAAACCGCTTTATCACGCGCCAAATAGCATTTGTGGCATTTTTGCGATAGTGGCCGCCGCCAAGCTAAATCCGCTGCGCCTTGTAGAATCGTCGCATGATCGTTATCGCCAAAGCCGCTAATCACCTAAATTTATCCTGTCTGATGGCCGATTGCAGCGTCCTAAGCTATGCGAATTCAGCCGGGCGAGTTTAGGGCGCTCCGGCGGTCCCAAGTTTATTGCCTGAACAATGTGTGGAATTGTCGGAGCGGTTACCGCAAGCGACGTAACCGAACATTTGCTTACCGGATTAAAGCGGCTTGAATACCGCGGCTACGATTCGGCCGGCATCGCCACGCTTAAAAGTCGCGAACTGGAGTTTCGCAAAACGGTCGGCAAACTGGAAAAACTGACCGAGTTGGTCGCCGCCGAACCGATCAGCGGCCCAACCGGCATCGGCCACACCCGCTGGGCGACCCACGGTAAACCTTCCGTGATCAACTCGCACCCGCACCTGTTCGGGGACATCGCGCTGGTGCATAACGGGATCGTCGAAAACTATCGCGAACTGCGCAACGATCTGGCCGAGCGCGGCCATGTGTTTGAAAGCGAAACCGACACCGAGATCATTCCGCATCTGTTGCAGGACTGCCTGTTGATCGGCAAAAGCCCGGTTGAAGCGATGACGCAGATCTTGCCGAAGCTTGAAGGCAACTATGCGATCGTATTTATGGTGATCGGGTACGCCGACACGATCTTCGCCTCGCGGCGGGGCAGCCCGCTGGTGATCGGCCACGGCGACAACGCGAAGTTTATCGCTTCGGACGGACTTGCCTTGGCGCCGTTTACCAACCAGCTGACCTATTTGGAGGAGGGCGACTGCGCGGTTATCACTCAGCGTAAGGTTGAAATTCGCGATGCGGCCGGCACGGCCGGCAAAAGGTTGCACGTACTTAGTCAGTTTGCCAAAGACGCCGTCGAAAAAGGCGGCTTTCGTCACTTCATGGCCAAGGAAATTTACGAACAACCGGCGGTGATCAGGCGCACCTTGTCAGCCTATTTGGATAACGCCAACACCATCGCTGAACTACCGTTTACATGGGAAGATCTTTCCCGCTTAAGCATCGTTGCCTGCGGGTCGTCCATGTATGCGGCGCAGATCGCCAAATATTGGTTTGAAGCCGAAGCCAAGCTTCCGGTCGACATCGATATCTCATCCGAATATCGCTACCGCACCAAGCCCGCCGTGCGCGGCAGCGGCGTGCTACTTATATCTCAGTCCGGCGAAACCGCCGACACTTTAGCCGCGCTTTACGACGCCAAGGACAACGATTTGCCGGCGGTAAGTTTGGTCAATGTGCCTGAAAGTTCACTCGCCCGCGAAGCCGACGCGACGCTGCACACCTTCGCGGGCCCGGAAATCAGCGTGGTGTCGACCAAAGCGTTTATCGCGCAACTGACCGCATTGGCATGCCTGGTAATGACCGCGGCCAAAGCTCGCAACGCGGCCAGCGCCAAGCAAATCGACAAATTCGAAAGCGCGATCGTCCGCTTGCCGCTGATTATTGAGCGCATCTTGGAACATCCGACCGCAATCGAATCCGCGGCCACGCTGATCGCGCTCCACAACAACGCATTGTTTATGGGCCGCGGCACCGCGTTTCCGCTGGCTTTGGAAGGCGCGCTCAAGCTCAAGGAAATTTCCTATATCCACGCTGAAGGGTTTGGCGCCGGTGAACTCAAGCACGGCTCCATCGCGCTTGTCGACCGCCAGATGCCGGTCATCGTCATCGCGCCTAAAAATGAACTGTTCAACAAAACATTGTCGAACATTAACGAAGTTAAATCCTACGGCGCACAGCTGTGCGCGATTACCGATGAAAGCGGTTATGACGAATTAAAAGAGCTCGCTGAGCATACTGTCGTTGTGCCCGCCCAACACCCGCTGGTTGCGCCTATTGCAATGTCAGTTCCGCTTCAGTTATTGGCCTATCATGTCGCTATCCGCAAAGGAACCGATGTTGATCAGCCGCGCAATCTAGCCAAATCGGTGACGGTCGAGTAAATTTCGTTATATAAATGTATTCGATGACGTAGTTTTTGGTTTTGAGATAACCATCGTCACGAAGGAACTGACCTTTCCTCAACTTCCCAGGGAACGAGAAAAACGGTCGGAGTTAATCTATCAACTCCACCTTAAGGGTTATTCTACCAAACAGATTTCTGACTACTTCAATTCTCGAGGTATCAATACACCAAGGGGAAAGACCTACACCGCACAGAACGCCTAGATGACTATAGAGAAGTATAAAAGAAGGTTAGAGAGAATGACGGATACTTCTCACAGTCACACTGAATGAACCGTCTACGGGAAGCTCCTTACACCGAGACAGAACTTACCAGTTCCTGATAGTCATTCATAGACTTCGTAGTTGAGAAGGTTGATTTGAGAATTCGATAAACCGACGACCAACCAATATTCAGCTCATCTGAAATGGACTGAAGACCATATCCCTTCGAGTGTAGTAACCAGATATTCTCGGTTACATCTTGGTTGATTTTCTGTAGCCGTCCTAACTTCTGACTATTCGACTTCGCTCGATTAAGACCAAGTTTCACCCTTTCTGAAATCATCTCTCGTTCAAACTCAGAAAAGACACCCATCATTTGAAACATCATTCGACCCGATGGTGTTTATGTGTCTAACCCAGGCTGATGAATGTAGAAGTGACAGTTGAGTGATTTAACATCGTTAAGGAACTCAACCAGATGCTGGAGTGACCGACCAAGACGACTAATGTCCCAGACCATTACCTTGTCGAACCTTCGTCAGTTTACACAGTCTATCAAATTCAGGTTGTTTATCTCGATCTTTGAAACCTAAAATTCCTTGATCGACGTAAGTATCGATTAAGTTCTAACTATTCTGTTCAACTATCGATTGGAGAAGTCTTATCTGATTTTCACAGGTCTGTTCTGTGGTTGATACTCAACTGTAAATTACAACTCGATCATCGATAACTCATTGATTTTGCTGTCTTTAGAGAGATTATTTCAGGAGTTTATGAACCTGTACATAGTAGATTTCATAAGGTTTTCAAATGAATTTAAGGGTGTTGAGTCCCGATCAGAATTCAAACACCCCAAGAAGACTCATATAATGACTGTAGAGACAGATAAACTGACTCAAAAAATCGTATATCAACTGAGACATCTCTGACATCATGTAGTAATTGCGGGAGAGAGGATGACCAATGCAGAAACTAAATCTACAGCAACTTGAGTCTTTCCTTTGGGAAACCGCTGATATACTTCGGGGCAACATGGATGCGTCCGAATTCAAGGACTACATTTTCGGTATGTTGTTCTTAAAGCGTCTGTCAGATGCATTCGACGAAGCGCGGGAAGGGGTTATTAAGCATTATCTTGCATTAGGAAAGTTTCAGGCAGATGCAGCAAGACTGGCATCTGACGAGGATGAGTATGCTACCACATTCTTTGTTCCAGAGCGTGCCAGATGGTCAAATCTCAAGAACTTGAAACACGACATTGGAACTGAACTTAACAAGGCCACTGAGGCGATTGAAGAGCGTAACAAGGCACTGGAAGGCGTTCTGGTTTCCATCGACTTCAATATCAAAAACAAACTCTCTGATAAGAAACTCCAAGACCTTCTCTCACATTTCTCCAAATACCGACTTTGTAATGAAGACTTTGAATCTCCTGACTTACTGGGAAGTGCGTATGAGTATCTGATTAAGCAGTTTGCAGATTCCGCAGGGAAAAAGGGTGGTGAATTTTATACCCCTAGTGAGGTGGTGTGGTTACTCGTGTCCCTTCTCAAACCCAGTTCAGGCATGAAGATCTACGATCCTACTGCGGGGTCAGGAGGTATGTTGATACAAACCCGCAACTATCTCATCGAAAAGGGCGATAACCCCCAGAATTTATCTCTTTATGGACAGGAAATGAACCTGAACACTTGGGCGATTTCTAAGATGAATTTGTTCCTGCACGGCGTGTTCAACGCAGATATTCGCAAAGGTGATACACTGGGTAACCCGCAACACACCTCTGGTGGTGAATTGATGGTGTTTGATCGGGTGATTGCCAATCCACCATTTTCTTTGAAGAAATGGGGTAAGGACGTAGCGGATGTTGACCCTTACGGCAGATATCGATACGGTACACCTCCCAAGGATTTAGGTGATCTCGCATTCATCCAACATATGATCGCATCTTTGAATGCTGAAGGAAAAATGGGTGTCGTTGTTCCTCATGGAGTTCTCTTCAGAGGTTTCAGTGAGAAGGACATCCGCAAAGGTATTCTTGAAAATGACTTACTGGAGGCAGTGATTGGACTACCCTCTGCCCTCTTCTACGGCACAGGCATTCCAGCAGTACTTCTGATCATCAACAAAAAGAAACCTGATGAAAGAAAAGATAAAGTTCTCTTCATCAATGGAGAGTTAGAATATCAGGAAGGCAAGAATCAAAACAAACTGCGAGACAGCGATATTCAGCACATTCTCGATGTCTATGACGCATTTGAGAATACAAAAAGGTATTCAAAAGTTGTCGATATGCAGGATATTCGAAAGAATGATTACAATCTGAACATCCGTAGTTATGCAGACACCTCTTCCCCACCAGAACAGTTAGGTGTGAAGGCAATCCTGCGTGGCGGTGTTCCTGTCTCTGAGGTTGAAGACGAGTACATTCAGGAAACTTTGGAAGGAATGGATGTCTCTTGCGTTTTTGTACGAAGAGATGGTGACTATTACGATTTCAAACCTGAGATTGAGACCAAAGAACAGATCAGAGACCACCTTGGAACCGAAGAACAGTCAATCATCAACCAGTTTGAAAGATGGTGGGATAAGTATCGGATATCCCTGCATGAGATAGATAATCAAGTGAAACAATCCAAAAAGGTGATGTGGGGTTATCTGAAGGAACTCGGGTATGAGTGACTTTATTAAAACCACCCTAGAGGAGGTTCTTTTAGATCCAATATCTGGATCAAGACCAAAAGGCGGAGTTAACGCTGAAGGTGATATCCCAAGTTTGGGCGGTGAAAATATCACTATGAATGGAGGAATAAATTTTTATCCAGTTAAAAAAATTACCTATGAATTTTTCCGATCGATGTCACGTGGGCATTTGCAAGAATTAGACGTGCTTATTAACAAAGATGGAGCGAACACTGGGAAATCCGGGATATATCGAAACTCCCCTTATCGCAACGCAGCAGTAAATGAACACCTTTTTGTATTGCGAGGCAAGGAAGGTGCGTTGGAACAAGAATATCTTCACTATTTTCTGCAGTTGCCATCAGTCAAAGCGATTTTGGAAACCAAGATTACAGGATCTGCTCAACCAGGACTAAACAGTGGGTTTATTAAAAATTTTCCTGTTGAGTTAGCACCCCTCCCAGAGCAAAAGAAAATAGCATCCATTCTCACCTCTGTGGATGAGGTAATTGAGAACACTCAAAAACAAATCGACAAACTACAAAATCTCAAAAAATCCCTGATGCAAGAACTCCTAACGGGTAAAGTCAGAGTGTAGGTAAACTGATGGCAGCGGATGAGTACGACAAGGTAGAACTACCTGCACTAGAACAACTTCAATCCTTAGGTTGGACTTATGTAAAGGGTGAAGACCTCTCTACAGACAAACAATATGAACGATCCTCTTTCAAAGAAGTAATTCTAGAAAACCGTCTTTCAGACAGTATCAAACACATCAACCCTTGGATAAGTGATCAAAACCTTCACAAAATCGTCAAAGACCTCACCAAGACCCAATACACTAATCTGATTGAAGCAAATCAATCAATCTGGACGATCATCAATGAATGCGTCTCAGTGATGCAGGATTTGGGTAAGGGTAACAAAGGTCAGACGGTTCGTATCATCGACTTTAAGAACCCTGAGAATAATGAATTTCTCTGCACCAATCAGTTCAAGGTCTCTGGCATTAACCAGAACATCAAACCCGACATTATCCTGTTTGTGAACGGACTTCCACTTGCGGTGATTGAATGTAAATCGCCTTACATCACCAATCCGATGGAAGCAGGGATCGACCAACTTTTGCGGTATGCCAACCGCAGAGCACCTGAGGACAATGAGGGTGCAGAGCGATTATTCCATTACAATCAAATGATGGTCTCGACCCATCGGGACAAGGCGCGGGTTGGGACTATCACATCCCGTATGGAGCATTATCTTGAGTGGAAAGATCCGTATCCACTAGCGATTGAACAAGTGAGGGCAGCAGAGGGCAGTCAGGATGTTCTGATTGCAGGTTTGTTCACGAAGACAAACTTTCTCGACATCATTCAGAATTTTACAGTATTTGAACCTGTAGATGGGAGTGTCATCAAGAAGATCCCTAGATACCAGCAGTTTCGTGCAGTTCATAAAACAATTGAGCGCTTGAGAGCGGGAACCACTGCGAAAGAAAAGTCTGGTGTCATATGGCACACGCAAGGATCGGGTAAATCCCTCACGATGGTGTTTCTGAGCATCAAGATGCGCAGAGATCCGGATTTAAGAGATTACAAATTGGTTTTTCTGACTGATCGCACACAGTTGGACAATCAATTAACCAGCACGTTCACCAATACGCAGGGTGAAACAATCCATCACGCAAATTCAGTCAAAAACTTAAAAGAATTCCTTGCAAAAGATTCTTCTGACATCGTGACAGCGATGGTGCAGAAGTTTCAGGAAAACGCAGATGATCTAGAATTTGCTGTTCTAAATGAGTCCGACAAAATCATTGTTTTAGCAGATGAGGCGCACCGCACTCAATATGGTACCTTAGGGTTAGCAATAAACACGGCACTTCCTAATGCTCCTCGCATTGCTTTTACAGGAACCCCATTAATCAAAACACAGAAGACGACCAATACCTTTGGCACCTATATCGATACCTATACCATCGAACAAGCAGTTAAGGACGGTGCAACAGTTCAACTGCTATACGAAGGTCGTGAACCATCAGTAAGAGTGACAGGCGACAGTCTAGACAGTCTCTTTGATGAATATTTTGCCCATCTATCAGACGATGAACAGGCAGAAATCAAAAAAAAATTTGGTATAGAACAGACAGTCCTAGAAGCACCTCAGCGCATACGCAGAGTGTGCATAGACATCATCAGACATTACCGAGAACACATCCAACCTAATGGGTTTAAGGCAATGATTGTGACGTCCTCCAGGAACGCGGCAATCTTGTACAAGGAACAGTTAGACAAACTGGAAGCACCGCTATCTGCTGTTATCATCTCTGGCGATCACAACGATAAACCTCGGTTCCATCCGTACACAAACAGCATTATCCACAAAAAACAGATTGAAGATTTCAAGAAACCGACGGGGGTCGGTGACGGTAAATCTAATTTATCTATCCTGATCGTCAAAGACATGCTGCTGACAGGGTTTGATGCTCCAGTTGCTCAGGTCATGTACCTGGATCGGCAGATCAAAGACCACACTTTGCTTCAGGCAATTGCTCGGGTTAACCGCACCAACAAGAACAAGTTCAGAGGGTATATCGTCGACTACTACGGTTTGTCAGATTACCTCAAAGAAGCGCTAGATATATTCTCATCTGATGATGTTCAGGGTGCGTTAATGAAACTCAAGGAAGAGATTCCGAAACTCAAAAATGCCCATACTAGGGTGTCAAAGCATTTCGAAAATGTGGGCCTGGATGATCTTGATGCCTGTATTCTGTCCTTGGAAGATGAGGTAAAGCGCCAGACCTTCCAAACTGACTTTCGCATATTTGCTCGTCAGATGGATATCATACTGCCAGACGCGGCAGCGAAACCATTCCTTAATGATTTAAAGAGACTAGGTAGAATCTCTGTCGGTGCCAGAAACCGATACAGAGACGAGCAACTAGATATTGCTGGCGCAGGGGAGAAGGTCAGAGAACTAATTGAAGAGCATGTATATTCCACTGGTGTTGATCCTAAGATACCTCCTTTGGACCTGCTTGATGTTAACTTCAAAGAAGTTTTGAACCGGCATAAGTCATCTCGCTCCAAAGCATCAGAAATTGAAAATGCCATTCGGCATCATATCAGAATCAGCATTGATGAAGACCCAGAGTACTACAAGCAACTCTCTGAACGTCTTAACCTCATCATTCAGAAGCATCAGGAAAAATGGGACGAGTTGGTCCAACTGCTATTGGACCTTCGGGACAATATAGAGACTAACCGGCAACAACAGGCAAAAAACCTCGGTCTGAACAACACTCAGTTTGCATTTTACAACATTCTGATTGCTGAACTAGGAGGTGCAGAAAACGTCGATACTGTTATTGCACAGAAAGCCAAAGACGTTGCCCAGTTGATTGTACAGAAGCTTGATGAAGCAACTCAAATTGTGGACTTCTTCAATAAATGGGATGAGCAGAAACGAATTCGACGGGACATTAAACGCATTGTGATCCAGCACTTTGATAAGTCCCTAGTTAAACCTGTCAGTGAGCGGTTTATGGAACTTGCAAGGGTAAAATTTCGCTGATGGATGGGTTTGATTTTGAGGTTGAGGTTAACCGTGCAGACCGCAAAAAATCGGCATCGATAGAGGTGGATAATAACCGAGTTATCGTGACTGTTCCTAGGTCCGTTGCGGACAGTCGCATTCAGGAACTGGTCAAAAAACGCAGTGCCTGGATTAAGACTAAACTCAAAGAAAGTGCCTTAAGACCACTCCCAAAACCCAAGGAATTCGTCAGCGGAGAAACTTTTCCTTACCTGGGCAAGAACTATCGTCTGAAGGTCCAAATAGGTTCCACTGCATCTGTAGGGATATACAAGGGTTATCTAGTGGTTACCTTACCTAATGAGGTGCCGGACCAGGACAAAAAGGTCAGATTGCTGCTTGAAAAATGGTATCGCTCTCATGCTGAGAAACATCTGAAGGAAAAGACAGACCGCTTCTCCAAAGTTGTCGGTGTTTCCCCGAAATCTGTATCTGTTAGGAGTTACAAATCTCGTTGGGGTTCGTGTTCCAGTAATGGCGAATTGACCTACAACTGGCGCATAATCCTCGCACCGCATCGTATTGTGGATTATGTGGTCGTCCATGAACTGTGTCATTTATTAGAACACAATCACTCTCCTCGATATTGGAATCATGTTGAATATCATGTTCCAGATTGGAGAGAATGTAGAGAATGGTTGAAAAGTCGAAACTTACTGTTTTAAAACATGTATGTCACCTTCAACCTTTCGAGGGCGGATAACGCATACAGACACATAAAATGCCACAGAGGCACCCCGCATCTTGAGACAGCTGGTTTACTTAATATAACCTAACTCCTTGAGAACTGATAACAGGGTCTATTCGTGCAATATTTCTCCGGGTCGTGTGTACAGTCCACCTCCTGGTCCCGTGTATTGATTTCTGTTCCCAGTGCCCGGTGGACACTCAGCAGAACTGGTGGATAAGACCAGCAGGGTAAAAAATAATCTTGGTTATCAGCGAAAGTTTCTGCGTCTGTAAGTGCTTTTTTTGTCAGAAAATTTATTCAATTGGGACTTATGATTCTCCCTTATCCTCTTCTCGGCGATAACGATATAGTCGGGGTTGAGTTCGATCAACGAAAACAGGTTAATTAAGTGCTCTGTAAGCTAAAGAGGTTTGACTTTGAGATGCCCGCTGGAAGAATCCCTGCGTAATTTCTCGACCGTCATGACGGTCTTCGGCACCTTGAGATCCAGCCGCGCAGAGTTGATGAGCTTGGTCTAATGTGCCATCCAGTTGTTGATGTGGGTTCCGTCTTTCAGCTTCTGCGTAAGAATCATGATCTCGAACTGTGACCGGAGCTGAAGTGTCCGCCCCCTTGAAATCAGCATAAAGATGGGAGCCAACTAGGAAGAAGCTAAATTACAACGCAATCCAAAAAAACAATCCCGATACCGCATCTGAGCCTTTTTGCCAGCATGCATACTGCCAAAAATAAAACGATCCAAATTATGAATATTTCCATCTGCCATTATTCTATCTGTCGCTTTGCTGGTCGTCTTGATCTTTTTTGAAGGACTCGACTCCTCGCAAAACACGTGCCGGCAGTACAAACAGGTATTCTGCCAGCGCCTTTGCAAATTCTACGCATATTCTTGCGTCTTCGGATGTTGGGGAAAAATCTTCCGTGTCTGCATGACTGCTTTTATTACCTACGATTCTGATTTGATCTGCCCATGACGCCATTTCCTTGGTTATGGCACCTTTTTCACTGGCCTGTTTAATACTGTTATCAAGTGAGTCTTTAAATAATTTCTTTTTCTTAAACATGGCTTCGACAAACCGATAGACAGGCATTAGGCTGAGCAATTGTCTCACTAGCATCCTTCAGTAACTCTCGCTCATGTTGGGGAACGTCTTGGCTTATGCTAAAAACATCTTCGGGAAAACACGTAGGGCGTTCACACTCGTCGAATTCAACAAGACAGCACTTTTTGCAGTATGTGCATTTAAATACTGCCAGTACTACGTTGTCGTTTTTATGAATAACCCAGTCTGAACCATGATGAGGGCCAGGCCCTGTACACATAATGGTAAGCGTGGGCTTTGCGCAATTTCACCTAGGACACCTGTCAGGCTTGAACAAGTGACGATGTCGCATGTGTTCTTCGTACTCTACTCCCATCCCACTATCGTATCGTATCAACGCGCCGACGACTTCATAATCGCTAGTGCCAAACAACAAAAACAGAAGGAGATTGAACAAGATCTGAAAAGGTTTCGCAAGCTCCAATAGGAGTACTTCACGAACGTCAAATTACTGCTTGTTTGAACTATGCTTGGTTGGTTTACGTTGCTATCAGCCTGGAGTTAGGCGGTGAAATACGCGAGGTATGGCTAAGGATCTGGCTAAATATCGTGGCTATTTATTCGAACATCTCGCTGCGCCTACGGAATATAAGTTGTGAGCTGGAGCGATGTGCTTGTATGCATCGACCAGTTGGTCACGCTCGCGCGTACTAACATTACCGCGACGTGATTGATCCGGGATATGCGAAAGTAAATATGACGCCAGTCATGATCGTTGTTGCCAACTCAATAGAAAACGCCAGAGTCTTGTACGGGCATATCGCGGGATATCAAGACAAAACTACGCAAAGATGGATCAAAGGTACCTACGAATTGTTTTCTAATGTGCAGTCGGATGGAGATCGACCAGTGGAAAATCCACCAGCGTTACTGGTATATTCCAGCCAGATCATTTCGTGGAAGGATTGGGGATAGGAATACCTATCACAAGATCGAATTATCGGGCTCGGCCTTTGCCTTCAGCGGTCTCTGCAAGGAGCACCTCAATCGAAACATCGGCGAGGTCGTCTACTAGGCTTCGATCATCACTCTGCCGTTCCTAGCACCACGGTGAAATGGGATTCATTCCAAATCCATGCCGCTGCTGCTGGACTTCGAGGATCAGGAACGGGATCATCCGCACAGTCTCGCAGCTTGTGTGCATCCAGGCGACGTGCCTCTATCGCGGCCTTGATCTCGCGTTCGACGAAAGGTCCCATGTCGCTCTTGAGGAATTCTAGGGCCTTGCCGACACGCTCGTGGTTGCTGATGGGCATGGATTAATTCCTCTCGCTATCAGTGATTGGGGCATTGAGAAGTCGCACGATAAACCGATGCTCTTCCGCAATGAGTTCGGGCTCGGTGTCGTTGTGGGCACGCATGCCAGGGATGATCTTGTTGCGCACACCCATACCCCGCGCCTCCATGTAGCCGTAATCCCGCATGACGTTTACAAAGGTCTGATTACGAGCATAGCGCAAACCATTGCGCATCCCCTCGGGCGTCACTGTGTTCGGCAACCTGCCGGGACTCGTCACCTCGAGTCGGTCGCTGAAAATTTCGATCATGATGTCCGCTCCCACGATGCTGTAATCACGGTGGACCAGCGCGTTGACCACCACCTCCCGGATGACATCCTCCGGATACTCGCGACGATCAATGCGCCGCCCTCGATCAAGCATGGCAGTAGTTTCGGTGTTGCGACGCAGGAAGTCCAACGCTCTTTCGACCAGTCCGATTTCTGTAAGTCCCCCGGTCGCGCTGCCGAGAGGAGCCATCGCTCCCCGGAGATCTTCATCCGACCGGGTCGCATAGTCCCGGGTGTTCCTCGTGTAACAGATCGCCCGGATGCCCGACTGCGGAAGGAAGCGCTGGGGCCGGGACCCGAACATGAGCAGCCCGTCAATGGTGACCACACACTGGCCTGCGGACTCAGTCATCAGATTAACGTTGGTAAGTAGCGCTTCCCAACCGGCACGGTCGGTGTTCTCCGGTGCGTCGCCCTCGAGAACCCGCGTAAAATAGTCCCGGAGCCGCCTGGGGTCGAAGGAGGTCCAATCAGCCCCCGGCACTGGTTTCAGGCCGTAGCGCAATCGCCCGGAGGCCTGAAACATTCGCTCGAGTTCCTCGCGACTCGCCTCCTGCGATGTGCTTCCGACACGGATGTAGTAGGTCCGCCGGTCGTTGCGAACACGGGCGTAGGGCTTATCGGGGCAGGCAGGCACCTGAACAGCGAGTACATCCAATCCAGGTTCGGCATCCCGAACCCAAGTCATCAGTGGGACGATTGGCGGTTCAATCTTTGCCCGGCAGATTTCCGCCACCCATTCCTCCAGGGAATCGCGGGTGCACCCGGCGATTGTTGCATCGTCGTCCACGCCCAAGAGCACGGTCCCACCAGCAAGGTTCAAGAATGCCACCAGTTCCTTCGCCAGATCGTGACTTTGAACGTCATCACGCTTGAACTCAAGCATCGAGTCCTCGCCCCGGCGCAGGAGTTCGACAAGTTCGTTAGAGGTCATCGTACACTTTGGACCCTGAACATGCGGCTCCGGCGCTCGAAGGCTTCCTCGCCACCACCACTAACTCCAAGGACCTGTTCCTCTCCGGTGCGTGAGACAATGCCATGAATCAGTTTCCTATGTCGCTGTACTGCGAGCATCGCCTGCGTCATGCCGCCCATGAAAAAAGATTTAGCACCGTCCCTGCCACAGTGACGTCGATGTCGATGTGTTCTACGTACTCTACTCCCATTTCATTTCATTCCGGGATCATATATATTATATTTACGCGCCGACGACTTCATAATCGCCAGTGCCAAGTGAGAAATCAGATGTTTCCAAACGCGTTAGTTGGACACTCATATTCATTGATTACGCATATGCACCGGAAGTGCATAACCCGGTGCTGCGTCAGGGTAGCATAGCGAAGTTAGCATAGACCAAATACTGATATCAACACAAGTTTTTTGAATGTTTGATACGTCAAACTTTCGTCGCTTTACACGCAATTGCATCTGTCGATCAGCACTAGTCGATAATTACTGAAGCTGGTTTTATGATGACCGTTCCGCAACAAAGCAAAATAAGGCCAAGAAGAAGCTTTATGCCGACTGGTCTATGCGTCAGATCAAGTATCAATGAGCCAAGTTATGCCTAATCCACCAAGTCCGATAGTGTGTTCCGGCAATCTCGTAATGGATATGGTCTTTTCGGTTAACGAATTTCCTGAAGGAGGAATTAAAGTTTTAGCCAACAACATGCATATGACATTTGGCGGCTGTTCAGCTAACGCCGCGCTTGCGATAAATACATTGGGCGGCACCTCCCGGCTTGCGGCACGCGTGGGCGACGACGAGCTGGCGGACGCGATTACCGCGCAGCTGTCCGCGGTTGGAGTAGATTGCAGTTATGTTGTGCGTTGCGCCGACTGCCGTTCATCGTGTTCGGCGGTTGCGCTGGACTCCTCAGGGGACCGCCAACTGATTAATTACCTGGATCCCAACTTGCCTAGCGACCCAGCGGTTATCAGCGCGGCATTGGATGCGCCGTTTGCCGCGGCGTTAGCCGACACCCGCTGGCCGCAGGCGACAGTCGCGTTGATGCAAGCGGCCCGTGTCGCAAAAGTGCCCGGCGTCGTTGATGTGGAAACGCCGGCTGACATCGCGACACTTGCCGACGCTTCTCATCTGGCTTTTTCTGAACAAGGGTTGGTTGGGTTTACTGACTGTGACGATGTTGAAAAAGCGCTAAACAAAGTTGCTGAGGAAACAAGCGCATTCGTGTGCGTTACCTTAGGCCCTGACGGCGTCAGGTATTTACTCGACGGGAAGCTGCGCCACCAGCCGGGCTATGCGATTGACGCCGTAGATACTTTGGCGGCCGGCGACGTTTGGCACGGAGCTTTCGCGCTCGGCTTGGCCCGCGGTATCGAGGTGGAAGACGCGCTGGACTACGCCAATGCCGCCGCCGCACTTAAATGTACTCGCACCCGCAACTGGCAAGAAGCTTTGGATGAAGACAAAGTTACCGACCTGATGGAAAGCAAGTTATGAACGAGCTTACTCCCGGCAAATGGTGGGGCCTGCGCAGGCTGGCAACTTCAGCCGGTCTGTTTCAGATGACCGCGGTTGACCAACGACCGCCGATCAAAAACTTGGTTGCCACACAACTGGAAAAAGATGCCGATCTGTACGACGAAGTCGCAAATTGCAAGGCATTGTTGGTCGAAACTCTGCAAACCAAATCGTCGGCGATGTTGCTTGATCCGCACTACGCCATTCCGCGCGCCTTGCGTTATTTGGCGCCGACCAAAGGCTTGGTGGTGACTTTGGAAGATTCGATATTTGGCGAGCAAAATGGCGGCCGGCTTTCAAAGTCAATCAACAACTGGGACGTCGGCAAAATCAAACGTCTTGGCGCCGACGCGGTCAAGGTGTTGGTCTGGTATCGGCCTGACGCTCCAGAAGACATTCGCGCATCCCAACACGCCTACATAAAATTGATCGGTGAACAATGTGCGCGATGCGACATTGCTTTTTTACTAGAAATGCTTGCCTATCCTTTACCTGACGATGAGCGTCAGACCACCGACTACGTGGAGATGGCCGACAAAAAAATCGAGTACGTACTAGGTGCGGTTGAAGAATTTGCCAAACCCGAATACGGTGTTGACGTGTTCAAGCTTGAAAGTCCGCTTGTTGCAGATACGGTTCCCGCGCTTGGTGCCAAAGGATCCGACGACGCTTTGGCAGTGTTTGCCAAACTTGGCGAACTGGCCGGGCGGCCGTGGGTGATGCTGTCTGCCGGGGCAAGCCCTGAAGCATTCATCAACGTACTAAGTCATGCCTGCGTCGCCGGCGCGTCAGGTTATCTTGCCGGACGTTCAATCTGGATGAAAGCTTTGGCAAACTATCCTGATCAAAAGGCGATCCGTTCCGGTTTGATAGCCGATTCGCTACCTTATATGGATCGTCTGAACGAGCTGACCGCAAAGCATGCCACCGCCTGGTTCAATCATATCTGTTACGGACCCAACGGCGCATCATTCACACCTGCTCAAGCAAATTTTCGCGACGACTACGCCACTTTATGACGACGCAACAACCATGATCTCAAGCAAGATCGGCGTTATGCCGCTTGGTCGCCCAACATTCGATGTTGAGTTCGCAAACGAAAATTTCACCGCTATGCTAACGGCGCTTGGCGCAACTTGCACCAACTCGTGCGGACCAAACAAGTTGCTGATGGACGCAAAAGCCACCGAACAGGCGCTGTCCGAGCTTGTGGCTCAACAAATTGATCAGCTGCTGATATTGCAGGTTACCTTTACCGACGCGGCAATGACAACAAAAATTGCCGCCGCCATAAACGTGCCGCTGGCGATCTGGTCGATACCCGAGCCGCGCGTTGCCGGCCGTCTGCGCCTAAATTCACTGTGCGGACTTAATCTTGCCTCGCACGCGCTAGCTTGCGCGCAAAGACAATTTTCCTGGCTATATGCCGCCGCGCACAGCGACAACATTGAAAGCAAGCTTGCGCAACTGCTAAGCGGCGAACGACGTCGCACAATACCGCAGTTGCCGCCGGTTGCGCAAACCAACGGGGACGGCCAAAAAATTGCCGCATCTTTGCGCGAACGACGCATCGGACGCATCGGCGAGCATCCGGAAGGCTTTGCAACCTGCCGCTACGATGCTAACGCGTTGCGCGACCAAACTGGCATCAAGGTAATTGAGTTTTCATTAAATGAGCTGTTTGATGCGGCAAATAAGATTAGCGTCGCGCGTTTAGCCCAAGTCCGCGACCAGGCAGACGCTTTGCTTGAAGGCTTAGACGAAGTTGATCAACAACAGCTAGACGCCTCGCTCAAGCTTAAACCCGCGCTAGATGACCTGCGTGAAAATCACCATCTTGACGCGTTCGCGATCCGCTGCTGGCCCGAAACATTTACCGAATATGGCGGCGCGGTATGCGGGCCGGTGTCAATGGCGGGCGAAGCTAAGGTGCCGTGCGCCTGCGAAGCCGATGTGTACGGCGCGGCAACTCAGCTGATCCTCCAGCAAGTCGCAGACGACGCGGTGTTTTTAGCTGACATCGTTGACATGGATGCACAAGACGACTCCGGAGTGGTATGGCACTGTGGCCAGGCGCCGATTTCGATGGCCGGTGACATCGCCACTCCCACCGCCACGGTGCATACCAACCGCCGCATGCCGTTACTATTTGAGTTTCCACTCAAAGCCGGCGAAGTTACGTTGATGCGGATCAGCCAGAGTTGGAAAAAACCGGTGATGCTTATAGCGCACGGCCGGATGCTTGAACGATCTTTAGCATATACCGGCACTTGCGGGGTGGTGCGCTTTGATAAGCCGGCGGGACAGGTACTGACCAATATCATCGATACCGGCATGGAACACCATATCGCCTTAGCCTACGGCGACCATCGTACCGCACTAATGTCGACTGCCGCGGCGTTGAACATGCCGGTGCTAACCATTGGCTGAGCATAAGATGCGCTACGGCATTATCGGCTCAGGGATGATGGGTGCGGAACATATTCGTAGCATCGCGCTTATCGACGGCGCGCAGGTTACCGCGGTGGCGGATCCTAATGAACAGATGCGCCTTGCCGCTCAAAATCTGGCTGGTACTTGCTGTCGCGGCTTTACTTCATATGCGGATCTGCTTGACGCCAACTGCTGCGACGCGCTGGTAATCGCCACCCCAAACGACACTCATCATGCGGTGTTACTTGATATTTTGACGACTGATTTGCCGATTTTGGTGGAAAAGCCGCTGTGCGCAACACCTGCCCAATGCGAAGAAATTGCGCAAATCACCAACGACCGCAACGCGCCGGTGTGGGTAGCGATGGAATACCGCTATATGCCTCCGGTCGCCCGCATGCTTGAGGCGGTCCGCGAAGGTGTCGCCGGCGACATCAAAATGATAAATGCCAGCGAAAGGCGCTTTCCGTTTTTAAATAAGGTTGACAATTGGAACAGATTCAACGATCGCACCGGCGGCACGATGATAGAAAAGTGCTGCCATTTTTTTGACTTGTTTCGTTTGATCGCCGGTAGCGAAGCTGTCCGCGTATACGCTTCCGGCGGGATGGATGTGAATTTTTTGGATGAAAACCACGCTGGTCGCAAGCCGGATATATTGGACAACGCCTTTGTGGTCGTGGATTTTGCCAACGGAATTCGCGCCATGTTGGAGCTGTGTATGTTTGCCGAAGGATCAGTTTGGCAAGAAATTATTGTCGCCACTGGCGACACCGGACAAGTGACCGCCAAGGTGCCTGCGCCCAAAAGGTTTACGCCGGATAACCACAATCATGTCGCATGCGTTGCGATAGCAAAGCGCGCGACCAAAACCGAAATAACCGAAGAAGTGGCAATCGACCAAACCGTCTTGGCTGCCGGCGACCATTATGGATCATGCTTTTTTCAACACCAGCATTTTCTTGATATGCTAAGTTCGCAAGGAGTGCCCGAAGTGAGTGTTGCCGACGGTTTGGCAGCTGTGCGCATCGGTGATGCCGCCGAACAATCGGCAAAAAGCGGACAAGCTATATCTTTGTTTGCAACCGATAGCTCACTCGCCTAAGTTGAACAACGCGTGAAGTCGCAACGTATAAGAATCACATGTACAGCTGATCATACTTTTCAAGCAAATCTATAACGGCGGGTTTAACATAAGAATCTATCGACTTTATTTGTTTTAGCGGCAAAATAAGAACATTATTGTCTGACACCTTTATTGTTTCAACATGTGGATTGTCGTAATTCAACGAAATATCGTATTCATTCTTGAAAAATTCTCGCGACCTTACTCCTTGCAAGATAATGATCTGAGGCTTTAGGATCTCAATCGCTTTTTTATAGTGGTGTCCGCAATTTTTCTCCATTTCATCCGTTGCAAAGCCGTGTGGTTTTTTACCCGTACAAAGAAGAAAGTTCGCTAATGCGAAGGTAGTGAAGATTGACTGATCTTTGCCGTTTATATTGACACTGATATCGTTTAGGTTTAGAGGTTGTCCGAACAGTATTTGGAGCACCGATAACGTTGATCGCATATGTGGATTTTTAGGTTTTGGTAATAGACTGATGTCGCCTTGTCTTTGTTTCATGGAACGCGATTCTTTGCTGCCGTATTCCCCTCCTGAAACCATAATGCGAAACGGTTTGTCATTTCTTTTGACGTCGTATAGCTCGCCGACATGATGTAATTGTCCAAAATAAAAATCATAATTTTTTATTTCGCAACTGTGTTTACAATCGCTTTCGCGATTGCATTTATGCGCTTTATTTTCGCCAAGGACATTTTCCTCCATATATTGATTGAGCTTTTGAAAAAAACTGCTGCTAGTTACAGGGTTCGCCGTAAATTGTGTCATTTTGATTTCCTGGTGGCTGATTTTTTTCGATATTCGTAGAACTTATCCTTAGCATTTCGCTCAGGTTACCATCTGAATTCTAAGTTGTTTGTGTTTCGATTACAGGCCGAAGATACCAAGTGTCGGATATTGTTGTCGCCAACAAAGTTTGGCTACAGTAAAACGAATAATCGACCAGATTGCGACTTTGCCTCTAAGCTAAATTTGATAGATTTAAAACCATAATAATAGTTATTAATACAATTTGCTGTGTTTTCTTAGCATACAATGAATTTCAATTATCAACGCAAATTCGCTCAGTGATTGACAGCTAAAAAACTACCATCAACGAATTAGCGTTTCATAATCAATTTGACACCGAAGCCAAAGCCGTGGCCTACTACGAGTCGGTGCGCTGGCCGTACGGTCGTATTTGTCCGTCATGCAAAAACAGCAAAACCTATCCGCACAAAACAAAAGTTTTCTGTTATCGGTGTTCCACGTGCCGAAAAGATTTCACTTGCAAATCACATACCATCATGCATGCATCGTCCCTACCGGTCAAAAAATGGCTTTACGCGATGTTCAAATTAAGCAGCGCCTGTGATGGCATTTCAACGCAACAATTGGCCAACCAGTTGCAGATCACCCATAAGTCGGCACGGAATATGGTTACCCGAATTGAACAACTTGGCGCCGCAACTCAAAAAAAGTGAGTTATCGGTCAACTTAAGATGCTGCGAAGATATCGGTTTGAATATTTATGTCGCCATATCTAACTTATTGTCAGGTTAGAGACATTTTCAAATGCTAGCGCTGGATTTTGCGGAGATCGTCTGGCGTAGTACGCTACCGTTGCAAGAAAAAAAAGTTGCGGGAGGGCATATTATGCTCGGGGACAACTTGCCGATTCTCCGTTCCTTTCCTTCCGTGTCATTTTCGCTAATTTACATTGATCCGCCTTTCAACACGGGTAAGACTCAAACCCGCACCAGAATTCAAACTACCAAAGACGAGAAGGGCGACCGCGTGGGTTTTGGCGGCCATAGCTACCGCACCAAAGCGTTAAGCACATCATCCTATCGCGACCGTTTCGATAACTACGAGAAGTTTTTAGAGCCGCGGTTAAAAGAAGCTCATCGGATTCTTGCGCCGAACGGAAGTTTATTTTTTCATATTGATTGGCGCGAAGCGGCGCGATGCCGGCTGTTGTTGGAATCTATTTTTGGAGGACCGGACAATTGTCTAAATGAAATTATTTGGGCATATGATTACGGCGCGCGGTCAAAAAGCCGGTGGTCGCCCAAACACGATAATATTTATTGGTTTGCAAAAGATCCCGACAATTTCATTTTCAATTACGATGCGATTGACCGGATCCCTTACATGGCTCCGGGCTTGGTAGGCAAGAAAAAAGCAAAACGAGGTAAAACACCCACGGATACATGGTGGCAAACAATTGTCCCGACGCACGGCAAAGAGCGCACCGGCTATCCGACGCAAAAACCTTTGGCGATACTAGAGCGCATCATCAAAGTTCACTCGCGTCCGGATGATACCGTGCTAGATTTTTTTGCCGGCAGTGGTACCACCGGCGAAGCTGCGCGCAACACTAAACGCAAGTTTTTGTTGGTGGATGAAAATAAAGAGGCTTTTCGCGTGATGTGCGCACGCCTTGCGTGATGTTAGTGTTTTTCCAAGTTATCCTGCGGCATGGGTGATCAATTGTTAAAAAATCTTTCGCCGCATCGCATAAGTCGGTTCAACCGCAAGGTTGCAAAAATCAGTACATATCCGCTGTTTCAGGGCACGCTTTTGTGCCTTTGAGTTTGCACCAATAACAGTGGTCGCAACCAGGTGCGGCCGGGATTGAGAGTATGTCATTACGCCACTCATCAATCGCTTTCGCACGTGTTGCGATGCGCCCAAAAAGCTCGACTATCCGCGGCTGCGCGTTATTTGCCGCTTCGCTACCTTTGATGACGCGTATCTCGTCTTTGTCAGCCAGGTTGCGCGGCCGGATTATTTTTACGATTGTTACGTTCGGATGCGGAGTTTTGCCTGCCTCTTTGGCGATGCGATAATAAGCCGCCATTTGGTATAGATAGCTAATACCATAAGGCCTGGATGTGGTCTTGATATCGTGGATAACTCCGGTGTTCTCGATACAATCCACCGTGCCAGTCAGAGTTATGTCGTGCTCTACTTTCGCTTCTCCTTTGACTTCGAAGGCAGAAGCGGAGTCATTTTGTCTTTGCCAAGGAACAGATAGTGGAGAACCCAAGAATGCCTGATACATTTGCCAAGCGATCGCGGCGACATCGTCCGCATTATTCCAATTTTGATCCCAAAATTCCTTCGGCATATCCTTGGTTTCCGCGTTCGCTTTGGCTATAGTATCCACCTTGGTAGACGCAGTCTCAGCAAGCCAATGGACAAGGGTACCGATATAGGCTTTAACGCTGTCATCCGGCGGAAGCCGAAAGCCGGTGCTTGCCAACACAAATTCCGGAAACTTATATGACCAGTATCTACGCTCACAAGCATCAAATGTGGCTAATGAGCTAGCTCTTATCCGCATGGCTTCTTCTTCTGGCGATCGCGTCCGCGTAGCAGGCATAGGCGTTGCGTTTAGCGTATCATCGTCGTGTGAACAATCAATCATTAATATAGTTTAGTTTGGTTGCATCGACAATCATTTCAGAGCGTAAATTATGCGCTTGTTGAGCTTAGCAATGAGATCGACACTTTTCTGCGATTTGACAACCACGCGCAAATACGATATTGTTGAATAGTTACCGGTATTACCTGAGTTCAATTTCTTTCCACGCCCAATCCCAAGCATGTTCAAACCCAAACTTTATTTTTACCTTTTGGCGGTTTTTTGGTTACCGTTGGCGGTAGTTTTGTTCACCTTGCCCAAGGGATTTAACCTGCTGGATATTCTGGATCAAGATTGGCGCCAAGGGCTGGCTTTCGCAACATTGCTACCGACCTCGCCATTGTTACCGTTGGCCTGCCGGGCGATTTGGCGACTGGGTTATCGCGCGAGTGCGGTGATTGTATTCGTGTCGTTCGCGCCGCTTACGGCCGGGTCCACTTTGCTCGGCGGTATGCACGGCGCGCCGGGAGTCTTCGTGCTGGGCCTGATCTGCAGCTTGCCCGTCTGGCTACTTTACGCTGCGTTGCGGATCATTACAAAAGTTCGCGCCCAACGCGCCGCAAAGCATCCTCAAAGCGCTGGTTGACTAACTAAATCTTATGACGTGGCGATGTCGGTTGTCGGCAGCTTTTTTTACCCGGTAAGATAAACTTTTTTACCTTTTCAATCCAAATATTTTCAAGCATAAAAGATAACTCATGGCCTGTACTTATCGTGCCAAACCAGCCTTATTGGTTCCCGCGCTTACTCCGTTTGACGCGGATAATAAGCCAGATACCGGCCGTTTTGTCGCTCACTGTAAACATTTGTTAGCTGAAGGCGCAAACGGCTTGGCGGTATTCGGTACCACCAGTGAAGCCAACTCGCTTAGCCGCAACGAACGACAAAGCCTGCTTGAGGAACTTATTGAAGCCGGGGTGGACCCGGCAGCCCTGATGCCCGGTGTCGGCTGTTGCGCAACTTCTGACACCGTCGAGCTTACCCGCCACGCCGTAGCGTCAGGTTGTAGCGGTGTACTGATAATGCCGCCTTTTTTTTACCGGGCTGTCACCGACGACGGCGTGCTGGCGGTATTTTCCGAAATCATTGAACAAGTAAGCGACAACCGCCTGCAAATCTACCTGTACCATTTTCCCAAAATGAGTGGCGTGGCTGTCACTTCCTATCTGATTGAACAGTTGCTAAAACGCTATCCTGACACGATAGCCGGAGTCAAAGACAGTGCAGGTGTTTGGGCAGAAACCAAATCAATGATAAACAATTTCCCAAGTCTTGATATATTTTCCGGTTCCGAATCATATTTACTGCGCAATTTGCGTGCCGGCGGAGCAGGATGTATCAGTGCGACCGCGAATGTCAACGCCGCGGCGATTAGCGAGTTGATCAACCAGCGCGACAGCAATAACGCCGATCAGCTCCAGCAATCACTTACCGAAGTCCGCGTCATCTTCGAAAAACGACCGCTGATCCAAGGCACCAAGGCTTTTTTGGCAAAAAAACTCAATGATCCCAACTGGGCACAAGTGCGACCGCCTCTGTTCAATTTGTCCGCGCAAGAAACTGATGATTTATGTGGCGAACTAGCGCAGACCCATCTGGCGTAAGCTACTTTTTTGTTAGTCCGCATATTTCATAATTCAACACCTTATCGCAAGGCTATGGTTAGTTGCCTGTCGCCTTATCGGCATAATATTTACGAATCGCCTCGCGTTGTTAATCGATTAGCTTGCGCTTGACCCCAAGTTCACCTTCGTCAGACTTTGCCTGCGCGATCCACGGTTTTGGCAAATAAAAAGCCACCGTCCGCCTATTTACCTTTCCATACCGGCTTGCGTTTTTCCCTGAATGCCATAACTCCTTCATCAGCGTCCTGACTTTCCAACGCCGCTTTGAGTTGCGAAGTCAGCGTTGCCCGCGCCTGGGCTAGCGGCTGATCGACAAGGCCGATCCCGGCATGCTTGATTGCCGCCAGCGACAACGGTGCGCAAGCCAGAATATCCGCAACCCACCGGCCAACCGCCTTTTTTTTCTATCCAGTTCATGACACTATCTTAGAGTCTGAACCGCTTTTGTACAAGCTGGCTTTCTCTTGACAGAGCCAGGCATCAACACTCCCGAACCTATCATTGACTGGATTATCGATATGGTCGATAAAATCCCGTTTAAATCATGCACGAGAGAAAAACCGGGCATAAAACCTGGGGCCATGGCAGCAGTATATTCCCTAGACAGGGGAAGGATCCTACGCATGCGACACCGTCATGAACGCACTGATCCCGGCAATTCCAGCAATCCCTGAGCCAATAAGTGCAGGGGCCGTCTGCGGATTGACACCGCCCAAAGCAAAAACCGGAAGGTTTGTGCCGGTAATTATTTTTTTTAACCGCTCAGTGCCTAATGGTGCGCCGGCACCTGAACTGTCGCTGGCAAACACTGGAGACAACAGGGTTGCGTCATAGTTTTGTGATTCGGCAAGGGTCAGAGCATCCTCGTTATGTACAGCACAGGACAGAATCCAGTCAGGATATCGCTGCCGGTAAACCGCGCCCCACAAAATATCGCTTTCCGGGACATGCAGGCCATCGGCCTCCACTTCGCGGGCAAGTGTTTCATCTTTTCCGATGAGAAATTGCAACCTCCGTTCAAAGGCGATCTGCCTTGTCCTTGCGGCAATCTCGCGCCGGTCCCCGGCACCGTTGTGCCGGTAATTATTTTTTTTAACCGCTCAGTGCCTAATGGTGCGCCGGCACCTGAACTGTCGCTGGCAAACACT
>JAZHEJ010000059.1:0-3640 GCA_036679665.1 Candidatus Tethybacter castellensis | reverse complement strand
GAAAGTATTTTAGGGCAAATGAACCTGTTTTGTCCATCATTGATAAATTTATTTTTGCCTAAAATTTAAAATTTTGGCGTGCTCGGCCGCGACGACTAGATCGCAGCCAAGCATTAGCTCCATCCCGCCACCCAAGGCCAAGCCGTTCACCTTGGCGATGATCGGTACATCCAAAACCTTGCGCATGGCCAGCGTGCCGAAACCTTTTGCGTTGGTTTGCGTCCAGTATTCAAGCCCGCCGGGGCCGTCTTCTTTCATATCCGCCCCGGCACAAAACGCTTTGTCGCCCGTGCCGGTCAAGATCACGCAGCGGATTTTCGTTTTCGCGGCGGCTATCTCGTCGAAAATGCAATCTAGTAGGCTTGCGGTTGCCGAATCCACCGCGTTCATTTGCGCAGGGCGGTTGATGCGTACCGTCGCCACCTTGTCGTCATCAACGCTATAGACGATTTTGTCTTGTCCGCTCATTCCTCGTCGGCTTTGATTTGGCCCAACACTTCGTCGGTATGAGCGCCAAGTTCCGGCGGCGCAATGCGCACCGTTACCGGCGAGTTTGACATGCTGATCGGCGAACCAACCACCTTTCTGGGGCCGGCTTTGGAAGGTGGCAGATCAAGGATCATCCGGTTAACCGCAGTCTGTTTATCCGCCAGCGCCTCGGCCAGCGACATGACCGGCGCGGACAGAATATCAACTTCCTCAAGTCGGCGCAACCAGTGTTCGGCGGTGTTGGTGATAAAAACATCGCGAAATATTTTCTGCAAATCGGCGCGACGCTCGGTCTGGCGGTCAATATCCGCATAGCAATCCTGGGTGCTCAAATCCTCAATTTCCAACGCGGTGCAGATATCGCGCAGCGGATTTTGTTTGAAGGCGCCCACCATCACGATCGGACGATCCTTGGTCTCAAATACTCCGCACAGCGGCAGCGCCACCCAGTTTAGTTCCTTGTCGCGCATCAGGCGCGCCGCCGCTTCTTGCATCTGCATCGCAAGCATCGAGTTGTACAATGCCACCTCGATTTTCTGCCCGCGGTTGGTTTTTTCACGCTGCAGCAAAGCCAACAACACCCCTTGGAACAGGTGCATTCCGGCCGCGTAATCGGCAACCGTAATCGGGTAAATCGACAGCGGGTGCGCGGCATCGGCGCGGCGAGCGATGCCGCCTGCCATCGCCTGGGCAAGCACGTCCTGACCGCCTTTATGCGAATAAGGGCCTCGTTCACCAAATCCGCTGCCGATCGCATAGATCAGACGCGGATAAAGCTTACTGAGTTTGTCCCAGCCTAGCCCGATCCGCTCCATTACGCCGGCCCGAAAATTGCTGACCACCACATCGGCGTTTTTGATCAGATCAAGCACCTGTTGCCGGCCGTCCGGAGCTTTCAAATCCAACACCACGCTGCGCTTGTTGCGATTGAGACTGCAAAACACCGGATTGTTCAGGCCGTCCGGATCAGAGCCCAGACTCCAGCGCGACAGATCTCCGCCCGGAGCGCGCTCAATTTTGATCACGTTCGCGCCGTAATCGCCGAGCATCTGGGTACAACAAGGACCCATCATCACCTGCGAAAAATCGATCACGGTTACCCCGTCCAACGGCAACGGATCAGTCATGCCGCCGCGTCCTCGACCAGCGCGTTGGCGGAAGGCACATCGCCAGGATCGGCTCCTTGCTTGCGCATCTGCGCCTGAATGGCCTTGACATCCACCTTGCGGACTGGCACATCGCCGCTTAGCGCCAGCGCCGCCGCGACTCCGGCGGCTTCGCCCATCGCCATGCACGGCGGGATTTCGCGGCTCGCTTTTTGCGCGGAGGTCGTCGCCGAATAATGTCTGCCCGCCACAAGCAATTGTTCGGTCTGTTTAGGCAGTAACGACCGATAAGGAGTATAGTAGTCGCGACCGCGACAAACCGTATCGGCAAAATGCCGTCGTTTATAAACATCTTCTTTGGTCACAACATATTCGCCTTCTAACAACCGCGTCTGTCTTACTCCGGTTTGAGGCGCAAAATCGACAAAGTAAGCCTTGGCAAAACCCGGCATATGCGCCCGGATAAATACCAACGCTTCATGCATCCGCTTTCTACCTTCGATTTCCGCGGCCGTAAGACCGGTTGCGGTGATCGCGTCGTAGCCGGGCATATGCGGACAATTGCACCATACGACACCGGGCAGAGGAGTTTTCAACCACCAGTGCTCCCAGCTGCCGCCGATAAGCTTTTTGACTTTGGCGTTGACCGCTTTGAACTTCTCAGGTTCTTCAAATTCAAACCGCTCCGCTTCATCAAAATCAACCCCGCCTAGCCGTGACACCGTGGTTACGATATACATACCCTTGGTGTAAGATTCGCCGGCATCCGCCGCCACATCCAAATCACCGGTGGCATCAATAACAATTTCGGCGCGGATCGCCTGGAAACCTTCTTTGGAATGAAAGACGACTCCTTGGGCGCGCTTGTTATCGACGATCGTGCGGATAAACGAACTGTGGAGCCTAAGATCGACTTTGGCTTCAAGCGCCATATCCATCGCCGCCTGTTTGTAAGCGTCCGGATCAAACGCCACGGCGAAAATAATCGGGCGGTATGGATCAGGCGGAACGCGAAAATCAAACACTCCCCAGCGCATCCACTTACGCCATATTTCCACGCTCGGACTACGGTCCGGGCAACGATCTTGCTCAGGCGGATAAACCGCCAATTTACGTTCCGCCATCCGCTCGGTGATTTCCATCGCCAAACCCTGCGTGGTTATCTGCGCTCCGCAATGCATATCGTCCAAAATCAGCACCATACCCCCGGAAGCCATTCCGCCCAGATATGAGTAGCGCTCCAGCAATGCCACCTTCGCCCCGTTCCGCGCCGCGGACACCGCCGCGGACAGACCCGCCGGACCGCCGCCGACCACGACAACATCCGTCTGATCGACCACCGGGACTTTGGGCCAGGCCAGATCCAGCTGTTCAAATGTGTTCATATGCAAAATTGCTCTACGCCTAGACCGGAGTTGCGGTGTTCCAATAGACGACCCGGCGCTCGATGAACGATACGATGCTAAAAGCGGTCACCGCCATCAGCGAACTTAACACGACCGTGGCATACAAAAGCGGTGAGCGAAAATTGTAGGTTGCTTCGATAATCAAGCTGCCTAAGCCGTAGTTCGAGCCGATCCATTCGCCGACGATCGCGCCGATCACGCAAGTGGTAGAGGCGATTTTTAATGCGGCAAACAAAAAAGGCAACGCGCATTTGATGCGCACCCGCAGCAAAGTTTCACGTTTGGTGGCCGACAAAACTCGCATCAGTTCAAGCATCTGCGGACTAACCGAGCGCAAGCCGCGCACCATGTTCACCAAGGTCGGGAAAAAGCAGATCAACGACGCGATCGCTATTTTGGGCGCATAACCGTTGCCAAGCAACAACACCAGAATCGGCGCGATCGCGATTATCGGAATCGTGTTGATGAACACCGCGATCGGATAAAAAGCCCGTTCCGAGGTCTTACTGTGGACGAACCAGATCGCGAGTACGATCGCAACCAAATTGCCAAGCGCGAAAACTGTAGGTTGCTTCGATAATCAAGCTGCCTAAGCCGTAGTTCGAGCCGATCCATTCGCCGACGATCGCGCCGATCACG
>JAZHEJ010000048.1:0-20150 GCA_036679665.1 Candidatus Tethybacter castellensis | reverse complement strand
TCAAATGCGCAAATACCCGCCGTCAACCACCAAAGATATGCCCATCACGTATTTGCCCAGATCCGAAGCGAGGTAAAGTTGTGTGTCCAGTTGGGCGCACAGGCTTTCGAGCGCCGCTTGGGCGCGGTCCCAGATTTGGTGGCGTTCAGGAAAGTAACTAGGCAGCGACGCGCGGATCAGCCCGACTTTAAAGGGCGCGTTCATCAAATGCGCAAATACCCGCCGTCAACCACCAAAGATATGCCCATCACGTATTTGCCCAGATCCGAAGCGAGGTAAACACAAGCGTCGGCCACGTCGCCGGGTTCGCCCCAGCGCCTAGCCGGAATCATGTCCAGATAACCTTCGCCGGTTTCGGTGCCGATCACCGGATCGTCTTCAATATTCATCTGGGTGCGCATGATGCCGGGGTTGACGCAATTTACCCGGATGCCAAGCGGTCCTAATTCATCGGCTAACGAGTACGTCAGCAAGCGCACCGCGCCTTTGGACAAGTTGTAATGACAGTAGCCGCCGGTGCCGCGCATTCCGGCGATTGAACACAGGTTGATAATCACTCCGCTTTTGCGCGCCGCCATCACGCGCGCCGCCGCCTGGGCGCCGAACAACACACTTTTGACGTTGACGTCCACCATCATCTGAAAGGTCGCTTCGGTCGCATCTAAAAGCGGTTCTTTTTTTAATATGCCGGCGTTGTTGACCAAGATATCAAGGCCGCCCATCTTTTCGGCCACGGCAACCACGGCTTCAAGATCGGTGACTTTGGCAACGTCGCAACGCTCAAACACCGCGCGGCCCGGATGATCGGCGTTAATAAGTTCTGCCGTCGGAGTGCCGCCTTCGCGACCGGTTTCGGCCAAATCGGCGATGATGACTTTGGCGCCTTGGGCGGCGAACCCTTGCGCGATGGCGCGGCCGTTGCCGCTTGAGCCGCCGGTTACGATGGCGATTTTGTCTTTGAGCATAATGTTGTCCTCATTGGGTTGCGTTGATTAGTTTGTCCAGTCTGGCACGGCCGATATCTTGCAGCCAGGCCCTAAGTCCCGTTTCGCCTTCGGCGCCGAATATCGGTACCGCGTCCGCCCAGATGGCGCGTCCGCACATGAAACCGGCAAACTCAACTCCGGCTTGGACCGCAAGACGCAACGAAGCTTCAAATCGTTCAAAGGTAACTCCGGCGCTGAGGTAGACAAGATCGCATTCGCCAGCGGCATCAGCGGCGTTTCGCATCGCCTCGAAGGCCGCATCGCGCGACATGTCGGCGGTGCCGTACCCTTCGACAAAATCAAGATCGACCGGAATTTCAACTTTGAGCACCTTCGCGCCTAACTCGGGTGCGGCGAAAGCTGCGGTGGCGCGTCTGACCAGCTCGGGCTTGGCCTGCGCGTACGCGGCGGTGCCATTTGCCAGTTGCGGGTGATAGACCAGCGGTTCAAGCAAAAAAGTCAAGTTATGCGCCGCGCATTGCGCGCCGATATCCGCGATCAGCTCACGTTTGCGCAGGTTCAGGTTAGTATCATCGTCAGGCGCGTAATACATGAAAAATTTCAGCCGCTCAACTCCCAAGCGCAGGTAATCTTCAACGCGCAGATTGTCAGGGATCACGGTTATCCGCTCGGTATCAGATATATGATAGACATCGGCTTCATAGGCCAGCATCGGTGCGCACCCGGAAGGATAGGCGCCGATCAACTCGGGTCCACAGCTGGCATCAAGCAGTACGGTCGACGCATGCGGTCCCAGTTCGGTAAGTATCGCCCGCTTGAAAATTAAAGGATCATCCGGCTGCGCGTTGGTGCCGCGCGCGGAGCTGATCGCCGCGGTTAAGCCGCTGCCCGCATCAACGGCTACCCCGTAAATGCGTTCGGTCATAGGTTTAGCCGGCCGCCGCGCCGTGGATCACCGGGAAATACGGGGTGTGTTGCGGCGCTTGCCAGTAGCTGAGCATCCGGTCGGTCGGTACCAGCAGCGAGATTGAAAAGCCGGCGGTATCCTGGGTGGTTGAATAAGAGCCGATCATCGGCGCGACCGTGTCAATGCCGCGACCGGTCAGGGCGGCGGCAACTTCGTTGTACACCGTAAGCAGCTCCATCATAGTGGTGGCTCCGGAGCCGTTGATAAGAACGATGCAGGTTTCGCCTCGGGCCACGGCGCGGTCTTTTAGCAGTTGCTCCAGCATGTAGGCGACAAGTTCGTCAACCGCACCCAGCTTGCGCCGGGCGACGCCCGGTTCGCCGTGCACACCCATACCGATATAAATCTCGTCGTCGCCGATCGCGAACATCGGTTCGCCGGTCAGCGGCGAAGTACCCGGTTGCAGCGCCGCGCCCAACGTGCGCGTACGCGCACGTACTTCTTCGCCTAACGCGATTAGTTCTTCCAGCGTCAAACCGGCTTCGGCCGCCGCGCCCAAAATTTTGTAAATGAACATTGTGCCGGCCGCGCCACGCCGATCATCTTCTTGCCCTTTGGGCGCTGATGAAATGTCGTCGTACATCAATAAAGGGCGCGCGTCCACACCTTGGTCGGCGGCCAGCAACGCCGCGGCGTTGCCGTTGATGACATCGCCTTCATGGCGCGAGATCAGTACCACAACTCCCGCCTGGCCGGCCACTTCTTTAATGCCGGCGCAGATCAGTTCAGGAGGAGGAGCGGTAAATACGTCACCCACCGCGTTGGCGTCAAGTAGCCCGGTGCCGATAAAACCCATCGCGATCGGCTCATGGCCGCTGCCGTTGCCGATAACCAACGCGACTTTCTTGTCACCGTCGGCGGGGATTGCGCGTCGGACCACGCGTGAATTGGCGCCGCGGGCAACCAAATTAGGGTAGGCCGCGACAAAGCCGTCGATCATATCGTCGGCCATGCGCTCGAAAGAATTAAACAATTTTTTCATGCTTTAGCCTCCTGCTTGGCATATATCGCCAATATTTGAGTCACTGACATCGCGCCGACATCTATATGACCAACCCCGGCACCTTCGACGTATTTTGCCCGCCCGCGCTTGGCCGCAAGGTCGCGGGTCGTAGCCATCCCGGTATGTGCCGCCGCCGCGACATCCTTAGGATTCCCACCTGCTTTTGTCGCCGGCAATAACGCGTCAAGCATGGTTTTGTCGCCTAATTTGGCCGCTCCTAGTTGTTGAATTTTTTGTGCCGCAACCTTTAAGGCTTCATCAAGCGTCGAACTGTTATCCATTACTTTGGCAAGCGCGTCGATAACAAAACTAAACAGCGTTCCTGAAGCTCCGCCGGCTGCGCCGCGAAATGCGGCGCCAGGATCGTCAGAAGCATTCGCGGCGGCGCGCAGGCCTTTTAGCATCGTGGTACCATGGTCGCCGTCGCCAGTGGCCGCATCGAGTTGGTTCAGTTCCGCCTCCAACCGCGCAAAGCGCAAAACCAGCGCGTCGAGCAGTTCATTCATCCAAATGTTTTGCGTATGAAAGACAGCGCCTGGGCTGCGGCGGCGGTCGCGTCAGGCTCGATATCACGCCAAATATTCAAGTCGGCGCTAGCAGGGTTGCCGGCGATGACGAACATCTCGGCGACAATCCAGCGGTCATAGCCGATATCTTGCAACGCGCTTTGCACTTGCGGCCACGGCACATGACCGGAACCGGGTACCCCGCGATCGTTGTCTGAAACATGAAAATGCACCAGGCGTTCGCCGGCACCGCGGATCGCGGCACCGATGTCTTTTTCCTCGATATTCAAATGGAAGGTGTCAAGCAACGCTCCGACGCGCTTGGAGCCGGAAGCTTCGCTGATTGCCACCGCTTCGTCGGCGGTATTGACCAAGTCGGTTTCAAAGCGGTTTATCGCCTCTAGGCCCAAGGTGACATCGCAGGCGTCAAGTTCGTCGTTTAATTCTTTGAACGCCGCCGCGGCATAATCGGCGCGTTTAGCCTTGCGCGCTTGATCGAAAACTCCCCATGGCGCGTAAACGACGCCAGCTAGGCTACGCGAACCGATCTTGGCGGTGGTGCGTACCGCCCAGCGTAAATAGTCAACTCCGGCGGCGCGTATCGCAGGATCCGGCGAAGTGATGTCAACATTAGCCGCCAGTCCGTCTGAACAAGTAACCTGCAAACCGTGATCTTTTACCGCGCGACCAAGTTCTTCGGCTCGCTCATCAGACATGCCCAACAGCGACACTTCGACACCGTCAAACCCCAAGTCGGCGACGGTTTTTAAGATTGGGTTGATGTCGTCAGTCCATCGTGCCATCCACAGCCCGGCATGTATTCCGTATTTCATAATCTACTTTAGATAATAGCATGTAAAAACGTCTAGTTTGTTAGCTAAGCGTATTAAAGCTATTGCGGGTGATTTTGCAAACCAAATTCGCATTGATCGGTAAAGTGATGGCTGTAGTAGCTTGTTGCTGAATAATTTGATTGCTGGCTAAATCACCTAAATTTCTAATGTCACTAAATATTAGTCAGCCTGCAACATCTAAACCAAAAGTTTTTTGCAGTTTACGGTTTGAAATATAACAGTCAGCATTTGTCTTGAAAATACCCAACGTTTTCATTTGGTTATCCCTATTGGTTAATGTCAACAAGGGCATAAAAGCTAAAACTTATATGATCATTTTGCAAAAAAATACTAAAAATTAAGTAATAAAACTATATTTACCTAATTGTCAGGGCGGTTAGTTGACGCTGGTGTTAATTGAATCTATTTGTTCTTGTATACGAATTATTATTTCATTGGGAGTCTCAAACACCTCGCGAGCAGAAAAACGCATTACCTTATAACCTCTGCTTTTCAAATTGATATCCCTAACTTCATCTTGCTCTTGCCGGTTTTCATGAAATTGCTTACCATCGACTTCAATGACAATTTTTTCATCTTTTAGCAGAAAATCAACTTCGATATCACCGATTTTGGGATGTACCATAGGCGTTAGCCCGGCAGTGACTAACCAGCTAAACAATTCAAGTTCTGCCTTGCTTGTTTTTCGAAGAAGTTCAATATCTTTTACGAACTTCGCAAGATCTTTTAACTTACCTTCTTGTAGTTGACAATAATCAAAGTTGGCAACAATATACAATGTTTCTCTAGCGCGTGTGAGCGCGACATTAATAAGATTTGGCGGTTCTTCGACCCAGCGACACGCGCTTGGTGTGATACCTGGCGATATAACTGGACTGAAAATCATGATGTCGCGTTCGTCCCCTTGAAATCCATGTGCAGAATCGACTGTTACATCCGATAACAAATCAAGTTTCGCTAACTTTGCGAGTAACAATTTTTTCTGAGCAGAAAATGGAGTAACCACTCCAAGTGTTGCCGAACTACCGCCAGATGCTCTTATTTCTTTGACTAATTCGACAACTTTATCGGCTTCGATCTCGTTTAACCAACTGCTATTCATCGGGCCTCTTTTGGCTTCGCCTTTGACATTTCGACCGTGCACGCCTCTTTCAGGAATTAGTATATAGTTTTTTTGTTCTGGGTTTCTCTGTAACTCTAATTTTTGGTGGTAAATATATCGATTTGAAAAGCCAATTATTTGTGGATTGCTTCGAAAGTGCTCATCTAACCAAACGACATCTTTTCTTTTGTATGGAAGTGATTGAACCGCGGCTTTGTAAACATCGTTTTTAGCATGTCCCACAATATCCAAATGATGATCCTCAATTTCGTATTTTTGCGTCATGATTCTTTGTTCTGTTTCATTAATAATCGGTATTGCCGGTAGTTGTTCTTCATCACCGATAACAGCTAATGATTTACCACGAAACATAATTGGTAACAAATTAGTGACAGTGCATTGTGATGCTTCATCAATGATAATGACATCAAACAAATTCGGTATCAAAGGGATTGCTTGCGCCGCTTGCGCTGTTGTTATCCATATCGGAACCGCACGTAGCGCATCTTGGTACGTTTGATATTTGTCTTCGTCCACGCGACCATAATTTCTACTAATAGATTTTTCGAGTTCATAAATTGCGCGAATAGCGACTTCATCTTCGTTTAGGCGTTTAAACCACTCAGCTTTGGCTTCTTCAAAAGACATTCGAGCCGATTTTGCATTGATACGTTCTATCTCAGCTCTAATTATTTCAGGCTGGTAATGAGCAAATAAATCATTTATTTTGTCGATAGGCCAGTTTTCAATATTGATGGTACAGTCATTTATTTCAGTTGTAACATTAGTTTGACTATCGGGCAATAATTGCAAAGCATTCTTGAGATTCTTTTGCGCCCATACTAGCTCTTCAGCAGATATTTTTTCTAGCTGTGGGATTGTCTCTGTCTGAACAAGTTTTTCGTCTGATAGCAATTTTTCCATTTCTGATATTTTTTCTGAATACCAAGTTTGACTTGGTAATTCAAAAGGTATTACATCGATCACGTAAGCAGTATCTGGTCGTTTATGCCACCAGGCGTTGATACGTTGAGATTTGTTTGGCAAATTAGATATTTCATTTTCAATACTATTGATTTCAAGCTCAATATCCAAAATAGTCTTCCAAACCGAAATAAAATTGCGTAATGCTTCACTATTTAAAACGGATTTTGCAGAACTGATTGTTTGCTGTGACGGTGTTGCGTCAAAGCTATTGATAGCTTTGTCAAATGACGCACCTTGGCCTCGTATCCAAGCTGCACAAAGTGGCACATCGTTTACAAAAGCGGTCCAATCCGCAACAATATTATTAATTTGTTGCTCAACTTTAGTTTTTTCATCTCGCCTAACCCATGCTTTCTCAGCATTTTTTGCAAGTTGAAGTTCTGCTATGCAGTATTCATCAACGGCTTTCCATTCTTTTTCGCTTTGTTCTGCGGGTATATTTGGAATATTTAAAATAAATGCGTCCTTTCTAATAACTTTAAACTGATGTTCAAGTTCTTTCAATTTTTTTTCGATGGGATCTATTAGTTCACGTTGATTTACCCATTGCCTAATTTGCTCGACAGTTTCAGCTTTTTTGTGAAGATCCACACAGTTAATTATTTGTTGCCAAATTTCAAAGGAAATGGCAGTCTGAAAAGATTGTTCCAAGTTGTTTAAAGATTTGGTTAATTTGTTACGTTTGAACCAAGAAAATAAATTTAATCTTGAAGTTTTTAGGGTAGACAATTTTCCATATGCAGTCTGCCATTTATTTATCAATGATTTGGTATCATCGCTACGAACAGATAAATTTTTGGGCATATTCAATATATCATCAAGCTTTTTTTTCTCAGATTCGAATTCGTATGATATTTGAATATATTCCGGCAAAATTTCACAGAGCGAATCTCTGAATGTTTGTATGAGCATTGACCATTTTTGAACATCACGAGAATTGCTCCATCTGTCATATTCTGTGTCCCAAACACCAGCATCTAAAACTTTTCCAATTGGTTCTTGCAAAAAGTTTTGCATACGATGTTGCCAATGAACTAACATTTCAGAATTAGGACCGTTTATTAGCCAATTCCAATCATCGGTTTCGTTTTTGTCTAACCCAAATGATGCTGATTTTCTGTTACGCTCAGTTATTTTTTTGTCCAGTTCCGTTTGCTTTGTATTTTTTACAATTTCATCCTCGTCGATAAGCTGTCTATAATGATCAGCATCGTTTAGCCATTCTAACGTTTTGTTGTGTGTTTCACGAATGACGCTAAATGGTTGGTTGGCAAAGCCGAGCTTTTCGCTACGAACGCGTAGTTCATTTAATAGTTGATTAATTTCTGCACGCCGGTTGCGATATTCGGCATATGCTTGTAAAGCAGATGAAGATGCTTCATGTATTCTTTGAGGAAGTTTTTGATCTAGCCCGGCCTGAAGTTGTTTTTTTCGTTCAGAAAGTTCCTGAAGTTGTTTCGTATAGTCGGGTATCTCGTCATCAATTTCCGATCTAGCCAATATTTTTTGGGTTTTACGCAAAAACTGAATAATATTGTTTTTTTCTTTACTGCCTGCTCTTATAGCTATTGGAAAATCCGGATCAAATTTTTCTAATCGTTCTTTTACTACATCGACTGCTTTATTGTTAGTACTGACAAACAATACCTTTTTACCTAGTTTCCACGCATTTAAAAGGCTAGCAACGACAACTTGACTTTTCCCGCAACCTGGCGGGCCGCTAATGACTGAAATTGGTTTTTCGGATAGGATGTTTTCGACTGCAGAATGTTGAGACTTGTTTAGTGGTAATAGTGGGCGTATCTCCGGCTTAATATATTTTTTTGAATAACTTTGATCTTCAAAGTTAATAAGTCCGCCAATATCGGCATCGTTTTTAGAAAGCAGTTGTTCCAAGCGTTGATAATCATTTATGATATGACGGTTTATCGCCGAAAAATGCTGTGCGGGTGTAAATAACACCCAAGGAGAATTTTCGTTCAGAACCAAGTTTTTTAGCTCTGGGAATTCCTTAGCAAAGGTGATTTGTATGCACGTGGCTAAGGATTCAGAAGTTTGTTTTTGCAACTTAGCCGATTTTTCGACTAGGTCTGAAACCCTCTTATCCACATCCTCTTTGGTAATAGATTGGTAATCTAATTCCCTATAAATCTTAGGATTTAGATGCCAATTTCCTTGAAAAGGTATAACTTCCAATGTTGTTTCGGAAATTTTTATATTAATTTCAAGATAAAGTAGAGGAAGAAAATAATGATCGTTTGCACGTCCCCTGCGTACTTGAACAGGACCGCCTAAAAAGACACTATCGTTGCGACGTTGTTGAAGTATGTTCTTAAAAGAACTGCTGACTATGGATTCGCTATTTAATTTCCATGGCCCATGAAAATTATCAGGATCAAAGTTGCGCAGGCTTGACCATTGTTCAGATTGCAAATCTGATGCATTCAGACTAAATGAGCTATTCTCCGCTCGAATGCAAATTTCCTTGTGAAACTTAGCGGTTTCTAACCAAGGTATTTCACGATCTGAATGTTCATCCATAAAATTTTAGCTTTTCACCTTCTATTGTTTTAGTCAAACATAATATACAACATTTGTAAGTGCTAATTTTTATGCTGAAAGAAAATATTGCTTGTTAAAAATGAAATGAGTTTCGTAATGAAATCATTATTACACCTCAGTATACTGACGATTATTGTCAGCTATTTTTTAAAAAAAAGTGAATTGCGAACGAATTAACTCTACGTAGCGTTTTGTTTCAGATCCAAGTTCGTTTGTAGAACTATCGATAAATGATTTATAAAAATATGTTTCTTATGAAGTTAGCACCCACAAAGCGGAAGCTGGCAGACTCGCCGCTATGGTGTCGCCGACCGCCATATCCTGAACCAAATCCGGATTGGCGATCGCGGTGATTTGTTGGTCGCCGACTTTGAGCTTAAGCCGGGCATGAGTCCCAAGATAGATGCTGTCGGTAATCTTGGCTTCCAAGCGATTTTCGTTGTTTGCGGCCGCGCCGAGCAACACGTTTTCAGACCGGAAACAAAGTGCGCCGTGGCCGGACTTGGCATCCGCGGGCAGATTGAGCTTGCCAAGCGGGCTGTCGAAGTATCCTTCTTTGGAGATGCCGGAAATAAAATTTTGACCGCCGAAAAAACGGGCGGTAGCTTCGTCGACCGGACGCCGATAAAACAATTCCGGAACATCGTATTGTTTGAGCCTGCCATCAAGGATTAAGGCGACTTTGTCGGCTAGCACCACTGCTTCTTCTTGATCGTGGGTGACGAAAATCATGGTGATGCCGATTTCCCGCTGTAAGGACCGGATCAGATCGCGCATCTCAAAGCGTAAATGCGCATCAAGATTGGACAGCGGTTCATCTAGCAACAGTACGTTTGGTCTGACAATCAAGGCGCGGGCCAAAGACACGCGCTGTTGCTGGCCGCCGGAAAGCTCAGCGGGACGACGCTTACCCAGATCAGGAAGCTTGACCAGTTCAAGCATTTCGTTTACCTGGCGGGCTATTTCGGCCTTGTCAGTTTTGCGCATTTTTAGGCCAAAGCCGATGTTGTCGGCCACGCTCATGTATGGAAACAGCAGGTAATTTTGAAACACCATGACCACTCCGCGATGTTCGGGCTTTTTATGCAATATTGAGTTGCCGTCGAAGCACACGTCACCTGAGGTCGGGTTCAGTAGCCCGGCGATCATTTTCATCGTGGTGGTCTTGCCGCAGCCGGAAGGTCCTAGCAACGCGGTCAGTTCGCCGCTGGCGACTTCCAATGACAGGCGATCGAGCGCGGGCGCGGTCTCACCGGGATAGATTTTGGTCAGATCACGGATAGATACCTGGGTCATATCTTGCCAAATCCCGCCACCGCGCCGCTGCGGCCTGACAAGTGGCGCGCGGTCAGCAGCAAAATAATGATGCCCGGCAAAATGTAGATCATGCCGATCGCACCGGTAATATCGTTGCGTCCGGCGGATGCGAAATTGAACAACAACAGCGGCAAAGTCACAACTCGTCCGCCGCCAATCAACAAGGTAAGGATGTACTGACTCCAAGAAACCAAGAAAGCGAACAGTCCGCCGACGATAATCCCCGGCATGATCGCCGGCAACGTAACGTAAAAGAAGGTTTTAAACGCCGAGGCGCCCAGGCTGCGCGCCTGGTCTTCGTAAGACGGGTCGTAATTGGAAAAAATTCCCGCCATCACCAGCACCATATATGGCAAAGTGGGAATCAGATGCACCAAAATCACTCCGGTTACAGTGTTGGTAAGGCCCATCGCAATGAAGACTGAATGGATGCCCAGCACCACCGCGATACCTGGTACGATGGTCGGAGCCAGAATCAGCAACTCAACCAGTTCTTTACCACGAAACCGATATAGGCCCAGCGCCCGCCCGGCCGGAACTCCGACCAAGACCGACAACACCATTGCCGCCAATGAGATTGCGATGGTCAGCCACAGGCTGTCGATAACTCCGGCGGTATCTGAAAAGGCGTAGTTCCACGCGCGCAGCGACCACTGATTAGGTAACAGGCTGGGAAAAAACCAGCCGCGCGCAAATGACCATATCGCCAGCGGAATCAGCGGCAAAACCAGCCAAATGATGAGCGCTGATCCGGCTAAAAACCGCAAGCTGCGTGTTGGCAAACTGTCTTGTCCGATCATTGGCTTTAGCTGCGAATACGACTGCGGGAATAGCGAATGTAAAAATAGATCATCAGTGCGCTGAGCAGGGCAATGACAATCGCCATCGCCATCGCTTCAGGGCGCGCGGCCAAATCCACATCGGTATATTTGCGGTAAGCCAGCACCGGCAAGGCGGCAGGATAGTTGGCCCCCAGGATCGCCGGAATCTCATAGGCGCCAAATGTGAAGGCGAAGACGATGACCGACGCCGATAAAACACCCGGAAAAATCAGCGGCAACAGGACATGGATGAACGCCTGCCAGCGCGTCGCGCGAAGCTGCCCGATTGCGAAAAAAGGTAGAGAATACCGATCGCACCGACCAAGTGAGGCACGGTCAGGTTCAGCTGGAAAAGAAAATTTACCGTCGCGCGTCCGATAAACTGGCGACGCAGCAACAGCGCCGCGCCGATCGCCAGAATTGATGAGATAACCGTTGAGGTAAATGCGATATGGAAAGTCAGCAAAAACGACAGGTAAAACTCGCGGCTGGTAAATACGTTCAGGTAGGCGCCAAGATCAGGATCGTCGAGTCCGATTATCGGCATGTAGTTGAAGCTGCGCAACAGGCCGACAAACAAACCTCCCAAAAACAGCAACGCGACGATCGCCAGCGCCGGTGCCAGCAACAAGGATATCTTCAGCCGGTCCGTCATTAACAGACTTGACAGATTGTGGCACGCGGCATTGTTACGCCAGCGGCCACCCTTTGCGGGGTTTAATTACCGACGTTAGCCAACCAGCCTTTTTCGATTGCCGTAATCCATGCGGCTTGAAGCTCAGGTAACGAGGCCTTGGCCAGTTCCTCCGGTGGAACAACGGCGGGGTGGGCCTCGATTTGGGCGAACTTGGCCTGGATGTCCGGACTGGTGCGGTCTATTTCAATCGCCGGCTTGGTGCCCCACACGTTTGGCAACGCTTTTTGATATTGCGCAACCCCTGAAAGAAGCACGTTTTGCAACACCAGCGCCGCGGCTTTGTTGGGTGAATTGAACGGTATGATCGTGTAGTTGGTGTTACCGATGGTGCCGTCGGTCAGGCCGTATCCTTGGGTGGTGGGCGGGAAGCTACCGTTTTCAATGTTGACTCCGACCGAAGACGGTTCATAGTTGAAAGTCAGGGCGACTTCAGAGTCGGCAAAAAGTTGCTCGAGCGCACTGATCGAAGTCGGATAGGTATTGCCTTCGCGCCACAAATGCGGTTCAAGATCGTTAAGAATCTCCCAAGTATCGGCGGAAACCCGATCAAATTTCGCTTGGTCGAAGTTCCCTAGCAGATTGTCAACTCCGCCGGCGGCGTAATAGAACACATGACGCACAAAAACCGAACCGTTGAAATCCGGCGGCGCAGGATAGGTAAATTGGCCCGGATGGGCTTTGGCCCATTTGATCAAAGCGTCGATGGAGCGTGGCGGGTTGGCGGTGCGCGCGGTGTCATACGCGAAAGCAAACTGCGCTTTGGACCATGGTACTTCACAGCCGTCGACCGGGACGCCAAAATCGTTGGCGATCGCCGGGTTGTTCCAGTCGATTAATCTGTTGTTGGGCAGTTTCTCCAGGTAACCGCAAAAAGCAAGGTCGCCTTGTTTCATCGTGCGGAAATTTTCGCCGTTGATCCAAATCATGTCCACCGATCCGTTATCCAAAACGCCGCTTTCTTTTTCCCCGAGTACGATGTTGACCGCCTCCACCGTATCGGACAGGCCGACGCGATTGAGGGTGATGTCGTATTCGTCTTTGAGAATACCGCCAACGAATTCAGACACATACTGGTTGATGTTGTCCGAACCTCCCCATAAAAACCAGTTGACTTCACCGCCGCGAGCGGTATTGACAATCTGATCCCAGGACATCGCCAACACCGCGTCGCCGTCTGCAGTGTCGGTGGATCCAAGCGGGGCAAAAGTTGCGGCGGTTGCTAGTACAGCGATTTGAAACAGTTTTTTCATAATGCAAGCCTCAAGGTCTACTTCAAGGTATTATAAATCGCTTGATTAAATATACCGTATTTTTTAGACAAGGGCACAAATTTCTAGCAATATATTGAGTTATCACCAGCCCATCATAATAAAGTTCAGTTAAAGTCGCATTTTCTTGTGCGTAGGGTTCGTGCCACAGTTTGATGGTTTAAGGCAGACATTATGTTGGAGTTTATATACTTTATGCCCAGTTTCCTTGCGAAATTCAACAGGGCCATGCCAATAGCATCTTACGCAAGATTCGCAATAAACACCGATATAAACTTACATTAATAAAGGAAAAGACCAACATCTATAATAAATTAAGCGCAGTTTTTTCAGTCAATCCAGGCAGGCGGGAGATGAAGGTTTGAGGTATGTTTATTATCTTGTGATGGTCATCATATTTGGTGGTATATATTTTTTCTTTAGGGAAGAAATCGCGGTAATACTGTCAGTTTACGAACAACTAGACTAAGAAATGAGACATCTTCACCCAAGAGCTTGAAATCGCGTGTAGGGTAAGTATTTGTTTAATACAAACTTAGTTTTTTTCTATTGGTCGGTTAGCCAAAACAACTTGTAAAAGTATCCAAGTGAATGCATGGTTCGCGATATTCATATTTTGAAATCAAAAGCCGAATGAACCGTAAGCAATATGCAATGATCAGTGTCTGCTGAGATTATCTTCAACCATGTTCAGCGGCAGATAAAAAGTCAAAATTGTTCTGGGCTGTGCCTAAAATTTAATCTACGCGATTTAAGCGCAACAGGCCATATCGTCGATCGTGCAATCAGTTGATCCGCAGCAAAACGCCTTACCGTTTATTCTTGCTAGCTGGCCTAGATAAGTTGATTCGGCCAGATAAGAAGCTGTAAATCGTTCTTCAAAATCTTTAGCCACCGATTTTTCAGCAAGTCCGGTTGCAAGTAGATTTTTTCGCCACTGTTTCATCTGTGAAAATCCCTCCAGAAAGTCGTATCCTGAATAGCGTTTTATGATCTCAGTTCGATGAATTATAGGCAACCACGCGATATCAATCATACTCAGATTGTCCCCACTTGCGAACCGCGTATCGCCAAGCCTCGCTTCGATCTTTGCAAAGGCTGAAGTCAGTTTTGTCGCTCGTTCATCAAGTGTTTGAGCATCCGCACTGTGCTGCGCGCCGCACTGCAAAAGATAGTTCTTTGAACCCAAGTACGACCACGCCCGATCCTGAGCTTTTATAACCGGATCAGCAGAAGAAAGCGGAGCGCCTGCCGTTTCATCCAGATATTCGACAATGGCGTCCGATTCAAAAAGCACTTGATTTTCGTCAGTGATCAAAATCGGTACTTGGGCATTGGGAGAAATATCCAGAAACCACCGCGGTTTGTTGCCAAGATCAATATATTCAATCTCGTAGGCAACGTCCTTTGCTTCCAAAAGCGCGGTAACACGCTGCACAAAGGGACATATCTTGAAGCTGACAACTTTCATGCTCGAAACTCTTGATTCATACTATATGGTTGCTTGATATTATACGAGTCGCCATATTACCTGGCATGTTGGTACTTAAATACATCAGCGATGTTTTCTGCTAAGTCATCACAGCAAGCTTCGTGTAGATATTTTTGCTAAGCCTGATCAAGAAAATATTTCGCACGCGTCAAGCAGCATATTTTTTTGGGACTGTCAGGAACTATTCCAAAGTGCGTGTATCGGTACGGCAAATAGGTTTTCACCGAATTTGACAACATCATTGCCAAGGTAGAGGACAATGCCGCAGATAAGGTCATCACCAATTTCCTGTTGCAGTATTTTGATGTTTTTGAAGTCTGTATTGTTCACGTTATCAGCGGATTTGACTTCAATTGCTCCCAGGGTTCCATCTCTTAGTTCAATCACAAAATCAATCTCTTTATGGTCGCTGGTGCGAAAATGCCGCAGTGTGCCGCTTAGCTTGCTGTAGGAAAGTTGTTTGACTATTTCGGTTGCCACAAAATTTTCTACAACATGTCCGTATAGATCAGGCCGACGTTCTTGCATGTCTTCTAAATTCCAACCTAACATGTGACATAACAATAGCGTGTCCATAACATACCCTTTGTGAGATTTGACTAGTCGTTTGCGGATATTTTGGTGCCAGGGCGGTACCGTAAAGGTGAGAAACATATCCTCTAACGCAGCACGATAGGTTTTGCAGGTTACCGGATTTAGTCCGACGCTTTGTGCTATGTTCGCATCGTTAATTAAGTTACTCGCTTGCGAAGCTAGCGTACGCAACAGGTTAGGTAGTTCCGTGATTTTGTGCAGTCGCGTCATCATCAACACATCACGTTGCAGGATGCTGGTTATATAGCTTTCGTACCAGTCGGTCTTTTCGCTCGGGTTTTTTCCTGAAATTTCCGGATAAGTTGCAAGTCCGATAGCTGTATTGATGCTTAATTCATCTAAATTGCCGATAGCGGGCTTGAGGCCGGTAAAGTCCTTGGCAAAGAGTCGCGCTAAAAAATTATCCCCGCTCGTTGTTGCTTCACTGACACTTAAAGGATAAAGTGTTTTGACAGCCATGCGTCCAACCATCGCATAATGTAGTTCTGAAAATGCGGTATTGCTGGCTGAGCCGGTTAGCAAAAAACGACTGTTGCTGTGCGCTTTGTCGTAAAGGCGAATTTCATCAACTACTACTTTGAGAGATCTAAACAAAGCAGGTGCCAATTGGATTTCATCAATAATTAAGGGATCTTCGCCGCGCGTCAGAAAAAATTTGGGAGACTCTTCAGCAGCAGTTTGCTGCGTTGCTACATCAAGTGAAACATAATCAGCTTTAAATTTTTTTTTGGCCATTTCGATAACAAATGTACTTTTGCCGGCCTGGCGGGGGCCGTTTATCAATACCACAGGGTTATTTTTCAGCGCAAAAAGGGTATCTTCAGTTAGTTGGCGTGGAATGTATGTCATTTTGCAATTATAAAGTAAAAATTTATAAAAACAAAAAATTATTTTTATTTATCAAAACACAATTATTTGTAATGTTTAGTTTTTGATATTGTCTATTATTTTTTGGAAATTATGTAGTAATGTTGACAGACACCGCATCACTTCATCAGTAACCTATATTAAAGCCTTTTTTGCGGTCTGTCCGCATCCTGAACTTGCGGTTCCAGGTCTGCCATTGTCAAAAGTGGCGGTTTTGTGCTTCACCCCCGGTGACACCAGCAGGGCAAGAGCGAATTGTCTAACTAATTACGCTTCTTTCTCTATCTCGCTGCGTATATTTTTTAGCTGCTTGCTTAATTCAACGGCATCGCTAACACGTTTGATAATGTCTTGTGCTTCTTTTTTAGTATAGTTAGGCACTCCAATTTCCACAAGCGTTTGAGTGGAAATGCCCGGGTAGCCCAAGTCATAGGTTATTTTTTCAACGTCATAATTAAGAAAAAAGTAGAACAGACAATAGGGATGAAAATCGCCCTTGCTTTCAATACCGGCTAATGTGCTGGTAGCGTAAGACGGCACGGCAAGCAATGCACGGTGATTTTTTAAAGACGCCTGACCGGTTACTGGAATTAGGGTTGTATTTTGCGGAAACAAGTAAGGGCTTTTTTTCTCAATGGCACTTCGATTAATTTCAAATGTGCTGTAGTCAAGCGAGTAATCTATATGGCTGCGGGCCAGATCTTTAACCATCATTATCGGTTCCGTGCCACTGATGATGTCATTAATTTTTGTTTTCGGAGAAATATTACCCGCGCCTGCGGTTACTTGGGCAATATCACCTAACGGAATTTCATTTTTTCTTACGATCAAATCTATTCTCTTAAAGCGGGCTATTTCTTTCGTTTCAATGAGGATTTTTTTCGGACCAATTCCATCCATTGTTTTGTCTATGTCATTTTCGCCGGGAAGCGGAATGCGGTATCCATCCTGACTATAGCCATCCTGCTTCACATGAAAATATAAATATGACTTTAAGGGCGTATTTCGTCTCAAAAACATAATGGCAGTTTGTTGCATCGTATAGGGCTGAAAACATTGCGGGGTAAGTTCCACAAAACGCTCAATTTGCCAATGCTTAAAAATATGCCTGCGTTCTGCTGCCAATTCTTTCTTGTAAAAAAAACCAATCGGAACTATTATTGCCGCTCGACCACTGGGTTTATTCTTTACGCTTTCAAGACAATGCTGAACGCCGATGCTGTCGCCGTTCTTGATGCCGGACGGAACAACAGGATAGCTAGCGGCATAGTCTGTTGTTTGAGAAAAGGGTATATTTGTAATCACAATGTCGTATTTATGCTTCGATTCATCAAGCATTGCGTAAGAGTCTCCTTGCTGGATATTGCTATGACCATCTCCAAACATGATCATGTTCATCATCGCTATCCGTGCCACGCTGGAATTGTCTCTGCCAAATAGGGTTTTATTTTTCAGTATGGCTTTGTGTCGTTGTGAAGAAATATGCTGATTGATATAGCGGAAGCACTCAATCAACATACCACCAGTCCCACAAAACGGATCGTAAATTGTTTCGTTGATTTGAGGACGTAAAAAATGAACCATCATCCTGACAATATGGCGTGGAGTGAAGTACTGCCCTAGGTCATTTTTTGTTCCGCGTGTATAAGAATGAATAAAATGCTCAAATGCCAATCCCTTAACATCTTCCTTGACTGCCGACAACTGGAAAGAGGAAAGAATATCAATTAGACGTTCCAAGTTTTTTGCTTTATTGATTTTAGATTTTTCAAAAAGTTTGCTGTGTTTCTTCCGTAATTCATTTAGCATTGTACGGATCGCCTTAACAAGCGCAATGCCATGTTTTGACTGAATATCAGCCCACGAAAAGCCTGCTATGTCGCAAGGGGTTTCCCCCCCCCCCCTTCCATTTTGAGTTTCATAAACATCAGATTTGCAAACTCCGAAAAACGCTCGATTCCCGCGGACAAGCCTTCATTTTTAAGTATGTTGTTTGCCATTTTAAAGTTGTTAATTAACTCGCTTTGTTCAATCGCAATTTCTTTTAAAAAACTACTGAAATTATTATCTTTGATAAAAACCTGCGTCATTCCTGGGCTGATAAGGTCTTCCACTTCACGCCCATCAATAAAAAGCGGTTCGCCTTTCTCTATATGCCAAGTTTTGATGCGCCAGCCATCCGACGCAATGACAATCGGTGCTTGTATTTTTCTGGCATATTTGTCTATGCCGTCTTGTAGTGCCTTTGTTAGAGATTTATTCGGCTTTTTGGCTTCAATCACAATAGACGGCTTATCAGAGTCGGAATACGCATACAAAACATAGTCAGGCGGTTTTCCACCTAGTGCTTTCTTTTGTTCTGGCGTTCGAGGACGTTGTTTATATACATTCTGATTAGATTCTCGCGGATTTATCTGCCATCCTAAAGCTGTAAGTTGAATGTCTATCGCTACTTCTGCTTCTCTTTCTGTAATATTCATCATTGTCTTGTTAATGCTTGGTAAGGAAGGGGTTTGCTTGCCGAATATTCTGCCGAACAAAACGTCCAGTCGGTCTTGGTATCTACTTCTACATTGCTTTCATTCAGGCAGAGCGCAAAGTCATTATTAAACTGGCAGCAATACTTCGCACTCCAATAATGATAAGTGCCGTAGAAACGCTGCTTGAACGTTACCCATAAGCTTTTTATCCCGTTGAGAGATTTCCTTGCGCTGTAATTGACGGTTTTGTTCCAATGTGCGACACCTTTGTAAGAGTGGTTATCGTCTGTGCAGATAGTGGAACCATAGTGAACATGCTTATGGATAATGTCCTGTAATGTTGCCTTAATTGTTTCTGTTACCAGCATGGCGTTATCGCGGCTTTTGCGCTCCCCATAAAGCATATGAATCAGCCTATATTATAGACTTTGCAAATAGTTTGTCTATTCTTGTGCTTAAATTGTGCGCTCTGTGGACAAGTCTCAGTTGACTTTGCTACATAAATCCCATTGTTTCGCATATCGTCATATCTGATCTAAGGAATTTGAATGTTTATTGCGGTTTTTCGGCCTCATTACCAGGTAATATCCGGGCCGCAAACGGAGCGAGCATAATCACCAATACCAGGCGTAATAAATGGTGGATCACAACATAAGACAGATCAGCCCCGGCGATGATTGCGATTACGACGATTTCAGCTTGTCCACCGGGTAGGAAAGCTAAAAACGCGTCGATAGCCGGCGCAATTCCAAGTCCGCTGATCAACAAAAAAAACGCGACGCTAATCAAAGCTAAGCCGAGCGCATAGACAAATCCGGCCACGACATCAACTTTGAACTCGCGCCAGGTAACTCCCACATACTTTGCGCCGACCGCAACGCCGACAAAAAACTGCGCGGCCCAGATAATCTCCGCGGGCGGACGCTGGGTGATCACCCCGCTTATGCTGAGGATCGTCGCCAAAATCATCGGTCCGAGCAACGGGGCGCCGAACAGGCCGATGCGTTCACCAAGCTTCCAGCCCACCCAGCCGGTTACAACGAAAATCAGTAATTCGACCGGATCCGATTCGCTTGCCGGCAGACCGGGCGGTTGGCTAAGATCCGCTTGCCAGAAAATCTCCATGATTATCGGAGCGATCGTTACCGTCACCAAAACCCGGGTCGCGTGCACCAAAGATAGGGTGCGCACGTTGGCTCCGGCCAGCTCGCCGACGATCAGCGCGTCAGGCAAGCCGCCGGGCATGGCGCCGTAGTAGGCGGTGGGATGATTCATTTTGAACATGTAGCGCAGAATCGGATACCCCAACGCGCCGATGCAGATAATGAACAACGGCACAAACATCAACGACAGCCCGTAAACCGGCAGCTGATTTACCACTTCCATGTTGATCGTGGCTCCGACCGTAACCCCTAAAAAAGTGCGCATAAAGTTGCCGACATAGCCAAAATCGGCGATTTGCGCTCGTGCGAACGCCGCGATCAGACAAGCTAGCATCGGCCCTAACAGCAGCGGTAAAGGCAGGCGCAGAACGTAAAACAGTCCGGCGCCCAACGCCGCGATCACAAAAGTTTGAACCCGGCGCGCGGCCAGGCTGTTGCCGGCCATAGCGCCGTAGTAGGCGGTGGGATGATTCATTTTGAACATGTAGCGCAGAATCGGATACCCCAACGCGCCGATGCAGAT
>JAZHEJ010000006.1:0-20282 GCA_036679665.1 Candidatus Tethybacter castellensis | reverse complement strand
TTCTTACCCGCGATGCCCAGCGCCGTTAGCAACTTGCGGGCGACACGAGTATCTTCTGCGGCGACCAGGTTACAGTTATGATCGCAAAACCTTGTTCGCGCAGTACGGACACCAGCACCGCGCCCGGATCTGAAATACCAGGTGTTCCGGCGTCGCACAAATAGGCGATGGTCTGACCTGCATCGGCGGTTATTTTGGCCGCAGCCTTGGCTTCGTTCTGCTGGCGGATCGAAATGATTTTCTTACCCGCGATGCCCAGCGCCGTTAGCAACTTGCGGGCGACACGAGTATCTTCTGCGGCGACCAGGTTACAGTTGTGCAATACCTGTTGCAATCGAGAACTTGCGTCACCCAGATTGCCCAGCGGCGAAGCTACCAAATACAATTTACCTTGATGACTTTTATTATTTTGCATGTCGTTTAGTACGTCCGGTTCGTACAGCCGCAGGTTGGGCAAATACGCACTTGGCGTACTTGCAATTTTAGGTACTGTCGCAGTGGCGCAACAACCACAGTCCGAATTTGACAAGATGCTTGAAGGCAAACCCTTTGACTCAGAGAAATTATTGCGCGAGCTGCCCCAAGATGAACAGCAAAACGCCAGGATCAATAGCCCAAGCAACGGCGAGGCGCCGGTGCTGGTCGGCAATCCCACAATTTCAATGGTGTTGCCGTTGGACGCTCCGGGTTTGATCGGCGACGCGGCGGCGGCTTTTTTGGAAGGATTTGCCAGCGCGGCCGAAACTGATGGTCTGTATCTGAGTTTGGAAACATATCGTACCGACGGCCAACCAGGCAGTGGGCTTGAAGCTTATCGTCAGGCTGTTGCCAACGGCGCGGGCATCGTCGTGGGACCGTTGATCCGCAGTGCGGTGGAGCAAGTCGCAAGCTTGCCGGCGCAAAGTACCGTGCCCACTTTACTATTGCAACTACCGGCGCGTGATACCCATGCCGGTCAAATCGGCGCCCCGCCGCTGTATGTGTTTCCGCTCGGAGGAGAAGCTGAAATTATTCAATTCGGACAACTGATAAGAGACGCAGACTACACCGCTATCCATGTGGTTGTGGAGAACTCTCCGTTGGGATCTAGATTGGCGCGGGCTTTTGACTTTCATCGACCACGCTACCGTAGGGTAATTCCCAATTCCCATCGCATCGTCAATGCGGAAAGCTGGAACAATATACATGTTGAACTTCGCGAGCTTATTGGTGAAACCGCCGAGGGAGTGGCGGTGTTCGCCGCCGGCACCGCAGAGTTTGTCAGTCAGGCTCGCGCCAATATACCCGGTGCGATTCCGATCTATACGTTAGCCACGACGCAAGAAGGTTTAGGCGGCGGCGGGCGTAATTTGCTTAATCTTGATGGATTACGTTTTTTTGAAATGCCGTATTTGCTCAAATTGCGCGACGGACAGTCGCAGTTGGTCGCCGGGGAGTATGCGGCGCAGCTACCGCAAATTCTGCAACGCTACGTCGCCGGAGGTATGGACGCTTATCGGTTAGCAACTTCTTTTGTGTCATGGAGTCAACAAAGTCAATGGAGCATCAACGGCGCAACCGGAGTGCTTTCTTTGAACGGAAGCAGCTTCATACGAAAAGGAATCCTGATTGAATTGCGCGAAGGTCAATTGGCTGAAGTCACAACACCTGAGGATAAATCCACCCCATGATAGTACAAAGACGAAGGCTGTTGCGTAAAATACTGCAATGATTTTGCGAACATTAGCCGGCGCGGTTACGATAGTACTGGTGATTTCTCTTACTGGTTGCGCCCCGGTGTTATTCGGCGGCGCGGCGACCGGCACGCTTGCGGTTGCCAATAACCGTACGGTCGGAGCTTACGTTGAGGACGAAGCCATTGAAAATAAGGCGACTATTCAACTGATCGAAGAAATCGGTTTGGATGCGCGCTATGAGGTGGTCAGTATCAACCGCATTGCGCTGGTGGTCGGCCAGGCTCCGTCCCAAAGTGTTAAACAACAGATGATCGATATTGTCACCCGCCAGGAAAATTTACGCAAAATTCTTGATTATGTTTCGGTCGGCGATAAGATATCTTTGGCCACCCAAGGTAAAGATTCACTGATAACCGCGCGAGTTAAAACCGAACTGTTTCAAATTCAAGAAGAAGGTTTTTCCAGCCTGGATGTCAAAGTGATCACTGAAGACTCGGTGGTATATTTGATGGGTTTGATCACACGAGCCAACGCCGCGCTCGCGGTGGATGCCGCGCGAAATATTTCGGGCGTAAAGCAGGTAATTAAAGCTTTTGAGTATATATAGTATAGATAAAAAACCAGCTTGGCGGCCTAAATCATGGAGCAGGCTATACCTCTACCATTTCAAAATCTTCTTTGCGGGCTCCGCAGTCCGGGCATACCCAGTTGGGCGGAATATCATCCCAGCGGGTACCTGGCGCCAAGCCATCGTCTTCATCGCCTTTTGCTTCGTCGTAAACATAGCCGCAGACTTGGCAAATGTATGTACGGTAGGGCACATCATTAGTGTTGGCTTCTGAATCAGTCATGGTATTTGTTCTGCAAAAGCAGGTATTTTATAGTATCCGCCGCGCCGATAATCTGTTGGTTGACAGACGGCACAATGCTATAATAATTGATCTATTATTATAGGAGTCATTAGATGACTGAGCTATTATTCGTTGGCGTGGTGACGCCTCTTTCTTGGTGGGTTTATGTATTGATCGCGATCGGTATGACGCATGTCACTATCGTGTCGGTCACGGTTTTTCTGCACCGTTGCCAAGCACATCGTTCGGTGATCTTGCACCCAGCGGTGAGCCACGTGATGCGGTTTTGGTTATGGGTGACCACCGGCATGAACACTAAAGAATGGACTGCCATTCATCGCAAGCACCATGCCAAGGTCGAAACCGACGAAGACCCGCACAGCCCGCAGATTTACGGTATTTGGCGGGTTTTATTTGGCGGGGCGTTGTTATACCGAACCGAAAGTATGAACCGCGAAACCATTGACAAGTACGGGTTTGGCACGCCGGACGACACGCTTGAGCGCAAAATATATACTCCGTATAAAAACACCGGCATCATAGTGATGCTTGTTGCGGATCTGGCGCTGTTCGGCATTGTTCCGGGAGTTCTGATCTGGCTGGTCCAGATGATTTGGATACCGTTTTGGGCCGCTGGTGTCGTCAACGGCATCGGACACTATTTTGGCTATCGCAACTATCAGTGCAAGGATGAAAGCCGCAACATCGTACCTTTGGGTTTGATCATCGGCGGCGAAGAACTGCATAACAATCATCATGCTTTTCCGACCTCTTCCAAATTGTCGATGCGCTGGTATGAAATTGACTTGGGATGGATGTATTTGAGTCTGTTTGAACGGTTTGGCCTGGCCAAGATCAAACGGGTAGCTCCGAAGTTACTTTTTCAGGTCAAGCAACAAAGCGATCTTGACACCCTCCAGTCAGTTATTACCCATCGCTTTGAAGTGCTCGCCCGCTTTACCGATCTGATGTCGCGAACTTGTGCGCAGGAAAATCTCCCGTTCGCCAAGAGCAAACACACGATCAGAATTAAGGTTAGCTCTTTCCGTAAATGGTTGTCGCAACGAACCAACCTTCTAAGTAGTGATGAGATTGACGCGATTAAGTTCATGGTCAACAATTCAGCTGGAGTGTCCCGGATCAGTGCCATGCAAGGAGAATTAATTTCGTTGTGGGAAGATCGCGACGCAACCGCAGAACAGCTTCTTATCAGGATGCGTGAATGGTGTCGCAAGGCTGAAAACAGCGGGATTGATGCGTTGAGCAGGTTTGCGCGTGAATTACGCGGTTTTTCAAGTAAGCCTTACCGGACCGTTGCAGGCGTTGCCTAGCTAATTTTTTTCAGTTTACCTGCTTAGGTGACGGGTACTTAGTTTCAGACGCGCCGTTTTAATAACGTTACCGTGCTAGAAGCGATAAACAAAAGCGCGGCCGCGCAGACAATGGTGGGCCCGGTCGGAGTATCCCACAAATAAGATCCGCCCAGCCCCGCCAAAGTCGCGATTGAACCTATCAGTGCCGCGATAACCGCCATGGCTTCTGGAGAACGCGCCAGGGGCCGAGCTGCGGCTGCGGGAATAATCAACATTGAAGCGATCAGCAACACACCAACCACCTTGATTGATACCGCTACCACAATTGCCAGAGTAATGGTTAGTACAAGTTGTTCGCGTTGGGGATTGATGCCGCTCGCATAAGCTAGATCAGGATTTAATGTGGCAGTCAGCAAAGCCTGCCAGCGCCAAACCAGTAAGATGATAACCAGTAGTGCGCCGATCCAGATCGTCGCGAGGTCAGTGCGGTTAACCGCTAGAATATCACCGAATAGATAGCTTTCCAAATCCAGGTTGACACTGGTAAGGAGCGACGCCGCGACTAATCCGAAAGCCAGGGTTGAGTGGGCGAATACACCGAGCAAGGTGTCAGGAGTATAGCTTTTACCGCTTAGCAGTGTAACTGTTATTGCCATCAGCAAGGCGATAGCCAACGCACCGGTGGTGATTGGCAGCGATAACGCGAGGGCCAGGGCAACTCCCAAGATCGCAGCGTGCGACGTTGCGTCGCCAAAATATGCCATCCGCCGCCAGACAATAAAGCAACCTAGCATCCCGGATGCGACAGCTACTCCTAGCCCTGCGATAAGGGCGCGGACTATGAAATCATCAAGAATGCTCAGGATTCGGCCAAACGATCATGATCATGGTCATGATCATGCACATGGTTATACAGCGCAAGCGCGCCGCGGGCGTCTTTGCCGAACAAGTTCAGGTATTCAGGCGCAACCGAAACTGATCTGGGCGTGCCCTGACAACAAATGTGACCGTTGATGCAGATCACGCGATCGGAAGCTTCCATGACTACATGGAGCTGATGACTGATCATCAATACCGCGCAGTGCAAGCTGGAGCGAATTTTTTCAATCAGACGGTAAAAAGCGGCGATTCCCGATTGGTCAAGTCCACGGGTTGCTTCGTCGAGCAGCAATAACTCGGGATTGCCTAGTAATGCACGCGCTAGCAAAATGCGCTGAAACTGCCCGCCTGACAGATCCGTCATCAGGCGGTCGTTAATGCCGGACACACCGACTTGTTCAAGTAGTTTGTTCGCTTCATCGCGGGTGTGTATATGCGGTAGCGACAAAAAACGTTCCACACTCATCGGGACGGTTGTGTCAAGGTGTAGTTTTTGCGGAACGTATCCAAAGGAGATGCCAGACTTACGCTTTACCTTGCCGGTACTCGGACGTAAAGCGCCGATTAACACGCGAAGCAAAGTGGTCTTGCCTGACCCGTTAGGTCCCACAATGGTTACGATTTCACCGGTATTAATCGAAAATTCAATGTCGCGCAACACGGTTTTACCGGCGATGTCCACGCGTAGCCCAGCGACGCTAATTAGGCTCATTGTTGCAGTTTTGATTGGCAGGACAGGCAGGTACCAGTTGCCTCGAGTTGGATTTCATCCACTTGGCCAAACGCAGGTGCCATAACAGGTAGTTGATAACTATGAACTGCTTCGATAGCGGTGCGCACATTATTATTTATGTTCCACGTCGCGTGTTGGGTAGCGTTTTGTTTAGAGATCATCGGGTTGATCTCGGCTACCAACCTGCAGTGCAGGCAGATCATAAAGGCCGGGTTGTGGTTGATGTCAGGGTGAGGACACGCCGCGTATGCGCTTAGGCACTCAATTTTATGTACAAAGCCAAGTCCCTGCCAAAATTCGAGCGCACGATAAATAATCGGCGGATGAGCGCCTAAACCTTCAGTACCTAGACGATCGAGCAGGTCGTACGCTCCGACAGCGACATGTTCTTCAAGCAACATCTCCAGTACCTTGAGCCGCGTAGGGGTAAGTTTGAATTTACCGGAGGCCGCTCGGCTTTTGGCTACCGATAGTACATGGTTGACACATTCATCATGATTATGCTCTAGATAGTTCATTGCAACAAAGTATAATAAATGTTATATTATAGCGTTTATGTTTGTAAAAATGATGCAGTTTGACAAAACTATTAAAGCCGTAAAGATGTTAACGTCAGTAATGTTGGCGGCTTCTTCTATGGTAGCTAGTGCGCAGATACCGCAAGTTGCCACGGATATTCCGGCGGTTCATTCGCTTGTTGCAAAAGTAATGGGCTCGTTGGGCGAGCCATCGTTGTTACTGAATGCCACTGTATCGACGCACCACGCCACGTTAAAACCTTCTATGGCTGCGAAAATCAGACAAGCAGATATGGTTGTTTGGGTCGGAAACTCCTTTACTCCTTGGCTGGGCAAGGCGATAAATTCAATCGTTCCTGATGCGGTTTCATTGGAGCTTGACAAGGTGCCTAGTATCACTTTGCTAGCGATGCGCGACGAACCGAATTTTGCTCACGACAGCCACGGTGAACACGGCCATGATGAAGACAGCCATGATGAACACGACCATGATGAAGACAGCCATGATGAAGACAGCCATGATGAAGACAGCCATGATGAAGACAGCCATGATGAAGACAGCCATGATGAAGACAGCCATGATGAAGACAGCCATGATGAACACGACCATGATGAACATACCGGGCATACCAGCATCGACCCGCATGTCTGGCTGGATCCGCAAAACGCAAAAATTTGGCTTGATCTGATAGCGACAGAACTTTCCAAATTAGATACTGCCAACAAAATGGCATATGAAAACAACGCCGCTAACGCAAAGCAAGAAATAGATATCTTGATTGTTCAGATTGTCAAACAGCTAAATCCGGTCCAAAACAAAAATTTCTTCGTTTTTCATGATGCCTATCAGTATTTTGAAAACCGCTTCGGACTTAAAGCAAGCGGTACGATCTTTCTTGGTGATGCATCCAAACCCGGTATCGGCCGTCTTGCCGATATTCGCGATATGATTGCGAGCGGTCAGGTAAATTGCGTCTTTACCGAACCGCAGTTTGACAAGTCTTTGCTTGCGGCAGTAGCCACGGAAGATCAGATTAGGTTGGGCGAGCTAGACCCGCTGGGGTTAGAAATTGATCCCGGACAGTCTTTGTATCCGCTATTGTTACGTCAGATGGCCGATAGTTTTACCGCTTGTCTCCAATAAAACGCTATGGCGTAGTCTAAACAAACAGACCGACTTGAACGCGTGCCGATAAGGCAGATTATTTGATTTTCGCTTCTTTGAAGATGCAGTGTTTGCGCGCTATCGGATCATAGCGTTTAATCTCAATTTTGTCGGGCTTCAACTTGCGATTTTTGGTGGTGACATAATAATAGCCGGTATCTAGCGACGACTCAAGCTTAATACGTTCGCGCTTGCGCTTGTCACCCACGGTCAGATGTACCCCAATTCTTTGAGCACGACATCAGCACCACGCTTGTCTAATATCCGTTGGCCGGCATGACTAATTCGCAACCGGATATGACGTTGCTTACTTTCAACCCAAATCCGTTTATAAGCTAAGTTAGGCTCGAACTTGCGCACGGTCTTATTGTTCGCTTTCGAACGGTTGTGGCCGGCCAGCGGCCGCTTGCCGGTTATTGCACAAACTTTTGCCATAAGTTGCGGATTTTATCAAATCGTATCGAATTACGACGCAAAGTACATATCGAATTCAACCGGATGTGGTGTTGAGCGAAATGCTTTGGACTCTTCAATCTTGATGTCAATGTACGCGTCAATGATATCGTTGTCAAAAATACCGCTGGAGGTAAGGAAGTTGCGATCTTTGTTCAGCGCCTCTAGCGCGTCGTTAAGGGTTGCCGCAACCTGCTTGCGTTTGTTGGCTTCGCGTTCGGGTAAAGCGTACATGTTACTGTCTGACGGCTTACCGGGATCCAACTTGTTTTTGATGCCGTCCATACCCGCACAGAGCATGGCCGGCAACGCCAGATAGGAGTTGGCGGTTGCGTCAGGAAAGCGTACCTCGATCCGACGTTGTTTTGCATCGGCCACATGTGGAATTCGGACTGATACCGAGCGGTTGCGTGCCGAATATCCCAAGATGGTAGGCGCCTCGTAGCCGGGTATCAGACGCTTGTACGAGTTAGTGGTGGGATTGGTAAAAGCGTTTATCGCCTTGGCGTGCTTCAACACGCCGGCAATAAAGTGCAAGGCGGTCTTGGACAGCCCGGAATACCCATTACCGCTGAAAATGTTCTTGCCGTTTTTAGTGAGGGACATGTGGACGTGCATGCCTGAGCCGTTGTCACCGGCAACCGGTTTGGGCATAAAGGTTGCGATTTTGCCGTGCAGTTGACTGACGTTTTTTACGATATACTTGAAAATCTGCGAGTGGTCGGAACGTTGGCAAGCTTCGCCCAATTGGGTGCCGATCTCGCACTGTCCGGCGTTGCCGACTTCGTGGTGGTGAACTTCAGGGGTAAGCCCAACCTGTTCGCAGACTTGGCACACATGCGAACGTAAATCAAACAGCGTGTCAACCGGAGGGACCGGGAAGTAGCCGCCTTTGACCTGCGGGCGATGGCCGTTGTTTTCATCTATATCACCGGTGCCCCATGCCGCCTCCATCGATTGGATTTCATAGAAACAACTGCCCATTTTGTTTTCCCAGGCTACCTTATCAAATACGAAAAACTCAAGCTCAGGACCGAAAAAGGCAGCATCGGCTATTCCGCTTTGCTTGAGAATTTTTTCGGCGCGCTTGGCTAAGCCGCGTGGATCACGGTTATAAACTGTACCGTCCGGATTATAGGAGTCGCACAGTACCACCAAGGTCTTAGCGGTACGAAAAGGATCAATGAAAAATCCGCCCTGATCCGGCTTGAGTACCATGTCTGAATTTTCAATGCCTTTCCAACCGATGATTGAAGAACCGTCGAAAGGTTTACCGTTTTTAATCAATTGGTCGTTGAATTTGTCAATAGGCAAAGTAATATGGTGATGCTTGCCGACCAGATCGCTGAATCTCAAATCTACGAATGCGACTTTTTCTTTCTTAATGGTATCGAGTAATTTTTTGTTCATTGATTGAAATCCTATGTGTTTAATTAAAGATAGAATTATACCCGCTTTTTCATCAGATAAAAAATAATTTCATACTGACAAAACGACTAATTATTCGATTTTGTCACGCATAGAATCTGATGCAAGCGATACACAGCATGAAAAATATCCGCAACTTCTCGATCATTGCCCATGTTGATCATGGCAAATCCACATTGGCTGATTGTTTTATTAGATCGTGCGGCGCATTGCAGGAAAGAGAGATGGTTGCTCAGGTTCTTGACAGTATGGATATTGAGCGCGAACGAGGTATCACGATCAAGGCTCAGACGGCCACGTTGCGGTACAAGTCGGAGCAAGGTGGAGAATATGAGCTTAACTTGATTGATACTCCAGGTCATGCCGATTTCGCCTACGAGGTGTCGCGTTCGTTAGGGGCATGCGAGGGTGCTTTGGTATTGGTGGACGCAACCCAAGGTATACAGGCACAAACGGTGGCTAACTGCTACAAGGCGGTTGCTCAAGGCCTGGATATCATCCCGGTGATCAACAAAATTGATTTACCCGGGGCTGATATTGAGCGCACAACCAGTCAGATTGAACAAATTATCGGTCTGTCGGTAGAAAATTTGTTGTGTTGCTCAGCGAAAACCGGCGCAGGTACCAGGGAAATTCTGGAGGCGGTGGTGCACAACTTCAATTCTCCTCAGGGCGATCCTCAAGCACCGTTACAGGCGCTGGTGATCGATTCGTGGTTTGACGCGTATGCCGGCGTCGTGGTTTTGGTACGGGTGATGGCAGGCGAACTGCGGCAAAAAGCCAAAGTGCGCTTCATGGAAGACGGCATTGAGAGGTATGCGAATGAAATCGGTCAGTTCACTCCGCGCGCGACGCCATGCGACACGCTAACTTGCGGCCAGCTTGGGTATTTGATCGGTGCGATTAAAGATCTTTCGGTCGCCAAAGTCGGCGACACCATAACCACCGCGTCGCATTCAGCTACAAAAGCTTTACCGGGTTTTCAGCAGGTCAGTCCGCAGTTGTTCGCAAGTTTTTTTCCGATTGAAGCGGATTTGTTTGTGCAGCTTAAAGAAGCTTTTGAACGATTGCGTCTAAACGATTCCGCGCTTACGCTTGAATATGAAAACTCGGTTGCTTTCGGCCAAGGAGTACGGTGCGGTTTTTTAGGTATGTTGCACTTGGAAATTATTCAGGAACGCTTGTCGCGCGAACATCAAGTCGAGTCCATAATTACCGCGCCAAGTGTCGCGCATGAGATTGAACTTACCGACGGTTCGATAGTGATAGTCAAGTCCGCGGCCGAATTACCGTCGCCAACTAGAATTCGCCGCATATGCGAACCAATGGCGGAAGTTACCATTTTGCAACCAGAACAATACGTTGGATCAGTAATTCAGCTTTGTAACGCGCACCGCGGCCGCCAGTTGGCTATGGAGCAGTCGGGCCTCCAGGCAATATCACGCTGGCGTCTGCCGATGGCTGAACTGGTGATGGGATTTGTCGGCGAACTCAAGTCGGCCACCCATGGCTACGCTTCGTTTGATTATGAAGCGAGCGGATTTGAAGTTGCCGACATTGTGCGCGTTGATATCTTAGTCAACGGCGATGGCGTAGACGCGTTGTCAATGCTGGTACCGCGGGGCATGGCCGAACGACGCGGTCGCGAGTTACTGATTAAACTCAAAGATGCGATTCCCCGCCAGCAGTTCAAGGTGCCGCTTCAGGCGGTTATTGGCGGCAAGATCATCGCTCGCGAAGATATTCGTGCGCTACGCAAAAATGTGCTTGCCAAATGTTATGGCGGTGACGTGACTCGTAAAAAGAAACTGATTGAGCGTCAAAAACGCGGCAAAAAACGCATGCGCAAATTTGGCAATGTGGATATTCCCCAAGAGGCCTTTTTAGCGGTCTTGGACATGAGCTCCGGCAATGGATGATATTTTCGCGGTAATCAGTATCGCGTGCTTGTTGCTATGGATGGCGGCGCTGGTCGCCGCCCGCATGTTACCTGCCGCCGCTACGGTCCAACGTATGGTCAAAGGGGTATACGAATGGCGAGGTTTTTTTATTGCGTTGATTGCCATTGCGTTATTTCGCATTTGTTTGTATGAGATGTTCTGGATACCGTCAGCATCAATGCAACCAACGTTGCGCGAAGGCGAGTTCGTGATCGTTGACAAGAACGCTTATGGTATCAGAATGCCGATTTTTGGTCAGCGTATCACTACAGGGATTAATCCTGAACGTGGCGAAATCGTGGTGTTTCGGCATCCGCAGGACGAAGAAATTTTTTATATCAAACGTATTATCGGTCTGCCGGGCGACAAGCTGGTTATCGATGGAAATACGGTGATGATCAACGGCAAACGCTTAGATTATCAGGGCCCGGTGTTGAAAAACTACGTGTATTCTGAGCAACGTTCCGCAGGATTCATTGATCGGCTGTGGAAATCGGTCTCGTTTGCGGACAAAACTTCAGTTACCAGCGTGTTGTACTGGGAACAGCTGTCAGATGGATGGCACCCGTTGTTGCTGTCCGATCCTTTTCAGGCGCCGGCCGCCTTGCTTAGCAATCAGTTTTGTACCAATAACCAACCGGAACGTCGTCTTGAATGTATCGTGCCGCAGAGCAATTTCTTTGTGTTGGGCGACAATCGGCATCGTAGCAACGACAGTCGGTACTGGGGATTTGTGCCTCGCACTCACCTGGTCGGGCCGGCCAAAATGGTGGCGTTGTCACTTGATCGGATTGACCGATCGTTTAGCAGCCTGAAATTAAAACGCAATCCAGAACGCTTTAAGGATATTTTAGTTCCTGAGCCTGGTGAACAAGGATGAGACCTGATCCGGGTAGGTTTCCGTATAAGTTCGCAAATAAGCAACTGGTGATTGATGCGCTAACTTGCAACACTCGCACCGCTGAACAACTTGAATGGCTAGGTGATAAAGTGCTGGGCTGTTGTGTGGCCGAACTTTTGCTGCGCCATTATCCTGAACGCAGCGAAGCCGACCTGAGCCGGGCGATAGGCCGGTTGGTCAACAACGATAATCTTCATCGCATCGGTATTGAGCTGGGCGTACAAGCGGTGCCTGCCTTACGCCCGAAAAAATGGATTGTGGCCAACGCGATGGAGGCGATGCTTGGCGCGGTATTTAAAGACGGCGGCTATAGTGCCGCAACAAAATGTGTGGAGGCACTGTTGGCAAAACAAGTTACTTGCGCTGACGATATGCTGTGGTTGCGCGATCCCAAGACCATGCTTAAGGAAGTGTGCGAAAGCCGTCGGCAAAAACCGCCGCGCTTCGAGGTCGGCGCGGGCCGGCACGAGGTTATCTGCTTTGCGTTGGGTATGCAACGCGCGGGCCAAGGAGCCACCAAACTGGCTGCGGAAACCGCAGCGGCCGCCCAGATTATCCAGATGAACGCTAAGCGGCGACAATGAAAGCGGGATTTGTTGCCGTCGGCGGCCGCCCCAATGTCGGTAAGTCGACTTTGTTCAATCGTCTGCTAGGCGGTAAGGTGTCGATTGTGTCGCGGCGGCGCCAGACCACACGCTACTGCATTCGCGGGATCATGACTGACGAGCAAGCCCAGATTGTGATGATTGACACACCGGGTTGGCAGACCAAGCATCGCAGTTCGCTCAATAGCGAATTGAACAAATCGGTCAGACGTGAACTGCCTCATGCCGATGCCGGATTATTGGTAATCGAGGCTTTTACGCTTAAAGATGACGATCGGGTAATCGCGAATTTTTTTCCGGCCTCAATGGCGGTGGTGGTGGCTCTCAACAAATTTGATCTGGTAAAACATCGTGAGATGAGTTTACCGATTGCCGAAAAAATCAGCACCTGGAGGGATTTTGCCGCGATCGTACCGGTGTCGGGCCTCAAAGGCGACGGTATTGACACGCTTCGAAACCAGTTAAGCGCGGTACTGCCCGAGTCCGATTTGCTCTATCCGGCTGACCAGCGTTTGGTTCAAGGCGAGGCGGTATACATCGCCGACTTTATCCGTGAAAGTATTTTTTACTGTTTAGGTGACGAGTTGCCATACAGCGCCGCGGTGGAAATCGCTCAGATTAGTCACCGTGATAAAGAAAAAGTGTGGATCGCGGCCAATATTATTGTGGACCGCGATTCGCGCAAGGCGATGTTTATCGGCGCCCAAGGGCAAATGTTAAAAAAGATCGGTAGCGCGGCGCGGCGCAGCATTGAAGATTTTCTTGCCAAGCGTGTTTATCTGGAGCTTTTTGTCAAAGTCAAAAAGAACTGGCAGGAAAACCAGAGTCAACTTCATCGCATGTTGGCTCCTAGGAACTAGGAGCATTGATGAAACTTGCCATATTGTGGGATGTCGACGGCACGCTAGCTGATAGCGAGCCCCTTCACGACGAAGCGGCAATTGCGGTACTGCGCAGTTTCGGGGTTAAGGCAACTTTGTCTCAGCAGTTGCTCGGTTGTGCGCGCAAAGAAGTGCACGCCTACTATGCCGCCAGCTATCAAGGTGTGCCGGATTTTGACATCTATGCCGCCGCGATCGATAGTTATTACATAGCCAATGTTGTTCAGGTCAACCCGAATCCCGACGCGGCCGACGCTTGCCGACGTTTCGCGTCCGAAGGCCGCGAGCAGATGGCGGTAAGTAATAGCACCCCGAGCATCGTTGATGCCACGTTGCGCAATATCAAGCTAAATGAGCTGCTTCAGGGCGTCATCTCTTGCGACGGTAAGGGCCGGCCCAAACCCGCACCTGATCCTTATCGGCGAGCGCTTGACCGGTTGGGTCTCCAGCCCGACCAGGCAATCGTATACGAAGATTCCAAGGTGGGCTGTCAGTCAGCGCGCGCCGCAGGACTCTTTGTGGTGGGGATCACAGCTGACGATGAGGATATCGGTGCTCATGTCCATTACCCTAAGGTCCCGACCGCAACTCCTGAGACAATTATCGAAGCGTACCGCGAAAATTCCGATGGTCGCTAGATTGCTAGGTGTAAATATTGATCATGTGGCGACGATCAGGCAAGCTAGAAAGGTCGGGTATCCGCAGCTTGATGAGGCGATCAGGCTGGTTGAGCAAGGCGGGGCGGATTTCATAACCGCTCATCTGCGCGAGGACCGGCGGCATATCTTGGATGCTGATCTATTGGTGATTATGCAAACTGCTACTACTTGGCTTAATCTGGAGGTTGCACTCGTGCCGCAGATGCTTGACATCGCGTTGCAGGTACGGCCGCGGACGGTATGCATCGTACCGGAAAAACGCGAAGAGCTTACCACCGAAGGAGGACTGGAAGTGGCGTCGCGCACGGAGCAAATCACCGCGGCTATCAAGCCGCTACGCAATGCCGGAATCGGCGTGTCGTTGTTTATTGATCCGGATCAGCAACAGATTGACGCGGCATCGCGTTGCGGCGTGGACGCGATCGAATTACATACCGGCGTATACGCCAATGCGCAAGCTCCGGCAAGCTCCGAGCTTGCGACGCTCAAAGCTGGTGTCGCAGCGGGGCTGAGCAACGGCTTACAGGTTAATCTAGGTCATGGACTGACCTTGGCCAACGCACCCGCGGTTGCCAAAATAGACGGGGTATGCGAATATAACATTGGTCATAGCATAGTAGCCCATGCTTTGTTTGTCGGCTTGGTCGATGCGGTGGCGCAGATGCGCGACGCGCTAGGATTATGATTGCCGGCATCGGAGTTGATGTGGTCAGTATCACCAGGGTACGAGCCGTGTATGCACGCTGGGGCGAACGATTCGTTAAGCGGATATTTTCCGCGCAAGAGCGTGCCCGGCTGCCTGAAGTTACCACTGCGCGGGTGCGCCGGCTAGCATTGGGGCTGGCGGCCAAGGAGGCATTGAGCAAAGCATTGGGTACCGGACTGCGCTGGCCGGTATCTTGGCATCAGATCGTTCTGACCCGTACCCCACAAGGCGCTCCTCAGTACCAGTTCAACTCGCCACTAGGTAAATTTATAGCCGGCAAAGGGGTTGCGCGGGTACACCTTACATTAAGTGACGACAGTGATTTGGCAGTGGCCATGACAGTTTTGGAGAAATGACGAAGAACGCGACAGCAATACCCGATATGACCGGTGCTCTCATGGTCGGCATCGACGGCACTGAGCTGACCGGCAACGACCGACGGCGTTTGGCGTTACCTGCGGTTGGCGGGGTGGGTTTGTTTTCACGCAACTACACCAACACCACCCAGTTGCGCAAGCTCATTGAGCAGATCAGGCTTTGTGTGTCCAAGCCACTGGTGATCGCGGCCGATCACGAAGGAGGGCGCGTGCAACGTTTTGTCGGCCGCGGCTTTGTTCATCTTAAACCTACCCGCCAGTTGGGCGTTACCTATAAGCGGGATCCGGAAACCGCCCTCAACGAGGCAAGCGAACGCGGCGCGATTACCGCGCGTCAGTTGGCTGCGGTCGATGTCGATTTGTGTCTCGCTCCGGTACTGGATATCGACTATAAACGCAACGAGATGATAGGTGACCGTTGTTTCGCGGACAACCCCAAAGATGTGACCGCGTTGGCTTTGGCTTATTGCCAGGGTTTAGCCGAACATGGCATGGCCGCGGTTGGCAAGCATTTTCCCGGCCACGGATGGGTGCGTGAGGATAGTCATTTCGAACTGCCGATTGACGGTCGCGACGCGCAAGAAATCGTTGCTAGCGATATGATGCCGTACCAAAAGCTCATCGAACGCAATATGTTGGCCGGCGTTATGCTGTCGCATGTGCACTACCGCGCACTGTCAAACGGACCGGCGACTTTTTCTAAACAGCTGGTCGAAAAGTATCTGCGTAAAAAGCTCGGTTTTACTGGTAAGGTAATGACCGACGATTTGTGGATGGGCGCGGTCGAAGGAACCGGCGAGTTGCGCGAAATGCTTAGTAACGCTCGTTACGCCGGCTGTGAACTGATTTTGCTATGCGGAGGCGAGCCGGTCTTGTACGATAAAGTAATAAGCAAGCTTCCCGCTACCGATGATGGTGATTCACCGTGGCAGGAGCTAGCCCGTAAATAGGTAAATAACATGGCAAATAAACAGCAATCGCAATATTCCGATCCGGTTCCAGAGCAGAACGACGAGATTCTGCATCTTTTGGATCTGCCTCATGATGCTGAAGCGGAGCGAGCGGTGCTAGCCGCGCTGCTGCGGGATAACGACAAGCTTGACGAGCTGGATTTCACGCTTGACTCTGAAGATTTTTATGCCGAGCGCCATCAGCTGATCTATACCCACATCATTAAGCTCAAAGGTATGCAGGGGCGGGCGGCTGATGTGGTAACCGTCCATTCCGCGTTGCGAGACGCCGGATTGCTTGAACGCGCCGGAGGCCAAGAGTATCTGCTTGAGCTTGACTCGTTTGGCGACAGCACTTCGAACTTTTTTGAATACGTTCAATTGGTGCGCGACAAGTCGGCGCTACGTAATCTTCGCAAGGAGACCGGGGTCATCCAACAAAACCTGCACCAGCCCGGCGAATCCACTTGTGCTCAAATCATTGAAGACGCTGAGCGGAGGGTGTTTGAGGTCGGCGACCGATACGCCAATCGTCGTGCCGCATCAGTGGTTCGGGTCGACACGCTGGTGGAGCCGATTCATACTCAGGTAACCGAACTGTATGAACGGATCAAAAAAGGGGGCTCGTCAATCTCAGGCGTTGCCACCAAATTTCCGCTGTTTGACATGCTCACCTCAGGGTTGCAGCCTAGCGATCTGATAATCTTGGCGGCGCGACCTTCAGTCGGTAAAACCGCTTTTGCGTTGGACATGTTGCGCAATGTCTGTAATCAGGTGCATAAAGCCAAAAGTGATTCGGAGCAAAAAACAGAAGCGGTGTTACTATTTTCCCTTGAAATGTCGGTCGAGCAGATCGCCAAGCGGTTAATCGGTATCGAAGGGCGGATCGACCAGTTTCAGTTGCGTTCAGGGCGCATGCATGAAGTGGCGGCGTGGGAACGTTTTTCGGATGCTCTTAAAAAGATCGAGCGCTGGCCGTTGTGGATTGACGACACTTCAGCTTTGTCGGTAATGGAAATGCATGCCCGAGCCCGGCGCATTCAGCGACGAGCTGAACAGAACAATGAAAAACTGTCGTTAGTGATAGTTGACTACCTGCAACTTATGGAACCCGACAATGCGGCGCGCAATGAAAATCGTACCGCGGAAGTAACCCAGATCTCTCGCGGCCTAAAATCCCTGGCGCGGGAGCTCAAAGTACCGGTATTGGCATTGTCGCAATTGTCGCGCAGTATTGAAAACCGCAACATAAAAAAACCTCAGCTGTCGGATTTGCGCGAATCCGGTGCGATTGAGCAGGATGCTGATCTGATAATGTTTTTAAGCCGCAAGCAAAACTCGACTGAAGAACCGGATCGCAACAGCGAAGATATTGAGTTGATAATCGGCAAACATCGCAATGGACCTACCGATATGATTGATCTCAAGTTTGAAAAACGCTATACCCATTTCACTGAAAAAACCGGGCAGCGCGGCTACGATCCTGATGATCCACCACATCATGACTCGGAAAGTCGAGATGCTGAAGAATACAGTTTTAGCTCCTAGCCAGTGCAGTTGGTGCGATGGCGAGTTTTGCGCGTTCGCTTCAGGTTCCGTATACGCCGCGGCAAATGTTTGATTTGGTCGATGATATAGAAAGCTATCCGGAATTTTTACCTTGGTGCGCCGCCAGCACCGCTGACCGGAGCCGCGACCCGGACATTTACGCAACGCTTACCTTGGCCCGCGGCCCGCTATCATACAGTTTTTCTACCCGTAATGTGCATGATAAACAAAACTGTCGTATTGACGTGAGTCTGGCGCGCGGTCCCTTGTCGTCTTTACAAGGACAGTGGCGATTTATTCCGGTCGACGAATCCTGCCGGATCGAATTTGAGATCGCTTATGTATTCGCCAGCAGATGGCTTGGGCAGCTGTTGGATCCATTGTTCGCGATCGTGTATGAGCGCATGGTTGACGCATTCGCTGAACGCGCAGGGGTAGTGTACAAACAAGCCGGTGATGGGCAAGACTGAGATCCAGGTTGAAGTTGTTTGCGCCACCGCGACCAGACAGCAAATCTGGCAGGTAAAAGTACCGCAAGGGGCGACGATTGCCGATGCAATCGCAACGACAAACATCCGCGACGAATATCCGGAACTTGACCTGGATGCTATGCCGGTCGGGATATTTTCACGCGTACGCAGTTTTGATACTCCGGTAAATCCAGGCGATCGAATTGAAATTTATCGGCCTTTGCCGGAGCATCCAAATCGAAGCCGAACCAGACGTCTCAAGTGAAAGTTTTGGCGCGCAACAAACGCGCGGGTTTTGATTTTCAACTTTTCGATCACTTTGAGGCCGGGATAGCGTTAACTGGATGGGAAGTTAAAGGAATCATGGCGGGCCGGGTCCAGATGGTAGACACCCATGTGATAATCCGCAAGGGTGAAGCGTGGCTGGTCAATTGTCACATTACGCCGGAAACAAATGTGGATCCCAATAAAAAGGTTAATCCGCGGCGTAGCCGCAAGTTGCTGTTGCATAGTAGCGAGTTACGCAAATTGATCGGCAAGGTTAAACAGACCGGCCTGACCATTGTCGCTTTGAATATGCACCGCAACCACGGCAAAATCAAGGTGCAAATAGCTCTGGCCAAAGGTAAGAAGCTACACGATAAGCGCAGGGCCTTGCGTGAAAAAGATGCGCGCCGCGGTCGGGCGCCGTAGTTTTCATGTTGATAAGATAGCTTGCAACTAGCTACCGGAAGCAACGGCCAAGTTGCGCAGCAAAACGTTATCCGGCGCGAATAATGCTGATACCGATCATGCCTGCGATGGCGTTGACTATGAATATGGTCAGGACTTATCGGTATAGTTGCAGATCTTGCTTACCGGGCAGGCGGCGCATTTTGGTTTACGGGCCACACAGATGTAGCGGCCGTGCAGGATAAGCCAGTGATGGGCATGTAAAAGCAGATCGGCCGGAATAACCTCCAGCAGTTTCTTTTCGACTACCAAAGGATTTTTTCCCGGCGCGATACCGGTGCGATTACTTACGCGAAAAATATGGGTGTCTACCGCGATTGTAGGCCAGCCAAAGGCGACATTAAGTACCACATTGGCGGTTTTGCGTCCTACCCCGGGCAAAGCTTCAAGCTGTTCTCTGTTTGCCGGTACCTTTCCATCATGATTTGTCAATAGTTGTTCGGACAAGGCGATGACGTTTTTCGTCTTGGTGCGATACAGGCCGATAGTGCGAATCCGAGCCTGGAGTGCTTCGCGCCCCAAATTCACCATTTGTTGCGGGCTGGTAACTATGCTAAACAGATTCTTAGTGGCGAGGTTTACCCCTTTGTCGGTGGCCTGCGCTGACAACACCACCGCCACAAGCAGCTGGTACGGGTTGCGGTAATGCAATTCAGTGGCAGGTTCTGGATTGGCCGCGGCCAAGGTGCGCATGAAGCGCGCAACCTGGCGACGGGTAAGTGCTGATGCTTCAAGTTTAGTCATTATTTACGCGCTTGCAACTTTATCATCATCTGCGGGCTGCGGCAGGTCTAATATAAAATTCGCTACTTCCAGCAACCAATGCTTGCCGCGCGGTTCGTTCCAGCTTGAACCAAGTCAAGGCAAAATAATTATGTCTCGGCGAATTCTCGTTACTTCAGCCCTCCCGTATGCCAACGGTCCGATACACATCGGCCATTTGCTCGAATATGTGATGGCTGATACTTGGGTACGTTTCATGCGTATGGCCGGTCATCAAATTCATTTTGTTTGCGCCGACGATGCGCACGGCACTCCGATCATGCTTGAAGCGCAAAAGCGAAAAATCGACCCGGAAGAAATGGTAGTTCAGATGCGCAAGGAACATCTGGCCGATTTCACCAACTTCAACATCAGTTTTGATAATTATCACTCCACTCATTCAGAGGAGAATAAAAAATTTTCGCTGCACTTTTACACCAAGCTTCAAGAAGCGGGGCTGATTTCAACTCGCTCGGTCGTCCAGTTATATGATCCGCAACTAGGTCAATTTTTGGCCGATCGGTATATCCGCGGTATTTGTCCGCGATGCAAGGCCAAAGACCAGACCGGCGACAACTGCGAAAATTGCAGCGCCACCTACGATGCGACTAAACTGATTGAACCGCGTTCGGTGTTGTCGGGCGCGAAACTTGAGTTTCGCGAATCAATGCATTATTTCTTTGCGTTACCCAAGTGTGCGGAATTTTTGCAAAGTTGGCTGAGCACCGCCAATCC
>JAZHEJ010000042.1:0-68679 GCA_036679665.1 Candidatus Tethybacter castellensis | reverse complement strand
GTCGGCGGTGAACAATCGGGCCAGATACCCCAGCCAGTACCAACCCGCCGAAGTGTAGACCTGCACCCGTTCGTCCGGGTTCCAGACCGGACCGTTGCCGGCATACATCTGTTCGATGCTGCGAAACGATATGAACGCGTCTTCATAAAGCCACGCGCAGTTGGCGAAGATCGCCGCAAACCAGCTAAGTCCCAGAATGGGAATCAGCAAATGGCGTACGTTTATGCCTGCAGACGTTAATTGGGTTTTTTCTTGCATTTACCTAACGTAATTCGCTTAATCGAAGCGAGCAATTTATTATGAGTTATCTGTCTGGTGCAGCCAGTTTCGGGGTTGTAAATACTCGGTTTCAAGAATTTCGTCGTCACGCTTGTCACGTTGTGATCCACGTAAATCCCAGCTAGCTAGCGGAGGCATCGACACCAAAATCGCATCTGCATTACCGCCAGATTGCAAGCCAAACATAGTTCCTCTGTCCTGTATTAAATTAAATTCGACGTATCTGCTACGTCGGTGTAACAGATGTCCGCGATGTTTGGCACCGTACTCAGTATTGCGTCTTTTTTCGACCAACGGCAGATAAGCTTTGGCAAAGGAATCACCGACCGCGCGAACAACCGCAAACGCTGCGGCGAAACCTCCGACGTCATAATCATCAAAAAAAATCCCACCGATTCCTCGGTTATGTTGGCGATGTTTTAAATAAAAATATTCGTCACAACGAGCTTTGAACTTTGCGTAAAGCTCTTTGCCATGCGGCGCAAGTGCCGCCTGACAGCAGGCGTGAAAATGCTTACAATCTTCAACGAAACCATAAGCGGGAGTAAGGTCCATGCCTCCACCAAACCACCAAATCGGTTTTTCGCTTCGGGTACTGAACATGCGTACATTCAGATGAATGGTTGGTACAAATGGGTTTTGGGGGTGAACAATCAACGACACGCCCATAGCCTCATATGGCACACCGGCTAGTTCCGGACGCTTTTGCGTTGCTGCGTCTGGCAACCGAGCGGCGGCAACGTGCGAATAGCTTATCGCCGCGCGTTCAAACACCTGGCCTTGCTCCAAAATCATCCCTTTTCCCGAACCAAGCTCTGATTGCCAGGGTTGTAAAAAAAAGTCCGCGCCATCACACGCTGACAGCTTGGCAGTTAGCCGCTGTTGCAGGTCTTGCAGGTATGCTGTGACCTGGGTTGGACCCTGTTCATCCGACATTGCTTAGAATTCTAGGTTACGCCAACTGATTTCAACTACGTGCCCGACCTTTCTTCTTACCTTGAGCTGGCGCTGACAATGGCGAATATTGCTCGCGAAGAACTGAACAGCGCTGAAAAATTAACAATTTCTAGCAAAGATGACGGTAGCCCGTTTACCGAAAAAGATCTTGTGTGCGAACGAAAAATGCGCGAGTTGTTGACCAAAAAAGTACCTGAACACGCCATTTGGGGCGAAGAATTCGGACGCAAAGACGGTAATTACCAATGGGTGCTGGATCCGATTGACGGCTCAATCGGATTTATTTCCGGTAGCCCGTTGTATAGCACCTTGATCGGTTTGGTCGTTGCAGGCAAGCCTGCGCTAGGTGTTATCGAAATGCCGGCGTTGGCCAAGCGCTGGTACGGCATAGCCGGACATACTTGCTATCGCGATGAGCGGTTACTTGGCCCGGTACCATGTCGCGGTACAACAATCACCGATTTAAATGAAGCCACCATCTCGATTACCTTGCCCCCCGCAAGCGATGCGGTGCGCAACCTGCTCACATCCTGCGCGCACGTTCGTTACGGCGGCGATGCGTTCAACTTTGGCTGTGTTGCGGACGGAACCTTAGATCTGGCGGTAGAAGAGGGTCTCAAGCCGTACGACTGGTTGGCTTGTGTCGCGCTGCTTGAAGCTGCCGGCGCGTGTGTAACTGATTTTGCCGGTAATCCGCCTAGCTTTGATTGCAAAGGAAATATTGTCGCCGCGGGCAATCCCGTCTTGCATGCTGCGGCGCTTGGTGCGCTAACTAGCAAACCATGACCCAAAAGCCGAACGGTCGTCGCTTGACCGGAGTGTTCGCATGCGGTATCGCAATCGGACTTGCCGATCTGGTCCCCGGAGTTTCAGGCGGCACCCTGGCATTGATTACCGGAATCTATGGCCGGCTAATCAAAGCTTTGAATCTTTGCGCGAGTCCGACAGTTTGGTTGTTTTTGTTCAAAGGTCAACTCCGAGTTATGTGGCGCGCAATCGACGGTACTTTCTTGCTGGTTTTATTCAGCGGCGCGGTGGTGGCAATCGTAACCGCTGCTACTCCGTTACGTCACCTGTTGATAAACCAATCCATCGCATTGCTGTCTTTTTTTTGCGGCCTAACCTTTGTCGCGGCGTTACGCATCCTCTATAAATTGCGCCCTTTCAATCTACTGTTGATATTGTGTGTGCTAGGTGGAATGGGAACCGCGATGCTTGTCGTATTTGCTCCGACTGCAACCTTGCAAAACGCCCCGCCGTTGTCAGGCTACTTTCTTGCTGGCATGCTAGCGTTGTGCGCGATGATTTTGCCTGGTATTTCCGGTAGTTTTGTGTTGTTGCTCATTGGCGTATATCCGTTTTTAATCGATGCCGTGCATGAACTGAATTTCGCGGTTTTGCTTAGCTTCGCCAGTGGAGGATTATTAGGGCTGGCATTATTTGCCAAGCTACTGCGTAAGCTACTTGTCCACCTGTATCTGCCGGTTATGGCGGTACTGGCGAGTTTCATGCTTGGGGTATTGCCTAAACTGTGGCCGTGGAAAGAACAGACCGGTGATATCAGGCAAATTTTACAAATAGCGGTCTGGCCAACCGAACTGCCTGAACCGCAATACCTGCTTGCCGGGGCCTGCTTTGTCTTCGGCATATTAGCTGTGCTTGGCATTGAATATTGGGCCAACTATTTTTCTTCGCCACAAGTACGATAATGGCGGTTTTTACCCACGTCGAGCACCCTGTCCTTAGCCAGTGGCTGGCACAAAACTATAGCCTGGAACTGATTGCGGAGCCCGAGCCGATCACTGATGGTATCGAAAACACCAACTACCGTATCGTTTGCGCCGATTCGTCCGCATACGTATTTACCATCGTCGAGGTATGGTCAATGGATATCGCGACCTACTGTCTCGATCTTGCCTTGCACATGCACAATAAGAAGTTGGCTGTGCCGCAAACTTTGCAAAACCGTAAAGGTTCAACTTGCACGATTTTCGATGACAAGCCCGCAGCGGTGGTTGCATTTGCGTCCGGAGAACCGCGTCTGCAACCGACTCCTATCGAATGCGCCACAATGGGCGCGCAGATCGCCAGTTTGCATCAAGACGCTGACGACTTTGGCGGTCAAATCCCCAACCCGCGCGGCCATGCCTGGCGTAAGAATGCCGCGCGACAAATCGCCCCCCACTTATCTTCCAACGACCGCATACTTTTAGAGCGCGCTCAAAAAGCCGATCGTCGCGTAGCTGAAGCTGGGTTGCCTGAACTGGCCTGTCACTGCGACTTGTTTCGCAACAACGTGCTGTGGGTCAACGAACACATCAACGGCATAATCGACTTTTATTTTGCCGGGCACGATCTGCCGGCATTTGATCTTGCCGTAGCATGTATTGATTGGTGCATGGACGACCAAGGCACCATTTATCACGATCATCTGGCCGCAATGCTGGGCGCTTATAAGCGTAAGTTGCCGTTGCTACCTGAGCACCCCGACTTGCTGGCCGACATTTTTGTCAGTGCCGCGTTGCGGTTTTGGCTGTCGCGCCATCTTGATATTCTCAATCCGCGCGCCGCGCGGGTACTAAATCCGCATGACCCCCAAGGTTTTCGTACCCGGCTTGCGCTTTGCCTGGACCGCCCTGACGAGTTATTGCGCGCCATGCGCTAAAGCTAGAATAGTCGCCCATGAGTGTGATGCCCGACCACTGGATTGAAGAAATGGCCCGCAAAGGCATGATTGAGCCGTTTAGCGCCGAGCAGATCAAGGTAAACGCCAACGGCGAAGCCGCCCTTTCGTATGGCACTTCAAGCTACGGCTACGATGCGCGTTGCGACAACCACTTTAAAGTGTTTACCAATCTCAACGCGACTTTGGTTGATCCCAAGCACATTGACATGTCCTCAATGGTCGATCAGCGCGGCGATAGTTGCATCATTCCACCCAACTCGTTTGCCTTGGCAAACACAATGGAATACTTTCGCATTCCGCGCGACATCATGACCATCTGCGTCGGGAAATCAACATACGCCCGATGCGGAATTATCGTCAATGTCACCCCGCTGGAACCGGAATGGGAAGGGCATGTAACACTTGAGCTGTCAAACACCACGCCGTTACCGGCCAAAATATACGCCAACGAAGGCATTGCCCAGTTTTTGTTCTTCGCGGCCCGCGAACCTTGCCGTACCTCGTACCGCGACCGCGACGGCAAGTACCAAAACCAACTGGAGCTTACCTTGCCGAAGCTGTAGACATGTCCGCAGGCGATGCTTGGGCGGCAATGCTGCTTGGTTTGGTCGAAGGACTGACCGAATTTTTGCCGGTGTCCTCGACCGGTCACCTGATAGTGGCGGCGCGTTTGCTAGGACGCAGCGGAGAAGGTATTGACGCTACTATCGTCATTATTCAGTTTGGCGCGATCCTGGCAGTTTGTTGGCACTACCGGATTCGGCTTGGTCAACTAGTACTTTCGCTGTCGTCAGCTCAAACCCAAAGATTCATCCTGCGGTTGGCCATAGCATTTTTTCCCGCGGCCGTGGTGGGCTTGGCGGTGCATGTTCAAATTAAAGAATTGCTGTTTAATCCGCTGACTGTGGCAGGAGCGCTTATCGTCGGCGGAGTAGCGATAATTCTGATTGAACGCCGGCACATTACTGAACGTGTGTCTAGCATTGACGACATGAATATGCGTGACGCGTTATGGGTTGGTATCGCCCAGATTCTGTCGCTGTTTCCCGGCGTGTCGCGTTCCGCGGCTACTATCATGGGCGGCAGGCTAACGGGACTGTCCCGCTCCGCGGCCACGGAGTTTTCATTTTTTTTGGCTATTCCGGTTATATTTGCCGCCTCACTCTTTGATCTGTGGCAAAACAAAAGCGTATTGGCTGATGAAAACACCGCGTTTATAGCGCTTGCTTTTGGCGTATCTTTTCTAAGTGCTTTATTTGCGGTACGCTGGCTGCTAGGCTATGTGGCCACGCGCGATTTTCGTCCGTTTGGCTGGTACCGAATCGCGGTCGGAATACTCGTTGCGCTGTGGTTTACCCTGGCGCCGCCGGCATAACGCCCTGGCTGCTAAGTTGCTCCGCCTACTGCGAGTTGCTCAACCAGTAACGAACCGCAACTTAATCCGCCTAGCGTGCGGGCGTCGTCCGCGCCGGCTACGATACCGGCCAATAGTTGCGGTAGCGTACCGGCAATGGTCGCTTCTTCAACTGGATAGGCAATCTTGCCTTGCTCAATCCAAAATCCGCTGGCGCCGGCAGAATAATCGCCGGTTACGATATTTCCGCCCTTACCGACCAAATCGGTAACGAACAGGCCGCGCTCCATCTGGCCTAGCAGCTCCTCTAATGTTGCTTCACGGCAACGTACTTCAAGATTGTGGGTACCGCCGGCATGCCCGGTCGACTGCAATTTGAGTTTGCGCGCCGTATAGCTGTCAAGCAGATAAGTGGTAAGTACCCCGTCTTTGATCACATCGCGAGTTGTGGTGCGAACCCCCTCGGCGTCATAGCAGGTACTGCCAAAGCGTCGTTGGGCAAAGGGGTTTTCATGTACGGTCAGATGATCGGCCGCCACCGGTTCGCCCACCTTGTCGACCAGATAACTTAGCTTGCGATAAACACTGCCGCCGCTTATTGCTGAACACAATGTTCTGATCAGGCTGTGAGCGGATCCGGTTTCAAAAACCACCGGTACTTTACAGGTAGAGACTTTACGTCGGCCGGCTCGCGCCACCGCGCGCCGCGCGGCAATGGCGCCGATCTTGAGATGATCCTGTAAATCCGGCGCGGCGATCTTGCTGTCATACCAGTGCGCGGTTTCCATGCCATGATCCAAATCGGCTATCACTCCGCAAGATACCATATGACTACTAATGTCGCGCGCCGCCATGAAGCCTAATGAATTGGCCAGCACGATACGACTTTCGCTCGTGCTCACCCCTGCACCGTCACTTTTGGTACGGTTGATTCGCTTGTCTGTTTCCCAGCTCGCTTGCGCAGTTTCCGCGGCAATCCGCACCGCCTCTTCGACATTGGGGCGCCATGGGTGACAGACATCCAAATCCATATGATTATCCAAATTGAGCAACTCGACCTCGGGCAACCCGTTGCAATCATCTTCGTGCATCTGACGGGCAATGACAATACTGCGTTCTATGCTCTGTTCAATATCCTTGCGAACCAGCGAACTGCAACTGGCCGCGCCGGTGCGTTTACCTATATAAACCACAATATCGAGGCTGACCTGTTGGCTAAAATCAATCTGTTCAGGAAAGCCGGCGCGCACATCGACATTCAGCCCGAATGATTCGCCCAGCGACACTTGCGCCCCGTCGGCTCCTTTGGCAGCCGCAAGATCAAGCACATCCTCCGCGATCTGGCGCAACTGCGCTTCATTGTTTGCAAAGCCGTAGAATTCCACAGGGTTGATTATAGAAGCAGCTAGGCCCAGCATTTAATGTCTACCAGCGATTCACAGGACACCTCGTCCAACCATCGACCCGCTTACCGCAACATCTTTGCGACTATCATCGCGCAATTGCGACTTAGCGTCGCAACTTTTACCTTTGTCTTCTGGCTCACTTTTCCGATCCTGTTGGGGCTCCGGATCATTGAAATGTTCATACCGCTACTTGTTACACTGGGCAATCTGCTAGTGCCGATAATGCAGCTGGTCGGCCTGCCCGGACAAGCCGGGGTCGGTTGGGCGGCGGCGATCCTAATCCAACCACTAGCAGGTTTTGCGCTCTTGGCGGAAAACTGGCATGAACTTCAGCTTTCCACCGCCCAGGCAACAATATTCGCGTTGCTCTTGTTAGAGGCGCACGCGATTGTGGTTGAAGTAAGGCTCGCCCAGTATCTTGGGGTACGAGCCTGGGTGACAGTTTTATTGCGCTTTGGGACCGCCTTTGCACTGGGTTTTTTGCTTAATCATTTCTTTTTGGCACTGAACTGGCTCCAAGAACCGGCCACCTTGTTTGTGGTAGGCACTGCCGGCGACACTGCCACCTGGGTGCAATGGCTGTTCGGACAACTGCGAATCTGGGTGGTATTTTTTACGGTTATTTTTATGCTCAACCTGTTGATGTACTACCTGCGGATCTGGAATATCGAACGCATATTTATATTTTTACTCAAACCGTTGATGCGCATCCTGGGTATCCATCACTCCGCCGCGGTGGTCGCGATAATCGGCTTGGTTTTGGGCATAACGTACGGTGCGGCGCTGTTGCTGAACGAAATGCGTTCAGGGAAAATTGATCGACGTGACATGTTTTTGACCGTCGCAACTTTAAGCATCTGTCACTCATTGCTAGAAGACTCGTTAATATCCTTGCTGTTCGGGGCGCATTTGTTTGGCGTATTGTTTGCCCGAATCGTGTTTACAATCTTAATCATCGCTAGCTTAAGTAGATTGATGCGCCTTTTGCCTGATAATTTTTGCGAACACTGGCTAATGACTCCGCCGCTAGTACGCGGCAAGCTTGCGAAAGTCGACAATTTCGTAAAATAACTTTTGCTGCCAACGCTTTGACGGCACACGTAAAAATCATGCACGGCAAAACTTTACTTGACAAAATTTGGAATCGGCATATCGTGGACACCGACGATAGCGGCCGGGATTTACTGTATATTGACCGCCACCTGATGCACGAGGTAACCAGCCCGCAAGCTTTCGACGGTTTGCGCGTCGCACGGCGCGATATCCGTCGTCGTCAATTTATTCTCGCGGTGGCCGACCACAATGTTTCCACCAAGCACAACCTCAACAAAAAGCGCGATCAGCGCCATGAAGAACGCGGTACCGGCGGCGATCGAACCACCAAAATCACTTACGCGAACTCAATGCGCAGAATCCAAAGCGGTCAAGCATCCGCATTGCAAATGAGCACTCTCAACAACAACTGCAATGCCAACAATATTCGTTATTTCTCACCTGAGTCGCGACACGCCGGTATCGTTCATGTGGTAGGCCCTGAGCAAGGCTTTGTATTGCCGGGTTTGACTGTGGTCTGCGGTGATTCGCACACTAGCACCAACGGCGCTTTAGGATGTCTGGCGTTCGGTATCGGAACCACCGAAGTAGAACATGTGTTGGCCACGCAGACTTTGTGGCAAACTAAGCCCAAGAGTATGCGCATAACCTTGGCCGGCAAATTGCGTGAAAATGTTTTTGCCAAAGACATAATTCTTAACATAATCCGCGAAATGCGCGTATTCGGCGCCGCAGGCCATTCAATTGAATTTTGCGGCGAGGCTATCGAACAATCTGACATCGACGGACGCTTTACGATATGCAACATGTCGATAGAGGGCGGAGCCCGTTCTTCAATGGTTGCGGTTGATGACACGACTATCGAATTTTTGCGCGGCCGCCCGCTTGCTCCAAGCGGAAAAATGTTTGCGCAAGCCGAACGGTATTGGCGCACATTGCATTCAGATGATGATGCACAATTTGACACTAGTTATGAATTTGACGCCGCCAAGATCAAGCCGCAAGTTTCGTGGGGAACCAAGCCTGATCAGGTGGTGGACGTGGATGGTTATGTACCGAATCCCGCTTCGCAAGATGATCCAGCAAGTCAAGACAGTTATCAGTCGGCGCTCAGCTACATGGGACTCAAAGCCGGCGCAAAAATCACCGATATCGCCATGGACAGGGTGTTCATCGGTTCTTGTACCAACGCCCGTCTACAGGATATCAAAGATGTCTATGACTTTGTGCGCCGTAGTGGCCGCGCAGTATCGCGCAAGCGGGCGCCGGGCGGTGGCGAATTTAAAGCGATTATCGTACCTAGCTCGCGTCAGGTCAGCGAACAGGCCGTGGATTTAGGCTACGCCCGCGAACTTAAACGAGCCGGCTTTGAGTGGCGGCTGCCGGGATGCTCAATGTGTCTGGGCATGAACGACGATGTGGTAGGCCCGCATGAGCGTTGCGCTTCCACTTCAAACCGCAACTTCGAAGGTAGGCAAGGTTACCAGGCTCGCACCCACCTGGTCAGTCCGGTGATGGCCGCCGCGGTCGCCACGGTCGGAAAAGGACATTTCGTTGATATCTCCGCAGCATAGTGTGTCGACACCGACACACTAGGGAAGAACCGACATATAGCTAGCGGACGGCTCAGCAAGGCGCTGTGGTCAGTTTCAGTGCTGACCTTGCTGTCACGCGTTCTTGGCTTGGTGCGCGATGTTACCATCGCTTTTTCATTCGCAGTCGGTCTGCATACCGATGCGTTTTTCGCGGCATTCAAAATTCCCAACTTGCTACGCCGCCTGACCGCCGAAGGAGCATTTACCCAAGCATTTGTGCCGGTTTACAACTCTGCGCGCGAATCCAATAAATCCGCACAGTTACGCAATATTATTGCAAGCTGGCTAACATGCGTGCTTGCTTTGATCAGTGTGTGCGGCATTATCGGGGCGCCGCTGCTCATCGCGGTGCTTGCACCTGGTTTTGCGGAAATCGAAGGCAAATCAGAAGCCGCAGTTACATTGTTGCGCATTACTTTTCCCTATATTTTGCTTATTTCCCTTACCGCCTTTGGTGGCGCGGTACTTAATTCTTACGGCCGCTTCGCCGCTTTCGCATTTGCGCCAGCTTTGCTTAATATCAGCCTGATCGGGTGCGCGATATTGCTAGCGCCACAACTTGCCAATCCGATTGAAGCGTTAGCGTGGGGCGTAATCATCGGTGGCTTGGCCCAGTTATCTTTACAAGCGGCGGCAATGTATAAATATGGTAAATTACCGCGCTTGGCTTGGCCGCGCCTGACTCCTGAGATGAAAAAACTTCTCAAACTTACCGGCTTGGGAGCGATCGGGGTGTCAATCGCTCAGTTTGGCATTGTCATCAATCTGGTATTCGCATCGTTTTTGGCAGACGGCTCAGTGTCATGGCTATATTTTGCCGACCGAATGATGGAACTGCCTACCGGGCTGCTAGGTGCGGCACTCGGAGTAATTGTTCTGCCCACGCTGTCGCGTCAAGCTCATTCAGATCAACAAAAACCATTTAGCATCACCTTAGACTGGAGTCTAAGAATTGCGGTTTTGCTCGGCCTCCCCGCGGCATTCGGCATGGCGGTATTGGCCTTGCCGCTAGCCGCGACATTCTTCCAGCACGGCAACTATACACCACTTGACAGCGTACAAACTTCATTGGCGATGTTTGCATACAGTTTCGGGGTACCGGCGCTAGTTTGCATCAAAACACTTACCGCGGGTTTTTATTCCCGCCAGGAGATCATGGTGCCGGTTAAGATATCGGCCGTGGCGCTCGCGGTTACGGTCGCTATGAACTTTGCGCTCGTTCCTTTGTTACAACATGCGGGGTTGGCCTTGGCCATAGCGATCGGCGTATCAGTTAATGCGTTATTACTGCTCGGGGTGTTACTTTACCGACACATTTACCAGCCCCAGCCGGGTTGGCCGGGATTTTTGTTGCGCGTACTCTGCGGATGCGTTGTCATGACCTTGTTATTACTTTGGCTAAGGGGTCAGCCTAGCGAATGGACACAGATAACGGCAATTGAGCGTGTCGCCGGCCTCGCCATAGCAGCTTCGATTGGCGTTGCGACATATTTTGCGTCCCTGTGGCTAACCGGATGGCGACCTAGCCAAATGGCTTCTCCTGCGCTGTAGGCATTAAAATCTCTGCTACACTTATGGCAAAGCAACTTAAAGGAAGCATTGTGGCACTGGTAACGCCCATGCACGCTGACGGTGCAATCGACTGGCAAGCCCTTGTCAGTTTGCTTGATTGGCATCTGAGCTCTGGCACCGACGGCATTGTTGCGGTTGGAACTACCGGCGAATCTCCCACTTTGTCAATGACAGAACATCAAAAAGTAATAGCCAAAATAATTGAACATGTCGACGGACGCATACCGGTCATTGCCGGTACCGGATCAAACAGCACCGCTGAAGCAATGAAACTTACGGCTCAAGCTTGTACTGACGGCGCCGACGCCTGCCTGTCCGTTGTGCCTTATTACAACAAACCCACTCAGCAAGGGCTGATAAGACACTTCAGCATGATCGCGGATGTCGCAACTAAACCGCTTATTCTTTATAACGTACCAGCCAGGACTATCACCGACCTTACCGACGACACCGTGATAAAACTTGCGGAACATCCGTTAATTGGCGGTATCAAAGATGCTACCGGCGATATTGGCCGCCTACACTATATGATGGAACGTATCGATAAAGAATTTACCTGGCTATCCGGCGACGACACCACCGCGCGAGAATATGTCGCGGCCGGTGGACACGGAGTTATTTCGGTAACCGCCAACATCGCGCCGCGTATGATGCATAACATGATTGAAGCCACTGCCGAGAACGCCAGCTCACCTACCTCTATCGAACTAGATCAACAATTAGCCGCGTTCAATCGCGTACAGGGCATAGAGGCCAACCCGATTCCGGTCAAATGGGTGTTAGCCGACATGTCGCGGATCCAGCACGGCATTCGCTTGCCGCTACTATCTCTATCTTTTTCTTACCACGAGCAAGCTCGTACCGCTGTGGAGCATTTGCATTGAAATCATCTACGAAACTGTATTGCCTAGCCTTGTGTTTGGTTAGCGCTTTGTTGCTTGCTAATTGCGGCGGAACAACCACTCCGCTTACGGCCGAAAACGCCGACTATAAAGCTTCCTCACTATACGAAGAAAACCGTCTGGTGCGACCACCCAATGTGCTGTCAGACATCGAACAGGTTCTGTTGCAAACCGAACAAGGCGGCGTCACGCGGCTGTTGCCGGAAATTACTCAGGCGCGTATCAAACGTGAAGAAACCCTTCGCTGGCTAGAAATCGATTTGCCACCGATAGACGTTTGGGTTGCCGTGCGTGAATTTTGGTTGGATCAAGGCTTTGCGCTGGAGATCGAACTGCCTGAAGCGGGTATTATAGAAACGGATTGGCAACAAGACCGTGCTTTGGTGCTGGGGACCGGTTTGAGCCGCTATCTTGATATCGCTTTTGAACGCATCAACGACACCGGTATTCGTCACCGCTATCGGACGTTGATTGAACCTGGTGCGGATGCCAATTCCACCAATATTTACATCGCTTTTCGTGGCATTAAACAAGAACAGAACGGCGAATTCGTCCCGCTGGAAGTTGATCGAACTCGCGAAGCTGAAATGTTGCGCCGCTTGCTTTTATCCTTCAGGTTGGCTGAAGAGAGCGTCGCCACTTTGGAAGAATTCGAACAGCAGGTCACCGTTAACAACTTATATGAAACAAATGCCCACATTTTAGTAATATTGCGCGACCGCGAGCAGGCTTGGCGCCGCTTGCAACTGGCCTTGGACCGCGGTGGTTTCACCGTTGTGCAAAGTGACTTGGACGAAGGTAGGATTGTGTTACTTCTGGCAGAGCCAAATAAGGACCCTGATAATGTTGGTCTGTTTGATCGCTTTTTCGGCTCAGATGACGTCAACAAACCTCCATATGAGGTGGTCCTGCAAGTTCAGTCTAGCAATCCTGACTCTACCCGTATCATCGCTCCTGAAGGTGCCGAAGGCACATTTATAATCGACCGCATCGCCAACTTTCTCTAAGTCGCGGCTATTCCAACAGGTACATTTCTTGCGATTTGCGATCTTAGCTAGCGGCTCGAAGGGTAACGCCGCGCTGATTGAAAGCAAAGAAGACCTGATTTTGCTCGATTGCGGCATTTCAGGTGTCAAGTTGAAGGCGCGCATGAACGAGCTGGGTACCAGCTACTCTGAGCTTACCGCAATAATCGTTACCCATGATCACAGCGACCATATTTGTTACTTGGACAAAATAGTAAGTCTTACCGATATTCGACCACATATGACCCGTGGTACAGCGCAGGAACTTGGGTTGCGGGAAGCTGATTTTGTCCCAATCAAACCTGATCAAAGCATTTTGCTAGCCGGTAATACCATGCTCACACCTTACACCATACCGCATGACGCACGCGAAGCGGTACAATTTTGTTTTCAAGCTGACAGCACTAAATTAGCATTCGCAACTGATATTGGCAAGCCGAACTCATATCTGTGTTTGATGCTTGCCAACTGCAACGCCCTGGTGCTTGAATGCAATTATGACGATGAGATGCTCGATGGCAACAACAAATATCCGCCATGGCTCAAACAACGCATTCGCGGCGGCAAAGGACATTTGTCCAACGAACAAGCCGCCTCCTTACTTCATAACATCTGCCATGATCATCTGCGCCATGTGGTTGCAGCGCATCTTAGCGACAACAACAATACTCCCGCCAAGGTACGCAATTGCCTGCTGGCTAAGTTGCGTAATTCCGGGTACAGTCCCGCTCTGAACATCGCGCAACAGGACACCACAACCTCGTGGTTTGAAGTTGCCTAGCCGAAGCTAAGTAACAAAAATCTCAGGAGTGCTTAGGCTTCTTGATCAGCGGCTGCCTGTATCGGACTGATATTGGCGTAAACTGCGAATTTCTTTTTGTTTACCGCGCGAGCGTATGCGTCTTCGGGTACGATAACCTTCTGCTCAAGCAGTTGTTCCATGGCGTCGTCCATGGTTTGCATGCCGTCTTTTTTACCGGTTTGCAGCGCAGAATAAATTTGCGCGACTTTGTTTTCGCGAATCAGGTTGCGAATTGCCGGAGTTGACATCAAAATTTCATGACAAGCGACGCGACCACCGTCAACGCGGCGCATCAGTTGCTGGGAAATTACACAACGGAGGCTTTCAGAAAGCATTGAACGCACCATATCCTTCTCAGCGGAGGGAAAAACATCAATCACCCGATCCATAGTCTTAGCTGCCGATGAGGTGTGTAAAGTGCCAAATACAAGGTGTCCTGTTTCAGCAGCGGTCAGCGCAAGACGTATCGTTTCCAAATCTCGCATCTCCCCGACCAAAATCACATCCGGGTCTTCACGCAACGCTGCCTTGAGCGCGTTAGCAAAGCTGTGCGTATGAGCACCCACCTCGCGTTGATTGATCAGCGACTGCTTGGGCTGATGCACAAACTCAATCGGATCTTCAATGGTCAAAATATGCTCTTTGGCATTTTCATTGATCTCATTAATCATCGCTGCCAGGGTTGTGGACTTGCCTGATCCGGTCGGCCCGGTCACTAGCACCACTCCTGATTTAATGGAGTGAGAAATCTTACCGAACACTTCCGGCGCACCTAATTGTTCAAGTGTGAGCACAGTGGCCGGGATTACCCTAAATACCATACCAGGGCCCCGATTATGCATGAACATGTTAACTCGAAAACGTGCCACATCAGGAATCTCGTACGAAAAATCTTCTTCGAAGTGTTCAATATAGTGTTGCCAATCATTCTCCGCAGGAAGCAACGCTCGCCCGATTCCTTCAGCATGCTCTTTGGTAATCACTCCGATCTCATCGGATTCGATAGTGATTATCTCGCCATGGATGCGCACCCGAGGTTTAAGCCCGCAGGAGATATGCAAATCTGACGCGTCATTGTCGACGATAAACCTTAAAAGGGTATCCAGTAATTCTTTTCCTTCCATGCTATTTTTCCTTATTTCAAAAGAGACTCAGATATCTGATTAAAATGGTAAATTGACAAGATGGCGAAAATTATCGGTCCATCAAGTATCAATTTTAACATTCATTCTATACGTCAGCAGATTGAGCGTAGTTGCGCCAACTGCCAACCACAACGCGACCCGGCTGAAATCACCTTGCTGGCGGTCAGCAAGCGCCAGCCGAGCACCCTGATTGCTGAAGCTTATCGGCTTGGACAAATGGATTTTGGCGAAAACTATGTTCAAGAAACTGCCGCTAAAATTCACGAGCTAGGAGACGAATTCAAAGGCATTTGGCACTTGATCGGACCTTTGCAGGCTAACAAAACTCGCGAGGCGGCATTGTTATTTGACTGGTTTCACGCCCTCGACCGGATCAAGATCGCTAACCGATTAGGTGCGGCTCGGCTTGCCGCCGGAAAAGAACCAATCAACGTTACCGTGCAGGTAAATCTGGGTGAAGAGCAAAGCAAGCACGGCATCATGCCTAAAGCGGTACCTGATTTTCTCGACCAAGTAAGTGCGATAGACGGCGTGCGTCTGCGCGGACTGATGTGCATACCCGAGCCATCACTTGCTGCAAAAGATAATAGCAAGCGATTTGCGGAGCTGGCCGCTTTACAGCACGCCGCAAGCATTGATCATCAACTTGATACACTATCAATGGGGATGTCTGACGACTTTTCGCAAGCGATCAGCAACGGGGCGACGATTATTCGCATTGGCACCTTAATCTTCGGAGAGCGCCTATGAGCACCCAAGTGGCGATTGTCGGCGGCGGCACCATGGCAACCGCGCTAATTACCGCAGCTTTGACAAGCGGTATTTGGAGACCGGAAGATATCGCGGTCGCAGAGCCGAATGATGAAGCACGCGCAAAATTAGCAGGCAAAGGATGTCAAACCTACGCTAGTTGTACGGCATTACCCGCGGCACAAGCTTATTTGTTGTGTGTCAAACCGCAAGATCTGCAACAAGCTTGCGCTGAACTTTGTACATCCGGGTATTTAAATTCGCAACCTGTAATCAGCATCGCTGCCGGGGTTACTACCGAGTCGTTACGCGACTGGCTTAGCGCGCTGGACATTGTGCGCGTTATGCCCAATACGCCGGCGGTTATCGGCGAAGGTTGTTCGTTTGCGTATGCGGCGCAAGATACCGCGGGTCCGGCAGCAAAGTTAACCACGCGATTAATGAGTGCTTGCGGCAGCTTGTTCTGGGTAACCGAAGAAAACCTGATAGATGTCGCCACCGCACTTTCCGGATCCGGCCCGGCCTACGCATATTTGGTTATGGAAATTATGTCATCAACCGCTGAGCAACTTGGCCTACCGGCAGACATCGCCCTTGCCGCTACGGCTCAGACGTTGCATGGTGCAAGCAAGATGGTCATGAGCGCCGACAAGCACCCCGCCGCGCTACGCGAGCAGGTAACTTCCAAAGGAGGCACCACAGCAGCGGCTCTGAACACTTTGGCCGATCACAAATTCGCCGAAATTTTTGCCGATGCCATCCGTGCGGCGCACCAGCGCGCAGAAGAACTCGCCCAAAAATAGCCGCATCGGTTAGCCAAGCCGAATATCCGCTTGACGCAGTCGTAACCACAACAGCGCAAGTTGGGTACGATTTTCGGTAATTTGCCCCTGCGCAAGCTTTTTTATAGCATCTTCTAGCGACAGTCGCACCACTTGGACATTCTCATCTTCGTCGGTATCTGGCTGACTAGCAAAGCTTATTTCATCGGCTAAAAAAATGGTGAGTTTTTCATCGGTAAAGCCGACGCTAGAATGAGTATCGATCAATGCTTCCCAACGCTTGGCGATATAGCCGGTCTCTTCGCGTAATTCCCGTATCGCGCAAGTAAGAGGCTCTTCGTCTTTTTCAAGTTTACCGGCAGGTATTTCTAGAATGTGCTTGCCCAATGAATAACGATACTGATGTACCAGCAGGATATCTCCATTGGTAAATATCGGAATAATCGCCACCGCGCCACAATGACGAACAACATAACGGGACGAGATCGTACCGCTTGGCATTCTCACCAGATCTTTTTCCAAGCGTATAAATCCGCCGTCGTGGATCAATTCTCCACTTATGCGGTTTTCGGTGAAATCCGGCAGGCATAGCCCGCTTTGTTTTACCACTCCAACTTAGACTTTAAGCTGCCGGATCAAAGCGCCTCGAACACCAACAGGCAGGCAAGGAGTAAATTACCGGGCAATATACCCAGTACCACCACCAGCAGGCAATTTGTACCAATAAGCGCCAGTTGGGGTCGGTCTATGTTGACTGGCTTGGCATCAGCCTCCGGTTCATCAAAATACATCAGCTTGACTACGCGCAGGTAATAAAACGCCCCAACTACCGACAACAATGCCGCGGTAACCGCCAACCAGGTCCAGCCGGCCTCAACTGCCGCAGACCAGACTGCCAGTTTGGCGTAAAAACCCACCAGTGGCGGTATCCCGGCCATTGACAACATCAAAATCAGCATCATCACCGCAATCAGACCGTTGCGCCTTGCCATACCTTTCATATCAGTGAGGTTTTCCACTTCAACTTTGTTGCGTGACAACAGTACCAGCATTCCAAATCCCCCCAGCGTCATAAGCGCATAGGTAAGAATGTAAAAAAGCGCCGCCGCATAACCATCCGGCGTTGCCGCCAACAGGCCAAGCAACATGAACCCGGTGTGCGCGATAGCCGAATAGGCCAGCATGCGCTTTAGATTCTGCTGAGCTATCGCGGTTATGTTGCCGATCGCCATAGATGCGACCGCCAGTATCGCCAACATGCCGCTCCAATCACCATCCAACGGAGCGTTAGCTTCTATAATCACCCGAATTGCCATGGCGAATGCCGCGATTTTCGGTGCTGTGCTTATAAACAATGTAATCGCGGTCGGTGCGCCGGTGTATACATCCGGCAACCACATATGAAACGGTGCCGCACCGATTTTGAACGCGACCCCGGCGACCAGAAAAACCAACCCGAACGCCAGCAGGTTGCGCGTTTCTTCTACGCCGCCACCCATCGCAGCAGCAACTTCAGGTATCACCAAGGTGCCGGTCGCTGCATAAATCAGCGAAATGCCAAATAGCAACAAGCCGGAAGCAAGCGCGCCTAACACAAAATATTTCATCGCCGCTTCAACCGCAGACGAATTGTCGCGTTGCAACGCTATCATCGCATACATCGATAAAGACATCAATTCCAAACCGAGATAAACCGTTAAAAAATGATTGGCCGATACCAGCTGCAGCATTCCGCAGGTGGCGAAAATAGCCAACGCAAAAAACTCTGCCGTCAATAGTTTACGTGCGGCAAGATATTCAAACGAATACGCGAGCGCCGTGGAACACACCAGCAAAATGCTTACTTTTAGCAACGATCCGAATGGACTAAATACCAACAATTTCTCATACAGCACGGTCGTTTCTTCCGGCCAAGTCAGCCATGCGATTATCAGCGCCAAAACGAACGGGAAAATTCCGGCAACGACTTGCCAAAAAGATCCAAGTTGAACTCTTGCACTTAACAACAACGCAAAAGCTCCCGTCAGCAATACCAATTCAGGAAATACCGCTACCCACTCGAGTGCGCTCATAACTTACCTCGTTCCACATGGGCAACTAGATCTTGCACTGTTACCTGCACCGAATCGGTCAATGGAAACGGCCAAATTCCAAACAGCAACACTAAGCCGGCAAACGCGCACAGGATAATCGTCTCGCGGCGAGTCGCATCATGTAAATTAGCCACCGCATCGTTGGCCACCGCGCCAAAAATCGCCCGCTTGTACATCCACAGCGTGTAAGCCGCGCCGGTTATCAAAGTTGTGGCGGCCAAAATACCGATCCAGACATTGGCTTTAAGGGCAGACAAAATAACCATGAATTCACCCACAAATCCGCTAGTCCCGGGTAAGCCGGCATTGGCCATCGCAAACAGCATCAGCATCGCCGCAAACTTAGGCATGGTGTTCACCACTCCCCCGTAGTCCGCAATCATGCGTGTGTGTAGCCGGTCATACATCATCCCGATACAAAAGAACAATGCTCCGGAAATAAAGCCGTGCGAAACCATCTGCACCATCGCGCCAACCATGCCTAGCTCGTCGAAAACAAATATACCCAAAGTAACAAAGCCCATATGCGCAATCGACGAATACGCAATCAACTTTTTCATGTCCTGCTGTACCAAAGCGACAAGACCGATATACACAATTGCGATCAGTGACAAAGCGACTACAACCCAAGCATATTCCTGGCTAGCTTCTGGCACAATCGGCAACGAAAATCGCAAAAACCCGTAGCCGCCTAACTTAAGCATGATCGCCGCTAGTACTATCGACCCGCCGGTCGGTGCTTCCACGTGCGCATCCGGCAACCAAGTATGTACCGGGATCATCGGGATCTTGACCGCGAACGCAAGCAAGAACGCAAAAAATATCCAGGTCTGGGCAGTCATGGAAACCGGCACTTCCTGCATTGCGCGAATATCAAAATCGTCCGCCAAGGTATACAGGTACAAAAAGGCAACCAACATCAGTAGCGAGCCGAAAAAAGTGTACAAGAAAAACTTTACCGCCGCATATATCCTTCTGTCTCCGCCCCAGATACCGATTACTAAAAACAGCGGAATTAACGTCGCTTCCCAAAACACGTAAAACAAAATCGCGTCGCCCGCGGCGAAAACACCGTTGACAAAACCGCACATCAGCAAAAAGGCCGCCATATACAAAGCACAACGATCCTTGATTACCACCCAGCCGGCGGCAACAGTCAGTACCGTTATTATGCCGTTGAGCACAATCAATGGCATAGAGATACCGTCGACGCCAAGCAAGTAGCTGATTCCATACGCCTCGATCCACGGCACATCGATCACCTGCTGAAGTTCCGAGGTGGTATTGTCAAAATTAATTGCCAAAATGAGACTCAGCACCAGCACCACTATGGCGCTGCCTAGCGCGAAACATTTGACAATCTGATCTGGCAAGCGTAGCCGGCCTGTGGTCATCAAAACCAAGCCGGATATCACCGGTAACCAGATCAGCCACGACAGCATAATTAAAACCTTTCGAAGCGGGTTTTCATCGGATCTGTAACGTCCATGCCGCCAGCGCAACAAGACACACGATCATCACGAACGCATATTGATAAATCAGCCCGCTTTGAAGCATGCGCGCAGCTTGCGCCCCGCGCCGGACAAGTTTAGCAATCCCGTTTACCGAGCTGTCAATCACCTTGTCGTCAATCTGTTGCCACAGTATGGTACCCAAACGTTTTGCTCCGCCGGCGAATAAAAATTCATTGAGGTCGTCTAGCCAGTACTTTGCCAATAACATCCGGTAAATCGGCCCGCCGCCGCGTGCCAGAGCACCCGGAGTATCTGGCGCAAGCAGATACAAATACAAAGCCGTCGCCACCCCTGCCACCGCAGCCCACAATGCCGCTGTGGCCGGTGAATGGATTACCAAAGCCAGCGGCGAGTGAGCTTGCTCAGCCAACTCGGCCGTAACCTTAGAAACTGCCTCACCACTTTGTGCGGTAAACAACATTTTTCCCGCAATCATCGGCTCAAGCAAAAACCAGCCCGCTACAGCCGACGGTATTGCCAGAGCGACTAGCGGCAAAGATATTGACCATCCACAGTCGCGTACCTGGGAATAATCTTCCGGTTTAGCCCTGCTACCACCCCAGAACACCAGCGCCAGAAGCCTAAAAGTGTACAGCGGAGTCATTACGGCCGCGACCACCAGTGCCCAGTACACCACTTGACTACCGGGCTGACCGGACAGGCCCACCGCCTCGATAACCAGATCCTTCGAGAAAAAACCCGCAAAAGGCGGAATGCCGCACAATGCGACAGCGCCAACCAACATCGTGATAAACGTAATCGGCATTTTTCTGCCCAGACCTCCCATCACGCGCATGTCCTGATGATGATGTAAAGCGACAATCACCGCCCCTGCTCCTAAAAATAACAACGCCTTGAAATAAGCATGGGTGGTCAAATGGAAAATGGCCACAGAGTACGCTGAAGCACCTAGCGCAGCGGTCATATAACCAAGTTGCGAAAGGGTTGAATAGGCGATTACCCGCTTGATGTCATGTTGCACCAAGCCGAGTAAGGCCATGAAAAACGCGGTGATACCGCCAACAATCATCACCGTAGTTAGTGCTGTTGACGACATTTCAAACAAAGGTTCCATTCTGGCAACCATAAAGATGCCGGCGGTAACCATGGTGGCGGCATGGATTAACGCCGAGATCGGGGTGGGTCCTTCCATCGAATCCGGCAACCAGACATGAAGCGGGAATTGCGCCGACTTGCCCATCGCGCCGATAAACAGCATTAGGCAAATTACGGTCGGCACCTGCCAAGCTAGTTGGGGCAGAATGTTGATAGTTTGTCCGGCTAAATTCTCACGCACCGCAAAAACTTCCTGATAATCGAGCGAACCGGCAAACGCCAACACCAAGCCGATTCCAATCAAAAAACCAAAATCACCGACCCGGTTTACGATAAACGCTTTAAGATTGGCCGCTATCGCCGTAGGCCGCTTGAACCAAAATCCGATAAGCAGATAAGACACCAGCCCCACCGCTTCCCAACCAAAAAACAGCTGCATAAAATTATTGCTCATCACCAGCATCAGCATCGCAAAAGTAAACAGCGCGATGTAAGCGAAAAAGCGTTGATAACCGGGATCGTCGCGCATGTAGCCCATCGTGAAAATATGCACCATCAGCGAAACCGATGTGACGACAACCATCATCACCGCGCTAAGTCCGTCGACCAAAAAGCCGATGCTGATTTTTAAGTCGCTTATTTGCGCCCAGATATACCAGTCAAAGTTGTAGATAACCTCATTGCCGATTACTTCGAACGCGATCAGCACTGACAGTGCGCAAGACCCGCCCACGCCGGCAATCGCCGTTGCCGCTGAAGGTATTCGCCCAAGCACGCGTCCGCCTGCCCCGCAACAGATTGCGGCTATCAACGGTAGCAAAACTACCCAAGATATCAGGGTTTCCATCTAACGCGCCAACTTGCCCCAGTCATCAACATTGATTGATTTACGTAGCCTAAAAGCCACCACAAGAATTGCCAAACCAATTGCCGATTCCGCCGCCGCCACGGTTAGGATAAAAAATACAAAAATTTCACCGGCCAGATCATTTTGAAAGCTGGCCAAAGCGATAAAATTAAAATTAACCGCCAGCAACATAAGTTCGATCGACATCAGCACGATCAATATATTCTTACGATTAAGGAATACTCCGACGATCCCGATCAAAAACAAGATTGAGCCTAGCATCAAATAATGCGACAACGTGACGATCATGCTCTTATTTGTCCTTGCCGTCATCTGACGGCTCTGGTTCTTGATTTTCGTCAGGCACCGCCGCAGGTTTTTCCAGCTCAAGTGCGACAACCTGCATACGATCATCGGCTTTGACAATTACCTGGCCTGCCGGATCAAGTTGCTTGGTGTCCTTGCGACTACGTACGGTCAGCGAAATCGCCGCTACGATTGCTACCAACAGCAATATCGCAGCCAACTCGAATGCAAGCAGATAGTCGGTATAGATCACCTTGCCCAACTCGCGGATGCTGCTGTAATCGTCGGGCACGACCGCCGATTTGGGCAAAGCCTCTTGGGCGCCTTGAAAATAATCGCCACTAAACACCAAAAACATTTGCACCGCTAACGTACCGGCAACGATCAACCCCAGCGGCAAAAATCGCCAGAAACCTTCACGGAGTTTGACCAAACTTATATCAAGCATCATCACTACAAACAAAAACAACACCATTACCGCGCCGACATAAACTAGCACCAGCACCCAGGCTAAAAATTCCGCCCCCAACAAAAGCCACTGGACAGCCGCAACCAGAAAAGCCAGCACCAAAGCCAGCGCGCAATGGATTGGATTACGCAGCGAAATTACCGCCAAGCCCGACATCACTAGGATCAGACCGGTTAAATAAAATAAAAAAACTTCGATCGCGCTCATTTAATCTGAATATACAAATCAGCGAATAATGTCAACTGTGCGGCAAATTCTATCAATCAGCCCACATCAGTGGAGTTGTTGCCAATTCAAGCGTTGTTTGCCGACAGCCAGATGGACCGTGCCAAACGACAACGTAAGCGTGCCCCGCGCCGCACACAGCTGACGCGCCGCTTCGCTTAAATGCTTGCCGCTAGACAGTACCACCTTTTGTTGTTGCAATGACCAACGTAGCCAATTGCGCACCCGCAATCTACCTTGCGCGACGAGTAAACCGCGTTGTAAGGCTCCGTTAGACCGACAACATTGGTCGTCATGCGCGGCTAGGTCGTTTAGCAACCGTTCGGTTTGTGCGGCGTTGGCGGCAAGTTTGTTCAGCGCGAAAGTAGGCCCAGGCAGTCGTTTTTCAGCTTCGGGTAAAAATACGTGACGCAACCAGTTGCGGTTGAAATGCAACAGGTAATTGCTCGGATCGCGCACCCCGCGCACCCGTAAGTTTTGAGCTGCACGGCCAAGCACCGAACGCCTAATTCCCAACAATGGCCGCAATAACGATTTGTCACTGCGCGGCAAGCGGCTGATTTGGCGCATCGCGGCTAATCCGGTAACTCCGCTACCGCGTAAAGCGCGCAACAGACAGGTTTCAGCCTGATCATCAGCATGATGAGCCAACAGCACCGCATCCGCATCAGTTGCCGCAAACACCGCCAAGCGCGCGCGACGCGCTCGTTCTTCAAGCCCAGTCGGTCTCGAGTCAAGTTTGACATTGATAATCTGCAACGGAACTTTCCAAATCCGGCAACGGCGCTGACAATGTCGTGCCCACGTCAACGCGTTTTGGTGGAGCTGATGATTGATATGTACAGCACTGATGGTGATATTATCGTTAGCGCATAAGCGCAATGCGCCAAGCAATACCGCCGAATCCAATCCGCCCGAATAGCCGACCACGACTTTGCCGCCTTTAGGCAATGCCGTTGCCAGGCAATTGTTTACCGCAGCGGTAACCTGGTTAACTTCTTCGTTCAGAAAATACGCCATATTCGCGCAGTTTTTTTGTTCGTTTGGCAAGGCAAGTCTCCAGCTGCTGGCTGAATAAATTTTTGAGCGAAGAACGTAGCGCATCGGCCAGATTCTTCGCTGCCAGATCAGGATTGCGGTGTGCTCCTCCGATCGCTTCGGGAATTATCTTATCGACCAAATCGCGCTTGTGCAGATCACGCGCTCGCATTTGCAGTGCATTGGCGGCCTGCTCAGCCGTACCGTTGCCGCTTTTCCACAAGATTGAAGCACAGCCCTCAGGACTGATAACCGAATAAATCGAATTTTCAAACATCAACAACTCGTCGCATACCCCGATTGCCAGTGCGCCTCCGGAGCCTCCTTCTCCTATAACCACCGCGATTATCCTAGTTTGCAGCGTTGCCAACGCTGCCAAATTGACACCGATAGCGTGCGACATGCCACGTTCTTCAGCCCCGACGCCACAGAATGCTCCGGGAGTGTCGATAAACGAAATGACCGGTAGTTTGAAGCGTTCCGCAATTCGTAACAAACGTAGCGCCTTACGGTATCCTTCCGGATGAGGCATGCCCCAGTTGCAAGCAATCCTTCCTTCAGTGCCCCTTCCTTTTTGGTGTCCGATCACCATCACCGGCACATCGTCAAAGCGCGCCATGCCTCCGATCAAAGCTTTGTCATCGGCATACATACGGTCGCCATGCAACTCGGTAAAGTCGGTAAATATTTCCTCAATGTAATCTTTGGTATGGGGTCGATCTGGATGTCGGGCAACTTTACAGCAATTCCAGCTGTCCAAATTGCGATATAACTTGCGCAATTCGGACTGTTGTTGCTTTTCTAGCCGCATCATCTCGTCGCTGACCTCTTGCACGCTACCGGCATCAGGATCGTTTTGAAGCTGATCAATCCGCCCGACAATCGGCGCCAGCTCCTTTTCAAAATCGAGCAAGGCTGGGGTTTTGTTAATAATCATTGCCAAAGGGCGAATTTTAAGATGTTTGCTTACCAAGCATAACAAACAGCTGTTCTTGATCAAGCACCTTAATCCCCAATTTTTCTGCTTGGGCAATCTTACTGGCGCCGGGCTTGGCTCCCGCCACCACTAAATCGGTCTTGGTGGAAACGTTTTGTATTATCTTGCCTCCGTACTTTTCGACGAGCGCCCAAGCCTGCTGGCGGTTATAGCCTTGCAAGGTTCCGGTCACGATTACCGTAAGTCCGCTCAAAGGTCCAGATGCCGCGCTCGCTGCTTTTCCCCAGCTGACTTTGGCTAATTCCTCCAACTCGCGTACCAGATTTAAAAACGCGGGGCAAGCAAGCAGCAGATCTAGCTGCGTTGCGCATCGTGTCACATCGTTTTTGCTCATGCCGGTTGCAAGCAGATCGTTGCTAGTAATGTTGCGCAGCTTGTCGAAAGTGTCAGGCATCATTTTGGCGCCGACTAGCCGACTGATGAAAACCGGAGGCAACCGCGGCCAGTCATTGGGTTGTTGCGCTTTTTCCAAATACAAAATATGCTTAAGCAACCTTGCTACCGGAAATATGTTGCCCGACGGAACGAATTGTGGCCAAACCACCCCTCGATCACGCAAACGTATCAATTCTATGTATCCTAGCCCATGCAGACTTTCATGCACATTTTGTGCCACTTCAAATTGAACCGGCTTAAAAAAACTCAACGTCGCAGGGCTAGCTCCAACCAGATTTTCCAGTGAACCGAATGCTGCGGCAAGCGCTTTGGCACCGGCGGCGCCTAATCCGGAAATACTCAAAGCAAATAAAGCTTTTGCCAGCGTCGTGTCGCGAGCCTGATTTAGCGAAGCCTCAAGGTTGGTTGCCAGTTGCTGCGCATCTTCACCAAATATTTCCAGTTGCTTTTTGCTTAGCGCAAACAAGTCGGCAGGACTGTTTATCAGCTTCTCTTTGACCAGCTGTTCAAGGCGTTGGCCAGCGAAACCTTCGATATCCAAGGCGTCGCGCGACACGAAATGCTTAAGCCGTTGCAGTAGCACTCCTTGACAGGCTGGATTTTCGCACTGAAGATCAACTGATTTTTTGATCAACGTCTTATTGCATCGCGGACAATTCTCAGGAGCTTTTATGTGCCGCGCGTGCTCATTTTCAGTCCGCTTTGCCACTTTGAGTATTTTTGGAATTACATCACCGGCCCGCGTAATTTCAAGTATATCGCCAACCCTAAGTTCAAATTGATCAAGAATTTGGCAGTTATGCAAGGTTGCGGAACTGATCGTGACACCTCTGACTTGAACGGGCTTAAGCTTGGCGACCGGCGTTATAACTCCACTGCGTCCAATCTGAAATACCACGTCTTTGAGTTCGGTTTGAACATGCAGATCTTGAAACTTAAACGCAATCGACCAGCGCGGAGATTTGGCGTTGGCACCAAGCTTTGCGGCCAAAGTACTATCATTTACTCTGAGCACTGCTCCGTCCACCTCACTATCTAACTTATCGCGTACTTCGATCAACATCTCAAGATAACTTTTGAACTGTTCAATCGAATCAATCAGCTGTACCGGCTCCACAATGGCAAAACCGAGTTCTTGCAATTGCGCGAAGGTATCAACAGCGCTCAGCCGCAGATCGTTTTGTCCTGTCCATGCCCAGTAGGCCTTGAAGTCCAGCCGTCGGTTGCGCACCAGTAGCGGATTGAGCTGGCGAATTGTTCCGGCGGCCGCATTGCGTGGACTGACAAATTCCTTTTGTTCTTTTTCGCGCAACTGGATATTGACCTGTTTGAAAGCGTCCGGGCTCATGAATACTTCACCGCGTACCTCAAGTTCGTCCGGCACTGATGCAAGAAGGCGTGGCGGAATGCCACGCACCATACGCAAGTTTGCGGTCACATCCTCGCCTGTCTGGCCATCGCCGCGGGTGGCGCCGGTAACAAGTTTGCCGTCGCGGTACCGCAACGCGATAGCCAAACCATCCAGTTTAGGCATCGCCATACAAGATTCTTGCCTGGCGGATTCGCCGGCCAAACGCGCCCAAAACCTTTCCACTTCAGTGATTTGATACGCTTTTTCCAATGACAGCATCGGCACCTGATGGACGACCGGTGCGAAAGTGGGAGTGTATGAACCTCCTACGCGCGCAGTCGGTGAATTTTCGTCGCTATATTGCGGATACCGCTTTTCAAGCTCAAGCAACTTTGTGTAGCTCGAGTCGTATTCTTGATCGCTGATCTGTGGATCGTCCCGATCGAAATAAAGTTGGTCGTGATAGGCGATAAGCTTGCGCAATTGTCGAATCCGCTCATGCGGTTCGTCACCTTCTGCTGCCATGGCTAACTAAACAATGCGCGGGCAAGTTTACTGCCGGGGCGTACTCCTTGATGCAACATATATTCGCGCAGCTCCATAATTTCCTGCTGAATTTCCTCAATATGAGCATCATCAATCGTGTTCTGGCTAGCGTCGACTAGGCGAAAACGCAGTACCCTGGCGAGCTTGCCGGCAAGTGCGAACATTTCCCGCAACGCGTCATCAGTGTTAGAAACATGAGGAAAATCCATTTCCAAAACCAAGCTGGCGACCTTGCGATCCGGCGATTTGCTGACAATTTCTTCGCCGTTGCCGGCATATAGCCTGAACCAGACTTCGCCGTTTGACATGCGTAGCAAACTACCGTCGATTTCTTCAATTTTTTCCGTAAGTGCCAGTGAAATTATTTCTCCGCAACGGCGAGGCATACCTTCATCTTCCCGACTGGCAAGCAAATAAACTGTAACTTTATGGTCAACATGATTGCAAAATTCATCAACCTTCTCTAAGCGCTTTTGAATATCATTTTGCGAACTGAAATCAGCAATGCCGCCAACCTTGCGCATCGTATCTTGGAAGACAGTAACGACCGAAGCGATAATCGAACCGCTAATATGCGTGTTGCGGTTACATAACGGCACCGCCCACACTAAATGACGATAGTTTTTGTCCGGACGCGGGTTTTCCCATACCCCGATCTCAGGATCATGCCCGAGCATCAGCTGATACATCTGGAGCCCCGCTTGCTTGGCAAGTTTCTGGGCTAGTTGCCAAATAACCTTGGTATGAATTTTCTTGGGAACGGTGACGCGCACCACGTAATAAAAAAAGTCGTTTAGTTGATCAGATCCGATTGCTGGAAATTCTTCGCCTTTGTTAGCGGTATCTCCGTTTTCAGTTTTGGATTTATCAGCTTGAGCCGACGAATCGGTAACCTGCTGATCACCGTTTGCTGCGCTAGCATGTACGGTTTGGTCAGGTTGACTAGCTTGAATATCTAGTTTCGCATCATCCTGCAACTCCACCGGCGCTGTCGAGCTTGCGTCCGCAACGTGTTCTTGCATTGTTTCCGATTCCGTTTCTTCTTGTTGCACAACTTGGCTAGGGTTGAGTTTTTCTTGCTCAAGACCGACATCTTCAATTTGCGCGGCAGTGGTCGACATGGTCGGCTCTGAGACACGCATCTTGAGTCCTGGTTTTGCGCCTCGCTGTTGCTTAGCGGCGCGACGCGACATATTTGCCGAACGTAGCCATAGCAGATATCCGCCGTATATGACAAACGGCGCGATAATGATAATAATGAAAGTCAGATACTGCAATTGAATCAAATTCAGGCCACCGCATCGGAAACCTGGTGTGCATTATCCAACAAAGACTTCATTTTCACAGACACCACCTTGGAAATACCTTTCTGCTCTTGCGTAATGCCGATCATACGCTCAACATTTTCCATTACCGCGCGGTTGTGAGTAATAATCAAAAATTGCGTCTTGGAACGCATCGCGTCAACCAGCCGACTAAAGCGAAGCGTGTTGGCCTCGTCCAGCGCCGCGTCAGCTTCGTCAAGAATACAAAACGGCGGCGAATTCAGCTCGTTTAGCGCAAACAAAAAAGCTAGCCCCACCAACGTTTTTTCACCGCCGGACAAAGCTTGTATATTGCTAACTCGCTTACCTGGAGGGCATACATCCAATCGCAAACCGGCGCTTAACAGGCTATCGCCGGTCATATTCAGTGCCGCGCTACCGCCTTCAAACAAATTTTTAAACAATGTGTCAAAACTCAGGTTCAAGTTGCTAAACACCTGTTTGAGGCGCGCAAGCATCTCCTGATCAATCCGCCCAATTGCAACACGCAAAGCTTCCATGGCTTCGCCTAAGTCATCCATCTGCACTTGGGTTTGCTCCAAACGCTGCTGAGCTTCGACGTGTTCAGCTTCGGCCGCATAGTTGACTTCCCCGACGTTATCGATTTTGCTCCGCAGCTTTTCAGCAAGCCGAGATGCTTGGTCAGCGTTACCGCATTGCCGACGCGTATTTTCTAGATCCTGCGGGTTAATGTTGAACTGTTCGATCTGCGCCTGGACCGCCCGCGCCTCCGAACTGCGACCTGTGAAGTCAATTTCCAATTGGTGGCAGGCTTGCGATTGCTGCTCAACACCTTGACGAATCTGTGTCATTTCCTGCTCTGCGATAACTTCCTGTTTGCTGGCTTCTTGCGCTTGATACTCCATTTTTTCCAACGCCTGCTTGGTTTTGACCACTTTACGTTCCACCGCTTTTAGTTCGCGCTCAAAGCGATCGGTGTCACGCAGCTTAAACTGCGCTTTGATCTGCGTACTGCGTTGCCTGTTGTCCGCAAGTTGTTGCCGATGTTCACTTAACCGATTTTGTAAATCGACAACCCGTTGTTGTTCGTGGGTGGCTGACAATTGACTTTCACGCAAAGCTGCGGAAAGCCGTGCGCAGACTTCACGCTGGCCTTCTAGTTGCGCTTCACAGTCCGCAAGCGCAACGCCAAGCTTTTGATGTAAGTCGCTTGCTTCTTGCACGTCGCCGCTTGCCTTTTGAAGTTCACTAAACGCTTGTTCAGCCAACTGTTTTTGTTGCTTAATCATCTCTTTAGCACCGACTATAGAAGCTGATAACCGCTTGGTTTGATCAGCATGAAATTGGTTGGTGTGCGCACATCGCATCGCCTCACGTTCTGATTCAGCAAGTTTTTGTTGCGTTTTTTCCCGTACCGAAGCTAGCTGCTTACTTTGCGCAACTAATTTGGCGTAGCTTATTTTTTGATTATCCAGACGTTGTTGCAACTGTACAAATTTATCATTGGCTACTGCGATCTGTTTGGCAACGCGCTTGAGCTGGGATTGCAATTGTAACTTTGAGCCGCGTTTGTCCGGCACACAGATCGCCGCCGGATAATAACAGCGTCCGTCAGCGGTAACTACCATTTCACCGGCGCGAATTTGTTTTTGCCAGACTAAAGCGGTGGCATGATCCGCCGCAAGATACACACCGGAAAGCCAGTTGGCCAAGGTCGCCTGCCAAAGTTGTGGGCAGGTGATTTTATCGATCAACAGCTGCATGTGCGAGTGCGCCTTATATCGTGCGTTGGTCGATGTAGATGCGTTCGGGTTAACCAGCACCAAGCCTTCAGGCAAATCCTCAGACTTGCTGTATTTGGCAAGATCGTCCACTTCAAATCCGTTCAACAGTACCGCCAAAGCCGCGTCGACCGCACACTCTAACCCTTCTGCTTCAAAAAGCGCTCGCTCAACAATTCGCGAAGTGTTAGTAATGTTGTTATCCTTGAGCCATTGTCCATAGCGTTGCTGATGCTCACCGGACACGTTTTCCAGCAACTGCTGCTCGGTTTTCATACCGCCTATTTTGCTTTGGAAGCGATAAAACTCTTCGCGTAGTTCAAGTAGATCATCTTGCGACTTTTGCAACCGAGCGGCGCAATTTTGAGCTTCTTGTTTGGCCGTGGCTGCGGATTCTCTTAGTGCCTCAAGGCTGCGCTGGTCGAATTTATCCGCGGGCGCAAGATTAGTCAACTCTTGCTCGGCGCTAGCTAGCAGTAGTTTATTGTCCGTCTCACGTTGTTCAGCAAGCTTTTTAGTCGATGTCGCTTCCCGTTCAAAATGGATGGCCTTGTTAAGTGTGATCTGCTGTAACTCGACGTTTTGACGAGCCTTGGCAAAGTCGCTTTGGTACTTGGACAGCGATCGTTTTGCAGTAAGCTCCTCTTTAGCAGTCTGCTCGTGCTGCGCGGCCGCGGCTGCGACTTTAGTATTTAGGTCTTTTAGATCATTGGTAATCTGTTTTTCTGAACTTAGCTGTACTTTGATCGCAGCTTCAGTATCAGTGTACATCTGTTGATTTTGCTGGTGAACAATTTCGTCTTCGCGAATTTGCTGGCGGACTCTTTCCAGTTCCGACGAGGCTTCATAATGAGCACCTTGCAGCTTTGGTAATTTATCGGCCTTGTGCTGACGCACCGTACGGGCTTGGCGCAACTTATCTTCTTGGTTAATAAGCTGTTGCTGGACGACACCTTTTTTTTCGCTTGCCTGATCCAGCTGAATTTTGGCTGACGCGCTAATTTCTTGCAGTTGCTCAAGACGATACACCAACTCAAGGCACTTTACATGGTTGAGCTGCACTTCGGTTTGCCGTACCGTATCCGCTAGTTTTGCCTGTTTGGCCAACGTTTTGACTCGCTGACGCAGCTCGCCGGCCAAATCTTCCAAACGTTCCAAATTATCCTGACTGTGCACTAGTCTTCGTTCCGTTTCCTTACGCCTTTCTTTATAGGTGGATACTCCCGCCGCATCCTCTAACAAAGCCCTGAGATTTTGCGGATCGGATTGCACGATATGAGTAATTTGTTCCTGAGCGACAATGCCATAAGAACGGGCTCCTGAACCGGTTCCGGCAAACAGGTCGGTCACATCGCGTCGGCGAACTCGCTGACCGTTGATAAAGTAATTGGAGTCTCCACCGCGGTCAACCTGCCTGCGGATCGACAATTCGGCATAATTACTCCACATTCCCAAGTCACGCTTGCTATCGTTATGCAACCGCATTTCAACACTACACCAGTCGGATGCGGCACGAGTGCTACAACCATTGAAGATAATGTCCGCAGTGTTATCCTGACGCAGGCGGCTAGCACGGCTTTCGCCCATGACCCAGCGTACCGCGTCACTTACGTTGGATTTACCGCAACCATTTGGGCCCACAACCGCAGTGATGCCGCTGTCGAGCTTGATTTCGGTGCGCTCAGCAAAAGACTTAAATCCAGACAGTACGATGCTAATTAGTTTCACGACAGTCGTTCGCTGCAGGCTGTCATGGACTAAACAATAGAAAAAACCAACGAACCGTTGGTCCCGCCAAAACCAAACGAGTTGGTCATAACCGCCTTCACATCCATCGACCGACCCGTGGTACCTGCGACATAATCAAGATCGCATTCAGGATCAGGATTATCCAGGTTGATAGTCGGCGGCACACACTGCTTAATTAAGGACTGTACGCTAAACACCGCTTCAATTCCGCCTGCCGCTCCAAGCAAGTGTCCGGTCATCGACTTGGTGCCGGAGACCGCCAGTTGATCGGCATGACTACCAAAAACATCACGGATCGCGCGTGTTTCAGCCTTGTCGCCAAGCGGCGTTGAAGTACCATGGGCGTTGACGTGCTGGATATCGCGCACCGCAAATTCCGCGTCGCGCAACGCATTATCCATCGCACGCCGTGCTCCGTTGCCATCTGGTGGCGGCGCGGTGATATGATGCGCATCACAACTCATCCCATACCCGGAAACTTCACAGTAAATATTCGCACCTCGCGCTTTGGCATAGTCCATTTCTTCTAGTACCAAAATTCCCGCCCCTTCGCCCAGTACAAATCCATTGCGTCCCGAGTCAAACGGCCGAGAAGCGCGGGCCGGGTCATCATTTCTGCAAGCTAACGCCTTGGTGCTAGCAAAACCGGCTAGCGATAGCGGAGTAATAGCGCCTTCGCTACCACCGGCGATCATCACTTCAGCGTCACCATAAGCGATAGTCCTAGCGGCATCGCCAATGCAATGCAACCCTGTGGTACAAGCGGTTACCACCGCCAGATTCGGGCCACGTAAATCAAACAGCATCGCCACCCAACCTGCGGCCTGATTTATGATCGCACTCGGAATAAAAAACGGCGACACTCGTTTGGGTCCTTGTTCCACAAGAATCGAATGACAAGATTCAATCATGGGCATTCCGCCGATCCCTGAGCCTATCAATACCCCGGCACGATCATTGTCCAAGTGCGCGCTGGAATTCAAACCGGCGTGGATAATCGCTTCTTCTGCCGCGGCGACAGCGTACCGGATAAACAGATCAGCACGACGAGCGTAGCGCGGATTAAATGCCTTAGCATCGCTAAAATCAGAAACCTGCGCCGCAATCTGGCAAACATGACCTTGCGGATCGAAACGGTCGATCCGAGAAACTCCGGATACGCCAGCGTTTAGCTGCTGCCAGACACGTTCGCTACTGTTACCAAGTGGAGATACGATGCCTATGCCGGTTACAACTACCCGGCGTCCCCGCATCCTTAAGCTTTGTTCCGGAAATGCTCCTGGATGTGCTTAATGGCCTCACCAACGCTGGTAATTTGCATCGATTTTTCGTCAGGAATCTCGATTTCAAATTTTTGCTCCATGGCCATTACCAATTCAACATTATCTAGCGAATCCGCACCCAAGTCATCCACAAACTTACTTTCTATCGAAATTTCTTCCGCTGGTTTACCTAACAATTCAGAAACGATATTGATTACGCCTTCCTTGATTTGGGTATCATCCACTTTTAATTACTCCACATATTGTTTAATAACGAAATTATATATCAGAAATATGCGGTTTATTGCCTTCAGGTGATAAGTGATTGCACACTGCGACCGATAAAAAGCGTCATCACAAAGCAAGAATTAAAATAGCTGCATGGGTAAATTTGTCGAATTGCCGAACCACACTCCGTATGTACTAGGTTCATGAGCTATCAAAGAGTAGGAATAATGACGACCTGTTTGTCTGATTTGATGCGACCGGATGTGGTTCGCGATACGCAAAAATTATTAGAACAGGCTGGTTTTAACCCACTGATCCCAACATCTCAAACTTGTTGCGGACAACCGGCGCTCAACAGTGGACGGCGCGAAGACGCGAAACGACTCGCGCAAAAGCTTGCGACAGAATTTAGTGGTTGCGATAAAGTGGTGGCACCCTCTGGTTCTTGTGTCGGCGCGATCTGCACCCATATCACCAAGCTGTTCGCCAAAGACGAACCCGGCGCGCAACTGTGCATGGAACTGGCTGATAAAACCATGGAGCTATCCCAATTCTTACTCGAAGTTGAATTTGCGCCGCAACTTCATCCGCAACCAAAACTCATCGCATATCACGACTCGTGTGCCGGATTGCGCGAATTAGGTATTCGTGATGGGCCTCGCAAGTTGCTTATTGCCGCCGGACACGAGCTAGTAGACATGCAAGATGCCGAGATTTGTTGCGGATTTGGCGGAACCTTCGCGGTAAAGTTCGGCGCCGCATCCGGACAAATGGCCGATGCCAAATGTGCCTGCGCCATGGCCAGCAAGGCTGATGTTTTGGCGATGGGAGACATTGGTTGTTTGCTTAACATCGAAGGCAGAATGCGTCGCAAAGGATCCGCGATGCCAGTTATGCACTACGCCCAGTTGCTAATCGCTCCGTACTGATGCAAACTGCGCCGATTTCCTTTGCCAACCGCATAGCCGACGGTGTGGACGATGCCAACCTGAAAGCAGCGATGGAACACGCTCGTTCGGGAGTGTTCGGGAAGTCCGACATAGCCATGCAACATCCTGATTACCAAGCTTGGAGTGATAGCGGAGCGAACATAAGACAAGACGCGCTATGTAGACTAGACAAGCTGCTAGAGCAATTTGAACATAACGCAACTGCCGCCGGCGCTGTTGTGCACTGGGCTGCCGATGCAGCAGAAGCTCGCGCGTTAGTCGTAAAAATCGCCCGTGAACACAAGCTTAGTACGGCAATCAAATCCAAATCGATGCTCAGTGAAGAAATCGAACTCAATCGCGCGATGACCAACGCCGGAGTTGATGTTCTCGAGACCGATTTAGGCGAATATGTAGTGCAATTATCTGATTCGCGTCCGTCACACATTATTGCTCCGATCATCCATATGACCAAAGAGCAGGTTAGTGAAATTTTTGCCACCCACCATGGCCCGGCTAACCGTGACAGCAAAGAACAGCTAGTGGCTGAAGCGCGCCTGCGCCTGCGCCCACGCTTACTCGAAGCTGACATCGGTATCACCGGCGCCAATTTTTTGCTCGCCTCCACCGGTAGCGCGGTAATCGTAACCAACGAAGGCAACGGTTTTTTCTGTGCGACTGCGCCGAAGTTGCGTATCACACTTGCCGGTATTGAAAAAGTAATACCTTCACCGCAAGAACTTGCCGTCTTATTACGGTTGTTGCCGAGGGCTGCGACTGGCCAGCACAGCACCAGCTACGTAAGCCTCATGACCGGTACCCGTGCAAGCAACAATCCCGCTCACTATCACATCATCATGATCGATAATGGTCGCTCAAAAATTCTTGCCGGCAAATACCACCAAATGTTACGCTGTATCCGTTGCGGTTCGTGTATGAATCACTGTCCGGTCTATAAAATAGCCGGCGGACTTAGTTATAACTCGGTGTATAGCGGCCCGATGGGAGCGGTGCTTTCGCCGTTGCTTTTTGGTCATCGCCACGACGATTTACCCCATGCTGCAACCATGTGTGGAGCGTGTTCTGCCCACTGTCCGGTGCAAATTCCTTTACCGGATCTAATGCGTAATTTGCGCGAGGATCAAGTTGCTGCCGGTGATGAGTCTTTGTTACAGCGCATATGCTTCGCAGTATGGATGTTCACAACAACACACCCGCGTATCTACCGGCTCGCCACTCGAATTGCGTCAGTGGTTTTGCGCCGGATTGCCGGGCGCTCCAATACAATCAGCAAGTTACCGTTTGCCGGCGGCTGGTTTGCGAATCGCGATCTGGTAGTTGCCGACACTAAGCCTTTTCTTTGCCATATGAAGCAAAAATCACTGTCTAGTAATCAACCATGAGTTGCAAAGCCGTGTTTCTTGATGCCGCGACAGTGTCTTGCGAACCTGTCTCCCCCGATTGTGTGGATGAGTGGGTAGTCCACTCTATTACCCCGGCAAAGCTTGTAGGTGCTCGCATCGCGGACGCCGATATCGTAATCACCAACAAAGTTCGCATCGGTGCCAACGAGCTAAAAGTCGCTAAACGCCTCAAGCTGATTATTGTTGCAGCCACCGGATACGACATCATTGATTTACCCGCATGTAAAAAGCGCGGTATCGCGGTCGCCAACAGCCCTGGTTATTCAAACTCTTCAGTTCCTGAACATGCCGTCGCATTGATGTTCGCTCTCGCTCGCAGCATCGTACCATTGCATCGCCAAGCAGTTGACGGAACATGGAGTAAAGCAAAGTCATTTTGTTTGCATACCATGCCGATTAGCGAGTTACGCAACCGCACCGTGGGGATAATCGGAGCTGGCAACCTTGGTCGGGCCACAGGCTCAATATGTGCAGCTTTGGGCATGAATGTAATTTATCGCGCCAGTAACCGTGTTAAATCGGATAATTTGGTTCGGATGCCGTTGGCAAAATTGTTGACTATCAGCGATTTTGTCAGTCTACACTGCCCGCTTGATGAGGATTCTAAGCATTTAATCAACGCCGAAACGCTTGCTATGATGCGACCCGAGGCGATTTTAATCAACACCGCAAGAGGTGGTCTGGTTGACGCAACAGCAGTGGTTGAGGCATTGCAGGAGGGTAACCTGGGCGGTGCGGGCATTGACGTTTTGGAAATCGAACCTCCAGCACCAGATCACCCGTTTTTGACCTGTTCTCATCCACGACTGATTGTCACTCCGCATGTGGCTTGGGCAAGCACGGAATCTCAAATGAAGCTGATCAAAATGATCGCTGAGACGGCGGATAGTTTTTTTGCCGATCAGCCTGTGAATTTAGTATCATGAGCAATCAATCTGACAGCCGAGAGCGGATATTGGGCAGTATCCGCCAAGCAATCAAAATTAATCCCAACCTACACTCCCGGCCAAAACATATCCGATTGCCTCAAGCTAACTTTGATGAAAGCTATTTTCGCGCTCAGCTTGTCACAGCCCAAGCCATCGTACTAGAGGCATCCGTTGATCAGCAAATACCCGACTTGGTCGCTAAACTGTGTCGCCAACGTTCATTACCGTGCAAAGTCGCCGTCGCTGAAGGCGAACTTACTAAGCTGGACTGGAAAACCGCGGGAATAGAAATGTGTGACAAGTTGGAAAAAGAAATATCAGTATCCGTTACCGGTTGTGACGGCGCGATTGCCGAAACCGGCCAGATAATGGTCACCAACCGCAAACAGGACGCCTGGCTTAGTCTGGTCGCGGAGGTACATGTTGCCGTGGTAAATCTCAGCAAACTGTATTCTTCGCTTGACGAACTTGCTGATATTATCGGAGCAAATCCTCCTAGTACTACCGTCTTGATTTGCGGCCCTTCCCGGACGGCTGATATTGAACAAACCTTGGTAATGGGTGCTCACGGCCCGCGGGAGGTGTGTGCGATATTACTGGATAATTCAACGACCGATAATAAAAACAATTCCCAAACCGACTAATAACGATAGTGGGGGCAATCCACTATAAAACCAATCTTGATTGACGCAAAGTTAATTGGAAAATGAAAGTTCGGTCTATACCAAAAGTTTATAAAAATTTGCTATTTGGCGTGCTGGTGTTTTGCATCGGAGTTTTTTTGCTCGCGATATTAATTGATGCTTTGCCCGCATTGGTGGTTGCCTGCGCCATGTTATTACTTGCCGGTTGTGTCACGGCAATCGCATATTTTGCGGCTAATCGTCGCGACGGTTAATCAAAAGCGGTTAAAGCTTAAAAACGTCCCCTTCTTTGAGAACTTTGACTTCGCGAAAATCTTTTAGCTCACTAAGTTCTTTGACGATAGTGTCGTAATACACGGGCTTTATATGCGTCGCGTAGATTTCGATATCCGGACGCAGTGGCGAGCACAGCTCTTTTAACATTCCCGGAGTAAGATGCTTCGAAATATGGGCAATCTCTTCCATGCTATTTGGAAAAGCCGATTCGATAACAAAATATTTGAGCTTGTCGCGACCTTTGATCCAGTCCCACACTTCCTGGTCGGCGCTGATGATATCGGAAAAGAAAATCAGCTCATGCTCTTTGCCGTGCAAACAAAAACCCACCGTGGGTACGGCATGATGAACAGGTAGCGGGGTGAACTCGTATCCGTCGGCTGAGAACTTTTCAAAAGGTCTAATCAGGTTAAACTCAATCATCTGAACACCGTTGATTACCACCTTTTCTATTTCAGGCCAGAGAATTTGATTTACGAGAAACTGCCTCAATGCCGACGCCGTCTCTGTGGTACAGTGCAACAAAGTTGAGGCTTTGGGATTTTCTATATCCTGATCGGCAATGAAGCAAATTGATGCGATGTGATCAAGATGAGAATGGGAGACCAATATATTTTTGATCTTGAGACTCTCTTGGCAATCAAGCTTACGTGCGCCGCTTCCTGCGTCAACTAGCACTGTTTCACCCACTAGCAGGCAAGTCGAATCATGACCTTTGGAGATTCCCCCGGAACAACCAAGTACTTCTACTCTCACTATCTTAGCAACAACGCGGCTTCGCTAGCTACGCAATTGCCTCCTTTGTTGCCAATTGTTTGTTGTTTCATCATTATTTCGTTTCGAAATTAGTAATGGGTTCCCAGTCGTCCGGAGGAGGAATTTCAAGGTGTTTCATCGCTCGAGCCAAATAAATTCTCATTAAGCCGTCACCTGGATACAATTCCAAATTCTTGTGCAAGATAGCGGCCATTTCTTCAAAACGGCGCTCAGTGTAAGCTTGCCAGTAAGCAAGCGAATCCGATTGGAAACGCTTAAGTTCGTTGGTGGCAGTTTTCGAATCTCCTATCGGCTGATAAATCATCACCGCTTTGGTCTTGCCCTTTACCCGCACCGCGTCAACCGGCCGATAAATAAATTGGTCTTTGGTAAGTTCGTAGGTGCGCTCTCCGACTAAGATATCAACATCGTATTGTTTGGTAATACCTTCAAGCCTAGACGCAAGATTGACCGGGTCACCCATCACCGTGTATGACAACCTGATCTCAGAGCCCATGTTTCCAACACAGCTTTCTCCGGTATTGATACCGACTCCCATGTTGAGCGCAGGAGAGCCTTTAGCCTGTAACTCATCTGACAGTTTACGTATGGCCTGCTGCATGCTGATTGCTCCACGCACCGCATTGGCGGCGTGGTTGGGATCGTCCAGCGGAGCGTTCCAAAAAGCCATTACCGCATCACCAATATATTTGTCGATCGTTCCTCGATTGGCGTGGATTTGACGCGACAATGCGGTAAGCATCTGATTCATGAGTTTAGTCAGTTCATGAGCTTTAAACTGCTCGGATATCGTGGTAAAACCGCGAACATCTGAAAACAAAATGGTCATCTCACGAATTTCACCTTCCATCGAAAATCCACCTTGACTTTCATTCACCTCACGAGCAAGTTCAGGCGGAATATACTGGTTGAGCACTCCTTCCACCTTGCGCTTTTGCTGATACTCCACGACAAATCCCGACAGTAGATTAACCATCGTGAGTACCAAGATAACCATCACAAATGGCACAATTCGATATACTTGCTGGTGTTCTAGCCAGAAATAACTGTAGTTGATGTAATACACGCCCAAAATCAGAACAATGCTGATCAGCAAAGATATGCTCACTCGAAGCTTGGGATAGAAAACCGATATTAGGCCGGCCAAGATAATCAACAAAATATTCTCTACAATCCAAGAATTGTGTCCGCGTTTTAGCGCAGAACTGTCAAGCAAATTTTGAAGCGCAGTCGCATGTATCTCGATACCCGGCATCTGCGGATTAACCGGCGTCAACCACAAATCGCTTATCACCAGCGACGTTGAGCCGACGAACACGATTTTGTCATCTAGCGTTCCGGGAGGGAGACTGCCTGAAATAACCTGATGGGCCGGAATATACTGAAAACTACGGTTTTTGCCGCCAAAACTTTTAAAGTTCAACAGCATGCTGCCGTCGCGATTAATATTCACTTGGTGGCCTTCAACACCGATTCTGTCGATGCTCGACCCATACACCAGCGAGTAGTCGCTACCAATGTTAGCTTTAAAATTAAACGGCAAGGTCGGATCATCGTAATAGCGTAACGCAACCAGCCCTAGCGATGGATATCGAACCCCGGCATTGCTGGCAACCAAATCATAAAAGCGTATTACTCCGTCCGCATCGGTGCGGAAATTGGTGAAACCGACTGCAAGCGCGCGTTTATTAAATTCCTCTTCGTTACCCAAAAAGCCCTCATAGGATTTCCAGTTGCGTGCTACGGAACGCAATACCGATCCACTGATAGGCCTTTCATTATCATCCACAAGTTCCACCGATTCTGGCAACACGCCGGTCTGGCGTTGTACCGTGTCGAATTCGAACCCGACAATAACCTCCTGACCGTCTATTTCATTAAGCAACCGCAGATCGTAATTGAATTCAGGTTCGATGCGGCGAATGGCCGCTAGTATCGCGTCATCGTAGTAAAAACGATCTTGCAAGTCTTCGAAGATACTCACAGTTTGGTTATCGCGGGTACTGAAACGATCCTGGAAAACCACCATCCGCGCATTACCTAACAGTAGTGAAATAAAGTCGGCGATGATATCCCGTCGCCATGGCCATATCCCGATCTGGTCGATGCTTTCTTGATCGATATCAACGATGACTATACGCTCATCGACCTCATAACTTTGGGATGATGAAATGCTACCTATTATTCTTTCGTCGTATACGATCTGCTCAATCTTTTCGAACAGGCCGATAGAAAAGATTGTCGGGCCGCTAGCCACAGTCAATAGCGGTAAAACCACTACTGCGGCAAATATCAGATTAATGATTATCCTGGTCATGGTCTAGTAATAATAAAACCTTAAGCCCTGAGGCTCAAAGATTTTAACATTGTATGAGTCTAGCCTTATGAGCAATGCGTTGTAATACTTCTTGCGCCACTTGCAGTTGGTTGGCTTCAACCAACAGTCTGACTACCGGTTCGGTGCCAGAAGGACGCACAATAATTCTACCAATTTCTTTTTTTTGTTCTTCGACACTGACTGTTTCACTCAGTAGCTCGCAAACCTTGTGCGGATTTGCCGCTTTTACATTTGTCGACTTGCTCGGCATCGGCCGATACTCAGCGGCTACGTCGCCCAGCTGCATCCCGCTAGCTTCGAGGGCCTGCAAAATTCCTAGCGCGGCGATAACCCCGTCGCCGGTACCGTGCCGATCAAGCATGAGTATATGTCCGGAAGGCTCAGAGCCATATTGCCACTTTCTTGCGACCAACTCCCTTGCGATATTGCGATCGCCGACATTGGCGCGCACAAATTCAATATTTAGCTGTTGCAACGCAACTGCCAAAGCTTCGTTGGACATCACGGTACCCACTACTCCGGCCGGTGCGCTGGCGCGTGCGGCAAGACATCGGCACAACACATACAAACAAACGTCACCGTCTAGTATTTGACCGTCGGCATCAAGCAATATCAGGCGATCAGCATCTCCATCTAGAACAATTCCGTAATCGCACTTTTCGTCTCTTACCACCTGGGCCGCAAACTCGGGTAAAAGCGCACCGCATGAAACATTAATATTCCGTCCATCCGGTTCACACCCGAACTCAACTACGGTGGCGCCAAGTTTACGCACGATCGCCGGCGCACTTGCGTAAGCCGCCCCGTTAGCCGCGTCGACAACCACTTTGCGCCCGCGTAAAGAAAAGTCTGAGACCGTGCTTGCGCAAAAATCGATATAACGATCTAGCGCATCATCTAATCTTCTTACTTTACCGGGCTCATGAACCCATTCTGGCCGAGGCGCGGACGGATGGGCCAAACGCTCAATGTCTTTTTCGATCTGATCGGATAGCTTGTTGCCAAAACCGTCAAACAACTTTATACCGTTATCGTGGTGCGGGTTATGGGAAGCAGAAATAACAATACCTGCCGCAGCTTTTTCCTGCTGGACAAGCCAAGCCACTGCGGATGTGGGTACTGGCCCGGTAAGGGCAGTGTCTATGCCGGTGGCAGAAAGTCCCGCTTCAATCGCCGATTCGACCATATAGCCGGAAAGCCTAGTATCTTTACCTACAACAACCTCGCGCCCACGTCCTCCTAGCACTTTACCAATCGCGTAGCCAAGACGCAAAATTGTGTCGGGTACCATCGGGTCAACGCCCACCCTGCCACGAATACCGTCGGTACCAAACCGACAGGAAATCATTTTAGTCCGACATAGCACATGACATAAATATAGTGCTTGTCCTATTCATATTGAGCCAACAACTTCGTGCGCAGTTGTTGATCGCCGATTAAAGAAATAATTTGTTTGACTTCCTTCACATCTTTATTAATCTGATAACTGACAGCCGCTAATTCAAATAACCCCAAATCAAGGGAAATACCAGCTAAGCCGCCGATCAAGTCCGCGGCTACGTTCAAGTGCTCTTGAGCCTTTTCCGTGAATTGTTCATTGCGGCTGTATGAGCGTGCTAAAAACAAATGGGCGGAAGCTTGTTCGATTTTACGCATTCTTCCTGTATTTAAAATCTCCTGTGCTTCAGAATAATATTGCTCTGCCAGATCCTGATTGCCAACACGAGCATACTCCTCGCCTAGCACCGCAAAAGCCTTAGTTTTCAAGTCAGGCCTTACGATAATTTCCACACGATTCAAAGCAAGTTCAAAGTCTCCGGCACGTGCCGCAAGTTGCACCGGAGCCAACAATGATTCGTCTTGATCAGAATCCTGTTGCGCAACCGCCGGATTAAAAAATACCGACAATATGCCGGTAATAATCAATCCGACAATGCGGCTATCCCATAATTTACTAAGCCGGATTACCATCAGAAACAACAACCGAAGCTTTGCCTCCTCTGTCCCCTGTGTCTTCCTTATCATCAGTATTTTTAGCGTCATCTACGGCTTCAGTCGGCGCCCGCGGGTCGCGTCCTTCGATGATATCGTTAATTTGGAGTTCATTGAGAGTTTCCCAGTCAAGTAACGCCTTAGCCATAACTTCAACCTTATCGATGTTGTCGCGCAACAGTTGCATCGCTTTGGCATATTGGGTATCAATAATTTCGCGAATTTCACTGTCGATTCGACGCAAGGTCTCCTCGGAAACCTGGCGGTGCTGCACCAAAGAGCGACCGAGGAAAATTTCCCCTTCACTTTCACTACTGACCATCTGGCCCAGGCTCTCGCTCATTCCCCACAGTGATACCATTCGCCGGGCCATATCAGTGGCACGTTCGAAATCGTTAGAAGCGCCGGTGGTTTTTTGCTTCATGAAAATCTCTTCAGCGGCGCGACCGGCAAGCAACATACAGATACTGTCTAGCAATTGCTCAGCGTTCATGTTGTAGCGATCCTCGACCGGCAACTGCATGGTAACTCCAAGTGCACGGCCATGAGGAATAATTGACACTTTGTGCACTGGATCAGTATGCTTAAGCATGCGCGCAACGATCGCGTGGCCGGATTCATGATAAGCGGTGTTTTTACGCTCATGTTCGGGCATGACGACCGACTTGCGTTCCGAACCCATAATAATTTTTTCCTTGGCGTCTTCGAAATCAGCCATCGTAACTTCACGATGATTGCGACGGGCGGCCATAAGGGCGGCTTCGTTAACCAAGTTGGCAAGATCGGCTCCGGAAAATCCCGGCGTGCCCCGCGCTATGTCTTTGACAACTACAGAACCACTATGCGGAACCTTGCGCATATGAACTTTTAAAATTTCCGTCCGCCCAAGAATATCCGGTAACGGCACCATCACCTGTCGGTCAAACCTGCCTGGCCTGGTCAAAGCCGGATCAAGCACATCAGGGCGGTTGGTGGCCGCGATCACGATCACCCCAAGGTTTTCATCGAATCCGTCCATACCCACCAACATTTGGTTTAGAGTTTGTTCGCGCTCGTCGTTCCCACCGCCTAGTCCCGCGCCGCGTTGACGACCGACCGCGTCTATTTCATCGATAAAGATGATGCACGGCGCCTTTTTCTGTGCCTGCTCAAACATATCGCGGACTCTGGCGGCACCGACTCCTACAAACATCTCAACAAAATCAGAACCGGAAATCGAGAAAAAAGGTACCTGAGATTCGCCAGCGATCGCTTTGGCAAGCAATGTCTTGCCAGTGCCCGGAGCTCCGACTAACAACACGCCGCGCGGAATCTTGCCTCCTAGCTTCTGAAATTTGCCCGGATCCTTGAGAAACTCGACGATTTCATAAACTTCTTCTTTGGCTTCTTCGCAACCGGCCACGTTCTGGAATGTGACCGTGTTAGCCTCGTTGTCTAACATACGGGCACGGCTTTTACCGAACGAAAATGCTCCACCCCGGCCCCCGCCTTGCATCTGGCGCATGAAGAATATCCACACTCCGATCAGTAACAACATAGGAAACCATGAAATAAATATCGATCCAAGCAAGGAGCGTTCCTTGATCGGCTTGGCAATGATTTCCACTCCTGACTTGCGTAAATCAGAAAGCATGAACACGTCGGCGGGAGCGTTAGTCATCAACTGACGTCCATCGGTGGTTTTAGCGTACATCCGTCGCTCATCAACCGTGACCGTCTGAAACAGACCAGACTCCGCATCGTTCATAAACTTGGAGAACGGCACTAGTTCATACTGGTCGTCAGCATTGTTAAAGTTGGCGAAAATCAGCGTGATTACTGCAAAAATTAATCCCCAAAAAAATATTGTGCGCATACTATTGTTCACAGTTTTCCTCGATATGTAGCTTCATCTATTTATTGTATGAGTGAAATGCCTGTTTTGCAATTAGATAGACCTCACTACTATGTTTGCGTATCGAATCCAAATGTAAAAAACTAGTTTTGGCAAAGCATAATTTTGCTTTCTTTTCAGCTTTTTTTATTGTTGTTCCGCTAAAACCTTTTAGTAACAATACTTTAGCTTGATACGCAACGCATATTTCAAATACTTCAGCGTGCAGCTGTTCACACAATGCCTCGTCGCGAGCGCGGAAACCGCTAAGATTGGGAGCAGCATCGCACATCACCAGATCAATCGGTGCGCTAACTTTTGCGGCAATCGCGCTTTTGATCCGCGCGTCGCCGATATCACCTGTCAGCAAACACACCCCGTCTAACGGCTTGATCGGCAGCAAGTCAACTCCGACAATTCGAGCACCGACCGCGGCGCGCTCTAAAGCAACTTGTAACCATCCTCCCGGTGCCGCCCCGATGTCAAGAATGCTACGCGCGCGCCGCAGAATGTGCAACCGGTCGTCAATTTCAGCAAGCTTGCATGCGGCCCGCGACCTCCAGCCCGCAGCTACCGCCTGTCTGACCTGATAGTCGTTGCGGTGCTTTGCAAGCCAGGTTCGGGTTTTAGAGCGTTTGTTCAACCTGCTTGTAACATCAGCTAAAAGCAAATGGATTTTGCTAGCAAAAAATCAACGTTCCATTTTGGCAAACAGCGCAGCGTTGCTTTTGGTGGCGCGAAGCTGTTCCAACATCCAATCAGTGTTTTTGACTTCGTCCTGATCTGACGACGCTCTACGCAGTAGCCAGGTCTTGCGCAAAACATCCGCATCAAGTAGCAATTCTTCGCGCCTAGTACCGCATTTATTAAGGAGGATCGCCGGATAAATCCGCTTTTCGGCTATACGACGGTCAAGATGAATTTCCATGTTGCCAGTGCCTTTAAACTCTTCATAGATAACGTCGTCCATCCGCGAACCGGTCTCTACCAAAGCGGTGGCAATAATAGTCAACGATCCGCCGTGCTCGATGTTACGCGCTGCGCCGAAAAAGCGCTTCGGGCGCTGCAGGGCTTGCGAATCAACACCACCAGTTAGTACTCGCCCGGTCTGAGGTGCGACAGTGTTGTACGCACGAGCTAGCCTAGTGATTGAATCTAGCATGAGCACGACATCCTTGCCCATTTCCACGCGGCGTTTGGCTTTTTCAATAATCATTTCCGCCACCTGCACATGCCGCGTGGCCGGTTCATCAAAAGTTGAGGCAATCACCTCGCCTTTGACCGAGCGCTGCATTTCGGTAACTTCCTCTGGTCGCTCATCAATCAACAATACGATCAACTCTACCTCTGGGTGTTGTTCCTCGATCGCGTGAGCGATATGCTGTAACATGACCGTCTTACCGCTTTTCGGCGGCGATACCAACAGACCGCGCTGGCCTTTGCCGATCGGCGCGAAAATATCAATCAGCCGCCCGGTGTTGTTTTCTTCGGCACGCATATTTCGCTCAAGTACAAAACGATCTTCAGGAAATGTCGGGGTCAGATTCTCAAACACCTTGCGACGCTTGATATCGGCAATCGGAATACCATTGATCGTCTCAACTTTACTCATGCCAAAATATTTATCGCTATCTTGCGGAGCGCTAAGCGGGCCGCTGACCACATCTCCGGTCAACAATCCATGTCGACGCACCATCGAAGAGTGCACAAAAATATCACCTAGCTCAGGACAATAAGAATTTTCCGGAAAACGTAAAAACCCGTGCTGGGAGCAGATTTCCATGCAACCTTCACCGTGTAACACCGCCCCTTGCTGGGCAAGCGACTTTGCGACTAAAAACATTAGCTTGAGTTTGTGAATACGGTTGGTGTGAGTTTCAATTCCGTGCTCGGCGGCAAAATCCATCAGTTCATCAACACTTTTGGCACGCAGCTTCGACAACCAATACTGCTCGGCATCGGGATTGATAGACGTTTCCTCGCCGTTGTAGGCGGGCACGCCGGCAGGCAGTCGCGTATTTGCGTTGCCGCCGGAGCGCGGCCGCTGACCACCAGGGCGGCGGTTGCGGTGACTGTGCTGGCGGCGACGCTTTACGCCCGACCGCGATCCTTGCATTACTGACGGATCAGAAGCATACACTTCAGTGGGAGGATTTTGCTCAGCCGGAGCAATAGTGGTTTCAGAATCGTCGTATGTCATTAAAGCACCTACAGTTATTTAGTAGAAATGTGAATACATGGTATGGGCAGCAATTCAGGTTATAGATAAGGCTGAACTAGTTGCTGATATTGCTCAAGCGGCATCGCGCCCACCGCCCGGTTTGTTTCAACGCCGCCACTAAACACCACCAGAGTCGGTATCCCTGAAACATTGTAATCGCGAGCGCATGAGCTATGCGCGTCAACGTCAACCTTTGCGACGGTAAGTTTGCCGGCGTTGTTGGCAGCGAGCTGCTCGAGCACCGGCGCAACCGCTTTACACGGCCCGCACCATTCCGCCCAAAAATCGACTAGAACCGGAGTGGTTTTGCTCTGTTCAATAACTTGCTCGGCGAACGTTTTGTCGGTGACGTGGATAATATCAGATGTGGACATAAAAAGATTCCTGCAAGAAAGCTCAATAAATGAAAAAACACTGGGGAAGGATTGCGTAACCCTGACAATTCAGTTTCAGATCAAGGGGAAACTAGAATCACTAACTCTAATTCTAGCCTCTCTAGGCGTAATTTTAGCAGTTTAGTATGACAAAGCGCAACTTTTCAACTAATATGACATATAACCCGATGCGAGCGGGACGATGAGCGACACTCACCACTATGACTGCCAAGAGTGTGTCGGTTACTGTTGCGCATACCCGATCATCCAAACCACCGGCGCTGACATCAAACGCCTCGCCAAACATTTAAAAAAAACGGAACAGGAAGTCCGCGCGACATGTACGGTTTCAGAAAGCTCAACGGTGCGGCGTTTGAAAATGACTCCCGACAAGTTACTCAAGACCGATTCGTGTATTTTTTTGGATAAGGATTCGCGCGCTTGCACCATTTACGAATGTCGACCGCAGATCTGTCGTGACCATCCCGGCGAACACTGCGAATGGTACGACCGCAGCCTGATCGAACAAGCTATGGCCCGCGGTAAAAAAGTCATATTGCTTCGCGTCATGCCCTGGACCATCGACGCCGATTACCCGTTGTACGAAGCCGGGCATACCACGGCGTTACTGAAATCCTACGCTCAAGATGATGGTAAGATAGCTCCTACCTGATCTTGTCCCGAATTTCTTTTTCTATGAGCCAAAAAACACCGACTAACAACGCCCCGGGCGCACCGCCGGCTATCGGCACGTACAGTCAGGCGATGCAAGTTGGCGAGCTGGTGTTTTTATCAGGCCAGCTAGGCATGGATGAGCAAGGAACTCTTGTTGGTGGATTTGAAGCCCAAGCCCGGCAGATATTCGCTAATTTAACCGCAGTATGTAAGGCTGCCGGCGGTGATCTGCAACAGATAGTCAAACTAACGGTCTATCTGACCGATCTTGGCGAATTTGCAAATTTCAACGCGATTGCCGCAGAGTATTTAAACAAGCCTTATCCGGCCCGCGCGGCGATTGGCGTTGCTTCGTTACCCAAGGACGCCGTCGTTGAAGTTGAGGGCATCCTGCATATAACCGGCGCTTAAGCGCCTGCTTCCCGGCCTTGATGCGTCCCGCGTTGCAAGCGGCGTACGCTGGTTTGCTAAGCGTGGCATTGCTACCGGCAATGTTACGTAAAACTATGCGCAGCGGCAGCGGCGCACTCCACATCGCCGAACGATTTGCGCGCGTCGAATTACCCACTGACCGGCCGATCTGGATATCAGCCGCATCGGTTGGTGAGACCATGGCGATTCGCGGTTTGCTCGACTTGCTTCGTGCGCAATATCCGCAATTATCCTTTTTTCTTAGCTATTCATCCGAAGCAGCTCGCAAAACCGCGCGTGATCGTCTGAATGTACCTGTTTGTGCCCAACCGTTAGACTTTGTCGCGGTACAAAAACGTTTTTTCGCAACATTAAAACCGCGCCTGTGTTTGCTTGTGGAACAAGAACTGTGGCCGAACATGCTATTGCAAGCTAAGCATCAAAACATCCCCGTAGTGGTTGTCAACGGGCGCATGTCTGCCAAAAGTGCCCGGCACCACGCTCGGATAAGCAAATATACCAAGGCGTTATTCGCTTCGTTAACGCTAGTGATGGCGCAAAGCCGCGCCGACGCCACGCGGTTTCGTTTTTTAGGGGCGCCCAACGTTGTTGTGAGCGGCAATCTCAAATTTGACGCCCGTCCTGATCCGGACAAGACTGCGGCTGGATTACTTCTGCGTGAACAATTTCGTACCCGAGACCGTCCTGTGCTGCTGCTTGCCTCAACCCGCCAAGACACAAAAGGTAACAGCGAAGAAAAACTGCTGCTTGACGCGCTAAAGCAGATCTTGCCGCGTTGCGCGGTGATACTTGTACCTCGCCATCCGGAGCGTTGCGCACAAGTAACACAACTTTTAGAAAGCCACCGCATCGCTTATACCTTGCATAGCAAGATTAAAGATACCGCCGCACCGACCGATGTCATCATCGGCGATACCCTAGGTGAAATGGACAGCTATATCGCTTGCGCCGACGTCGTGTTCATCGGAGCAAGTTTAGTCAACTTTGGCGGTCAAAACCTGATGGAACCGATGGCTCAAGGCAAGCCTGTGGTTATGGGGCCGCATATGCATAACTTCGCTGAATTGTGCGCGCGAGCATGCCGCGCCAAAGCCGCGTGGCAAGGCGGCGACGCCGTTGAAGTTGCCGGCATAATTGACAACTTGTTGTCAGATCCGCGTAAGTGTGCGGCAGCTGGCCAGGCAGGTCAAACAATCGCCCGTCAGTCACGCGGTGCAGGAGTGCGCACGATGGCTGCTATTGCCCCGATACTAAACGAAATCAGCAACTAAAAAACTACTGTTGGGGTAACCGTCTATAATCTGCAATAGCATGAAAAATGAGCTTGGCAAACAAGATAATGTTCACCATAAGGGCAAAAGCCAGGAGTTGCCTCAAAGCTCAGCGCCCAACGCTGACGATATCCGCCAGCTTGCCTTGGCAATGTCCGAACTCGCTTCATCACTCCATGATTTCGTGACTTATCTGCACAACAACCCTGAAATCAGCCAGATTCCGGACAGTATCCGCGAACTGACCAAACGCATCTCGGTACTTTCGACTCGTCTGTAGCCAACTTGACTCGCGCTAAACCGCGCTAAATTGGTTGCGCCTTGATATCCCAAATTTTCCGGCTTTGCGCGATCGCTTTGCGCTCGTAGCGCGTTGGCGGACGGAAACTACTGACATCATGGTCTACGCATAGCTCCCAGTTAGTATCTTGGGTCAACAGCCTAGACACGGCAAGATGGTAATCTTGGCAATCTGTCACGAAGTGCAACACGCCGGCACTACCTAACAGTACGTGCGCCTGATCGATAAATTGCCGATTGCAAATCCTGCGTTTGTGGTGACGGTATTTCGGCCATGGATCAGGAAAAAACAAGTTGATACCCGCAAGCTGGCTTGGTGCAAACCAACGTGCCAACAATGGTCGCGCGTCAGCCGCGACCACTTTGATATTCTTGATCTGATTTTGCTCAATGGAACGCAATAGTTGGGCAATCCCAGGCGGATAAATCTCAAAAACGACAAACATGCAGTTGTTGTGCAATTGCGCCATATGCACCACTGCTTCGCCGCTACCGGCTCCGATCTCGACGAACATCCGGTCACGTCCGCCGAAAATTGCCGACCAGTTTGGTGTTTGAATTTTTGGATCAATGCCATAGCGTGGATACAGACTTGACAATGCGTAGCGTTTACCCGCTCGCATGCGTCGTCGGCGAAAAGCATAGCTGCGAATTGAAGCGGACTTAATCGCGACGGTCACTTTAGGTCGGTAAAACTGTTACGCACTTGCGGCGAGTCGGTAAAAAAGCCATGTACCCCGTTGGCCAGCAGTCTTGATCCAACTGCCACATCATTAACGGTCCATGCGTATACTCCAAGGCCCGCATCAAGCATGCGTTTGACATGCTTGACATCGGCATGATCGGCAGCGCAGTGCACGTTGGCGCACCCGCTTGGAGGAAGTTGCGGAATGCGATCAACATTCAAAGCCAATGGTACGCTAGATATCAACTTGCCAAACTGTAACAAAACTTCAGGTTCGAAACTAGATACCATAACCTCGACATCGGAAACTTGTCGTAAAGCCTTCGCAACCGCCGCAACGTTGTGCGCTGCATCTTGGTAATGTGATTTAATCTCGACCACCAAGGCCAAATCGCTTTGCGCAGCGACTTTCAGACAGTCTAGCAGCGAAGGCATCAAGATATTTTCACCACTTCGCGTATGACCGCCGATGTTTTGTTGCGTGAGCTGTTTGCTAGACAATTTAGACAACTGCCGCCCGTCAGCCAAAACAAAATCATGATAAACCATTGCCACGCCGTCACTAGATGCCTGCGCGTCGATTTCGCACCAGTCGTAGCCTAATTTCGCCGCCATACGCAAACCTTCGACGCTATTTTCAACGCTAAGTTCTGGAACACCGCGGTGGCCGATACACGTTGCCAAGCGGTAATGTTTCAAGTGCAAACCAAATTGGCAAGCAGCTGAGCAGAACGCGCACAAACCTGCGCCAATGGCAATCCGAGCTGTCCGCCGCGCTCTTCGCATATCAGATCCGCAGCTTTGGCATGCAGCCATGCGCCGGTTACAGCCGCGTCCCATGCCGACATACCCTGCGCCCGCAAAGCTCCGATAATACCAGTAAGCACGTCTCCGCTTCCTGCCTGGGCCAAGCCGGGATTACCTGCCGCGACTATGCCCCAAACCCCTTTGGAATCGGCTATAACGGTTCCTGAACCTTTGAGCACAACCACCGCACCGGCTTTGGCCGCCAATTTTTGTGCGCAAGCTACTCGGTCGGCCTGGATGGCGGTGGTGGTAATGTCGAGCAGGCGGCCGGCTTCGGCCGGATGCGGGGTCAGAATCGGGTCGATAGCGAATTTGCCAAGCGCATTGCGCAACTTAGGATTCTTAGCCAGCAAATTCAGCCCGTCAGCATCAATGATCTGCGGTGACTTACGCTTGACGACAGTACTTAACAGGTTATACGCATCGGCACCGACACCGGCACCGACGCCAAACGAGCACACGTCGCTATCCTCTGGTATTTCAGTGCGCCACATCACTTCCGGCGCGAGCATGTCAAACGCCGGCGCATCGCTACCAAGCGCGACTACAAACACTTTGCCGGCGCCATGGGCGACAGCCGCACGCGAAGCCAAAGCCAAAGCGCCGGTCATGCCAATCGCACCGCCAATCAGCGCCAGCGTACCGTAGCTGCCTTTGTGCGAATCCGCGTTGCGGCGCAAAATTTCATGACCACACGGACGATCAATCACAGTTCCCCCTTGATTTGTTACCAACTTATCGTCACCTAGTTTTGCAACACGAACCTCGCCGGCCAGTTCCTTGCCAGCTCCCATCAACAATCCAGGTTTGATACAAAAAAACGTTACCGTAATTAAAGCGCGCACCGCGTCACCGCGCACTGTAGCGGTGTCGGCACACAACCCGCTGGATATGTCGATCGCAACAATCGGTTTGCCCGCTGAGTTGATTGCCTTGACAGCATCTAACGCGTCACCGGTTAAATCACGGCCCAAACCGATTCCAAACAATCCATCCACCACACAGCCGTATTGCTCCCACTGCGGCGTACCGGCAAGCACTTTGCCGCCCGCCTGTGCAAATTCGCGCGCTGCTCGTTTGGCGTCGACGGTGGCTGGTTTGCCTAGCGGAGCCCAAACATCCGCGTTGCCGTTTTTAGCAAGCAACGCTGTGGCGGCAACATACGCGTCACCACCGTTATTGCCTGTTCCGGCAACCAAGACTGTATTTCGCGCAATTTTTTGACAACACTGCGCCACATGCTTTCCTGCTGCGGTCATTACCGCATAAGGTTTCTGACTACGAAAAAGCTCTTGTTCGATTGCACGCACCTGCGCCACCGTGCACACGCGCTTGGCGGGAGCATCAAAAAAATGATTACCGTTGTTTTTTTTCATAGTGCAATTAGCAAATATGCATAATGCGACAGTCGCGCAGGTAACCCAACTGCCATATTACGTAGTTAATTTATCTTACGCCTAGCGAGCAATTTATTAAAATAGCCATGTACTTTGTAATTTTTTTTATGGCAACCACTACTACAGAACCGCAAATTTGTTCGTTAATCGGAAACACTCCCATGGTGAAAATCCAGAATTTAGGGAGCGGCGACAATGAAATTTACGTAAAGCTAGAAGGCAACAATCCCGCCGGTTCGGTCAAGGATCGCCCGGCTTTGTCCATGGTGGTCGGAGCCGAAAGTCGTGGTGAAATAAAACCTGGCGACCTACTGATCGAGCCTACCAGTGGCAACACCGGCATTGCCCTTGCCATGGTTGCCGCCGCCAAAGGCTATGCGATCCGCTTAATCATGCCGACCAACCAAACCGCGGAACGCAAAGCTTCAATGCGTGCCTATGGCGCGGAACTGGTATTGGTAACTAAAGAAGAAGGCATGGAAGGCGCCCGTGATTTGGCTGATCAGATGGTAAGTCGTAACGAAGGCGTAATGCTAGGCCAGTTTTCCAACCCTGACAATCCCTTATCACACTATACCGGTACCGCACCTGAGATTTGGAAAGACACCAATGGCCGTGTTACCCATTTTGTATCTAGCATGGGTACAACTGGTACCATAACTGGTTGCGGACGATTTTTTCGCGACAAAGCCAAAAATCAAGTTACCATCATCGGTTGCCAGCCCGCTGAAGGAGCATCCATCCCCGGTATTCGTAAATGGTCTCCGGAATACCGACCGCTTATTCAAGACAACAGTGTCATCGATGATTTGGTTTTGATCAGTCAGGACGCCGCTGAAAACACTATGCGCGACATGGCGAAGAAAGAAGGAATTTTTGCCGGCGTCTCTTCTGGCGGAGCGATGTGGGCGGCGCTAGAGGTGGATCGCTGCGAAACCGGCGCAGTCATCGTATGCATCGCCTGCGATCGTGGCGACCGTTATTTATCTTCAGGAGTTTTTGATGAGTGATAACGTGGTACTGGCATTCGATATTGAGACAATTCCTGACGCGCGACTGCTCAAGCTCCACTATGATGAACCTGAAGCCGAAGACGAGCAGATAATCGAACGAGCCCGGCAAGAAGCGCTGGAAAAAAGCGACGGACGCAGTGATTTTCTACGCTTGATTTTTCATCGGATTGTAGCGATCAGTTATGTGCACTATGGGCGCGACGAACTATGCATCAAGTCATTGGCTCATCCACAGCTTAATGAAAAAGAAGCGCTACACGAATTTTTTTGCCTGATAGAACAGCAATCTCCACTGTTGGTATCGTGGAACGGCTCTGCTTTTGATCTGCCTGTGCTAGTTTTGCGCGCTTTGCATCACGGTGTGTCGGCACGCGGTTTTTGGAATGGACCCGGCGACAAGTGGCGCCAATACTCAAGCCGCTACCACGATGCTCACCAGGACATCATGGACATGTTGGCGTTTCGTCAGCCGCGCGCCGCGGCCAAACTGGCGGATGTCGCTTTGGCCTGCGGACTGCCCGGCAAAATGGGCTATGGCGGCGACCAAGTCTATCCGCTATTTGTGGAGCAACGCTATGCGGAAATCAGCAACTACTGCGAAACTGACGCCCTCAACACCTTTTTGATCTGGTTGCGTTTCGCACGCAGTTCCGGTAAGTTTTCGGCAGAAAGTTACCAGCTTTGCACCGGATTAATCAAAGATTATTTGAGCCAGTCAGGCGCTAAACACCTGCAAACATTTTTGAAAAATTGGCAACATTGAGCAAAATGTGTACCCCTGTCGCGCCAGCATACCTCGCGGCACCCGGCTTTTGAGCTAGAGCTGCTTGATGCGCCCGTCCAGCAAGGGACTATATGGTCTGCGGGTATCCAGGTATTCAACCACCACATCCACCAGATCCGGACCGTAATCGTACGCGTTCTCCGCGTCGATAAACATCTTATAGCCATCACCGCCGTTGCGCATGTAATTGTTACTAACTACTCCGTAGACCCGATTACGATCAATCGGAACCCATTTTCCACCTTCCATGACTTTCACTTCCTTGATCCGGCCTTCGTTCGGCGCCACCCCAAGATCCCAAATGTATTGCAAGCCGGCCACCTGCGGGAAACGTCCTTTTTTCTCTTCTACCTGACTTACCCCGTTCTCGAGGGCAGCAATTATAGTAGCCCCGTTTACCCGAAAAGTAGACAGCGTATTTTGAAAAGGCAACACGGTCATAACCTCGTCCATCGTAATTTCGCCGGCGTCAATTGAAGCGCGTAAACCACCACCGTTGCTGATTGCGATCGTATAACCGTTGTCCTTAACTTTCGCCAGCATCGCGTTCGCAACCAGATTGCCCATTTCGCATTCATTCAAGCGACACTGAGTATGATCGATAGCAGTAACTGTACTCGCCACGACCTGATTGCGAATCTTGTCAAGTGGAGCAGCTAGTTCGGCCACACGGTCTTTAGTACTCTTGTCTTCTTCCACGTTCGCGTCTAAAAGCCGTGGTTCGCCAGTGGCTGATTTGATATTCCCGGCGTCGTCGAATACTACTTTAAGTTCACCTAGATACTTACCGTACGCATAGGCTTGCACAATCGCCGTTGAGCCAATCATCGTCGGATACGGCCCGACCGCATCGTCTGAAGTATTGGACAAGTAACTGTTGCTGTGGCCCCCGACAATGATGTCAACGCCCCGGGTCTGTGCGGCAAGCTGCTTGTCAACTTCGTAGCCTGAATGACTAACCACGATAATTTTGTTGATACCTTGGTCGGTCAAAAGGTCGACTTCCTTCTGCACCGATGCCACAGGGTTGGTAAAATTGATGTTACGGCCGGGGCTAGACAACTCATCGGTATCTTCCGGTGTAATTCCGATTATGCCTATCTTGTGACCTTGCTTTTCCACCACGGCGGAACCGGTAATCAGGTCTGCGATTAGTGGCTCATCAGCGTAATCGGCATTGGCCATCAATACTGGAAAATCAACGGTATTGACAAATGTGCGCAATACTTCAGGTCCGTTATCAAATTCGTGGTTTCCAACCGTCATTGCGTCAAATGACAATTTGTTCATAAATTCCGCGGCAACCTTACCCATGTGATAGTTGTAAAACAGGGTGCCTTGAAACTGGTCGCCGCCATCAAGCAAAATCGGATTGCTGTTGCTCGCCCGGGCGTCATTAACAGCCGTCACCAGCCGCGCGATTCCGCCGAAACATTTGCCTTCAACATTATCTTCCGCCGAACAATTACTATCAAAGCGATTGATTGGCTCAAAGCGTGCGTGTAAATCGTTTATATGAAGAACTGTAAGTTCGTAATCTGCGTGCGCAAGCTGCGTTATGCTCAAAGAACCAGCCCATAACGCGATACCAATGAATAGTTTTGTTGCAAATTTCATATTGTTGTGCCTTAGATTATCAATTTGATAAAAAACCAAGTCGTGCCATCTTGGTCGCCTTACAAAAATTGCTAGGCAATAGCATTTTATATGATTTGGTTGAAAAATGCGCACGCCAATGATCAAAGTATGACCATGGTATACAGATCAACATTGGCGCGCTAGTATTTTAGCTAGACTGAGTGCGATTGCTCAGCCTTCTTCACATCAGCCAAGCAACAATAGTGTTACTAGCTGGAGTATTCCCTAAAGCTGAAGTTAGTCGCGCGAACCGGCAAAGAACATGAGCAAATGCAAAAGCGATTGAAACAGGTTCAACAGCATTATGTAAATAGTCATGGTCGCCATGATGTAATTGGTTTCGCCACCGCGCACAATGTTATTAATCGTATAAACAATGAATGCGGAAACAATCGGAATAAAGATCGCGGAAATTGCTAGTGACAATGCGGGAATTTGTAAGAAAACTCCTACTATCGACAAAACAAATGCCATGATTAAACCAATGAACATCGTTTTATATATGCCCGGCGTGGCAAAATTGCGCGTTGTCATCGTCGCGTACCCCGCCAGTCCCAAAAATGTAGCAGCAGTTCCACCCATCGCCAACGCGATTAGTTCCACACCATTGCTAAACGCAAGCGCTAACGACAACATCGGAGCGATGAAGTAACCCATTAACGCAGTGAAAAGCAACAACAAGTAAATACCCTTGATACTGTGGCGGTTTTTGATGATCAAAGCCTGCATGCCGAAAATCACCACAATAAACAAGATTAAATGTAGAAAAAATCCTCCACCTAGCAACGCGAGCGGAAAAGCAACCCCGATCGCTGAGCCTACGATTGTCGGCAACAATGTAAGCGCTAGCAACGAATAGGTGTTACGTAGCGTTTTGCGCGCCGAAGCTGATATGGTATGCCCTGTGCGGACATGCTGATTGGTAATTACTGTCATAGTTTTGGTTTAAACAAAAGTAGGATATATTCCTATTGATAATTATAATCGTTTTTCTACCAAAAACAATACCGCATTTATTTGATATTGGCTAGTATCGCGGCTATGATCTGCAAATCAGCCTGAGTTGTTAGCTTGGGATTCGGATAAGCGACAGCTACCAATTGCGGTTGATACCCGGCTTTTTCCAGTGCTTCAGCCTCATCAGTCGCGTCCGGAAATTTCTCCAGCACCTGGCATAACACCTCGGCCGGGGCAAGCTGCGGCGTCTGCGCCAGCCATTTATCATCTCTAGTGATCGTAGCCACCGACTTGCCGTTTTTACCTTGCTTTAGGGTGTGAGTTAGTGATTCTGCCAATAACGCGGATTCACGCGCTTCAAAAGCACGGTCGATGACACGCGTCAGGTCAGCGCCGTGCAGACACGGGCGTACAGCATCATGCACCAATAGCCAGTTTGCTTGGGCGCGAACCGCGATCTTGGCGGCTGCCAGCACGCTAAGCGCACGGGTGGCACCTCCACATTCGTGCACCTTCACGCGTTTGCGCAACTCTGGCGGCATGGAATCGCCAACCCGATTCAATAGCTTCGCGTGTGCGACAGAGCCGACAATATGCACACAGCGCACACGTTTATCGGCCAACACTTTCGCCGTCGCGTGTTCAATGACCATCTTCTTGTCCAGCACCACAAATTGCTTGGGAAGTTCCGCATTAAAACGCTGTCCCGTTCCTGCGGCTGGAACAATGGCATGCAAATTAACTGTCATACGTGGCGAAAAGCTAAAATTATGCCACAGCGCAAAAACTGCTGCGCCACTGAGCATCAAATAGCTTGGTCGCTGTCTTCGAACATGTTCATTTTCCGCCTAAGCACAATTTTAATAACCACCATTCGGTTCGGTCTCGACGAGATCGTCGCGCGCCAATTTAGCTCCGTGTTGTTTGCCAGAATCTGGCTGGCCTTGGGTTTCTGGCGACCGCTGCGCAAACCGCGGAGCGTACGCCTACGCGAGGCGCTCGAATATCTTGGACCGATTTTCGTCAAATTTGGCCAGATGCTTTCTACCCGACGCGACATCCTGCCCCACGATATTGCCATTGAACTTTCGAAGTTGCAAGACGCGGTAACCCCGCAACCGTTTAACCAAATTAAAAAAGTGATTGAGGATTCTTACGGGCTTCCTCTTGACCAGAAATTTTCTTCATTTGAAGAACAGCCATTAGGATCTGCGTCAGTTGCCCAGGTTCACAAGGCGCAGTTACTCGACGGAACTTCGGCGGCGGTCAAAGTTCTGCGCCCCAATATCCATCGCGCAGTCGAACGCGACATAAAACTGATGGATGCGTTCGCATGGCTAATCGAAAAGTCGCTGTCCAATGGGCCGCGGTTGCGCCCGCGCGAAATCGTGGCAGAGTTCCATCGCAGTTTGCAAGAAGAAACCAATTTGCTGCACGAAGCCGCCAACTGTAATCAATTGCGGCGCAACTTTGCCAATCACCCGCGGCTGGTCATGCCCGAGGTCTACTGGAAACACTGTACCAACTTGGTCATGGTGATGGAATTGCTTGAAGGCGTACCCATTGATCAGATCGATGATTTACAAGCTGCCAACATTGATTTGGAGCGTCTCGCCGCCACCGGTATCGAAGTATTTTTTACTGAAGTGTTTCGCGACAGTTTCTTTCACGCCGATATGCATCCTGGCAACCTGCTGGTGGATGCCAAGCAGCGGTTTGTCTTGCTTGATTTTGGCATCGTCGGCAGTTTGTCGGAATTTGACAAACAATATATCGGCGCTAATTTTCTGGCGTTTTTTAACCGTGACTACCGCAAGGTGGCGGTCATGCATGTAGAGGCGGGTTGGACACCAAGCGACACCTCCATTCCCCAGTTCGAATCCGCAATTCGCGCGGTCTGCGAGCCGATTTTCGCTCGTCCGCTCCACGAGATTTCCTTCGGTCGTTTGCTTTTGCAACTGTTCCAAGTCGCCCAACGCTTCAATCTGATCGTACAACCACAACTGATATTGCTTCAAAAGACTCTGCTTAGCATTGAGGGCATAGGAAGGCAACTAGCTCCAAAGCTAAATCTATGGGAAAGCGCAAAGCCGCTGATCGAAACCTGGGCGCGCGAGCAAAATTCGCCCCGGCGTTTGTTCGATGCGGCACGTGACGGTTTCCCAACCATGGTTTCTCTACTACCTGAATTGCCCCAGGCAGCGCGCGCGCTAATACATGAATTTAAGCACCATGATATTAGGCGGCAGCAACAAATCAAACAGTTGCGCAGACGCCAGAACAGGCTATGGTTAGCCATCATGATACTGAGTGTGTTATTAGTCGGCATCGCCTTGTAGCGATGACAGACTTACACCTTAGACTAGCGACGCGCGCAGGGGTGCTAGCGAGCGCGCAATCCGCTATCGCCGCGCAAGCTCTCAAGCAGGCTTGGCCTCGACTCGAAATCGAATTGGTTCCAATCATTTCTGAAGGAGACCGGTGCGACGGCAAATTGGCCGACGCAGGCGGCAAAGAGCTGTTCGTGCAGGCGCTGCAACAGGCGTTGCTTAGCGATAAAGCCGACGCGGCATGTCATTCGCTCAAGGATGTCGGGCGAGATAACACTATGTTTGAACTGGCTGCGTTTTTAGTCCGTGCCGACCCTCGTGACGCTCTAATCGGTGCGACTTTGACCGAGCTTTTAGCCAAAGATGCCCCGACAGTCGCAACTTCAAGTCCGCGACGCGCCGCATTATTTCAGCTAATGATGCCAACCGTTAACATCGAACCGATCCGTGGCAATGTCGATACCAGGTTAGGCAAGTTTGATGACGGTCGCGCCGATGCGCTAATTTTGGCCGCGGCAGGACTTGAGCGCCTTCACCTTGCCGGACGAATCAGCGAACATCTTGATCTTGACGAGTTTGTTCCTGCCGCAGGTCAAGGTACGATAGTTTTGGAATGTTTGAGCGCCAATACCCAAGTAAAAAAACTATTGGCGACAATTGATAATCCGGCGGCCAGACAAGTATCACTTGCCGAACGCGCCTGCGTGGCAAAGCTTGACGGCGACTGCCATACGCCGCTAGGTGTCCACGCAACGCTTGGTGCAAACGGACAAATCAGCCTGCGCTGCTTGATGGCGTATAACCGACGCAAAGCATCTGGTCACGCCATTGACAACGACCCGATCCGAGCAGGGGTTACCGCCGCAACCGCTTTACTTGCCGACGGCGGCAATGAGCTACTTGCCCAGATTCGCGCCGCGGGTACCACGTAGCATTATGGCCGCCAACATTGTTGCGATCTTGTTGCGCGCTTCAAATCGTTCCACCGCGCTACGAGCGCAAATAACGCGGACCGGCGGCAGAGCAATCGCGATGCCGATCTTTAGCCTTGCGACCGAATACGACTGCCCGGCGGCAATCGCATTTTTGCGCCAGCCCAAAAACTACGGACTGTTGTTATTTTCAAGCCCATACGGAGTACAAGCATTGCGCGGCATTGCGCTGCGCCACCAGCTAACTTTACCTACCGCAATGGCATGCGCGGCACCGGGAATTGCTTCGCGCAAGGAACTAATCAAGGCGGGATTTACCAATATCACCACGCCGCCCGGTATCGGTGATTTGCGCACACTATGTGCTGAACTAGGCAACCAACGGCTTGTCGGCAAACGCATCGCGTTGGTTCAAAGGGTGAATGCTTTACCGCACGCAAACACGCTACTGGTTCGCAACAAGGCCATACCGGTACCTATGCCCTGCTATCGACGAACACGAATTGCTCCGGACACATGGAGTGCCAAATTCGACGCGGTGCGCGCCTCGGTTAATACCATCATCGCGTTTGAAGCTGCTTCGCTGGAGGCTTTGAATGAAATTGCCGGAACTGATCTTGAACTGATTCACCGGCTTAATGTTGGTGTGATTCACCCTGCGATCAAAGATAAGGCGCTGGAAATAGGATATGAAAATATAATTTGTCACGGCGACATCACCACACTCCTTAAACAACTTCAGTCTTGTATACCTAGTTTATGAACGAAAATAACACGCAAGCGCCACCGCCGGAACCCAAAAGCAAATCTGGCGGAGGATTTGGCTGGCTGGTGCTGGTGTTGATAATAGTCGGCACAGGCTATGCGTATTCGAAAGGCTGGCTTGACAGCTTGATCGAAAAGTATGTGTTTGGCGAATCAGTTGAACAGCCGTTGGAACTTGATCAAGCGGAAACCTCTCCCCGCACAGAGCCGCTTTCCATTCAGCCGGCAGTGGCTTCGGAAATCAACGGATTAATTGCCCAAATCGGCGCATTGCAAACCCGTGTAATCAGTCTTGAAACAACGTCGCGTCAGCTCCAAGCCTTAAGCGAGCAATTTGCCGAACAGGTAGTCAATCAGCAATTTACAGGCGGTACGTCAGTATCCGCAACCGAAATTGGCAGACTGCACCTAGCGATAATCGACCTGAAGTTACAAATCAACGGCGACCCGCAAGCTGCAATCGGCGACTTGGACAAGCTGGCCCAAAATCTGACCGGCGACAGCGAACTGCTCCCGCTTATCGAAACCAACCGCGCCAGACTTGCGACAGCTATCTCGCGGCGCCAGATACTTGAACAGTTTACTAAGCTTGAAACTCAGATCATCAATGCCCGGACGCAAGCGCAAAGCGAACTTGAAGCTGCTTCGGCACCTGATCCTGAGGCTACTCAATTACTCGGCATTTTCAGTTCGCTTATCAAAGTCAGCCGCGACAGTACGCAGGAAGTCGCTCAGCTTACGCTGATTGATCAACTAGCGGCGGTATTACCCATGTCTTTGAATGCCTTGCTTGGCGGTACCGATGAAAATTACTTAAAATCACTTGATCGTCTTCAACAAGCTGCAAATGCGCTAAACAACCATAATCCTACCGTAGTGTCCAGCGAAATTACCCGTACTGTAAGTGAGCTCATTTCCGCAGGCTATCCTTCAAACCATTTGGTGCTGGAACTGCCCAGTCCCGCAAGCTAAAGCAAATTATTATGCGCTGGCGAGGCTATCTTACTTTGCTCTTGGGAATTGCCATCGTTCTTGGCGGCTGGATTCTCCACGTCCGCTATTTGAACGTTCCAATTACGATTGACGTAGCTGACAAAGAGATTGAGACGCCACTGACCGTTTTATTGTTCGGCGTGGTACTGGTTAGTCTGGCAATAATTTTGGGTTGGAAAGTTTTTTCTCTGATCGTATTTTTCCCCGCTCACCTTCGGAACTGGAAGCGTCGCCGCAACGAACACAAACGTCTGAATTATCTGGTTGAAGGATTGCAATCTATGGTGCTGGGTGTCAAGCCCAATCAGCACAAAAGCTTTCTTGCCGCCGCGGACGCCGGTATCGCGCCAGCGGTTACTTACTATCTGGCCGCAGCTACCGCTGACAGCGAAAAGAAACGAAATATGTTGTTACGCAAGGCAACAGCTGGCGATGGTGACCCGATGGTCAAGGCGATGGCTAGCGCGCAAGGGCGGCTAAGCGCCAATCTGCCCGGCGAGGCGGCAGAAGTGTTGCGAATCGCCGGCGCGACAACCAACAAGGCTGTGCAACCGATGAAGATGCTATTGGATGCCAACGAAAAATCAGGCGATATTCGTGGCGCGTTGGATGTGGCGCAACATCTACTCGACCGCGACCCTTCTCCCGCGTTGCGTGCCCATATCGGTAAACTAACCGGACAACTCCTTGCTGATGCGGGTAACGCTGATGATGTTCGTGGCCTACTTGGTAAAGTTGGCAAATCTAGCTCATCAGCCACATCTGTAACCGTTGCTGCCGCTGATCGCCTGGCCGCGGTACACGATACCCAAGGAGCTTCAGCGATTTTGACCAAGGTTTTAGAGCAAGATCCGTACGCCGAGACGTTCAACGCGATCGCACGCCACGGCAACGACGAACTGGTGCGTCAGGCTCTGGCGCGCTCGGATAAGTCCTTGCAAGACAACAGCAAAGATGTGGCTTTGCTGCGCTCGATCGCCGCGCTGGCGATGAGAGAACAACTATGGGCTCAAGCGCGCAAGTTGCTTGAAAAAGCATTGGCGATCCACGAAGATCGCCCAACGTACCTCCAACTTGCCAAATTAGCCGAGGCAGAAGGTAAAGGACAAGAAGAGGTCAATCGTCTTTATCGTATGGCAGCTCAATGCACCGAAAGCAACGCGAACTAGATTTTTAAGACAGCTTGAGCAAGCGTTCAACGGCTGGATAATCCTTCTTACCCGTTGCTAGCAACGGAATATCCGCAATCGGAATAATCGTGCGCGGTACCCACAGCTCAGGTAGCTTGGCTTCTTGCATCAACTTGACAATCTGGTCGGACTTCACATCCGGTACCGTGGTTGCCAGAATAATTTTCTCACCGCGGCGCTCATCAGCGATAGCTAGCACCACACAGGTAGTATCGCCCAAACCCTCCTCGAGCACTTCTTCGATTCGTCCCAAGGGGGCCATTTCGCCTGCCACCTTCGCAAAGCGCTTGATTCTGCCAACGATGGCTAAATAACCGTTTGGGTCTACCGTGGCTATGTCGCCTGTGTCATGACCTGACTCAGGCACCGTGACAATTTTGTCGGGACGATCTGCGAACAGATAACCGCGCATCACATTAGGCCCCTGTAAAACCAGCTGACCGCCTGTTTCTACTCCGTCAACTTGGTTAATACGATAGTCCACCCCGGGTAGCGGCAAGCCGATCGACCCGTCCTGATTCGCGTCATCCACGTTTACCGCGATAGCCGGAGAAGTTTCAGTTACCCCGTAGCCTTCCAGTATCCGCTTACCGAATTTAGTTAGCCACGCTTGACGTACCGCGGACTTAAGTTGCTCGCCACCTGCAACTATCAAACGTAGTGAATTGAAATCCGTCGGGTGCGCTGAATTGCCATATTGGCCCAAAAACGTACTGGTCGAAAAAATAATCGTGGCTCGCTCTGAACGTATTATCGCGGGAATCTGTTGATACAGCAGCGGCGAAGGAAATTGCAATGTGCTCAACCCGGCAGCCACCGGCAAAACCAATCCGCCAATCATGCCGAAAGAATGGAACAACGGCAAGCTGTTAAACAGCAGATCGTCGTCGTCAATCGGGATGCGTGCCAATATCTGCATCGCGTTGGCCACTAAGTTGCGCTGGGTCAATACCACTCCTTTGGGCACACCTTCTGAACCGGAGGTGAAAAGCACAACCGCCTCACTGTCAGGGGTAAGCTTACTTCCAGGCATCCCTGCCAAACTCAAACCCGGCATCAATGTGCCACGCACCGCGGCAAGTTTGCTCGATAGTGGCAAGTTATCGCGGAAATCTTCAAGCATGTGCATTCCCACTTTGGCGCTAGTAATCGCTTCGGCCGCACTGTGTGCCGCAGCGAAATTTTCCAGCAAAGCGCGCGAGGTTAAAACGTCCGCGACATTCGCGGTCGCGCATGCTGACGTAATATTGGCGTTGCCGGCACCAAAATTAAGCATTACCGGAACAAGTCCGGCAAACTGGCAGGCGTAAAACGCCACCGCGCTGCCTGCCGCAGTCGGTAGCATAAGTCCTATGCGCTGACCGAACTGGTACCGGTTGGCAAGCAAACTGCCAAGCGCAAAACAGCCACGCAGCATGGTTTGATAGGTAATTTCGCGTCGTTCAGGTATCACCTGGCTAAACAGCAACTTACGCATGCCGTAACGAGCCGCCTTGGCTACCACCAGTTGCGGCAGACTCATCTGCATCAAAAGCGGTTCAGCGGCATCCAAGCAAGCGCGTTCAAGCATCATCCGCAGATTGGATTCTTGCCAATAACGCAAACTGTCACCTTTCAGATCCGTAGCCGGCATTCGCTGAGTCACCGAACCTGCGGTAATGCGCACCATCTTGTTGTTCTCAGCGATGTGGTCGGCAAAGCTAATATGTAGCGGGACATAGCGCCCCGCGCAATGTTTTTCAGCATAGCGTGCGGCTAAAGTGGTAATCTTGCCTATCCCACCTGAAGAGCGCGCCATATCCGCCGGAAAAAATACCGCATGATCACATCCGGTGTCATTATGTAACACTTTCTTTACCGCATCGATATCGCCCGGCACAATGATACTAACCGTGTGCGGTTGTAGCTGGCGGCGTAAGTGATGCGGGTCGCCGCGGTAATGGTCAAGCACAAAATGAAACCGCTTGTTGCGAAACGCATGGGCAATCCATAACGCATCCTGACCACTGGTTCGGTTGGCGATAATTACCGCCGGGTCAACCAAGTTGTTAACACGCTCTGCGCCACTAAGCAGTACCCGCCAAGCCATACCAACTAACTTATAGGTTTCACTAGTGGTTAAGGTTACCGGTACGGTAGCTCGCTGCCATAGCTTCGAGAGGTAACGGTGTGATTTTGTCAGCGTGGCCGGCTGTTCCAAATGCTTCCAGACGCGCTACGCAAACTTCAATCATTTTAGCGATCGCCGGCTTATTAAACTTGCGTGGATCAAATTCAGCTGGATTTTCAATGGTCATCTTGCGATACTGCCCCGTGATCGCCATCCGACAATCGGTGTCAATATTGATTTTGCGTACTCCGTGCTTGATTCCTTCAACTATCTCGTCCACCGGTACCCCGTAGGTCTGGGGCATCTTGCCGCCGAACTTGTTGATAACATCCTGCAGATCTTGTGGTACCGATGAAGAACCGTGCATCACCATATGCAAGCTAGGCAGACGGTCGTGTATTTCCTTGACCGTTTCCATGGATAAAATTTCGCCATCCGGTTTACGCGTGAATTTATAAGCCCCGTGGGAAGTTCCAATCGCGACGGCCAGCGCATCCACCTGGGTGGCACGGACGAATTTTTCAGCTTCAGCCGGGTCAGTCAGCAAGCGTTCCCGTTCAAGCTTGCCGTCGTGTCCCACGCCGTCCTCAGCTTCGCCCTGACCGGTTTCCAATGAACCCAAACAACCTAGTTCTCCTTCCACCGAAACTCCGATCATGTGTGCCATTTCCGACACCTTGGCTGTCACATCTTCGTTATACTCATAGTCAGCAGGCGTCTTAGCGTCCTCTCGTAAGGATCCATCCATCATAACGCTCGTAAAACCGTTACTTATCGCCGATAGACAGGTTGGCAAATTGTTGCCGTGATCTTGGTGCATGCAAACCGGAATGCGTGGATGAGTTTCGACAGCGGCAAGCATCAGGTGCTTTAGATAGTTGTCACCTGCATACTCGCGCGCACCGCGGCTAGCCTGAATAATAACCGGAGCCGAAGTTTTTTCCGCCGCGGTCATAATCGCCTTAACCTGCTCTAGATTATTGACGTTAAATGCCGGTACGCCAAAATCATATTCAGCGGCGTAATCCAATAGTTGTCGAAGTGTTATTAAAGCCATGGTAGTTTTCTAGGTGATTATTATGGGGATTTTAACTACTTACGTTGCGCGTACACTATTGTCGCTTGGACCGCGCGTTGCCAACTGGCAAGTCTTGCGGTACGTCTGTCGCTTTCCATTGCCGGGGAAAAAGCGCGATCTAGCTTATTTAGCTCGCCAATCGCGTCAAGCGACGCATAGTTGCCGATCTGTAACCCAGCCAAAAATGCCGCGCCGCGGGCGGTTGTCTCAATATCCACCGGACGTATTACTTTTAAATCGACTATGTCGGCCAGGTATTGTAAAAACCAATCGTTTGCGACCATACCGCCGTCGACTTTAATTATTTCAGGACGCAATTTATTGGCGTCAAACGCCGTAAACAAATCGTGGGTCGAATACGCCACCGCTTCCAAAGCCGCCCGCACGATTTGCGCCTTGTCTGTATCCAAGGTCAAACCGACGATCGCGGCCCGCGCATCCGGATTCCATAACGGAGCTCCCAGGCCGGTGAACGCAGGTACGACCATAACCTCTCCCGTATCGCTCGCCTGTCGAGCAAGCTGTGCGGTCTGGGCGCTGTCTGCAAACAAACCCAGCTGATCACGTAACCACTGTATGACGCTGCCGGCAATAAAGATTGAACCTTCCACCGCATAGGTAACCTGATCACCTATCTGATAGCCGATGGTTCCAAGTAAACCACCGGTGGGAATAAGCACATCCGCATCGCCTTGCACGATCACAAAGCAGCCGGTACCATAAGTGGATTTTGCTTGACGGGAATGTACACAACCTTGACCAATTGCTGCGGCCTGCTGATCACCTGCAATACCGCATATCGGAAGCGTGCCGCCATTTAGATCAGTTACACCAAAATCACTGGTACAAGAATATACTTGCGGCAGACAGCCGCGGGGAACATTGTGCAGACGTAACAGTTCGTCATCCCAGTCGCGCTCAGCAAGGTTTAAAAGCTGGGTGCGACTGGCATTGGTTACATCAGTTGCGTGTATCTTTCCCTTGGTAAGACGCCACAGCAAAAAACTGTCGATCGTCCCGGCCAACACCTCGCCGTTGGCGGCGCGCTCGTAACTGGCGGTTTTTTCAAGCAACCAGGCGATCTTGGTCGCGGAAAAATACGGATCAAGCACCAAGCCGGTTTTGTTTCTGACTATTTCCGCGGCACCGTCTTCGGTAAGTTGCGCGCAGCGCGATGCGGTGCGTCGATCTTGCCAGACAATCGCCCGATGCAATATACGTCCCCCGTCACGCTCCCACAACAAAACGGTTTCTCGCTGATTGGTAATGCCCAACGCGGCTAACCGACCACCGCTGGTTGAGGCATAATCATGCGCTTCGTCGATAACATCTTTACAAGCCTGCCAGATCTGTTCGGCATCGTGCTCCACCCATCCTGGATGAGGATAGTACTGAGGTAATTCTCGCCGCGAGGTAAATTCCGCGACAAGCGTCTTGGCGTCGTAAACGATTGCTCGGGTACTAGATGTGCCCTGATCAAGCGCGACAAGTAAATCTCTGGTCTTCACAATCAGCAAATTAGTATAAACATTGGGTCGTACTCGAATATCAGTTGCTGTTGATTGTACTGTCGGTCATAGTTATTCACATTAAACCAGCCTTAAATATATTCCGATTTGTGAACGGCTTGCCGTTATCAAAAATAGCTGATCTTTGCGTTTACTTGTTCTGATTGGAATATTATTTTAACCTTGCAATATCGGTAAAAATTGCCGGCAAGACAGAGCCTGATCGGTGCTGCAGGAGGGATTTGAACCCCCGGCCTGCTGTTTACGAAACAGCTGCTCTACCCCTGAGCTACTGCAGCGAACATGGCATATTTTATTAAATAGGCCAGCTTGCCTATTCAATCTGGCATCTGAGGTTGTTTGTTTGCATCGTCAAGCATGCGCATCACCTCAGGGCGGGTAGCCGGAACACATCCGGAACGCATACAGTTAACCGTAGCCGCCGCCGCTGCGAAACGACCCCATCTAGTTAGCTGCTCAACCGAAACGTGGCGACACTTGTGTGGCAAAACCATATCATCGGCAAGCATTTCAGTCAGTAATCCGCCTAGATAACAGTCGCCGGCGCCTACAGTGTCTTTGATC
>JAZHEJ010000047.1:18002-21640 GCA_036679665.1 Candidatus Tethybacter castellensis | reverse complement strand
TAGCCCGGCTGGCGTACGCCAATAAAACATCCGGATGCGGACACCGGCGCGGATCGCGAGATTCTCACCGCAATCGACCGTTTTTGACAAGTCGGCACCGATCGTTTAGCCGGCGCGATCCCACGCGGCGATATTGGTTGCTTCGCTAAGTTTTTAATAATTTTTAAAACTTCACGGTAGCTCAAAAAAAGTAAATAAATGTTATTAGCATTCGCAAGGTGAATAACCGGCAAAAATCATTAGTGTGATAAAAGAATGCTTATCTACATTACATTAATAAGAGGGTAGAGCACAACCATGAAACTAAAGAACATTATTTCCACTTGCCTGTTGGCATCATCCTTGCTTCCGGTCGCGGGTAATGCGGCCGAGTTGGAAGTTACCCACTGGTGGACATCCGGCGGCGAAGCCGCCGCGGTCGGCGAATTGGCCGATGCGTTCAACTCTCAGACCAGCCACACTTGGGTTGACGGCGCGATCGCCGGTTCCGGCGGCACCGCCCGCCCGATCATCGTCAGTCGCATCATCGGCGGCGATCCGATGGGCGCCACCCAGCTCAACCACGGCCGGCAGGCCGAAGAATTGGTCGAGGCCGATCTGATGTTGGACCTGACCGATGTCGCCCAGCGCGACAACTGGCGCAACATCATCCACCCGGTTTCGTTACTGGACAGTTGCACGGTCGACGGCCGAGTTTATTGCGCCCCGGTCAATATCCATTCTTGGCAATGGATTTGGCTGTCGCACGCCGCTTATCAACAAGCCGGCGTCGCGGTTCCGACTAACTGGGACGAATTTGTCGCTAGCGCGCCGGCACTGGAAAGCGCCGGGTTAATTCCGTTGGCGATGGGCCAGCAACCATGGCAGGTAAACGGTGCGTTTAATGTTATCTTGATTGCGATCGGCGGGATAGATTTGTGGGAGACAATTTTTGTCGATCGCGACGATTCCGCGGTAACCAGTCCGGCGGCGAACCGCGTGTTCCAAGCCGTTGGCGATCTGCGCAAATTGTCCGCCAACTCGAATGTGCAAGACTGGAACCAAGCCACCAATCTGGTGATCACCGGTAAAGCCGGCGGCCAGATCATGGGCGACTGGGCGCAAGGCGAATTTCAGGTCGCCAATCAAACCGCCGGCACCGACTATTCGTGTCTGCCCGGCCTCGGGGTTCACGAAATTATTTCCACCGGCGGGGACGCGTTCTACTTTCCGAAGCAAGACGACCCTGAAGTCACCGCGGCGCAAAAAGAACTGGCCGCATTGTTGATCTCCAAGCAGGTGCAAGTGGCGTTCAACCTCAAGAAAGGCTCGTTGCCGATCCGTGGCGATGTGGATCTGGCAGACACCAACGACTGCATGAAAAAAGGCTTGGAGATTTTGGCTCAAGGCAATATCTTGACCGACGTCAACCAGTTGATCAGCCCCGACACCCAAGTCCAGCTTGAAGATCTGCTGGTCGAATTTTGGAACGACAGCAGTTTTACGGTCGCCGATTTGCAATCGCGGTACCAAAACATCATCGCCCGAGCGAACTAAACCACTTTCGCCAGCCGGGCATTAGCGGGTGATCACCCCTTGCTTGGTTCTTAGAGTAAGGCGTGGCCCAGACTAATCCGGGCGGCCCGCCGCCGTTTCGTCCGCTTCGCAACTGGCAGGCCAAACTGGCCGCGTTGCCGATGGTAACAATCGCGGTGGCGGTGTTCGTCGGTTGCACGCTATGGACGATCTTCCACTCGTTCACTTCTTCGAAATTATTGCCGTCAACCAAATTGGTCGGGTTGGACCAATACGATCGCCTGTGGGACACCGGGCGCTGGATCGTTTCAATTCAGAATTTGATGCTGTATGCCGTTTGCGCGCTGGTGCTGTCGCTGGTGATCGGTTTTGTGCTCGCCGCGCTGCTCGATCAGAAAATCCGCTTCGAAAACACCTTTCGGACGATCATGCTCTACCCGTTCGCTTTGTCGTTCATCGTAACCGGGCTGGTATGGCAGTGGATTTTAAATCCCGATCTGGGCATCCAGCACATCGTGCGCGGATGGGGATTTTCGGACTTTATTTTCAACCCTTTGTACGACAATGATTTGGTTATCTACGGCATCATGATCGCCGGGCTGTGGCAAGGCAGCGGTTTTGTGATGTGTCTGATGCTCGCCGGCTTGCGCGGCATCGATGCGGAGATCTGGCGCGCGGCGCGGATTGACGGCATCCCGATTTGGAAAACCTACATTTTTATCGTGATTCCGATGATGCGCGGGGTGATCATTACCGCGCTGGTACTGATTTCGGCGGGTATCATCAAACTCTACGATTTGGTCGTCGCCCAAACTAGCGGCGGCCCCGGGATCGCGTCTGAAGTTCCGGCCAAGTACGTATACGACATGATGTTTCAGGCGCAAAATTTGGGGCAAGGTTTCGCCGCGTCGACGGTGATGCTGTTGTCGGTGCTGGTTATCGTGGTCCCGTGGATGTATCTTGAGTATGGCCACCGCAAATAACCTGCGCTATCTTGAACACGCGGCCGGGCCCAAGCCGCAAAGGGCAATATCGCCGCGCAATATCGTCATTTACGGCACGCTTTTTATCGTGGCGATCTACTATTTGTTGCCGATGTACGTGATGGTGGTCACTTCGCTCAAAGGAATGCCGGAGATAAGGCTTGGCAACATGTTCGCGCCGCCGCTGGAAATCACTTTTGCGCCGTGGGTAAAAGCGTGGTCTGAAGCGTGCACCGGGCTCAACTGCGACGGATTGTCGCGCGGTTTTTGGAACTCGGTGATCATCACCGTGCCGTCGGTGATCGCGTCGATCACGATCGCGTCGTTGGGCGGCTATGTGGTGTCGTGCTGGAAATTCAAAGGCTCCGAAGTGTTTTTCACCATCTTGATTTTCGGCGCGTTCGTGCCCTACCAGGTCATGATCTACCCGATCGTGATTTTGTTGCGCGAACTGGGTTTGTATACCAAACTTGCCGGGTTGGTCATCGTCCACACCATTTTTGGTCTGCCGATTCTGGTATTGTTGTTCCGCAACTATTTTGCGTCGTTGCCGGTGGAACTGATCAAGGCGGCGCGGATTGACGGCGCCTCGTTCTGGGGTATTTTTATTCGGGTATTGATGCCGATGTCGCTGCCGATTCTGTCAATCGCGGTAATCCTGCAGATTACCGGGATCTGGAACGACTTTTTGTTCGGGGTGATTTACACCAAGCCGGACACCTACCCGATGACCGTGCAGCTCAACAACATCGTAAATTCGGTGCAAGGAGTAAAAGAGTACAACGTCAACATGGCGGCAACGGTCCTTACCGGCCTGGTGCCGCTCGCGGTGTATTTCGCGTCGGGCAAGCTTTTTGTGCGCGGCATCGCCGCCGGCGCGGTAAAAGGCTAACCGGCGATGGCGAGCGTCGAAGTCAAAGATCTGTCGATCAACTACGGCGGCGTATCGGTGGTGGAAAACCTTAACTTGGCGGTGGAACGCGGCGAATTTTTAGTTTTGCTCGGGCCTTCGGGTTGCGGCAAATCAACTTTGCTCAACGCGATCGCCGGTTTGGTCGACATCTCCGGCGGCCAGGTGCTGATCGGCTCCAACAACGTAACCTGGGAAGAGCCCAAAGACCGCGGCATCGGCATGGTGTT
>JAZHEJ010000047.1:0-17990 GCA_036679665.1 Candidatus Tethybacter castellensis | reverse complement strand
CCTTGGTGCGCGACGTCGATGTGTTTTTGTTCGACGAGCCGCTGTCGAACCTGGACGCCAAACTACGCTCCGAACTGCGCGTGGAACTCAAACGCCTGCACGCCCAGCTCAACCGCACCACGATGATTTACGTAACCCACGACCAGATTGAGGCGATGACGTTGGCCGACCGGATCGCGATCATGAAAGGCGGACGCATCCAGCAACTTGCCAACCCGCAAACCATCTATCGCAAACCGACCAACCTGTTTGTCGGCGGCTTTATCGGCAGTCCGGCGATGAACTGTCTGCAAGGTTCAATCGCCAAATCGCGTTTCGAACTGGCCGGCACCAGCTTGGAACTTTCCGGCTACGACGGCGCCGTCCCCGAATCATGCGCGCAGGCGATTATAGGAATTCGACCCGAGCACTTTATCATCAGCGACACCGCGATACCGGATAAGACCATCGCCGCGACGGTGGACATCGATGAACCGATGGGCAACGACTCGCTTTTATGGCTCAATATCACTGACGGCCAGCAGATCGCGGTGCGCATCGACGCGGCAAAGAGCTACGATCGGGGCGCGCAGATTCAGCTGACCTTTGAACCAGCCAAATGTTCGTTGTTCGACCTCGACGACGAACAACGCTTTTAAAAAAATAGCATTATGCAGGATTTTTCCTATCAACTATACAGCTCCCGCAATCACGGGCCGTTGCCCGACACCTTGCAAATGCTCGCTACCGCAGGCTACACCCAGGTCGAAGGATTACCGGCCATGTTCGACAGCGATACCAAGACCGCAAAGCTCAAAGAGCTGCTTGAGCAAAACAAGTTGGCGATGCCCACCGCGCACTGCCTGCTTCCCACCATGGAACAAGATGCACAAGCGTTGATCCGCGCCGCCCAAACGCTTGGCATCAAGCGCTACTACTGCGCCTACATCGTGCCGGAGGCGCGCCCGGCGGAACCTGAAGGCTGGACCCGATTTGGCCAACGGTTAACTGCCGCGGGCGCCGCGTTGCGCGAAGCCGGCTTAGGTCTCGGTTGGCACAATCACGACTTTGAATTTGCGACGTTGGCCGACGGCAGCTACGCCATCGATCGCATCTTTGCGGCCACGCCGCAGCTTGAATGGGAAATCGACGTTGCGTGGATCATTAAAGGCGGTCAGGATCCACTGCGCTGGATCGAAAAATATGGCGCGCGAATCACCACCGTCCATGTCAAAGACATCGCGCCGCCAGGCCAATGCGGTGATGAAGACGGCTGGGCGGATCCAGGCGCGGGCACCGTCGACTGGACGGCGACTTTGGCGACGCTTGCCGAACACACCAACGTTCAATATTATGTGGTTGAACACGACAAACCCAGCGACGACAACCGCTTTGCCGCCAACGCCATCGCCTATTGCCGGAAGGCTTTTGCCAACTCAGGTTCATAGCATAAATCAAAAACCCCTCTTGGGGGTGTTGCGACAAAATAATCGCGATTGTCCGCGACTTAAAATTAACGCAGCAAGCTTTTAAACAATTTGTTTACGTAGCTTGAAACGTAGGTATCGTACAGATATTCTGATATAATTTCCACTATGTTAAATGGGTATGCAAAAAAAGCATATCCAAGGGAGACCTAACACAAATATGAATAGAAAAAATAGTGAGGCTAGGAAATATTTGTGGCGTGGCATTATGTCTGGCATAACGTCAATGGGGCTTTTGTATCCAGCAAAATTTTCGCCTCCTCGCTACTCGCGTTCTTTTAAAGACGATCAAGAGGCCATAGCCGAAGATATGTGGAAAGCTTTTGTCCAAGAACATACTGCTAATCACTATACAGCAGAAGGCTTAGAAGAAGCAGCTGCGAAAATGTGCAAAGCTATTGAAAAAACACAAGCAAAGCAGAGGTAAGTCGCGTAACTCTAACGGTGCTATAAAGCAGCAGCAACTAAAGCCCAAAAGCACACCGCCCGCCGAGTTATTAGAGGCACTGCCTGAAGAAACCAGGCGTGCTGTTGTCGAATCGTCACTTTTTGTTGGCCCGCTTCCTCCGCCATCAATGTTTTCTTTATATGAGGAAACCCTTCCGGGAGCAGCTGAACGCATCATGAAGTTAACTGAGAACGAGCAAGCACATCGTCATGGCGGGGATAACCAGAATGTGAAATATAAGCGTGCTGCACATTTCATAGGTCAGGGGTTAGGCTTTGCACTGGGTATTGTGATAATTATTGCTGTTGGTTTTTGTGCATATATTGATCAACCTTGGGTAGCTTCTGTTTTGGGTGGAGTCGCCACAGCCGGTATCGTGACTGCGTTCGTCAAAGGTAGACCCAGATAGTAGCGAAGTTATTTACTAGCTTTACGAATCTAACAACATGCAAAACGGATCTCTTACGTTGCGGTTTTGCATGCGAGCGCGGTAATTACCTCGTTTGGCTACTTGCAATAACTTCCAAAAATTTAGTCAATCCAGCTAGCAAAAACGCTTTGAATACTCTTGCAATCAACGGTTGTCAGATCTTGTCTTTTATAGGATCAAATTACCTACTGTTGTGCTTTTTCAACTTAAGTTTATTTTTTGAAAATATGGCAAACTTTGGTTAGGCCATAAACCCTGCGGATTTGGCGCTACGATTATTTTTTAGCAAACATATGATCGTACGATGCCACTAGCTTACGCGCCCGTTGGGCGAGCAAAGCAGGATCCATACCCGGTTTAAACAGCGCGCCACCAATCCCGAATCCGTCCGCGCCGGCCAAAGCCCAGTTCGCAAAACTATCAGCTTGAACGCCGCCAACCACATAACAACGGGTATCACCGGGCAATATCTCCCGAATCGATTTAAGTCCTTTCATCCCCAGCATATCGCCGGGAAAAAATTTCAGCGCATCAGCGTCGGCGCCAAGCGCGGCCATACTTTCAGTCGCGGACATCACGCCCGGCACCGACATCATGCCGGCTTGTTTGGTTGCGGCAATCACCTTCAGGTTGCAGTTCGGCGACACAATAAGCTTAGCCCCGGTCAATGCGACATCCTCAACCTGCTTGACGGTAAGTACCGTGCCGGCGCCGAAAATCGCTTGGGTAGCGCACGCCTCAACCATCAACCCGATACTTGTTAGCGGATCAGGTGAATTGAGCGGCACCTCGATCCGGGTGATGCCAGCTTCGATTAATGTGTTGGCGGCGCCTACCGCTTCAGCGGGTTTGATCCCGCGCAAGATGGCGATCAGCTCGCGATGCCGCGCTTGGGTCAGGCTACTGACGCGCCAAGCGCCGGCGGAAAAATTGCAATCCGGCCAGACACATCGCCTCGGCATCGTGCACGGCGCAGGACACGCCGGCGATCTGCAGCACATCCGCATAGTGCCGGGCCGGGTCGGCCGCACCGATGACAACCACCTCATGGTCTTGCCAAAACCGGCGCGCGCCGGCGACTTCCATCCCCACCAACAGACCGGACAGACGCGCTCGCGCCTGTCCTATGGTTTGGTTGCCCAACAATGACTTGGCGCGCAAACCGAACAAGACGGCGTCTACCGCAACAGGATCGTGCAACGCTTCGGATGCACCCTGCTGATACGCGGCGCTATCCCAGCCGCTAGCGCCCATGCTGTGACGCAGCACCGACCGGGTTGCCAGCAGCTCGTAGATCTCGCCGGTCATAAAGGTTACAAAACCCAGGATTTGACCCGCGTCGATCTTCACCCATTTGCTGTGCGTGCCGGGTAAGCACACGGTGCCGCAAAAGTCAGGCTGGGCAGCCAGCAAGCCGGCGATCTGAGTTTCCTCGCCGCGCATGACATCCGGAGGATCAGCTTGGCTTATCCCGGCGCAAATATGCACGTTGATGCGCTTATCTCGGGTTGCGACTTCGGTCAACTCCACCGGCGGCGCGCACGGCGCCGACTTATATGGCGCTTCTAGCCAACCTTGCCTGGAGCCGACCATCCCGCAGGCGATTACTTCCGTGGCTCCTTGGGGCGCAAGCCACGGTTCGATCAGGCCAATGAGCGCTTCCTCAAACTGCTTGGGCGCAAGTTTGTTCATACCGTCTTCGCTAAACTTGGTTTCCAGCGGCGCGCCATCCGCGTCGATCGCCCAGACGCGCAGATTACTGGTACCCCAGTCCACCGCTATCCAATCAGGACTTGTCATCCGGTTACCACCACGCCGCCGTCGACGGGCATGACCTGCCCGGTCATCATGCGACTGGTGTCAGACGCTAAAAACAGTGTCGGAGCAACCATATCCTCCGGGGCCAGATGTTCCTTCAGGCACTGACGGCCCAGATGCGCCGCGAGATTTTCAGGGGTCGCCCATTTTGCTTTTTGCTTGGCGGTGAGCACCCAACCCGGCGCCAACGCGTTTACTCGAATGTTGGCAGGGCCTAGATCACGCGCCAACGCCCGGGTCAGTCCGGTGATCGCGGCGTTGGCGGACACATAAGCGGGATAGCCCGCGTTGCCCATCAGGTAAGAAATCGATGAAAAATTGATTATCACCCCGCCGCCACTAGCTTTCATGGCCGGCGCCACGGCTTGGGCGGTAAAGAAATACGGACGCAGGTTGATCGCGATGTTGCGGTCAAAGTCGTCCGCCGAATATTCGTCCAATTCGTGCCTGACGTCGTTGGCGGCGTTGTTGACTAGCACCTCAATCGGCCCATGAGTTTTTGCGGCTTGAGCAATCGCAGCTTTAAGCGCGACGACATCGCACAGATCGCACTTTATAAACAAAGGCGCTTTAGCGTAGCGGTCTTTGAGCTTGGCCACAAAGTCCGCCGCGTCAGAGCGTTGCACGAACGCGACTTTTGCGCCCTGGGCGACAAAACCTTCGGTCAGCGCCGCGCCAATCCCTGACCCGCCGCCGGTGATAAACACGCTTTTGCCCTTCAGGTCGTCAAATGTGGCTAGTTTATTCATGGCTGATATCCCCGGAGATTTTTGTTTCGGGAACTACCAGCCCGAAAACAAAAATGATGCTTTATTAATTTTAGAGTATTGCTCCAACGTTGCAGTTTGTTGTTGCTGGCAGTTTTCAACCGTATCAAATACATATAATTTACTAATATTATATTATGAGTATATAGCGTATAATTACTTATACTAATATTATGATACAACTATTATCGATTAATCAAGCGCAAAAAGCCGTGGCCGAATCTATTCGCAGCCGGCGTATCGCGACGGGTTTTACACAACAAGGATTGGCGCGAAGATCAGGGGTTAACCTGCACACCTTGCGCAAATTTGAGCAAACAGGCCAAATCGGACTGACCGCCCTGTTAAAACTATTGACGGCACTTGGAACCCTTGAACAAATGGTGCAAGCGCTAAGCCATGAACAGCAAGAGGCGTTTGGCTCGATTGACGATGTACTAAAAGACAAACCGAAACCTGCACGCAAAACAGGTTGGCGCAATTGACCGTGCTGTCTTGGCCGCAAATACGAAAAGTCACGGTCGTAATCAAGTTTGATAATGAGGCTATAACGGTGGGACGCTTGGCTGAACGCGATGGACGCGTTTATTTTGAATACGATACCGATTTTCTCGATGGCGGATTGGAGCTTTCGCCATTTATGCTTCCGCTCGCTCCCGGCGTCAAACAAATCGAACATCAACCTTTTTTAGGGTTGCCCGGCGTCTTTAACGACAGTTTGCCTGACGGCTGGGGCAAATTGCTTATTGATCGGATGATTCGCGAGCAAGGCATGGTGCCCGCTGAAATAAGCGTGCTGGCCAGACTTACGCAAGTTGAACGCCACGGAATCGGCGCTTTGTGTTACCAACCTGATCACAGTACCGCTCATGCCAAAGGTGACCTAAATCTGGATCAGTTAGCTTTAGCTACCGAGGAAGTACTCAAAGGCAGCGCTGAAGATGTGCTCGCGGAGCTGGTTGCTCTAAATGGATCGTCCGCTGGCGCGCGTCCCAAAGCGTTGGTTGGATTTGATAAAAATAAAAACCGCCTGATACACGGGACAGAATTGCTTGAAAACGATTTTGAACATTGGTTGGTCAAATTCTCCAACTCTAATGATGGCAGCGATGCCGGAGCAATTGAATATGTTTATGCGCTGATGGCTGAAGATGCCGGCGTGCAAACACAACCGGCCCACTTGTTCCCCGCTCAAAATAGCTCAGGCTACTTTGCAACCCAACGCTTTGATCGCGAAGCGGCGAATTGTCGCTTGCATTGTCATACCGTATGCGGATTGCTACATAGTGATCACCGATCCGGGTCGTTGGATTATGAAGCCTTGCTGAGCCTGACCACGCAACTTACCCGCGACATGCGTGAAGTGGAAAAAATGTACCGGCTTGCGGTGTTCAACGTGTTAGCCCACAACCGGGATGATCATAGTAAAAATTTCAGTTTTCTGATGAACGCAGAGGGTGAATGGCGTTGCGCTCCCGCATACGATTTGACTTTTTCTACCGGGATCGGCACAGAACAAACCACGATGGTTATGGGTGAAGGACGCAACCCGGGCATCGCTCATCTACAACAACTAGGCAATACCGCCAAGCTTGCCCCAACGGTAATCGACGCCATCATTGAGCAAACTTGCGCCGCGCTGGCCAAATGGCCTACGCTGGCGAAACAGTACGATGTTGCCGCAACAAATATCAAACTTATAACCAATCGGTTCAACCAGCTTCTAGCCAATTAAAAGCCTAAACGCAACATCTTTACTTACTAAATAGCCAAAATCTCGGTTGATATTTAGTAAACGAAACTTTGATACTTCATTTTTTACGCCTTGTTGACGTTGCATACTCCTATTGCAAATAATCGATTGCTGGTCAAGTGATCATATTCCAAACCAATAGAGCAATACACAGTACTATGCGATTAAACAACAAAATCAATTTTAATTATCGCTATCCGATAAAAACCTACCATTTTTTTAATCAAGTAAAAATTGCAACTTTTGCAATTTTTTATAAATGTGGGAAAACGGACGAAAATGAGGGCTAGCCCCTTGCCACATGTCTTTTAATGTATCCGTAATGCTAAGACCTGACCCTCTAGCATCTTTAATGCTCCTGAAGACTGCTTCCGCTTGTGCAATACCGCTTTCATTATTCTCATCAAGATTAGCAGCCAAAACTGTTCTTACTAAAAAATTCCATTTTGATGCATTATTTTGTAATGCAAATCCGAGTTTATATTTTTTTAATTCCTCTCCAAGTTTTTCAGTAGTAATTTCTCCTGTACCAATTTGGTGAAATAAGTTTTCACGATCTTTAACATTAATAGCTACAAGAAATAACGTAGCCACTAACCACAAATGATTATTAATTTTTTTAATATTATTTGTGCTGAATAATTGTAAATAAAGATCACAGACTTGTTCTACCTCTCTGGGCGTGAAATCTAACATTCCAACTATAAACACGAAATCGTCTTTAATATCGTCAATATAGTTTTTTGGAAAAATATCATGATATTTTTTGCCGATTTTGTCAAGAACCAAACCAAAATGATTTGCCTTGATTGGTGGAAGTGAAATTTCTCTTTGAACAAAACGGCGATAGTAATTATCAAAATCTATTTTTCCAAATAGCTGTTCAACTGACTGTTCCATTCTCTTTCTATCTACCGCTAACACAAAGCATATGCCTTGAACTGAAAAAATATGCTTTATGGCCTCAATAAAATGTACACTGTAATCAGGACGCGCACGATCAAGCTCGTCCACTAGGATAATAAATGGTTTTTCTGGTTGGCTTTCTACAATCTGGCTAAGTAGTTTGCGTAATTCATTAAGCTTTTCTTGCTGTTTTATGTATGTTGCGACAATATCTTCTTGTGGCTCATTCTGAGATTCTTTTCCGACTTGTTGCGGATCAATTCCAGTATAACGATGAATCAATTGAGCAGATATACTGATTGATCCACGCGTTATCGCATTACCCAGCGTTTGTAATTTTTTTTCTTTTGGTCCTAAGTTTTTAAGTTGCTGAATTAATTCACCAGTAATCGGGACAATCGGGCTATCCATAAAATCAGATTGCCATGCGTTGATATAGATGACTGTATGTTTTTTGTCCTCAAGTAGTTGCTGCCACATTTTTAAAAAACAAGTCTTTCCTGAACCAAACTTGCCATTTAAACTCAAAACCAATGCTTCATCGTAAAACATATGGTTATCTTCAACGTAGCGCATTAAATTCTCACCCAACTCTTTGCGGGCAAATAGATCATCATCAAATGTCATATTCATACGTAAATATACCTATATTTCTTATTGATAAATTATATTATTAGATTTCAATCTTAGACTCGAATTCATGCCGGAAAATCCGCATTGGAACCGGCGGCAATGTCGAAGACATCCCCGGATATTACCGTCGCCGCATCGCTGCAAATAAACTTCACGGCGTTGGCAACTTGTACCGGCTCAATAAAGCCAACCGGCAACGCATGTACGCTTCTAGCCACAGAATCAAGCGTTTCTTCATACGGTTCTGATAAATCTAAAGCTTGGTAAAAATATCCGTTGTCAACCAATTTGGTTCGTACCAGCGAAGGACAAACCGCATTGCAGGTTATGTTGGATTTACCAAGCATCTTCGCCACACTTTTAACCAAACCGATCACGCCCCACTTTGAGGCGCTGTAAACCGGGAAATTAGCGCTGCCGGATCGGCCCAGGATTGACGACACTGCGACAATACGCCCTGAGTTTTGCCGACGCATAACGGGTATCGCAGCTTGTATCGTGTTGATGGCACCAACCAAATTGACGCCTAGCACGACACTAATCTCAGCTTCGCTGTGCTTGTCTAACGGCCCGGCGTGCACAATACCCGCATTAACAATCAACATATCAATGCTGCCATATTCAGCGACAGCTTGATTCATTGCTGCTTTTAGCGTTGCCTCTTCACGCACATCTCCTTGTACGGCTGTGCATCTGCTGCCTAGCGCCTGAATTTTGGTCTGCGCCTCGTTTAGATCTGCAAGCGTGGCCAGGGGATATCTGACTTGCTCAATCTGCTTCGCCACATCATATAAAACAATATTTGCTCCGGCTTGGGCCAGAACTTCGGCACAACTGTAGCCAATCCCTCGTGCGCCGCCGGTAATAAACGCGGTTCGATCGGCGAATTCGGACGACCGGTCGACACTGCTCTTAGTTTGCGCTGTTGCTGGAGTAAATAGCCCGGCCGCCATCCCGACTCCGGCAGCTCCGGCTAGTAAGTTGCGTCGTTGCGAATCTACCGGCGTGGAGGATGTGGCTTTATCAGTTGAATCGTGGTCTTTATCGGGCATATCTAACGTTCGAATAAGCTATTAGTTCGAATATTTTTACCATAGCGAATATATCAAACAGGACAGCTAGATATATTTACCCTTATACTAATCAGCTATGTCTAACGCGCAAGTAAATTTTTTGACAAATTCAGAACATGTAGGCCGGTCTTTTAAAGTGCGCTCAGCTGTCCCGGGACTTGTTCCGATGGAGTTATATTTAGGCCAAGGAAATCCAGAGCTTGAAATTGTCGTATTTAATAGCACAAATGCTCCTAAACCCGATGACATCAAAAAGACATGGAAAAATCGCCGTGATAACCGAACTGCTCCGGTTCTGGTTGTAGTGTGTTATGGTCCGAAAGTATTTTTATACGGAATAGCTAGCGAAAAGTCGCCGGTCGTTTCCACAAATAATATTGGTCAGGTTAAACGAATGTGTGATGCGGCGTTAAGTAAACCTGATCGTCATGCCGCGATCAGCTATTTGAACAATGCGTTGTTGTCACTAAATTCAGAGTTACCGGGTATCAATAACCAAGGTTTATTGGCATTGCATACCCTTACCCACAACTCCCCCCCCCCCGTGAAAATAGCTGGAACCAAGCGTGTAGACGTGCCGACGGTGCGTTAGGTGAAACCAAACAGGCGTTCTTAACTGCGTTAGACTACACAACTGAAAATCTCGACAACTTAACGATATTGTTAAGAGCTAACGAAGAAAGAACTGCGCTTGCGGTGTTTCTCAATCTAGATGAAACACCTGAACATAGCGCCAAACGCTTCAACGGTCTATCGCCGGCTACCTACGCGCTGAATAAGGCAGATAAAGAAAATTTGCCGTGGGTAATTATCGTACGAGCCGAATTGATTCGGCTTTATGCGACCGAAAACATCGGAGTTGGCCGACGCGGGCGTACCGAAACGTTTATCGAATGCCAATTTTCATTGCTTGACACAAAGGACACCGGTTTTCTTTGGTTACTTTTTTCTGCGGATGCATTGCGTAAAGGCGGAACAATTTATCGTTTATTAGAAGATTCGAAAAGATTTGCCGCCGACATTGCCAAAAATTTACGCGAACGTATTTACGATATAGTAGTGCCCGAATTGGCAATGGGGATTGCCAACGCACGCAATCAAACCAAACCGTCACGACAGGATTTAACCGATACCTATGAGATGGCACTTACCGTATTGTTTCGCATTTTGTTTATAGCTTACGCTGAAGATCGCGATTTACTCCCTTATGAGAGTAACGACGCATACCAAAGACGCTCACTTAAATTTAAGGCGCAGGAGTTAGCGGAAACTTTTTCACAAACCAAGTCATCAGAAGATGGCGAACACCATTATGCAGAAGTATCACAGCTATGGAAAGCAATAGAAAGAGGCAACCCTGAATGGGACATTCCTGCCTATGGTGGCACCATATTTTCCAGCGAAGTTGATCTTTCTCCTGCAGGTGCGAAACTAAACGATGTTAACTTAAATAACAAATATTTTGCTAAAGCATTACGTGGGTTACTGCTAACTGAATCGAGTGAAAACCTGTCAGCTCCGATTGATTTTCGAAGCATTAGCGTCCGTGATTTCGGCACTATTTATGAAGGACTATTGGAATCCGAACTTTCCATGGCAACACAAGATTTATCCAAGGATCGCAATGATACGTACATACCGGCTGGAAAAGACCAGCGAGTATTTGTGAAGAAAGGGGAAATCTATTTACATAACCAATCCGGGGCAAGAAAATCTAGCGGTAGTTATTACACTCCGGACTTCGCGGTTGAATGTCTGCTTGATAAAGTTCTGGAACCAGCACTCAAAGAGCATTTAGATAACCTTATACATTTAGATGATGCTGAAAGGCTTGAAAAGTTATTTAATTTTCGAGTTGCAGATATCGCAATGGGATCCGGTCATTTTCTCGTTTCCGCCATCGACAGAATCGAGCGGCAATTTAGTTTATGGTTAGACGATAATCCGACACCTGACATCATGCGCGAACTTGAATATCTGCGTGAAGTCGCAAAAGAGGAACTAGGCGGGCTTGCACATTCACTTGAGATTGAAGACGGACAGTTGCTACGTCGCATGATAGCTCGCCGCTGTATTTACGGAGTAGACTTGAACCCATTAGCGGTTCAGCTAGCACGCTTGTCAGTCTGGATTCACACTTTCGTTCCTGGTCTACCATTAACATTGCTAGATCATACTCTGGTTCATGGTAACTCGCTAGTCGGAATTGGATCAATGGATGAAATTTACCAGAAATTTGCAGATGATAATGAATTTCCGTTATTTAAAACTATTGTTGAGGACAAGCTGCGCGAAGCTGCTGAACCGCTAAAGGAACTCGCACATCTAACTGACGCTTCAAACAAGGAAATAATTAAAGGGCGTGAATTGATCAAAGCCGCGCACGACAAAGCACAAGTACCAAAAGCATTATGTGATCTGATCACCGCAGAGCCAATATCAAATGTTCCATTGCTAAATGAAGTGATGTTTGCGGGTTGGAACAACTTGAAAAATAACATTTTCGAAGAAAAGGCGCTTATCATAGCGCGAGAAATACTTGACCCTCTCAATTCACTACACTTTCCGGTCGCATTTCCTGAGGTATTTCTTGAATCTAATGCAGGATTTAATGTGGTGGTTGGCAACCCGCCATGGGAAGAAGTGAAACTAGATGAACATGATTTTTGGGTGCGTAATTATCCTGGGCATCGTAGTCTTACGCAAAGACAGCGCGAGGAAAAGCAAAAACTATTGCATAAAGAACGTCTAGATTTGGTTGATGTTTTACATGGTGAAAAAAAGAAGGTGGCTTGGCTTAGAAAAATATTACATTCAAGTAGCGAATACAACATGGGTGTTGGGGACCCGGATTTGTATCAGGCGTTTTCGTGGCGCTTCTGGCAAGTTATAGCTAAACATAATGGCAGACTTGGGGTTGTATTCCCACGTTCAATTATGTTGGGAAAAGGTTCGGAAAATTTTCGTAAAAAAATATTTATGACAGCTGGCGCCATAGAAGTTATCACCTTAAAGAATACTGCCCGATGGGTTTTTGATATTGATCCTCGATTTACTGTTGTATTATTGGCAGTCGCAATGCATAAACCTGCTCTTGCCATGCGCGGCCCTTTTTCTAACAAGGATGATTTTGAAGCCGGTATTAATAAACCAACCGAAAATTTTTTACCTAAAGAAGTGCTGAATTGGAATGAAACAGCAAGCCTTCCGTTGCTACCTACCACAACAGCTGGTGCAATTTTTCGACAACTTCGAGCATCTCCTTCATTATCGCAAAAAGACCAACATGGCTGGTCTACAAGACCATACTCTGAACTTCACGGAACAAACCAAAAACCGCTCATGGATATGTTGTCAGAAAAGTGTCCGGAGGGGTTTTGGCCAGTTTATAAAGGAGAGAGTTTTAATATCTGGGTACCTGAAACTGGAGTAACTTATGCTTGGGCAGATCCTGAAAAAGTATTGTTTTGGATGCAAAAAAAACGTCTGAATTCGAAGTCAAACAAAAAAAGTGTATTTGCAGGATTCACAAATGAATACTTATTAAATAGTCAAACACTTCCACCGTATTATTCTCGCATTGCTTTTCGTAACACCACAAATGCGACTAATCATAGAACTATGATAGCTTGTCTAGTTCCACCCAATGTTTTTATATCAAACGCTGCGCCGTATATTCTGTTTACATCTGGCAATAAGTGCGATGAAGCATATTTGCTAGGTATCCTTTGTTCAATACCGTTAGATTGGTATGCAAGGCGATATGTGGAGCTAAGTATGTCATTTTACATATTTAATTCTTTACCGATTCCACGGCCACCACAAGATAGCTTTCTTAGGCGTAGAGTAATTGAGTTAGCCGGATGTCTTGCCTGTACAGACGAGCGGTATTCAGACTGGGCTGGTGCCGTAGGTGTGGAAGTTGTGATATTGGATGAAGATGAAAAACAAGACAAAATCCATGAACTAGACGCAGTTGTCGCCCTGCTCTACGGTCTTAGTGAAACCCAACTTATTCATATATTTGAAACCTTCCATGTTGGGTGGAACTATTCAGATCGCTTAAGCGAAACGCAAAAACATTTTCATACGTGGTCATACAAAAAAAATAGTTAATGAATCTGTCAGAATTTATTGACAACCAACACGGTAATACGTTGGCTTCGGCCCTAAAAAAGCTTCAAGGTGCCGAGACATCCGCAGACGAAGCGCGCATCGCCACTGCTTTTTTTAGTGCCCATGGCTTCATCCGTATTGCTCCAACCATTGTTGCAATCCCTACGGTCAAGCTTTTACTTGGCGCAGACCCGGTAGGTGATTTTGTCAAGTGGCAGAAACCACTAGAAGAATCCGTTGCTAAATTTGAGACTCGTAACTTAAAAGACAGGCTAAAACAACAAGAAAATAGCATCAGACACGAACGTGATCATATTCCGTTCACGCACGATGCAAGTAAATCACTAGGTAGATTAGTCGACGCTTTGCGCGCCGGTAATATGCAAGTCAAAAGGTTTGAAGAAAAGTTTCTACATGCAAAAGCGTATATTTTTACTAGTAACGATGCAACACGAGATGATAGGCCTGAAGCGATCATTGCAGGATCTTCTAATCTAACCATAGCGGGGCTTACGTCAAATCTGGAATTAAATCTGGCACGCTACGACCGCCCCACCGTTGAACGAGCCATTAGTTGGTTTGACGATTTATGGGACCGTGCTATCGATTTTGATCTGGTAGCTTTTTTTGAAGAAATTTTTACTCCTAAAACTCCGTTTGAAATACTTATTCGCGTGCTGTGGGAACTATATGGAGAAGAGATTGAATCGGAGCAAGTTGGAAATAAGAACCTGCCTTTGACCAATTTTCAAAAGCACGGTGTCGTACGAGCACTTCGCTTGATTGACGAAACAGGCGGTGTTATCGTCGCCGATGAAGTGGGTTTGGGCAAAACTTTTATTGCTGGTGAAATACTTAGCAAATATCAAGATCGGCGACAGCAAGCGTTACTGGTCTGCCCTGCGTCGCTTCGCGACACCACATGGAAAAGATTTAAAAGTGATCACTATTTGTCCTTGGAGGTAGTTTCATTTGAGCAACTGGCACGCGATACACAGCTTTGGGACGAAAAGAAAAGGCCAAATGCAACCAGTGAGAATCTGATACGCAATATAGATGAATACCAGCTACTGATCATTGATGAAGCCCACAATTATCGCAATCCAGATTCTCCGACCAGAAGTGACGCTTTGCGCAGCTTTTTATACGGCAAGCGTAAAGATGTACTGATGCTAACCGCAACGCCGGTGAACAACTCTTTATATGATTTGTATTATCTTCTGCGTTTTTTTGTCAAACAAGATTCCCACCTTGCCAAAAGCGGGATAATATCGATTAAGAAAACGTTTGATAACGCGACGAGAAAAGACCCGCGTAATCTTTCTCCAGATGAGTTATTTCCAATCGTTGACGCCACAACTTTAAAGCGAACCCGACAATTCGTTAAAAAATATTACGCTAACGATACGATCAAAGGCCCCGACGGTAAAGATCAAGAAATAGTTTTTCCAAAGCCAATCGCACTTTCCGTGCGCTATAAGATGGATAATCTCATGCCAGATCTATTTGATCTGATTGAGCAATATCTAGATCCGCAACATCCTGATTGCATAAACTTCGCGCGGTACCAGACAGATTCATATTTGATAAATAAATCGGATCCTGACGACAAACGAATTGCCGCCGCCAATACAGGTTTGCTTAGAAGTGGCTTGTTGAAACGTTTTGAATCTTCGACGTTTGCTTTTCGCAAATCATTAAATCGTTTAATTGAACAACACAAAACCACTTTGAACGCATTGAAAAAAGGCCATGTGATTACAACCAAATTTCTTAAAGAACATGACAGTATTGATGACGAAAATTTTGACGAATTGTTAGCCAAAAGTCCATCTAAAGAACATTCTGTTTTATATAAAACTGAAAATCTAAAAAATGATATTGAAGACGATCTGGAAAAGTTGCAAAAATTGTACAACGGGCTATCATCTATTGAGGCTGCCGACGATCCTAAACTAAAAGCTTTAGCAAAAGAACTTGAAATCATAGCCAAAGATGCCCATGACGAAGCAAGCTCTAGAGAAGATGAAATCGACAAGCGAAAAGTTTTAATATTTACTGTATTTGCCGACAGTGTGGAATGGATTTACAAATTCCTCAAACAACAAATAGCTAACAATCCCAAACTTCAAGCGTATAAAGAGCGCTTGGACTTTATTACCGGGGACGGCCACAAAGCAAGTGCCGCGGTTAAATTTGCGCCTTTGACCGCAGGCGGTGCAAATGATGAAAATGCCACCGATATCCTTATATGCACAGACGTGTTAGCTGAAGGGGCTAATCTTCAACAGGCGCGACACATCATCAATTATGACCTGCCTTGGAATCCGATGCGCCTTGTCCAACGCCACGGTCGCATTGACCGCATTGGAAGCTTGCACAAAAAAGTATTCTTGCGCACCATTTTTCCGATTGACCGACTTGACGCGCTATTGAAACTAGAAGATCGCATTATCAGAAAAATCGCAATGGCCTCAGCTTCGATTGGCGTTAGTTCACCGCTAGAAGGAGTGGAAAGCAGTCAACTGACCTTTACCGAATCGCATGAAGAAATCGAAAAACTGTTGCAAGAAGATGCTTCGTTGTATGAGCGTGGCGGAACCTTATCCGGGGTGCAAAGTGGTGAAGAATACCGCCAGACGCTCAGAAAAATAATTGACACCGATGGCAAAGAACAAATTGTAAACATGCCATGGAAGGCGGGTTCAGGGATGAAACGCGGCAAAGATCAGGGAATGTTCTTTTTTGCCAAAGTCGGTGAGCAAAACTTTTTGAGGTTTGTTTATACCGACTCAAACTGGAAGCCTTTAATGATCAAAGAAAACTTGATTAGCTTACCTAAGATAAACCAAGAAATAGGCGGTTGTTTGCGTTTGATTGAATGCTCTGAAGATGAGCCGCTAGTATTTGACGACAGTGTTCGCAACTGTGCTTACGACTTATGGAGTCTGGCACGGGACAATATATTCAACTATTGGGAGCGTCTAACTGATCCCGCCAACTTGCAACCTAAAATTCAAAAACTACAACACCAAGTAGCCGATTTTCTTCGCTACAATTCCCCTACGGATATTGACCAAGATCAACTGAAAAATGCCTTGAATATAGTGGAATCACCATGGCCTTGGCGAGAAATCAGAGAATTGCGGGAAGAATTCAATCAAGACCAACCTTCGGATGTAAAAAGTCGCGCTTTAATTGATTGGATCATCAAAACCGGATTAGAACCATATCAACCGCCAGAACGCTTTCCTATTATCAAAGTTGAAGATGTTGAATTGCTAGTTTGGATGGCAATAAAAGCAAAGAATTAATATTGCAATAGATATCCTTTTTGCAACATCACAATATTTGATTTAAATACTTTTAGTATTAGACCAACATTTTCATCATCTGCTGCGCTAATAATCATTTATTATCGGTAAGCAGTCTCAACCGAAACACGATTGTCATTTAGTCAGTAAGTTTGTTATCTACGTCGTTGCGTATCCGCCGGAGTGGATGCTGCGGCGATACGCGCCGGGTGCGCTACAGTTGGGCGAGCATATATCCCAAGTGACGCACCGACGGGGTGAGCACACCGTAAAACGCCGCTTCGCGCACTAGGCGCACGGCGCGATTGCCGCGCCGCAGGCCGATCGCCCCGGCAGTAAGCTGGGCGGCGGTGGCGGCTTTAAGCGCCGCGGTGGCCAAATCCAACCGCAATTGCAGCACCTCCTTCCATTCGGCATCGTCAGCAGCGCAGGCAAGGTTAAAAGTGCGCGCGCGCAGCCGCTGGATTTCGTCTTCCAGCTTCTGTAGGTCAGTAACAACCAACCCGCCGCTGTCGCTCGGGCCAAGATCCCTCCTGGTTGCTTCAATGACATCTACTGCAGCGCGCATGATGCCTAGGCCGATTCCGGTTTGGATCAGCACGAACCCGCTGCGAATTTTGGGGATGAATGCGCTGGCGTCAGCGGCTAGGATCCGTTTTTTATCCACCTGCACGGCGCGCAGTCTCGTCGCCACCGTGGCGGTGCCTGACATAGTTTCATAATCGTCGTTGATCTTAATCCGCAGGCCGTCGAGGGTATCGTCAACCACCGCCATGGCCGATCCGCCGTCCGCGGTGGAAAAAATAACTCCAAACGGATGGCCGGCTTCAATGTTCGAAACCCATGGGATCGCGCCGCTTACTATCCAGCCGTCCGCGCTGCGCTGTCCGTGCAGCAGTAGGTTTTCCAAGCCGCTGTGCGCCTTCATTGGATTGGACAAAGCGGTGCCCCCTAGCACCGCGCCGCTTGCTAGCGGCGCAAGCAACCAGTCGCGCAGCGCGGCGTTGTCGCAATTGCGTACATACCAAGTCAGCGCACCCTGGCACCAGCAGCAAAACGCAGTTGAGACGCATTCGCGCGCGACGGCCTCCATCGCGTCAATTGTTACCGTCAGGTCGCCTTCAACTGTGGCCAACTTTGCAAACACTCCGACCTTGCCTAGCTCGTGCATGATCGTACGTGGGTACGCGCCCTCGCGGTCGATCACGACCGCCTGCTTGCGCAGAGCCACGGTGGCAATCCGCCTAGCCGCCGCGGCCACATCCT
>JAZHEJ010000069.1:0-2651 GCA_036679665.1 Candidatus Tethybacter castellensis | reverse complement strand
GCGACATATGGGTTCCACGCGCTCGCGCGGCGACCGCCGAATTGCCGGCCTGGGTCGCGATGCTTGCCAAAGAGCTAGATAGCGCCCATGCCGGTTGCGAGCTGGATTTTGCGATGTTTATCGAGCGTTTCGCACCGGTAACCAAACAGCGTAGCTGGCTGGATATCACGGTCAAAATAATCGCCTCAGGTTCGCAACATGACTGTCGCTTGCAAGCAAAGGTTACGGTGCCGGTAACGATGTTGTGTCCGTGTTCCAAGGAAATTTCCGCGCGCGGCGCGCACAGCCAGCGCGGTGAACTTAGCATCGCGTTGGAACGCCAAGACGCTGATTTGCCGTGCTTGCGCGAAATCGCGCTACGCGTTGAGAAACACTCCTCTAGCCAGTTATACGCACTTTTGAAGCGGCCGGACGAAAAAGTCGTAACCGAAAAGGCTTACGACAACCCGCGCTTTGCCGAGGACGCGGTACGCAGTTTGGCCGAAGAGATGCGAAATTTGTATCCTAATGAAAAGTGGGATGTCGGGGTGGTCAATTTCGAAAGTATCCATAATCACAACGTGTTCGTGCATACCGATTCGACGTCGCCGGGTACGTCATGACCACCACCTCGCTGGCTAAGGTTGTCGGTCGGCTGAGCAAAATCCTAAGCGGTGAAAACCTGATCACCGATACCGCCGCGTTAGGGCCGTTTGAAAGCGACGCGCTGACGATGTACAAATGTCGGCCCAGTTGCGTTGCCCTGCCGCGCGATGTTGACGAATTGATTGCCGTGGTTAAAGCGTGCGCTGAGCACAAAGTACCGGTGGTAACCCGCGGCGCTTCACGGGTTGTTTTACGGCCCGGATCCGTCAAGTCAAGTAGCGTGCACGATCGGCGGTAACGTCGCGGAAAATTCCGGCGGAGTAAGGTGCCTGAAATACGGCCTTACCGGCCATAACGTCGTGCGGATCAAGTATGTGGCCGCGGACGGGGAGCTGATCACGATCGGCGGTCCCGCGCACAGCGGGTACAACCTGCTGGCTTTGTTACACGGCTCTGAGGGTATGCTCGGGGTGGTGGTTGAGGTTGTCGTGGCGCTGACCGCGCTGCCTGAAGACAAAGCCACGTTGTTGTGCGCTTTTGATTCGTATGCCAGCGGCGGCGACGCGGTGGCCCAAATCGTGGCGTCGGGCATCATCCCGGCGGGACTTGAAGTCATGGACGGCTTGGCCGTTGAGGTGGTGGAAGAATTTTTACAACCCGGCTATCCGCAAGGCGCGCAGTTGGTGATGATCTGCGAAACCGACGGTTATCGTGAAGATGCAATCGCGCAAATCGATGAAGTCAGGAAAATTTGCCTAGGCAATGGCGCCCGCGACGTACGTTTGGCCAAAGATGCGACTGAGCGTGAACGTTTTTGGCGCGGTCGCAAATCAGCGTTGCCGGCCGTGGGCCGGCGCGCTAGCGACTACTACTGCATTGACGGTACTATCCCGCGTTGCAAGCTGGGTACAGTTTTGGAACAGATCAGTGAACTGGGGCGGAAGTATTCCTTGCCGTGCGCAAACGTTTTTCACGCCGGCGACGGCAATTTGCATCCGCTTATCATGTTCAACGCCGGTGATGCGAACGAAACTAAACGCGCGCGTTCGTTTGGCTCAGAAGTGCTGCGCGCATGCTTGGCCGTGGGCGGTACGATAACCGGTGAACACGGGGTGGGCATTGAGAAAATCAATGAAATGTGTTGGCAGTTTAACGACGCGGAGCTTGCCACTTTTCAAAACTTGAAACTGGCGTTTGATCCTGATGATATTCTCAATCCCGGCAAAGCCATCCCCACGTTGCAGCGTTGCGCTGAATTCGGGATGATGCATGTCAAAGACGGCCAGTTGCCACACCCGGAGCTTGAGCGCTTTTAGCGAAATGAAAAGCGCCGTCGCCGAGCTGGCTCAGCAGGTGACCGACGCCCATAAGCCGTTGCGCATCGTCGGCGCCGACACTAAAGCTGAGTATGGCGAAATCCCAAGCGCCAACATTCGGCTGAGCACGGCGGGTCTGGCCAAAATTCTTGCCTATGAACCGTCCGAGCTGTATGTGCGGGTCGGCGCCGGCACCACTTTGGAGCAACTTGACGCATGCACGGCGGAGCATAACCAACAGGTGGCCGCGGATCTGGGCGGATTGCCCCGGGCAACGGTGGGCGGTGTCGTCGCTTGCGCGTTTACCGGCCCTGAGCGCCCGCATCGCGGCATTGTCCAAGATCATGTGCTAGGCTGCCAAATTATTACCGGCACCGGCTCCATCCAGCAATTTGGCGGCACTTTGATCAAGAATGTGGCCGGCTACGACATAACCCGACTTATGGTCGGCGCCCAAGGTACGCTTGGGGTGATAACCGAAGTGGTGCTACGCACGCGCGGGATTGCGCCGGCGAATGTCACGATGGTCCAAGAATGCCCGGCATCAGCCGCGATTGGCACCTGTAATGAATTGGCCGGCAAAGGTTTGCCGCTCGCGGCCAGCGCCTGGTCGCAAGGTTTGCTGCGCCTGCGTTTTGTCGGCAGTGAAGCGGCAATCAAGCGCGCCTGCGCCTTTACCGGCCCTGAGCGCCCGCATCGCGGCATTGTCCAAGATCATGTGCTAGGCTGCCAAATTATTACCGGCACCGG
>JAZHEJ010000070.1:0-2751 GCA_036679665.1 Candidatus Tethybacter castellensis | reverse complement strand
GGAGGCAAGGTGGCGTTTATCGCCAAGCTAGGCGACGACCCGTTCGGCGCCATGGCCCGCGACCAGTACACCGCTGAAAAAATTGTCGATCATACCGTGCGTAGCGAGGTTGCGACCGGCGCGGCGATGATTTACGTGGACGATGCCAGTGGCGACAACGCGATTATTATCGTGCCGGGATCCGGAGGCGAACTTAGCGTCGCGGATGTCGAAGCGGCCAGCGACGTGATCGGCAACGCGAAGGTTTTCATGGTGCAGCTGGAACAACCGGCCGAAGTGGCTTTACGTGCCTTGCAGATTGCCAAGCAAAAAGGAGCGATAACCGTATTTAATCCGGCGCCGGCGGCCAGGCCTATCGACGACGCTTTTTATCCGCTGTGCGATTACGTCACCCCGAACGAATCGGAAACAAGCGGGCTTACCGGCCTGAAGATCGGCAACATTGATCAGGCGCGCAAGGCTTGTGACGTGATGTTGGACAAAGGAGCCGGTTGCATTTTGCTGACGCTAGGTGAGCAAGGCGCGTTATTGCACGATCTTAATATGTCCGAATTGATACCCGCCTATAACGCGGGTAAGCTTGCTGAAACCACCGGTGCCGGCGACGGGGCATCGGCGGCAATCAGTCCTTCGTCGCGCAGATCGGTCCACATCCCAACCGGGATCGGCAATTGCAACCATTGCGCGCTGGCCGCGTTTTCGCTCGCATGACGCGTGCCCACCAGTACGGTGGCGACCTGCGGATGAGCCGCGGCGAACTGCAAGGCGGCCGCCGGCAACGGTACCTCATGGCGGGCGCAAATTGATTTGAGCTGTAGGGCCCGGTCAATTTTGTCGCGCGGCGCCGTCGCGTAATTCCAGGTTGCCGATTCGGTATCGTCGCTGACCAAGATTCCGGAATTGAATACTCCGCCTAGCATCAGCTTGACGCCTTTTTGCGCGCACAGTGGCAAAAAGCTTTTCGCGCTTAACTGTTCGAGCAAGGTGTAGCGGCCGGCAAGCAAAAACGTGTCAAAGTCAACTCGTTGTAAACCGGCCTCGGCCACTTCCCATTCGTTCAAACCCATGCCGATCGAGCCTACGACCTGTTGTTCGCGAAGTTCGCGTAGAGCTTTGGCCGAGCCTTCCATCGCTTGTTCGAACATCCGCGGTTGGTCGGCTCCGTGTTCGGCCACGCCGGTGTCGTGGATAAGCAGGATATCGATCCGGTCAAGCCCCAACCGTTGCAGCGAGTCTTCATACGAGCGCAACGCTCCCGCGTAAGAATAGTCGTAAACCGGATTAAAAGGCATGTTGCTCAAAAAGAAAGTGTCGGTGGGTTTAGAGTCGCGCCGCGGCGCAAGCAGTCTTCCGACTTTGGTTGACAACACAAATTCGTCCCGCGGCTTGGTGCGCAAAAAATCGCCTAAGCGGCGTTCGGCCAAACCGTAGCCGTAAAACGGCGCGGTGTCAAACACCCGCACCCCGTCAACCCAGGCTTGTTCTAGGCATTGCCAAGCGTCTTGTTCGCTAATCGTCGCAAACATATTACCCAGCGGGGCGGTGCCAATGCCCAAGATCGTTGCCGAACAAGAGACGTTATTGAAGTTATGACGGGAAAACGATGGGATCATACGACAAATTGTAAGCCTATTCAAACATGTTAATCAAGGATAATTTTGACAAAGATGACAACAAAGCGGGGGCAAAACAGGCATGGTGAAGTTACCGCCAAATTACGCGGTCTGTTTGCCGCCGCGATCGATGCGGCGTTGCCGGCGGGCAAGATTACCCGGTTGCCGGATCCGGTGGTTGGGGCCACCGTGGTGCTTGGCGCGGGCAAAGCCGCCGCGAGCATGGCCGCCGCTTTTGAACAGGCTTGGAAACGGCCGGTTTCAGGGTTGGTGTTGACCCGCTACGGCCACAGCGTGCCCACCCGTGACATCAAGGTGCTTGAGGCCGCCCATCCGGTACCTGATGAAGCGGGACTTGCCGCGGCCAAAAGTATCATGGCGACAGCAAGCCAAGCTGGCGCGAACGACCAGGTCGTGTTTCTTGGTTCAGGAGGCGGTTCGGCACTGTTGGTGTTACCGGCGGCAAGAATAAATTTTGCCACTAAGCAACGGATAAACCGTGCGTTGCTGGCATGCGGAGCTCCGATCGGTGAGGTAAATCTGGTCCGCAAGGCAATTTCCGGCATCAAGGCCGGGCGGTTGGCCGCAGCCTGCTTGCCGGCGCGAGTCACAACTTATTTGATTTCGGATTTTCCCGACGATGATCTGGGGTCGATTGCCTCAGGACCGACGATCGCGCAACAGGTTGATCCGGAAGAGGCGCTTGGGATCATGCGTCATTATCAAATTGAAGTCGACGCTGATCTTGCGGCGGCGGTGCGCGCCAATTCGGCGCCGATGATCGAACAAGGCGATGTGCATTTGCTCGCTAACGCGCAAAACGCCCAGGACGCGGCGGCGGCGCGGGCGCAAAGTTATGGCTGGCCGGTGATCAAGCTTGGTGCGCATTTGCAAGATACCGCCGGGGCGTTGGCTGCCTCCCAGGCGATCCGGGTACGCGAGCTGGCGGCGAGTGGTCGAACTTCGGTGTTACTTAGCGGGGGTGAAACCACAGTACGAGTAAAAGGCAACGGTAAGGGCGGCCGGAATATGGAATTTCTGCTCGCGCTGGCCGGCGAGCTAGCTTGGTGCGCATTTGCAAGATACCGCCGGGGCGTTGGCTGCCTCCCAGGCGATCCGGGTACGCGAGCTGGCGGCG
>JAZHEJ010000058.1:49651-69449 GCA_036679665.1 Candidatus Tethybacter castellensis | reverse complement strand
CGGATTTACAGCTGACATTATCGTAACAAACACGCAACCATAGCTGCGTGCCGGTGCAAATTATCACAAATTGCGCGCCAGCGCGGCGGCGGGCAGCATTTCGGTATACAAAATTGCGGACGGACATAACATCCGCCATAGTTGGCGGGCATGACGGTGGGAATAACGCATCATCGGCGCAACACACATCAAAGGCGGATTTACAGCTGACATTATCGTAACAAACACGCAACCATAGCTGCGTGCCGGTGCAAATTATCACAAATTGCGCGGCGGCGCGGCATTACTATTGTTCCAGCGAAAAATAAAGGCATAATAATGACAATAGCGTATGCAAGCAAATTGTGATGACAGATAAATTGACCGAGGACCTGCATGCCCAGATCAAGCTGCTGCCGAACGATCCTGGGGTATACAGATTCTATGCGGCCGACAATGCGTTACTATATGTGGGTAAGGCCAATGCGTTACGTGTCAGGGTCAAGACCTATTTTGGAGCCGGCCAAGCCGCGCCGCGTACCCGCATGATGGTAAAGGCGGTGACGCGGATTGAAACGACCGTCGTGCCTTCGGTCAGCGACGCGTTGTTGCTTGAGCAAGAGCAGATAAAAACTCTTAAACCGCGGTTCAATGTGTTGTTTCGCGACGATAAAACGTATCCATACCTGCGCCTGACCAAACACCCCGCGCCCCGGTTGCAGTTTTTCCGCGGTAAACCCAAAAGCGATTGTTTCGGTCCTTATCCAAACACTTTTTCGGTACGCGAAACAATAAGGATTTTGCAACGGGTGTTTCGACTGCGCACCTGTACCGACGCCAATTACGCCAACCGGAGTCGGCCGTGCATGCTGTATGAAATCGGCAGATGCAGCGCGCCGTGCGTGGGATATATCGACGAAGCAAGCTATGCCGCCGATGTCGCCAACGCGCGCGCTTTTCTTTGCGGACGCGACGACGCCGTGGCTGAGCGACTGATCAAGGCGATGGAGCAGGCTTCCGAGCGCCAAGAGTTTGAAAAAGCCGCCAAGCTGCGTGACAGCGTCAAGGCGTTGTCGGATGTGCGTAGTGTCAGTTCGGTATCAGGCGGAGCCGCCACCGATGTCGATTTCATCGGCGCATGTCACGGCGTGCAAGGGGCGGCCGTACATCTGGCCGCGGTGCGGGCCGGCCGGCTGATCAGCGAGCTGAATTTTATTCCCGCCAACGCGCAAATTTCCACTCGCGAGGATGTTATCGCCGCGTTTGTCGCCCAACACTATTCGCGGCACCTGCCGCCGCCGCGGGTAGTGCTGCAAAGCATGACGTTAGCGTCGGATCTGGCGCTTTTGATCGGCAGCAAAGTTACGGTTGCGACTCGGCCGCGCGGCCATGAGCGGCTTAGGGTGGAAATGGCGACCGCCAACGCGGAGGCGGCGTTGGTTAGCGCCAAAGCCGATAGCGCGGCCACGGCGTCGACGCTAGATAAGCTCGCTGAGTTGGTCGGAACCAAAAATCTTGATCGCATCGACTGCTTTGACATCAGCCACAGTTCCGGCGAAGTGCCGGTGGCATCGTGCGTGGTGTGCGAGCAAGGCCAAATCAACAAACAACTTTATCGCCGTTATCATTTACGCGAAACCCCGCGCGGCGACGACTATGCGGGTATGCGCGAGACGCTGCGGCGTCGCTATCGTCGCGCTGAAGTTGATCCGACGGTATTGCCGGATTTGGTGGTTATGGATGGCGGGGCGGGCCAGGTCGGAGTGGCGGTGGAGGTGTTGGCTCAGTTGGGCGCAACCGATGTGCGGGTGCTTGGAATTGCCAAAGGCCAAGAGCGCCGCCCGGGCCTGGAAACTTTGTTAACCGATGCCGGCGAAATATTGGAGCTGTCCCCGGCTTCTTATGAATTCAGGTTTTTGCAGCGGTTGCGCGATGAGGCGCATCGTTTCGCGTTGGCAGGTCATCGGCACCGTCGCGCCAAAAATCGCGGTTCGATTCTTGAAAATATCGAAGGAGTGGGAGCGGCGCGTCGGCGCGACCTGGTTAACGCTTTTGGCGGGTTGCAGGGCATGCGCCGCGCTTCGATTCAAGATTTATCTAGAATCAAAGGTGTGGGTTCAGAACTGGCACGCAGAATATACCGCGCATTACATACATGATCATCGACACACCACTTGGATTTACCTGGGGCAGGGTGATACTGGCCCCGCTAATTCCGCTGTTTTATTTTTGGCCCGGCTGGGGCGCCGCGGTTGCGCTGGTTATTTATATCGTCGCGGCGTTAAGCGATTACTATGATGGCAAGCTTGCCCGTAAACATAATTTGAGCAGCGCGTTCGGCGCGTTTTTAGATCCGGTGGCTGACAAGCTTCTGGTGATCGTGGCGTTGTTTACCTTGCTTGCTGATCCGCAACCGTTGTTTTCCCGTACCGCCCTGCTGATCTTGGCGGCGTTGATCATTTTGCGCGAAGTTGTCCAAAGCGCTTTGCGCGATTGGATGTCCCAAGCCGGACGCAGCGAGGAAGTCGCGGTCACCCAAATGTCAAAGACTAAAACCTTGTTGCAAATGATCGCGTTGGGGGTGTTGCTGGGCGACAAAGCGGCGGTTCAAGCTTTCTCCTGGCTGGATATTGTCTTTGATACCCGCGGCTGGTCCGGGGTGGTCGGCATGGTAATGCTAGGTGGTGCCGCGGTTATTGGTATTATTACGCTTGGGTCGTTTCTCAAAGTTGCATTCGGCAAATCCGTATCATGATCAGCAAATTCATCGGCATACTATTTGGTCTGGGGTTGTTTGCGGGTATTAACGGCTTGCTGGCGGTGATCATCGGCATCGCGGGCATGTATCCCAATCTGCCTGAACTTGACGACCTGGAGGATTATCGGCCAAGGTTGCCGTTGCGGGTGTTTTCCGCCGACGGTGAGTTACTGGGCGAATTTGGCGAAGAAAAAAGAAAGGTCGTCGCGCTTGGCGAAATACCGCCGCTATTGGTCCAGGCGTTGATCGCGACCGAAGACCAGGATTATTATCAACACTTGGGATTGGATGTGCGCGGTATCGTACGTACCGTGATCACTCGCCTGCAAGGCGGAGTCGGCGGCGCTAGTACCTTAACCATGCAGGTAGCGCGTAATTTTTATTTGGAGCGCGAACAGACTTATATCCGTAAAATTTATGAAATTTTGCTGGCGCTCAAAATTGAAAACCAGTTTTCCAAGGAACGCATCTTGGAGTTCTACATGAACCAGATTTATCTAGGCCGCGGCAATTACGGTTTCGCCGCCGCCGCGCAAGGCTACTACGGCAAGCAAATGACGGATTTGTCGTTGGCGGAAATTGCCGTACTCGCAGGTTTGCCGCAGGCGCCTTCGCGTCTTAATCCGGCCCGCAACCCTGAACTAGCCAAGGAGCGTCAAAAACATGTTCTGCGCCGGATGCGCACTTTGAACTTTATATCCGACGCTGAATTTCTTGAAGCTTCCGCCGCTCCGTTACCAACGGTTATCAATCTCAACCCGGCTGAACAAGAACAGGTCACCACCGCGAGCTTCGTGGCCGAAGAGGTTCGCAAGCTGGTATTTGACGCTTATGGCGACGAAGCTTACGAACGCGGCTTTCGGGTGTACACCACCATTGATATGCGCTTGCAGCGCGCGGCATCGTTGGCATTGCGCAAGGGCCTGATCGACTATACCTTGCGTCATGCTTACGGCGGACCGGAGCGTTATCACGATATTTCCGGGATGTCGATCGAACAGGTTGCGGGTTTGCTAGACCAAGAGCGGGTGGTCGGCGGGCTGGTACCTGCGATCGTGATGAGTTCCGATCGCGAACTTGTTCAAGTCGTGGATCTTAGCGGTCAACTTCGCGAAATAGGCGGGGATGGCTTGAAATTTGTCGCCAAGGCTTTGCCCAAAGCGCAAGAGCAAAGCACAGATAGCGACCAGCTTACGCTCAGGCCCGGCGCCCAGGTGCGGTTAGCTACGCTACCGGGTGCCGAAAACGCCGAACCTTATCTGGCGATTGTACAGATCCCCAAAGTACAAGGCGCGTTGGTGTCGGTGTCGCCGGATGACGGTCGCGTGTTGGCGATGGCCGGCGGATTCGACTTTACCGCAAATCAGTACAACCATGTCACCCAGGCCAAGCGCCAACCCGGCTCAAGTATCAAGCCGTTTATTTATTCAGCCGCGCTCGAGCGCGGGTTTACGCCGGCAACCATTCTCGACGACGCGCCGTTCTTTTTAACCGCGGAACAAACCGGTAGCGGCAAGTCTTGGGCGCCGCGAAACTACAGCGGCAAATACGAAGGCAAGCTACTGCTGCGCATGGCGCTGGCGCGCTCTAAGAACATGACGACGATCCGGGTTCTTGATTCGATTAGTCCGGAGTATGCTCAAGACTACATTTCCCGCTTCGGGTTTGCGCGCGAAAGCTTGCCGCCGTATCTGACCATGGCGCTGGGCGCAGGAGAAGTTACTCCCTTGCAGCTTGCCGCAAGCTATGCGGTTTTCGCCAACGGCGGCTATCTGGTAGTGCCGCACTTTGTGTCCCGCGTTGAAGACTTTGATGGAAACATAGTTACCTACACGCTTGATTTTGCCCGGCGCGAGCAAATCATTGATCGCCGCAACGCTTATTTAATTTCCAACCTGTTGCAAAGCGTGGTTACCTCCGGAACCGCGCGCAAGGCGCTAAGCTTGGGACGCAAAGACCTTGCCGGTAAAACCGGCACCACCAACGAAACCGTCGATGCGTGGTTTGCCGGCTTCAATCCTGAATTGGTCGCAGTGGTGTGGGTAGGCTATGACACGCCTCGTTCGTTAGGCAGAATCGAAACCGGTTCGCGCGCGGCCTTACCGATCTGGATCGACTACATGCGTGATGCGCTAACGGATCGACCGGATGGCCAGTATGTTCAGCCCTCCGGGATTGTTGAAGCGCAGATCGACAGCGAGACCGGTTTGCTGGCATCTTCTTACACCGAGAAGATCGTCAACGAATATTTCTACGAAGAATATTTGCCTAGCCCCGCGGAGATTGAGCAGCAACAGGATTACATAAGCGAATTGTTGTGAGACGTATGTCTCCAGCGGTGTTCGCTTTGAATTGGTTGGGCAAATTGCCGGCTCCGCTGTTGGCCGTGCTCGGCTGGACGCTCGGGCTTGGCGCTTTTCCGTTAACTACCAAGCGACGACGTATCGTCGTGCGTAATCTGGCCAGATGTTTTCCGGAGCGTAGCCGGCTGTGGCGAGCGCAGTTGCTGGTACGCCACTACGCGACGTTGGGGCGTTTTTTTGTCGACAACTGCGTGATGATTACTGCCAGTACCGCGCGCATAAAAAAATTTGTGCGCCTCAACGGCAAAGAGCATTTGCGTGCTTGTGCCGGCAAGCCGGTTATTTTGGCGGTTCCGCATTTCCATGGACTTTTGCTAGGTTGTGTGCGCATGGCCCATGAAAATCCGATTATGGCGTTACATACACCTCAGCACGGAGCGCTGTCCAAGTCGATTATGAATGAGGCCGCGGTAACCTGTGGTTCCAAGTTGCAGTTATTTTCCAATCGCGATCGGATGATTGCCAAGATGATCGCTCAATTGCGCAAGGGACTGCCGCTATACTATCCGGGAGATATCGATCAGGGCGGGTATGCCAAATATGCGTTCGCGCCGTTTTTGGGTGTTGCGCAAACCGCAACTTTGACCGCGGTAAGCCGTTTGGCGAAGACAACCGGCGCGGCGGTTTTGCCTTGTGTAACCGTGATGCGTCCGTTAGGCGGCTACCAGATGACAGTTTGTGCTCCGCTGGCGGATTTTCCTAGCGGCGACCAACAAAACGACCTGTGTCGCTATAACGAATTTATCGGCGAATGGGTAAAACGACATCCCACTCAATACTACTGGCCGCATCGTCGCTTCAAGACCCGTCCGCCGGGCGAGGAGGATTTTTATGTCTGAGGTCAGCTTTGCCAAAATGCATGGCCAGGGCAACGACTTTGTCGTACTTGACGGAATCGCCACGCCGGATTTGCAACTTGATTCGAAGTTGGCGCGTGCGTTGGCTGACCGGTATTACGGTGTCGGCGCTGACCAGATATTAGTGGTATCCGCCACCGCGAGCGATGGCGTGTTTAACTACCGGATTTTCAATGCTGACGGTGGCGAGGTGGCTCAGTGTGGCAACGGTGCGCGTAGCGTATGGGAATTTTTGCAGCGACGTGATTATTACACCGGGCCGATTGAGTTGCGTACTCTTGTCGGCAACATTAAAGTGCGATCCGGGAAAAACGGGCCGCGCGCCGACTTGGCGGTGCCGCTTTTCGCACCGCGGGATATACCGTGCAAATTTGATCCTGAGCAGCCTTGGTACGAATACGTTCATCGGGGCAAGAAATTGAAACTTGCGACGGTAAATCTCGGTAATCCCCACGCGATTATGTGGACAAAAGACAGCGCCGGTTTTGAACTTAGATCGCTCGGGGTTGAATTAAATAACCGCAAAATATTTTCTGAAGGGGTGAACGTCAGTGTCGCAACTCGCGGCGACAACGATAATGTTTTCAAGTTGCGAACCTATGAGCGTGGCGTGGGTGAAACGCAAGCTTGCGGAAGCGCGGCCTGCGCCTGTGCGGTGATTGCCCGGCGCGAGCTGTCGCGCGCTAGCGTAGCGGTCAGCATGACCGGCGGCGACTTGCTGGCTGGTTGGGACGGCGCCAACGGCGCGGCTTGGATCGAAGGCGAGGTTACGACAGTTTTTGATGGCAAGCTTAATCTGGATGACTTTGGTAATATTGCTTGGTAAACTTGATGATGCGGGCAAAAACCATATTGCAATATCTGCGCGACAATCCCAGATTTTTACGTACCAACCAATCTGAGCTGACCAGATTGTTGCGTTTGGCTGAACGAGATATAGTCGATCTCACCGGCAAGCAGCTGGTGTCGTTGCGCGATGAGAATACCGTACTGCGCAGGCAACTGGGAATCTGGTATCAAAACGCTGCGGACAACGAGCTGATAATGTTTTTTTTGCACCGTTATGCGGTAAAACTGGCCGGCTCAAAGCTCACCAAGGGAGGGACTGCCAAATTGCTTGGCGCCCAGATGAAGAAAATTCTTGAGATTCCGTTTACACGTATTGTTCCCATTACCGGCCCTGACAAGATCGAGCTAAGTAACGCCGATCGTCGATTACTTACCGGGTGTGAAGGCGCCTTGCGCACCACTTTACCGTTGGAAAGTTTTAGCAGCAAGGTTGGATCGGTGAAATGGAAGGTTTGGTTGTATGTACCGATGGAACGTCGCCGTCGCCTATTTGCCTGCATCGTTTGCGCCTCCAATGATAGCAAGCAATTTCCGCGCGCGGCGCATGCTGACTACGCATTAAGAATGGCGGAGCTGACCGGCCAGGCTTTGGATCGTGAATAAAACGACCGCGATCGACAGTTTTTTAGCTAGGTTACGCGCTGAAAAATCGGCCAGTGAGGCGACGGTTCGCGCGCTAGCCGGAGATTTGGGGATACTTGAACGCTATTGCGATACCACCGCGCTGAGCAAACTTACCGCAACCCAGATCAGGTCGTTCGCCGCTCGCGAGCATCAACGTGGCCTGGCGCCGTCATCCATCCAGCGTATGCTTTCATCCTGGCGCAGATTTTTTGCCGATCTGGCGGATCAGGGTATCGTCGCGAACAATCCGGTTGATGGTGTACGTGCGCCCCGCGGCGGCAAACGCTTGCCTAAAGCGATGACCCCGGACGATACTTTGCGGCTGCTCGAGCATGAGCCGGGCAACGATGCGCTGGTGGTGCGAGATCTGGCGATGTTTGAACTGTCGTACTCTTCGGCGTTGCGGGTTAGCGAATTAGTCGGTCTTGATCATTCTGATATTGATACCGGGACGATGCTGTTGAATGTCCGCCACGGCAAAGGCGCCAAGCAACGCTTCGTGCCGTTCGGTACCAAGGCGCTGGGTGCGCTGGAACGTTGGAATCAGGTACTGATTGCTTGGGGCCGTCAGCCTGTCGGAGCTTTGTTTATTAACCGTCAAGGTAAGAGGCTGACTACGCGCAGTGTCCAGTTGCGGCTTAAAAAGTTTTGTCAGCTAACGCAGCTGGCGGGTAACGTAACCCCGCACGTGTTGCGTCATTCATGTGCGTCGCATTTGTTGCAGTCAAGCGGTGATTTGCGCGGTGTGCAAGAATTCTTAGGTCACGCCAACGTCAGTTCCACGCAAATCTATACCCATCTTGATTTTCAGGCGCTTGCCAAGGTGTATGATCGGGCTCACCCTCGCGCAAAACGTAAAATCAAACCTTAAAAAGAAGTTCTTTTTAGCAAATATCACGTGCGGCAGATGTGTTCTGTCCTTGCCACTTTAGCCACATGGAAGCTTTGCATTGAATATAGTTATAAAAGATAATTAGTTTTGCCAATGTCGGAACCCAGCCAAAAATCAATGCCAGTCCCAGGATCGATCGACGATGTTCGTATCGTCGGGATGTCCAAGTTGCCGGCGCCGGAGCAGGTGCGCGGTGAGATACCGAATGTGTCTGTAACGCCCATGATCGAATCCGTGCGCGCTCAGATACATAGTATCTTGCAAGGTGATGACGACCGGGTTTTTGTGGTGGTGGGCCCGTGCTCGATACATGACCAAGCGGCCGCGCTTGAATATGCCGGACGACTGGCCAAGTTGGCTGAACGGCTTGCAGATAATTTGCTGTTGGTGATGCGGGTGTACTTCGAAAAACCGCGCACCACGGTCGGCTGGAAGGGTCTGATCAACGATCCGGGGCTTGACGGTTCTTTCGATATTGGGCGCGGCTTGCATTTGGCGCGGAAAATCCTGCTCGGTGTTAATGAACTTGGCGTGCCGTGCGCGACCGAGTTTCTTGATACGGCAATCCCGCAGTATTTGGTTGACCTGGTCGCATGGGGCGCAATCGGCGCGCGAACCACTGAAAGCCAGATCCATCGCGAGATGGCGTCCGGGTTGTCGTGTCCGGTGGGGTTTAAAAACGGTACTGACGGTAGTGTGAAAATAGCTGCGGACGCGGTGCTGTCGGCGCGTAGCGCGCATCATTTTCTGGCGGTTACCCAGCAAGGATTCTGTGCGATTGCGCAGACTACCGGTAATGAAGACACTCACATAATTTTGCGCGGTAGTAGCAAGGGGACCAACTACGATCAAACGGCGGTAGCCGCCGCTGGTCAGTTGCTTACCAAAGCGCAAATTCCGGTTCGCCTAATGATCGACTGCAGTCACGCGAACAGCTTCAAGGACTATCTGCGTCAGCCGCAAGTTGCGGCGGATGTGGCCGGCCAAATCGCCGCCGGTAATGATGCGATCGTGGGGTTGATGGTAGAAAGCCATCTGCAAGAAGGCCGCCAAGATCTTGGTGATCCGGCCCGGCTGATGTATGGCATGAGTATTACCGATGCATGTTTGAGCTGGGAGCAGACCGAAGAATTATTGGTGAAGTTTGCCGCGGCGGTCAGCGCACGACGCGCAAAATAGGTTGGCGATGTTGGAAAAATTTTGCAAACGCCAATTTGCTTCGCGAATTGAGCTTACGATGCGCGAAGGCAACGGCGAACTGATCGTGTGCGAAAAAGGCACCGAACAATTTCGCGTCGGTAAAGGCAGTGAAGTCGCGGTGATCGATGTTAGTGATCCGCGCGCCTATGTTGCATTCGCGCGTGGCAATATAGCTTCGGGTGAAGCCTATATGAACAAACTGTGGGAGTCGCCTGATCTGGCTTGTTTGTTTCGCGTCATCGGGCGTAATTTAAAACACTACAACCAAAATATTGAAGCCGGTTTGCGTAAGAAAGTATCGCGATTTACGGAATTTATCTCCTGGCTGGTACGCAAGTCGCGCACCCACGCCAAAAGTAATATTACCCACCACTACAACTTGGGTAACGACATGTTTGCCAAGTTTTTAGACCGCGAACTGCTATATTCATGCGCGGTGTATCCTACTGCCGATGCGGATTTGGACGCGGCCCAGCACGCCAAACTTGAACTATTATGTAAAAAGGCGCAGATTTTCCAAGGAGCTCGGGTTTTGGATCTAGGTTGCGGCTGGGGCGGCCTGTCGGTATGGGCGGCGCGCCACTATGACGCCGAGGTGGTGGCCCTTACTTTGTCCGATGAACAGTACGCGTTCGTCAAGCAAAGAATAGTCCGTGAAAAGTTGGAAGACAAAATTACCCCGGTGTTGATGGATTATCGGGATTACAAACCCGATACCAAATTTGACCGGATCATCTCGGTGGAAATGATCGAAGCGGTAGGCCCGCATAACTTTGCCAACTACTACCAAAGTTTACGTTCATTGCTAAAACAAGACGGCCGGGTTGTGCTTCAAGCGATCACCGTACCGCCGCACCGATTCGACGACGCTTTGTACGACGTGGATTTTGTCAAGGAATATATTTTTCCCGGCGGGGCTTGTCCGTCGCGCGAACTGATGAGCGAGTTAGGTTCGAAAGTGGGACTCAATACGCTTCATGTTGAGGACATAACCAAGCATTATGAGACCACCTTAAGGCACTGGCGAGAAAATTTCAGCGCCGCTTGGGACGAGATCATCAAAATGGGTTACAGTGAAAACTTTTGCCGGATGATGTGTTTTTACTTCAGTTACTGCGAAGCTGGATTTGCCATTCGTGAAATTGAAGATCTGCAGGTGACGTACGAAGCGCAGTCTTCTTAAAGTCAGCGATGCCGATTAGTCGTTGCTGACGACGATTTTGGGGAAAACGCCGGAGCGATCCACGTTTTTAGCGGTCAACGCCGCACCGGTCCGGCTTGCCAAAGTGCGAAATATTGTTGCCAAGGCCCCGTCAGGTTCGGCTGCAACGACGGGGGTGCCGGCGGCACATGCGGCTCCGAGGGCAGGGTCAAGCGGCAGACGGGAAAACTCTGGGACACCGAGCCGTTTAGTAAGACGCGCTTCGGCGCCATCGCCAAAAATGGCGTGTTCTGCGCCGCAGTCCGGGCAGATATACGCGGCCATATTGACCACGTAACCGAGTACCGGAATCGATACCCGCTCGAACATTTGCAGGCCGCGCATCGCGTCGGCCAGCGCGAGTTCTTGGGGCGTGGTTACGATTAATGCTCCATTTACCGGCACGGTCTGAGCAATGCTCAGCTGGATGTCGCCGGTGCCCGGCGGCATATCGATGACCAAAAAATCAAGTTGATTCCAAGCCGCGCCGCGTAACAGCTGTTGCAGGCCGCGTACCACCATCGGACCACGCCAGATTACAGCCTGATCGGCTTCGACTAGATGTCCGATCGACAGCGCTTGGATACCTTGCAGCTGGTGTGGCACAAGTTGTTCTTTGTCATTTACCTGCGGCTTGCCGCCGCCGAGCATTTGCGGTAGTGACGGGCCGTAGATGTCAGCGTCCAACAGACCGGCGCGTGCACCTTCAGCATGCAATGCCAAGGCCAGATTGGTCGCGACCATTGATTTGCCGACGCCTCCTTTGGTGGAAGCCACCGCGATGATATTGGCTACCCCGGGAACACTTTGGGCTCCTCCTTGGGCGATACGCGGCTTGATGACAAAACGCACCTCGATGTCAACATCGCCGCCGGCAGCATGAACCTGACGCAGGATATCTTGTTTGGCACGCGCGGCGATTGAAATCGCCGGATAAGGGTATTCGAGCACCACGCGCGGCCGCGTACCCGAATTGTCCACTTGCGCAACTTTACTGCTGAGCAGATCCGCATCCAAATACTCCGCGGCAATGCCTTTGAGAATGGTAGTTAGATTGTCCACATTTAGTATTATCCTGTTAGCTGATTTTGATTCTGCCGCCACTTAGTCGCCACAGCTGATGGTGGGACAAGCTTGTTGGAAGTCGAGTGGCCGAAACCACAACGCAACGCTGTTCGTTTGCGAGCACGGAGACGAGCTTCCATACCGCGTTGATATTGGCATCGTCCAAATTGGCGGTGGGCTCGTCAAGTAAAACCAGCGGCGCTGAAGTCGCGTACATGCGAGCGATAGCAACCAAGCGCTGCTGCCCCACGGATAATTCGGCCGGGAATTTGGTTGCGAGCTGATCAAGTTCGGCCCAGGCGAGAATTTGGCGCACTTCAGAGGCGGGTTTGTCGCGCAGGCGCAACACATATTCAATATTTGCCTGTACATTGCGCGCGAGCAGATATGGATGTTGATGCAGATAGGTAACATCGCGGCCTGCTTGCAATGAGGAAACCGGAGTGTCATGCCAACGCAAGCGGGCGGTACCTCCTGCGCCGGGTAAATTTGCGAGCATACGCAACAAGGTGGTTTTGCCGGCGCCGTTGGCGCCGATCAGCAAAATTATCTGGCCGCGCTCCAATTGCAACTGGTCGATATCAAGCACCATTCGCCCGGCGAAACTTTTGCTTAAATCGGATACTTGCAACATCGTCATGACTGGTGAATCCGGTGACGCTGATACCAAAACAGCAGTAAGCTGGAGGTTATCGCCAGCATTAGCAACACGATACCCAAAGCGATACCTTGCACAAATTGTCCTTGATTGGTATCAAGCGCGATCGCGGTGGGAATGGTTCTGGTGTACCCGGCTATGTTGCCGCCGACGATCAATGCGCAGCCCACTTCCGAAATAATTCTGCCAAAGCCGGCCAATAACGAAGCGGTGATACCGTGACGCGCTTCAACCAAAGTGGTGACGAAAGCCTGCCATGACCGCGCTCCCAAAGTTATGGTGGTTTCGCGCACTTGCCAAGCTATCGGGCGCAGTGCGCCGTAAGCAAACGCGGTTAAGATGGGTAATACGATAAAAAATTGTCCCGCGATGATCGCGGACGGGGTAAACAGCAGTTCGAACGCGCCTAATGGCCCTTGCCTAGATAGCAGCAAATATAGTACCAATCCGACCACCACCGTCGGTGTTGCCAGTAAAGCGTGAATTAAAGCCAATAGCGCATCGCGGCCCGCGAAGCGAAAGATCGCCAACGAATAAGCGGCCATCAGTGCCAGTGGAGCGGCAAGCAGAAGGGCGCATATGGCCACGCCCAGCGAGGTTGCGATCACTTGCCATAGCCCGGTGTCGCCGGTAACCAGCAATATCAGCGCCTCATAGGTGGCGAGCAGAATGCTCAAGGCAACGGAGTAAACAGCATTTTATTGTCCTGGCGATACCCGGCAATCACGGCTTTGCCCTGGGCGGAACTTAACCAGTTGGCAAATTGCAAAGCCAATTCATCGCCTGCGCGGCCAGTCAGTAACACGTTGTAGGTGTTGCGCAACGGTGGCGTGTTTTGTGCCAAAACCTCCAAGGTCAAATTACGCCGGGCGCGCAAAAAAGCCAACGTTGCCGAGTCGCTGAGAGTATAGGCTTGGAGCTGTTCAGCCAGGAGCAATGTGGTGCTCATCGAATTACCGGCTTGCTTATACCAGTCGTCGGCTAATTTTTCCTGCAGATCAAGTTGCCGCCAAATCATCATCTCCGCCAGATGGGTCCCGGAGCGGTCGGCGCGAGAAATAAACTGTTGCTTGCGTTGGGCAATGTGAGCGAACGCATCGGCTAAGTTGCTCCCGCGCACCGCGGACGGATCGTCAGCCGGTCCGACTAAAACAAACTCGTTGTACATAAAAGGCGTGCTTGCGCTGCCAGGATTAGAGACCAAAAATTCCGCTTCCAATTTTGGGGCGTGAGTAATGGCCACCGCCACGTCTTCGTGGGTCAAAAGGTTCAACGCACTGGCTGAACTGCCGGAGATCATACTGACTTGGCACTGACACACCGAGGAAAATTCGGTTCGCATGATGGCGGCAAGGCCGGAGTTGTCCACGGTGCTCGCGACTGCTATTTTTAATCTGAGGCTTCCGGCTTCGCTTAGGTGCGCGAAAAGTAGCAGGCCGATAGCTCCCGCCCTCGCTAAATTAGCACCGCTTGGCTTATTCAGGACTTGCCGGGACGCTATTTGCTACCGGTTTTGAAACGGCTTTTTCGGTTTTGCCATTTTCTTTATCAGCCTTGCCATTCGCTTTGTCGGGTTTGCCGTCAACTTTATCATTCTTGGCGGTGTCTGATTTGGCCGCATTAGCATCCTGCGCGTCGGTTTTGGATTTCGGGCCGTCACGAAAATCAGTCGCGTACCAACCGTTACCTTTCAGATGGAATGCCGGCGCGGAAATTAGCCGTTCAAAGCCCATGCGCTTGCCGCAAGCCGGACATTTTTTACGTTTAGAGCTGTTGCTCTGTTCAAGCAACGTGTCGCTGTGATTGCAGCTGGAGCAGCAATATTCGTATAAGGGCATGATCTGAACCGATATTATCCTTGATTGGCAACCAAATATATCTAAGGCGGGCCGGGCAAATCCGCACAGGAGTAAATATTGGCGGTACGACCTTCATATTCAGGATGACCTGCTAGAACTTTTGCGATCGCTTCGCTTATCTTTCTTGCGATATTGTCTGGGCTTTCTTCGATGGGAGCTTCTTGCTCAGGAGATATACGTTGGCTTTTGATTCTGACATCATTGAATCTGTCGAACACGGACACCAGCGCGGCCGGCGATCGGCCGGACTTGACTAACAGATCCGCCGAGTAGCAGTCGGCTTCTCTTTCATCGTCGCGCGAAAACGCCGATTCGGCGAGAACGAGCGGCAAGGCGACAAACAAAACATCGGTAAAAAGTAAATTTAATAACGCGTACCAAGCGCCGGTCCGCGCGAGTTGTTGCATCGAGTGGCGTAGTTCCACATGCCCGATTTCATGGGAAATAACCGCGGCTAGTTCGTCTTCGGTCAACATTTCATACAGTCGGTGAGTCACGATAATGTGGCCATTGGGCAACGCGAACGCGTTGGCTCCGACTTTTGCGCCGCTAGCCACCAAAAAACGATAGTTATAGTTTTCCTCATCGGCATTGACGTTGGCTGGCACATAGCCGAGCAGCTCGGCGCCGATTTCGTTCACATGGGCGACAGTTACCGCATAGTGCGGGTCGTCGTCGACTAGCTCGATGGAAAGATGTTCTTCCAGGTTTTCAAATACCATGTCCCCGATTTTGTTGATCGTGGCGACTGAAACTCGGTTGACCATAAAGACCCCGAACGCCGGTAAAGCGTATGCGTAAAGCAGATAAAGGATAAAGGTTGCACTGAGTAACATGGCCGGCAACGTATAGAGCAATTTGCCTTCGATCAACGCCGCGATTCCGGAGCGTTTGGAAATGTTCAGCGCAAATGTGCTGTCAGGAATGATTAGCAAGCTGTCGTCGGCAAAACGGATGGTGGTCGGAACGCCGGCGATACGCGATGAAAAGATCGCTTGTTTGAGCGGCTGGCGCAGCCGGGTCTGATCGGAAAATTCAATGATCAGATCATTGTCGTCCCAACTTACGCGCACCTGCCGCACATCGGTTGATTTACCGTCGCGCCATGAACCGGAGACTGTCTGGTTTGTCATTGATAAGTGATCAGATCAAACCGAAATCCAAATCGAAGCTGCCTTCGACATCCACGAATTCAGCGCCTAAAGCTTCTTTGAACATGTCCCGCTGATCAATGACCGTGCGCAGCTCGGCGTTGGGCAGCAAACAAATGCTGTGCGCGATGTAACGCCATTTGCGTACCCGCGCCCATGGGATGAGAACACCCAATGAAAAAATCACCAAGATGATGTTCAAAATAACGATCTTGAACAGATAAACCATCGGCCGCAAATTACATTGCAGTCTGCTCCCGTCGTCCAAAGCGATCGAATCCCAGAACACGCGGGCCAAGATGGCTCGGTAACTTAAAAACCATAACAGCACAACTATTATCAATAGCGGGAGATAGATAAAAAAGTTGGCCGGGTCGCTGAACGTCAGCGCGAAAAAGCTGACAATGCCAAGTGCCAGCAAAGGCAGGGTTTTCAGATAAGCCAGATAGTACTGCCGCGTCGTGGCGGTAAATCGCAAGGCCAACCTACCATACGACAGCTGGTTGATTTTGACTTTGTGCCGCATCAGATCCCATAGCGGCATTAAGAATAATAAATGTGCGAACCACAACCCTAATAACCACGGGACCGCAAAGCTCCACTCAGACCCATCCGATTGTTCTTTCAGCTGGAGCAAAACGCTTATCAAAATCGGCAACCCGAGCGCCGGCACTGAGAATAAAAAGAAAATGCGATACGACGGCCAATAGATCCGCTGGTAATGAAAGCGGATACCCATAAAAAGTGTATAGCGAGCGTTAAAAGCGCGTCCGCGCACAATAGCGAACGGCAACAGCAATAGCAAAAGGGTCGAAAACAACCCGATTTCATTCCACAACAGTTCATAGTTGATATCGATTTGCGCCGTAAGAATCAGCAAAATCAAAATCGCGATGCGCGAGATCAGAATCGTTAACGGGCGGGCGTCGTAATCGAAACGCTCGCCATGCAGCTCAGTAAAACCGTAGAAAAAGCGCTGGTTGCGGATCTTGGCCCAGGCCGAGTAAATTCCCAACGTCAAAATACTAAGCATCACATTGACGGTGTAGATGCGAAAGTACTGCCCGGTGGTACCTAGAAAAACAAAGGGCAAGGCAAGCTTTGCAGATTCATCTTGCGAAGCGGGTTGCGGCACCGTTGTGTCAACGGCATATTCGGTCATGGGCCGGATTTTGTGATTGGTAATATGGCGAGCTTTATATTATGGGTTAACTTCAGGCGCGCTTGCGAGTTTTGGGTTTTATCAGCTCCGGCTTTAAAAAACGTCCGGTCAGACTAGCCGGGTTGGCGGCAATTTTTTCCGGCGGGCCGACGGCGACCACCTTGCCGCCTTCGTTGCCGCCGCCGGGGCCTAGATCGATAATCCAGTCGCAGGTCTTGATCACATCCATATTGTGTTCAACCACGATGACGGTATTGCCGCCGTCGCGAAGTATTTCCAGAACTTTTAACAAAATATCCACATCGTAAAAATGTAAACCGGTTGTCGGTTCATCAAGGATATACAGCGTATTGCCGGTGGCGACCTTGGACAATTCCAACGCGAGTTTGACGCGTTGCGCCTCGCCGCCTGACAACGTGGGCGCGCTTTGTCCGATCCGCATGTAGCCTAAGCCGACCGCATCGAGCGTATTGAGCTTGCGGCTCGGAAGCGGATGATTTTTGAAAAACTCCCCCGCTTCGCTGACCGTCATTTCGAGAATGTCGTGAATCGATTTGCCGCGGTACCTGACTTCTAAAGTTTCGTTTTTGTAGCGCATCCCTTGACATACTTCGCAGGTGACGTAGACATCCGGCAAAAAGTGCATTTCGACTTTGCGCACCCCGTCGCCTTCGCAAGCGTCGCAACGGCCGCCCGGCACGTTGAAAGAAAAATGCCCGGCTTTATATCCGCGTTCGCGCGCCAAAGGCAGCTCGGCATACAAAGCGCGCAACGGGGTGAACAACCCGGTGTAGGTGGCCGGGTTGGAGCGCGGCGTGCGGCCGATCGGCGACTGATTGATGTCGATCACTTTATCAATCAACTCCATCCCGGTGATTTTGGCGTGGGGCAACGGCGGCGGGCCTGAGTGATGCAGATGGCGCGCCAGGCTGCGTTGCAAGGTATCGGCAACCAGCGTCGATTTGCCGGATCCGGATACGCCGGTTACGCAAATTAACAAACCTAGCGGGAAGGCGACGCTCGCGTTGCGCAGGTTGTTGCCTTGAGTTTTAAAAAGTTTAATTTCCTGTTTGGACACGGGACGCTTGCGTCGCGCGGGAACTTTAATCTTGCGCCGCCCGGCCAGATAATCCCCGGTGATCGACCGTTTGGTGTTCGTAAGTTCGGCCACCGAACCGCTAGCGACAACTTCACCGCCCAACCTTCCCGCGCCCGGGCCCAAATCCACGATATGGTCGGCGCTTCGAATCGCCGCTTCATCGTGTTCGACCACCAACACGCTGTTACCCAGGTCGCGTAGCCGCATAAGCGAAGCTAGCAGACGTTCGTTGTCGGCCGAATGCAGGCCGATCGAAGGTTCATCCAACACGTAAGTTACGCCGGTCAGTCCTGAACCGACTTGACTTGCCAGGCGAATGCGTTGGTTTTCACCACCTGACAAAGTGCTTGCGGAGCGGCTTAGCGAAAGATAACCCAGCCCGACTTCAACCAAAAAACCGAGCCGATCGATCACTTCCCGCAAAATGCGTTCAGCGATCTTGGCCGAGGTCGGATCAAGGTCGATTTTGGCAAGATAATCATGGCATGCGCGCAGCGGCATGCGTGCCAGTTCCGGCAACGAAATAGCGCCGACCAAAACCGCGCGCGCCTCCGCGCGCAGGCGATCTCCCCCGCAGGCGGAACAATTTCTGGTTGAAATGAATTTGCCGTACCAGTCGCGGACCGGCTGGGCTTCGGTTTCACGCCAGCGACGATGAATCCACGGCAAGATACCCTCAAAGTCGCGTCCGCGCGACGATGGGTTTTTCCAGCCGTGCAAAATCGCTTTTTTGGCCGTGGCGGGAAGTTTTTTGTACGGCGTGGTGGTTGCAAAGTTTAAGCGCTTGGCCAGCCTGGACAAGCGGCGGAAATAAAAGCGATGGTTGCGACTCCAACCGGGAATCGCGCCGGCGGCCAGCGACAGTTCCGGGTCGGCAACCAACAGTTTTTCATCCACGACGTTCTCGTCCCCCAAGCCGTTGCATTGTTGACAGGCTCCGGTGGCGCTGTTGAAAGAAAAAAGCTTCGGTTCCAACACCGGCGGAGAATAAGCGCAAACCGGACAAGCTTGCCGGGATGAGAAAGTCACGATGGTATCGTCTTCAAGGTTGAGCACGCGGAGGCGGCCGTTTCCTTCTTCAAGCGCGGTTTCGACTGATTCGAGGATGCGTTGCCGGTCGTCTGGATTCGGCCGCAGGCGGTCAATCACGATTTCGATTGTGTGCCGCGAACGCGGGGCCAGGTTGGGGGTGTCTTCGATTTCGTAAATAATATCGTCGATGCGCAGCCGGATAAAACCGCGTTTGGCCAAATCGTGGATCACTTCGCTATGCTCGCCTTTGCGATCGTCGATCACCGGCGCAAGCAATGCCAGCCGATGCGGCTTGCCGTCAAGCATGTCGTCGACAATTTGCGCGGCGCGCCGACCGGTAAGCGGTTTATGGTGAACCGGGCAATGGGGAACCCCGGCACGCGCGAATAAAAGCCGCAGATAGTCGTGGATTTCGGTTACGGTACCGACTGTCGAGCGCGGATTATGCGAGACGGTTTTTTGCTCGATTGAAATCGCCGGCGACAAACCGGTGATCGATTCGACATCGGGCTTTTCCATCATCCCCAGAAACTGACGGGCGTAAGACGACAGTGATTCGACGTAGCGACGTTGGCCTTCGGCGTAGATGGTGTCAAACGCCAGCGACGATTTGCCGGATCCTGACAGTCCGGTCAGGACGATGAAGCAGCCGCGTGGGATAGCCACATCGACGTTTTTAAGGTTATGTACCCGCGCGCCGCGGATATTGATTAGTTCCATGTCGTTATACGGACTCAAACGGTTACTATACCCTTTTAGTCGGCAATAAAGCGGCTCGGGTATAGTAGCTTGTTCAATCAAGACTTGAAATGACCGGACGCTTGTTATCTAAAACTGAATTGCGCAGTGTAATTCCGCTAGCTAGCGCGAGCGCGTGCCGGATGTTCGGGCTATTTTTGCTGTTGCCGGTAATCGCGCCTTACGTGCTTAGTTTACCCGGCGGCAATCTGCGGTTAGCCGGTCTTGCCGTGGGAATTTACGGTCTCACCCAGGCGGCGATGCTCGCTCCGCTAGGCTGGGTTTCAGATCGGATTGGCCGCAAACCGGTG
>JAZHEJ010000058.1:12975-49641 GCA_036679665.1 Candidatus Tethybacter castellensis | reverse complement strand
GAATTTACGGTCTCACCCAGGCGGCGATGCTCGCTCCGCTAGGCTGGGTTTCAGATCGGATTGGCCGCAAACCGGTGGTGTTGGCCGGTCCGTTGGCGGCTTGGCTGGGCGTGGCGGGGATATTGCGCGCGACCGCTTGGCTCGGACTGATCGCGTTGGCGGTGGTGGTGATTACGCCGCTGCCCAAGCACAAAGCAAAGATGTCCGGCGGCATTGTCGATGTGAGGTTGCTGCCTTTGTGCTTAGGGGTGTTCGTGATCCATCTGGCCATGGCGGCGGTTTTTGTGCATGTGCCGTTGTCGCTTGCGCAGCTGATTGACACCGATCGACTGTGGCAAGTCTATCTGACATCTTTTGTGCTAGGCGCTGCGGTGGCGGTACCGTTGATCATTCGTTATAGTCAGGCCAAAGAAGTTGTCATCGGGACTGCTGTCGCGGTAGGCATATCGTTGTTGGGTATTGTTATGTTCGGGTATTTGGGAGCGATTGCGATTACCGCGGCGCTAGTTATGTTTTTTGCCGGATATAGCTATCTGGAGGCGGTGTTGCCGGTTCGCGCGTCGTTGTTGGCATTGCCCGGTTCGCGCGGCGCCACGATGGGGGTATACGCCATTTCTCAGGCGCTAGGAGTGTTCGCAGGTAGCTTTCTAGCAGGAGAACTAAGACAAGAATATAATCAGCTTAGTTTGATCATCGCGGCAGTTGGGACTATTATTTGGTCAGGAGCTTATTTTTACTTCAACACCAACAAGGCATAACACATGGGTATAAATAAAGTAATTTTGCTAGGCAATCTAGGTTCCGACGTCAACGTCAGACATTTGCCCGACGGTAGGCCGGTCGCCAACGTCAACGTGGCCACCACGGAAACATGGCGCGACCAAGACGGCAATCGTCATAAACACACCGAGTGGCACCGATTGAATTTTTTCGGCCGTCAAGCGGAAATCGCTTCCGAGTACATGCACAAAGGATCAAAGGTTTTCGTTGAAGGACAATTGCGGACGCGCACCTGGGAGGATGCCAAGGGCAACGAGCGTCAGACCACCGAGGTGCGAGTGCTTAACTTTGAGATGTTAAGCTCGCGTCGCGACGGTGAAAGCCCGGCGCCTTACCCCGATGCCAAACCTGCGGAATCTCCCAAAGCCGCGCCGGCAAAGGAAAAGCGTGGCGGCCAAGGCGACCCCGACGCGTTTAATGAAATGGACGAGGACATTCCTTGGTAGCGGATCCAAGTTAGCGCGAAACCGTCAATCGCGCAACTTTCAGGTTACGGGTTGGGAGGTAAAAACTGTTGCGGATCAAAGGTCTGTTCGCCACGCCTGATTTCAAAGTGCAAGCGAACTCGGTCCGTGCCGGTGTCGCCCATCTCCGCGATCTGGTCGCCGCGTTGTACTTCGGCGCCTTCGGCAATCAAAATTTTGTCGTTGTGCGCATAGGTTGACAGATATTCGTTCGCGTGTTTGATGATCACCAGTTGTCCGTATCCTTTGAGGCCGGTTCCGGCGTAGATCACCTTGCCGTCGGCACTGGCAAATACCGGCTGTCCGCGCGGCCCGGCAATGTCGATGCCGCGATTGGAGTCGCTAAATTTGCTGGCTAAACGTCCTGTTACCGGCCAACTCCAGGTGATACCTTGACGGTCGCGGATATTCCCCGGCACCGAAGCTGAACGAGCCGGCACCGTCAGCGACGCCTGCTCCGCTCCACCTTGGCTTTGGTTTTGCAGGCGCTCGAAAGCGGCGGGCGAGTAGGGAAGTTTGAGTGCGGCCGGAGCACTGATTCGGCGGCCGTCGGCAGATTTGTTACTGCCGATTCCGACTTTGGTACGGGTTACGCCGCGCGAGGTTGGTTGGGGTTGTTGCCCGTTGTTCGTCACGCTAGGCTTTTGCGTGATAGCCGTTTGGAGCGGAATTACTTTGGCTTGCCCTTTGGGGGCGACCAGCGTCAATTGTTGACCCACTTCGATGAGGTCGGGATTGGCAAGGTTATTCCACAGGGCGATGTCGCGATAACTTAAGCCGTAGGCCAATGCGATTTCGCCCAAGGTTTCACCTCGCGCCACAACATGTACCTGCGAACGCTGGATCGGAGCGTTCGGATCAATCAGGACATCGGGAACTTCTTCAATGTCGATAACCTGCAACGGCGCGGGAGCCGGAGTTGACGTGCAACTCGCCAGCATCCAAGCCGCGAACGCCAAGATGGCAACGCGTTGCCAACCGAGCATCAAGCCACGCCCTCAAGCAGCGGTACGAACATGACTTCGTCATGATTAGTGCATTTATCGTTGCAGTAGACGGTAAGCACTTCATGGTCGCCGCGGTTTTCCGGGATCACCAGCTTGCCGCCCGGAGCGAGCTGCTCAAGCAACGCGGTGGGAACCTTGCAGGTCGCGGCGCAGACGATGATCGCGTCAAACGGCGCCGCTTCAGGCAGGCCTTGCATACCGTTGCGGTGTGCCAAGCGCGGCGTGAAATATTCCAGCTCGCGCAACTGGCGCCGTGCTTGGGTAAGCAGCACTTCGATGCGTTCCAACGAATAAACTTCGTCGGCAAGGTGAGTGAGAAGCGCGGTTTGGTAACCGCAACCGGTTCCGACTTCGAGCACCTTGCGGGCCGCGGTGGTTGGCAAAACCAGCTCGAGCATCCGCGCGATTACCCACGGCTGCGAAGTGGTCTGGCCGTAGCCGATGGGCAGCGCGTCGTTATCGCGCGCGCGGCTGCAAAAACTTGCCGGCAGAAACTTGTTGCGCGGCACCTTGGCGAACGCGTCGAGCACATCTTGGCGGGTGATGCCTAGCTCACGAAGACTGTGAGCGAGAACTTTACTGGAATTGGATTCGTTTACGCGAGCCATGAACTTACTTCCTTTAAGTTTTTTTGATCTGTCAGATCGAATTGCAATGGTGTGATCGAGATATGCGAATTTTCAATGGCGTGAAAATCGGATTCTTGATCGTTGCGGATATTTTCCACGTTTATTCCAAACTGGAACTGGCGCAGATTAGGTACGCGGTTTTGGTCAATTTCCGTAAGCGGCCGCCCGGAATGGCGCTTGCCGAGCCGACAGATAAGCGGTTCTTTGACCTGATTTGCCGGCAGGTCGGGAATATTGATGTTGAGCATTATGTGTTTGTTATTTAGCATATGCGGGTATAGCTTGATCACCATATCGCGGGCGATGCTCGCGCCGTGCGCGAAATGGGTGGGCGGAAAATTATCTTCCGGGATGCACGGTTGCGAAAAAGCGATTGCCGGCACCCCGAGAGACACGCTTTCAGCGGCGGCGGCGACCGTGCCGGAATAAATGGTGTCATCGCCTAAATTACCGCCGGCGTTGATGCCCGACACGGTGAGATCCGGCTTCCACGGCATCACATTTTTGCCGTGCAGGGCAATTTGGACGCAGTCGGTGGGTGTGCCGTGCACCACGTGCAAATTTTCCGATTCACTAACCGCCAACGTCGAATGCAAAGTTAGCGACGAGCTTGCGCCGCTGTGGTTGATAAGCGGCGCGCAGGCAAACACGTCGGCAACTTCAGCTAGCGCGGAAATCAGCTCGCGTATTCCCGTCGCATCGTAGCCGTCATCGTTGGTAACAAGGATTTTCAGACGCTTGGTCATCGCAACATTTCCCGTTGCTGGTCGGGGCGAAAGGATTTGAACCTTCGACCCCCTGCACCCCATGCAGGTGCGCTACCAAGCTGCGCCACGCCCCGATGTATGGTTGCCAACAATATCATTCCAAAAGTTTTACGATAGCATTTATCTCGGTGCGAATTTTATTAGGCGAAAGCGACGAAGCGGGCGGCGTTGCTTTGTTGCCGTCGCGCAAGGCCTTGGCGATACCGTTGGAAGTTAGTCCTTCTTGCTTTAGTTTGCTGATCTTGCGGATGGTAAACAAATCTTTGGTGGTGTAATAGCGCCGATTGTTGTGCCGGCTGATCTTGCCCAACTGGGTGTAAAGTTTTTCCCAGTACCGCAAAGTGTGGCGTTGCACCAAGCATAATTTGCAGGCTTCTCCGATTGTGAACAAACGTTGATCGGGAATGTCCGGATAGCTGATGTCAGTCTTGCTCATCGATGTAATCGGAATGGGAACTACGCACTTCATTGCGAAGCTTATTGCTCGGGCGAAACGACACGACGGTGCGGGCGCTGATTTGTTTGGTCTCGCCGCTGCGCGGGTTGCGTCCGACGCGCTCGCGCTTTTTAATGGTCATGAAGCGGCCGAAGTTGTGGATCTTGACCAAGCCGTCTTTGATAAGTCCTTTTTCAATCAGCATGAAATAGTCGGTGACGATCTTTTTGGCTAAGGTGTAGCTGCCGATTTCGCGTTGGACTTCCTTGATTATTTCAACTCGAGTATGGGTGTCTTCGTCGACGTTATTCTTGCGGGCAACTTTAGCGGAGCTCATTAAATGCGCACCTCCGCTTGGTAGTCGTTTTGCAACTGGTTGGTAATCGCCAGCATAATTTCATTAATCCGATCTTCAACCATATTTTCTTCATTCCCTTGCATTGTTATCCGGATTCCCATACTACGTTTACCACTTATGATATTTCCGCCACTGAAATTGTCGAAAACCTGAATTTCCGCAATCTCAGGAAATCCTTTTACTTTTACTCCCGCAACTGATTTTACCAATTGCGCGGCAGTGGTTTGATTGTCGACAATCACCGCCAGATCGCGCCGCACCAGCGGCAGTTTGCCAAAAGGCTCAAAAGCGAAGTTGCGCACTTGGTTAATAAGCAGATCCAGATCCAGTTCGAACACCACCGGGGCGGGGTCTAGCGGGTAGCGATGTTTATCCAGCAAGGCCGGATGCAACTCGCCGACGATGCCGATTTGTTTGCCGTACCGCAAGATTGTCGCGGCACGTCCCGGGTGCAACGCCGGATGATCTTGCAAGGTTTCTAGTTCAAGTTCATCGCCCGGCAACAGGCGGGTAAGACTGCCGCGCGCGTCAAAAAAATCGTAGTTGTGTTTTTGGTCGTCCCACAACGCGTTCCCGACTTTGCCCCAGCCGAGTCCACCAATTAAAAGCGGCTGCGTATCGTCCTTCGCGTTGAAGCAACGTCCGATTTCAAACAAGCGCAGGCTTTCTTGGCGTCGCCGCTGGTTATAGATCGCGCGGTCGATCAGTCCGCCGAACAACCCCGACCGCATCGCGCTCAGTTCTTCGGACAACGGGTTGGTCAGTACAAAAGGTTGATTATTGGCGTAGAAATCTTGCTCCCAGTGCGGACGTACAAACGCATAGGTAATGATTTCTTGATAGCCGTCATGGGCGAGGCGGTCGCGCGCCATAGTCGCGTCAATCAAACGCTGTGGCGCCGCCACAAACGTACCGGTAAGTTGCGGCATCGTCGTCGGTAGCGAGCTGTAGCCGCCAAAGCGAATGATTTCTTCGATCAGATCTTCTTTACGTTCGATGTCGAAGCGCCATGGAGGACTTACCGTAGTGAGTGTTTTGCGTTGGCGGGAGATATTAAATCCCAGCGCTTTTAGGCGTCGCGCAGCTTCGCTTAGTGATACGGCCATGCCGGTCAATTTTTTGATTTGACCATGTTCCAGCTTTACCGCTTCAGCCGCTTGCGGTGTTGCTCCGGCGACATTTAGCGAACCTACGGTGCCGCCGCAATAACGCTTGATCAATCGGGCGGCGCGCCACAACGCAATTTCGCACAGGTTAGGGTTTACGCCGCGCTCAAAGCGAAACGCCGCTTCTGAGCTGATGTTCAGTTCGCGCGTGCGCCCGCGAATCGTCGCGGGAGTGAAATGGGCCGCTTCAAGCAAGATATCGGTGGTCGCGGCGGTGATCGAACTTGCCATACCACCCATCACGCCGCCAATCGCTTGGGCTTGGGCGTCATCAGCCACCACCAAATAACGATCAGACAGCTTGGCTATGGTTTTGTCGATCAGTTCAAGTTTTTCACCTTCGCGGCCCATGCGCACCGCCAGGTCGCCGCTTAGCCGGTTGCGATCAAACGCATGGAGGGGCTGGCCTAGTTCAAGCATCACGTAATTGGTTAAATCAACGATGATTGAAACCGGGCGCACGCCGCAGCGCAGCAGACGCTGACAAATCAACGCCGGAGTGTGAGCGTTGGCATTGACGTTGCTGATTGGCAAACAGGCGAATTTAGGACAAGCGCGGGCCGCGGATTCATCAATGCGCACCTGATGGATTGCGGTCGCATCAGTGCGCTTGATCGGGCTTGCCGCATGAACGCCACGCAGCTTTAACGTGGATTTGGCGGCCAACTCGCGACCGATGCCCAACATGCTAAGCCAGTCGCCGCGGTTAGGGGTTACAGCAACATCGAACACATGATCGTCGGTTTCCAGCAAAGTCCCAAGCGGCGTACCCGGCCGGACGTCACGCTCTAGTTCAATAATCAGTTTGCGGTCGTCGCCTAGCCTAAGCTCAGCGGCGGAACACATCATGCCTTCGGAGACAACGCCTTTGATTTCGCGGCTAGCGATGGTGTGTCCGAGTATTTGCGCCCCGACCAGCGCGACCGCGACGCGTTTGTTCTTCGTGGCGTTGGGCGCCGTGCACACAATCTGCAGCGGGCGCTCGCGGCCGATGTCTACGCTACAAACTTGATTGGATGTTCGTTTACCGTCCGCCAATATTATCCCGGCCACCACATTATCCAGTTCCGGGCCGGCGATATGACTAGCTTCAACCTCAAGGCCGATGTCGGTCAGAATTTGTTCGAGTTTTGCCGGCGCAGGCAACTGCGGTACGAACTCCCGCAACCAGTTGCAACTTACCAACATTTATCTGAACTGGCGCAAAAAACGCACATCGTTTTCAAACAGCAACCGCAGGTCTGAAATGCCGTACAGCAACATGGCCAGACGGTCAATTCCAATCCCGAACGCAAACCCCTGATACTGTTGCGGATCTATGTTTGAAGAGTGAAGAACGTTGGGATGGACCATGCCGCAACCGGTGATTTCCAACCAGTCGCCACGCCGCCGGATGTCAACTTCAGCGGAAGGCTCGGTAAAAGGGAAGTAGGAAGGACGAAACCTGATTTCGATGCTTTCGTCTTCAAAAAATTGCCGAAAAAAAGCAAGCAAGATTCCTTTCAGGTCGGAAAAACGCACCTGGTCATCCACCCACAGTCCTTCGACCTGATGGAACATCGGCGAATGAGTGGCGTCGTTGTCGTTGCGGTAGACCTTGCCGGGCGCGATAACCCTAAGTGGCGGTTGGTGCTTGAGCATGTGACGAATTTGCACCGGTGAGGTGTGAGTGCGCAACATGCGACCATCGGCAAAATAAAACGTGTCATGCGCCGAGCGCGCCGGATGATCCGGAGGATGGTTCAAGGCTTCGAAATTATGGAAGTCGTCTTCGATCTCAGGCCCGTCGGCGACGATAAAACCCAGCGAACCGAAAATTGCCACCGCGCGTTCGGTAACGTGGGTTACCGGATGTTTGGAGCCGCCGTTATCGCCGCGGCCGGGCAAAGTTACGTCGATTCCGGTTCGGTTCAGACGTTGCATCACGGCCTGATCGCGCAAAACGCGCACCCGGTCGTCAAACAGCTGTTCAAATTGCTTACGCAGCAAATTTAGCCGCGCGCCGGCCGGTCCGCGCTGTTCGCTAGGCAACGCGCCGATCGAACGCAATTGCTTGCTGATAAGTCCTTGTTTGCCTAGATAAGCCGATTTGACTTGATCAAGATCATCCAAACCTGCGCGTTCAAGCGCGGTACGCGCGTCATCCAGTAGCGCTTGCTCGTCGTCGAGCATGGGCTAATTATTTAGCCAGGGTTTCTTTTGCGCTATTGACCAGCTTGGCAAAGCCCGCGGGATTGTGCACCGCTAAATCCGCAAGCACCCGCCGATCAAGCTTAATGGAAGCTTTGTCTAATCCGTGGATGAAAGAGCGATAGGTCATACCTGATTGCCGGGCGGCGGCGTTAACGCGAGTGATCCACAAAGCGCGCATCTGGCGCTTGCGGGTACGACGGTCGCGATAGGCGTATTGGCCGGCTTTAAGCACCGCCTGGTTGGCGACGCGAAACACATTTTTACGCCGGCCGCGATAACCTTTGGCGCGAGCGACTACTTTACGGTGGCGCCGATGCGAAGATTGTCCGTTGGTTGAACGAGGCATGGTGCGGCTCTTTAGGAGTAAGGCAACATCGCTTTGAGCGAAGCCAAATTAGATTTGCCGACCGCGGCGCAACCGCGCAACTGGCGTCGGCGTCGCGCCGACTTGTGGGTCAGCAAATGACGTTTGTTGGTTCGTCCATGGCGCAAGCTGCCACCGCCGTTGCTGCGAAAGCGTTTCGCGGCGGCGCGGTTGGTTTTCATTTTGGGCATGGTGCGACGGCTAAGTAAATATTAAAACGCAAATTGTAGCGTAACCGCTAGGCAAAAAAACGCGGCCGCGCCTAAGCGGCGGGTTGATTGCCGTTGCCGTTTAGCTTGTTGTTGGGTTTGCCGTTGTCAGGGGATTTTTTTTGCTCGCGTTGCCGGCTAGGCAGCGGCGCAAACATCATGTTGATAAATTTACCTTCAGCGACCGGAGCCATGTCGATGCTGCCACAGTCGCTAAGCTCTTCGGCTAGATGCTTGAACACCTCAAAGCCTTGTTGGGTATGAATAATTTCGCGCCCGCGAAACTGCATCACCACTTTGACCTTGTCGCCGTCGTTTAAAAAACGACGTATCTTTTGCAACTTGACTTGCAAGTCGCCGCGGAAGGTGTTGGGCCGGAACTTGACCATTTTGGTGGAGGTGCCGCGTTGCCGCGATTTGTTTTCGCTGCGTTTTTTCTTTTTTTGGTATGCGAAGCGTCCGTAGTCGAGCAACTTGCACACGATCGGTTTATCGTTGGGTGCGATTTCGACAAGATCAAGTTTCTTATCATTGGCTACGGCCAACGCTTCACTGATATTGATTATGCCTAGCTGACCGCCGTTTTCATCAATCAGACGTACGACTTTGGCGTCGATTTGCTCGTTTATTCGCAAAGCGTGATTAGCTGGTGATTTGCCATAAGTGTCACAGGCATTATAAGCACCAAAAATAGCGTGCAAACAACAATCGCAATGTTCATATCACTGTTGTTGTTTTTCCGTAACGCTATATACAACAATGACTTAATCAGGTTCTATGAACCAAAAACACTATATGCGGTGAATTAAGTTTAGCGCCATATGCTCATATGGCGTTTTGAAATATTTGGAGCGAGTATTGCGGGGCAAAAATCCATTGCCAATATAGAGTGTGAGCAAATATAACGCCAAAATAACGATTATATTATTGCAGTGCAATATAATTGCATTTGATTCATGTCCGCATCGAACCAAGATACGCCTCAGCTCGCAGGCAACATGAGCGCCGACGAGCTTTTTAAGCAATTCGCCGGGTTTTCACAAATCTTGGCTGGCAAATGCAGCGACAATCGATTTGCGGACGCTTGGAACAAATTTGTCGGCGCGCTAGCTAGCAATCCTGAGGCGATGACCGAGCTGTTTCGGACTCATACCGTCCGCCAAAGCGAAATGCTGATGGAAATTGCCAAAAGCGGCAACGGCGCGGAGCCTGCGGATAAGCCCGCTAACAAAGATCGCCGCTTTGCCCATGAAAAATGGACCACCAATCCGTTTTACCGCTATCTGCGTGAAAACTATGAACTCAACAGCAAGCTGCTGCGCGAGGCGTCCGCTCAGGTTGAGCTGGATGAAACCGAGCAAAAAGCGGTGGACTTTATCATCGAGCAGCTGATCAGCGCCATGGCGCCGACCAACTATGCGTCCACCAACCCGGAGGTGATCGACGCCACGTTGGAAAGCGGCGGCAAAAACTTGCAGCGCGGTTTTGAAAATTACCTGCACGATTTGCAAAAAGGAGCTATTTCCCACACTCCGCCCGGGGCGTTTACGATCGGCGAAACCGTGGCCACCACCGCCGGTAAAGTGGTGTTCCAGAACCATTTGATGCAACTGATCGAATACGCGCCCACCACCGCCAAGGTTAACGCCAAACCTTTGCTGGTCGTACCTCCGTGCATCAACAAATACTACATTTTGGATTTGTCGGAGCACAACTCGCTGATCAAGTATCTAGTCGATAGCGGCAATCGGGTGTTTTTGATTTCATGGGTAAACGCCGCCGCTGAGCATGCGCAACTTGAATGGGACGATTATGTCGCTTCCGGCGTGATCGAAGCCATCGACATTGTCGGTCAGATCAGCAAACAGGCCAAAGTGCATACGTTGGGTTACTGCATCGGCGGCACCTTGTTGGCTTGCGCGCTGTCGGTGATGAAATCCAACAAACAAAACGCGGCCGCGAGCATGTCGTTGCTGACTTCCTTTTTGGATTTCTGCGACACCGGCACGGTGGGACTTTTTGTCGAACGAAGTTTTGTGGATGCCCAGGACGAAAAATTCCGCGATGGCGGATTGTTTTCCGGGCTTGATCTGCAACGGACTTTCGCCTATTTGCGCCCGGATGATCTGGTCTGGCCTTATGTGGTGCGCAACTACATGCTAGGTGAAACTCCGGCGCCGTTCGACATATTGCACTGGAACGGCGACGCGACCAATTTGCCCGGCAAAATGTACGCTTGGTATCTGCGCCGCACCTACCTGGAAAATGATCTGAAAAACGGGAAGATTAAAGTGTGCGGCAGCAAAGTGCGGTTTGACAACTTGGCTTTGCCGGGGATGGTGATCGCCACCCAACGCGACCATATCGTGCCGTGGCAGGCCGCCTACGCTTCAGCGCTTTTGCTGGGCGACAAGATTGATTTTGTGCTTGCTTCATCCGGGCATGTCGCCGGGATAGTCAGTCCGCCCACCAAGAAAAAAGGCCATTACCAATGCGCCAAAAAAAGCGGCGCGTTGCCAAAGAACCCTCAACAGTGGGTCAAAGGCGCACGGCATGTTGACGGCAGCTGGTGGGACCGCTATGTAAAGTGGTTGAACAAAAGCTCGAGCGGCAAGGTCGCGGCGGCCAAGCAGGCCGGCAACTACAAATTTAGACCTTTGCAGGACGCGCCCGGAACCTATGTGTCCTCGGCGTTGCCACCCATTAACTGACAAAAGTGCCCGGCCAGGAATTTAAATTATGACCCAACCCATTGCCATAGTCTCAGCCTGTCGCACCGCGATCGGCAATATGTCCGGCTCGCTCGCCGGCCTTAGCGCTTCCCAATTGGGCAGCATAGCGATTAAAGAGGCGCTGTCGCGCGCCCAGGTTGACCCGGCTCAGGTTAGCGAAGTGATCATGGGTCAGGTACTCACCGCCGCGGCCGGCATGAATCCGGCGCGTCAAGCCGCGCTTGGCGCGGATATTCCGGAAGCGGCGCCGGCAATGACCATCAATCACGTTTGCGGCAGCGGTCTGCGCGCGATCTTGCTTGCCGCGCAGGCGATAAACGCCGGCGACGCCAGTGTCGTCGTCGCCGGCGGTCAAGAAAGCATGAGTAACGCTCCGCACGCGTTACCCGGCTCGCGCGCCGGTTTCAGGTTGGGTAACACCACCGCGGTAGACACCATGGTTAACGACGGATTGTGGGATGTGTTCAATGATTACCATATGGGCGTAACCGCGGAAAACATCGCCAAAAAATATGAGCTGAGCCGCGAAGAGCAAGACGAATTCGCCGCCGGCTCGCAACAAAAAGCGGAAGCTGCTCAGAAGGAAGGAAAATTCACCGACGAGATCGTTGCCGTGGAGATTCCGCAACGCCGCGGCGATCCGGTCGTTTTTGAGGTGGACGAATTTCCCAAACCCGGAGTTACGGTAGAGAAGTTGCAAACACCGCGTCCGGGATCAACGACGGCGCGGCGGCGGCGGTGGTGATGAGCGTTGAGCAAGCCAAAGCGGAAAACAAGGACATAATCGCGGTACTTGAAGTCGGGGCGCTAGCCGGCCTTGATCCGAAAATCATGGGCATGGGCCCGTTGCCGGCTTCCCAAAAAGCGTTGATCAAAGCGGGGTGGAAACACGAGGATCTTGATTTGATCGAGGCCAACGAGGCGTTTGCCGCTCAGGCGCTTGCGGTTAACCGCGAAATGGGTTGGGATACGGCCAAGATTAACGTCAACGGCGGCGCGATCGCGCTTGGCCATCCGATCGGAGCATCCGGCTGCAGAGTTATGGTTACTTTGCTGCATGAGATGCGTCGGCGCGGCGCGGCCAAAGGATTAGCGACATTATGTGTCGGCGGGGGCATGGGTATCGCGGCGTGTTTCACCAATCCCCATGTATAACCAAATTTAGCAAGAAGGAAAAACTCCATCAGGAACAGATAAATGAGCAATAAAACGGTATTGATAACAGGCGGTATGGGCGGCATTGGCACCGATATGTGTCGCTACTTGCATAAACAAGGCTACAAGGTCGCGACGACCTATGTCCATGACAGCGGGCGTGAGAAGCGTTGGAAGGACACTCAGGAACAGGAAGGTTATCCGGGCATCGAAGTTTTTCACTGCGATGTCGTCAACTGGGACGCGTGCGAAAAACTTGGTAAAGCCGTGGCGGAAAAGTTCGGGCCGGTTGAGTGTCTGGTCAATATGGCCGGCATCACCCGCGACGCGGTGTTTACCAAGATGACGCCGCAACAATGGCAAGAGGTGATTGACACCAATTTGACCAGCGTCTTCAACGTGACCAAACAGTTCATCGGTCCGATGATCGAAAACGGCTACGGTCGGATTGTGAACATATCTTCGGTGAACGCCGCCAAAGGCCAGTTCGGCCAGACCAACTATAGCGCCGCCAAGTCGGGTATGCACGGTTTTACCAAATCGCTGGCCCAAGAAGTGGTGCGCAAAGGCGTAACCGTCAACACGGTGTCGCCCGGTTATATTTCCACCGAGCTGGTCATGAAAATCCGCGAAGACGTGCGTGAGAAAATCCGTTCCAGCATCCCGGTGCAACGTTTCGGCGAAGCCAGTGAAATCGCCCGTACCGTCGCTTTTTTGATTGATGAGAACGCCGGCTACATCACCGGCGCGGAATTCGCGGTCAACGGCGGCTTGCATATGCATTAATCGTTCGATTTTTCGGACGCTTTACGCGTCGCCAATTCAGTACCTACCGCGGCGGACGGCGCAAGGTATAAAATCTTTTGATGGTAGCATCCCGTCAGTTTCCGTTGACGCTTACCTTTGACGATGTCCTGCTGGTCCCGGACGCTTCGGCGGTGTTGCCCGCCGATGCCGATCTTACGACGGTATTACGCAAAAGCGACAATTTTTTCTTGAGCATTCCGCTTCTGTCGGCGGCGATGGACCGGGTAACCGAATCGCGGATGGCGATTGAACTAGCGCAAGTGGGAGGACTCGGGGTCGTCCACCGCAATATGGATTGCTCCAGCCAAGCCGCGGAGATCGCGAAAGTCAAGCGACATGAAAGCGGAGTGGTGAGCGAGCCCGCGTTTGTCAGCCCGCAGATGACCGTGGCCGACGCGTGGGCGATCAAAGAGCGCACCGGCTATTCCGGCTTGCCGGTGGTTGCCAACGATGTGGTGGTGGGAATTGTTACCAACCGCGATTTGCGTTTTGAAAAAAACACGCGCCGCAAGCTGCATGAGGTGATGACGCCGCGCGAGCGTCTGATTACCGTGCGTCCGCACACCAGCTTGGCGCGAGCGCGCGATCTGATGCATAAGTATCGCATTGAGAGCGTGATCGTCGAAGACGCCAAACAACGGTTGCGCGGCTTGATGACGGTCAAAGATATTTTGCTGTCTGAACATTACCCGCATGCCTGCAAGGACACCTTCGGCCAGTTGCGGGTTGGCGGCGCGGTCGGGGTGGAAGATCACGAACGCGCCCAAGCGTTGATCGACGCGCGGGTGGACGCGCTGGTGGTCGATGCCGCGGCCAAGCGACGTAAACGGCCCAAAGTGATCGCTGACGGCGGCATTCGCTTTAGCGGCGACGCGGCCAAGGCGCTGGCCGCCGGAGCCGACGCGGTGATGGTGGGCAGCATGTTGGCGGGGACCACCGAAGCGCCGGGCGAGATCGAACTTTATCAAGGTCGGGCGTATAAATCTTATCGCGGGATGGGTTCGATCGGCGCGATGTTTCAAGGCAGCGCCGAGCGCTATTTTCAAAAACCCGATACCCCGACCGACAAGCTTGTCCCGGAAGGAGTTGAAGGCAGAGTTCCGTATAAAGGCAGAGCTCATGACGCGATCAATCAGATCATCGGCGGTTTGCGCGCGTCCATGGGTTATTTGGGCAGGCCGGATATACCTTCGCTGCGTACCGTAAAGGTGGTGCGGGTGTCTGCCGCTAGCGTACGCGAATCACACGTCCATAATATTCAGATCACCAAAGAAGCTCCGAATTACCGAGTTGACTAAGTCGCGATTTGCGTCCGCCGAAAACGTTGTGGCAAAGATTGCGGTCGTTGATTTTGGGTCGCAGTATACGATGTTGATCGCGCGCCGGTTGCGCCAGCTTGAAGTGTTTAGCGAAGTGCTAGGGCCCAAAGACGCAAAGCTAAATGAACCCGGAGCGTTTCAAGGTCTCGTGCTTTCCGGCGGGCCCGGTTCTGCAACCTGCGCCGACGCCCCGCAACTAGATCCACAGTTAGTCGACGGCAGTGTTCCGGTGTTGGCGATCTGCTACGGTATGCAGGCCATGACCAAGGTGTTGGGCGGCCAGGTGCAACCGTGCGCTGATCGGCGCAGCTACGGGCAGAGTTTGGCGCGGCTGACTAATGGTTCGGCGTTGTTCGACGCTGAGTCTCATAGCGAGTCCTTGCCGGTTTGGATGAGTCACGGCGATCAAGTCAGCAAATTGCCGGATGGTTTCACGTTACTTGCCGAAGGCGATTCAACACCGGTCATGGCGATGGCCAACGAGGCGAAAAAATTGTACGGATTGCAGTTTCATCCGGAAGTGACCCACACCAAAGGAGGTATCGATATGCTGCGCCGTTTCGCGTTTGACATCTGTGGTTGCGCAACGAGCTGGACGATGCCGTCTTACGAACAACGAGCCGCTGCGCAAATACGTGCGCAAGTGGGCGACGAAAAAGTGTTGCTGGCGCTTTCCGGCGGGGTTGATTCGGCGGTAGCCGCGGCATTGCTTGAAAGCGCGATACCCGGACAGTTAGTATGTGTGCTGGTTGATAACGGATTGATGCGCGCTCAAGAAGTGGAGCAAACAAGGCAAACTTTTGCGCATCTGGGTGATCGGTTGATATGTGTCGATGCCGCAACTGAATTTATTGACGCGCTAGCAGGTTTGATTGACCCTGAGCAAAAACGCAAAGCGATCGGGCATACCTTTATCCGGGTGCTAGAGCGCGAGGCCAAGCAATCGGGCGAGGTTCAGTGGCTTGCCCAGGGCACTATTTATCCGGACGTTATCGAGTCGGCAGGATCACCCGGGGGTTTGGCTTCGTCGATCAAGTCTCATCACAACGTTGGCGGTCTGCCTGAAAAGCTGAACATCAAAATTATCGAACCTTTACGCTTATTGTTCAAAGACGAGGTGCGCGTGTTGGGCGCGACTTTGGGCGTAAATCAGGAAGTGTTGGGAAGACATCCGTTTCCGGGACCCGGTCTCGCGGTGCGAATTCTCGGCGAAGTGACCCGCGAACGTTTGGAGATTGCCAGGGCAGCCGACGCGATTTTTATTGAAGAGCTCAAAAGTCGCGGCTGGTATGACAAAGTTGCGCAGGCGTTTGTTGTGCTTTTGCCGGTGTCGGCGGTGGGAGTGCAAGGCGACAATCGCACCTATGAAAACGTGCTTGCTTTGCGTGCGGTGTGCACCGCTGACTTTATGACCGCTGACTGGGCACGTATTCCTGATGATCTGTTGGCTAATTGCTCAGCGCGAATCACCAATGAAATAAAGCAGATCAACCGGGTTGTTTATGATGTTACTTCCAAGCCGCCTGCAACGATTGAATGGGAATGATTTCACGTCTATCTTGATCTTCAGGTTACTACGACATGTTGCGCCCTATCAGTCTAATTACTGGCTGGCCTACAATGTCGTCAGAGATACGGAATATGATTCAGCCTCACCACCAACCTGGGGAAACCCCTATTGCAAGCAGCGGTGGGAAGATTCAATGATCGGCCTCAGAGAAAAGCTGATCAAGAAGCAGACGCCACATTTTCTGGATTCTCCAGAAAGGTGGGCGCCATCGCGCTAGGCAGTTGGTCAGCGAGTAGCGGAATGATGCGGTTGCTAAAACCATACTTAAAAATGCGCCACCCTCTTGGTCGAGCAATGAGTTGATCGCCAAAAAATCCTTCGGCTCAGGAATAGTTGATGCCGCCGATTCATTTGTGAAAGGTGGACTCGCGGCAGGTGGCGTTATCATTGCATCGGCACTGTTTCAGTGAACATGAGTAGACCTACGCTTCTGCAAGGGGAAGCACCTGAAGTCGGGCAGTTCCAGAATTTCATTAGCAACTCCTAAATATGGGTCGCTACTGGGCTTTCTGGCAATCGCTACTCATAACCTCTCGCTTTTAGATTTTAGACAAGTATTCTCGGAATGTTAAAATTTCATCAGGAAGAAGATTCTTGTTGTTTTCCCAGTAAGTAAACGCAGCTGAAATCAGAGAGTGTGAGTCTGCAAACCCGACTTTAGATGCAATCTCGTTAAGGACTTGCTTGCCTTCACACTGTTTCCATAGATCAGGCTTGCTCCTCCTCTTTTTGTACGAGCGAACCGAGACCGTGAGAAAGCGCCGGAAGGTAGTGGCGACCTTTTTATCGAATTGGCAGTGTCCCAATGTCGTCTTAATTATGTCATTCTCATTTGGTGATATCTGATCCCAATTTAGGCCCTTTAAATACTTTTTTGCAAGTAGCGGAATCTCAGGTAGTTCACAGGCTAAATCCAGTGCCATTGCGTGTTGAAATATCCAGCACCCGGCTCGCAGATCAGACGCGCTCCGAATAAGTTCTTCTGGCTTCAAGCCTTCGTTACCATTTTGTTTAAGCAGTGCTTGGAGTGTCTCAGTATGCAAAAAGAAGTTTTCGACCTCATGAACAGTTAAAACATGAATATCATTATCTTTCGAAAACCTGGCAGCTTGGTAATCCATGCGAAAATCCTTATCTACTACGCCTGCAACACGAATCTCCACATTGCTTTCACGCGCTATAGTGCGAATTGCTTTTACTCGGCGCATAACTTCCTCGCACGATCCGCACTCCATGAACCTTATATCTTTATCTTGCGGCGACCCTGCGAGGTTTCTGAATCGCTCTCGCTCACCTACTGCTTCTTCACCTTCTATAAAGACAAATCTCAATTGGGAAATAGAAAATGCCGGTGTCCCGACAGATCGGGAAAGGGCAGAAAGAACCGGTTGTGAATCTAGTCTTACAACGCTATCAACAAGCCGGGATTGCTCATTGCGCTCCAAAACAAAGGTAGATTGTTGCCCGGCCGCCTCTACAGCTTCAAGAGAGTGTGTAGCAAGCCAGATTTGTCCTGTTTCCACTGTACTGGTTAGGTAACCAACCCATTCACGAATCAAGTCAGCGTTCAAGTGGTGTTCAGGCTCATCCAACAAGAATAAGCCTTGTCGCAAACCAAATCGATCAATTTGACCAATGAGAAATGCTATCTCGCGTTCCCCGCCGCTGAGCTGATCGAACGACAACTCTGAGTCTGATACATCAAATAGTAGTATTTTTTTTTGTAAGTCAACGCCTGTGAATGTCAGATGAGGCAGAACTTTCTGCAAAGATGTCTTGTAAGCTTGATAATGGTCCTGAAACTCTGGCCTATCGCCACCAGTTGCTTGAGCTCTTCTGCTAGCTTGAATCAGGCGCGTCCCGGCTTTATTTTCCTGGGTTAGAAAATACTTGACCCACTCATCGTACAGGGTACTTGAGGCCATATATGACCTATTCTTGGTGTATTCAGCACCCCTCCAATCTACTTCATACGCTGCTGCCATTTCATGATGTTTAATTACCTTCTTCGGATATGCTCGATTAGCGTCAAGTGAAAGAAAGTGTACAGATTCCGAAGCTTTGATTCGCTCGACTATCTGCCTCGCACAAGACTCCGCCGTGTAATCCGGATTCCCAACAATACCTCCTGCATCAACAGTGGTTTTAGGGTCATTGCTTCGTTGAGACTTCTCGCTACAAATTGTTAGGGTACGGTCCCACTGAGTGTGCCAATCGTGTTCAACCATTCCCTGATCAATGTCGGTATTGATTCCTTTCGCAAGATAAAACTGAAGCGAAAACTTGTGCCTTTCGGAGAAAGGGTCCCTACGCGAAAGCTCAATCCCTTGAGAAAGTCCAAGTTTATGTGCACAAGCACCAAGCAGCTCCAGCAGATGGGTTTTGCCTGTGCCGTTGCCGCCAACTATACATACAAGCCGCGCATCGCTGTCCAGTTTAAGCTTCAGGTTTGCAAAATTGCGCCAATACTCAATGTTGATTTCTATAATACGCATCTGTAACTCCAGATTTACTCATTCAACAACAACTCCGCCATCCCATCCAGCCGTGCTTTCACCGGTTCCCAGCCGGGCATCACCTCGTGTAGCAATCGGTAGTAACTTGGGGAGTGATTGTGTTCTTTCAAGTGACACAGTTCGTGAACGATCACATAGTCCACGCAATCCCGGGGAGCTTTAACCAGATTGGGGTTCAGGACAATGGCGCCCCGCGGAGAGCAGCTTCCCCATTGTCTGCGCATTTTCAGCAGGCGTAGCGACGGGGTTTCCTTTAGCCATGACACACGTTCCCCCAGGGCATGTAAACGTCGGTCAAAAACTTCCAATGCCCGCTTCCGGTACCAGTGGGAGAGTTGCCGCTTTACGGCGTCGGGTGATCTGCCCTCGGCATGGACCAGAATTTGACCTCGCCACATTTTCACCTGCGGCCCGGCGCTTGTTGCATCGGAGACTTTGAGTTGATAACGCAGCCCGAGATAGAAGTGGCTCTCTCCGCTCACATAGTTGCGCGGTAGCACATGCTCGCGCTGGGCGCGGGCCTGTAGCACGTGGTTCCTGATCCAGCGGGCGCGCTTCAGGACAGCCCTGTTGATCCGGGCTTGGGATTCGCATTCTGGAGCGTCGACCTGTATCGAGGCGTCAGGGTGAACGTGAATGGCGATCTTTGTGGTCCGCTCCGGCGTGAGACAAATGCCGTAGTCGAAGTGCTCATCGCCATAAGTGAAACTTGCTCTCTTCATCAGCGAACCCTCAATGAACTATTGCCGACCATCAACGCAGTTTGCCTCGTGAATGGAGGATGCGAGTGATGTTGAGCACCTCCTCAATCAGCACTTTGGCCTTGTCCAGACCGACGCGCCCGAACAGATAAGGCAGCAGCACCTTGCGGATTGCTGATTCGATGTTCTGAGTGTTCAGTGAATGTTCGGCGACCGTTGCCATGACGGTCTCGACAATAAAGAATACGTCCTCCACATGGCTGTCTTGATCAGGCTGATCAAGATGCAACATGAACAGGCCGTAGATGGCCCTGGCATGTTTGTTGCCGGTCAAGGCGGCAGGCATGCCTTCAATGTCCCGCTCCTTCACTCGCTTTTCAAAAGAGCGGAACAGCAGGTATTGCTTCTTTGGGTAGTCGAACAGGGCCTTCGCTTCGGCGATGGCCTGTTTAAGCAACTTGGAAAATACGGCCTGCGCGTAAGGGTCATCAGCCAGATCCTGCTTGATGGTTTTCTTGACTCTGGTGCGGATGATGTCGGTTTCGTTGCGTGTCTTTTCTTCGCTCCAGTTGTCAGGGCTGTCACCGTTGCCAAGCTTGTTTACCTCATAAACACCCTCCGGCTCCTCAATACCGGCGCCGACCACGTGCTTATCCACAAGCCTGCTAATCTGCTCCTCATAGGCACTGTAGTCGATGGTTTCCTGCGCGTCCTGCCGTGCGATCTTGCGCAGTTCGCTATACCACTGAAGATCTTTTTTGTAACGGGTGATGTCTTCATCGGAGAAGGCCGTGTCCTCAAAGAAGATGTGAGAAGACAGCGCCACACCCAAGCATATACCGTATGCGGTGAGAGCCTGGTAAAAGTCTTCGCGGAAACTCTGGCGCGTGTCGTAACTCTGCCCGTTGACATCCTCCGCGTACCGGGGGACTAAGAGCTGGCGGTACTGCTCGCGGTCCGCCTTGTTCCTGACCTCGCTGAACAGTCCGGTCAGCCGGTCATGCAGCATGGGCAACTTTTTATATTCGGTGCCGGCCTCTCGATAGATCCCATCAATGTCATCGATATCATAGCCACCCTGGGTCCGGCTGGCGAGGTCCTGATATTGTTCGATGGCGGTATCGAGTTCCCTAAGGATGCCGCGATAGTCGATCAGCAAGCCGAACTTTTTGGCGTCATGGAGTCGGTTGATCCTTGCAATAGCCTGGATGAGGTTGTGATTCTTCAGGGGCTTGTCGATATACAGGACGGCGTTGCATGGCTCGTCAAAGCCGGTCAGCAGTTTGTCTACCACGATCAGCAGGTCCGGTGCACCCGGCGTGCTGAAATTCTCAATGACCTCGCGCTCGTAGCTTTCCCCGTCCCCTTTAATATTATCCTTCCACCATTGTTGCACTTCCGGCAGCGTGTTTTCATCAACGGCCTCGTGCCCTTCGCGGGTATCCGGTGGCGAGATAACCACGGCGCTGGAAACATGCCCGGTCTCATCAAGGTATTTATTGTAGCGAATAGCGGACTGCTTGCTGTCAGCGGCAACTTGGCCCTTGAGACCCTGACCCATATCCTTGAAGTTTTCCTTGAAATGCACCGCAATGTCCCATGCGATAAGCTGGATACGGTTATCGCTGCGCGAGACCGGGCCTTTCCTGCCCCATTTCTTTTTGAGATCGCTCTTCTGTTGATCCGAGAGGGCGGCGGTGATTTTTTCGAACCAGTTGTCGATGGCCTTTTCATTGACTTCAAGCTCGGGCTTGCGTTCTTCATAGAGCAGCGGTGTCACCGTTTTGTCCTCGATGGCCCGTTGCATGGTGTAGGCATGGATGATGGGCCCGAACTTGTTGGCAGTCTTGTCGTCCTTGAGCAGCGGCGTACCGGTGAAGGAGATATAGGCCGCGTTGGGCAGCGCCTTGCGAATGCGCTCGTGACCTTCGCCGCCGTGGCTGCGATGCCCCTCGTCAACGAGGACAATCATGTCCTCACTCGTATTGTAACAATGCTTCTGCTTCGTGGCGGTCAGGAATTTATTGATGATGGCGAAAATGATCCGCTCCCGGCCCTGACCGATGCGTTTGGCGAGGTCACGGCCTGAGGTCGCCTTGGACTTCTCGCCGACCTTGATGCTGGTGAGCGTACTTCCGAAGGCGCCGCCGCTGAGGAATGTTTTTGATAGCTGCTTTTCAAGGCCCACCCGGTCGGTGACCACCACCATGCGGCAATTCTTCAGGGCCGGGTGCAGGAGCAATGCCTTGCACAGGAACACCATGGTAAAAGATTTGCCTGACCCGGTGGTGTGCCAGATCACGCCGCCCGCGCGTCCGCCACTCTTCCCGCTCTTTCCACTCTGGCGCCGGACCTGCAAGCGCTTGATCGTGGCCTTAATGCCAAACACCTGCTGATAACGCGCCGCCACTTTTCCGGACTTGCTGTCAAACAGGATGAAGAAGCGAATGAATTCCAGCAGCCGCTCCGGCGAGAGCAGGCTGACCATCATCCGGTCCTGCTCCGAGGGCAGACACTCTGACGACCACTTTTTTTCAAAGTGCTGGCGAATTCGGGCTGGCCGCCCCGTGAAAACGGCGTCCTTGAAGACCTTATCGACAGGCCGGTTCTTCACCTCGTGGAAGTAATCTTCAGCGAAGACCTCGTCACGCCAGTTGGTCCAGAACTTTCGCGGTGTCAGGGTCGTCCCGTAGCTGGCATCAGTGCCGCTGATGGACAATAAAAGCTGTGAGTAGGCAAAGAGCTTCGGGATCTCGTCCGGCTTCTGATTACGGAGACTCTGGGATATGCCCTCGGCGATCATGGATTTGACCGGATTGCCGGAGACGGGGCGCTTGGCCTCAATCACCACCAGCGGCAGCCCGTTCACAAAACAGACGATGTCGGGCCGCCGTGTATGTGTGCCCTCCGAAGACATAACTTCCAGTTCCTCAGTCACAATCAAACTGTTATTGCCGACGTCTTGCCAGTCAATCACCGGAATGGTCGGGGAATGCTTGTTGCCGTCGATGAATTCAGTGACGGTTACGCCGAGGGTGATCTTGTTGTAGAGAACCTCGGTGGCTGTCCCCAGGCCTTCCTGCAAGGCAACGCTAGATAGCTCCCGCACGATCTGGTTGATAGCATTGGGGGAAAGGAAATGGGACTCACCCCTGTACTCAAAGCGCCGCTTACGCAGTTCGTCAATGAGCACACTTCGCAGCACCACTTCCTGATTACCACCACGGGCCACGACACATTCGGCAGCGGAGAGGTACGACCAACCAAGGGCATTGAGTAGCTGCAAGGCCGGAATCTGTACGCTGTACTCTTCCCTGATCTCCGGTGTTACATGGCCATCAGTCATGGGCTGTAGACTCTTCAATGATACTGTCAACGTCGCTGTCGATCATTACCCGCTGCTTGCCGGTGAGGAGTTGTTGCATCAGGGCTTTTTTTTCGGTGCAAAGTTTGTGGATGTAATACACCAAAGCCGTAATCTCGACATCGCAATCATCAAGCAACTTGCCAATACGTCGCTGCTCTTCGATAGATGGCAATTGCAGCCGAAGTTTTTTTACATCTGTGGAGTTAATCGCTGGGTAGTTTGATCCCACGACAAGAGCATGGAATTGGCTCCTCATATGATGGCTAAAAAGATAGTGGAAAAGGTAAGAGCCGTCGGCCGCGTTGCTGCATGAGACCACGGCAAAGCCAGTGGAAGCTATGCAGTTCGCGTAGTCATCTGAAATTCGTGCAAAACCGAGAAGATTTGGCCGAACGGTCGAAACCAACAAGTCACCTGCCTGAACTTTGCGCCTTGCCCGAGAGGGAGCATCGCAGAAGATCATTCGTTCCAACGGCTTAACAACGCGTCCAGGTTCCACGTTTGAAAGTGAGATGTAGTCGAATGCAAAATTGTCCGGTGTCTTTGCATCAAGGCTTTCTACATCAACCTCCGCAACGTTGCCCATCTGCACCTCTTTCCAATCCTGCCCCGCGAATTCGGGGAAGCGGCATTTGCCCATGAAGAGGGATTGCATCAAGGCGCGTTTTTGGGTGCGGGCATTGGCCAGCAGTGCCTCGGTCGTCTTGATAGCCCGGTCCCAGGTCGAGATGATTTCTGCGATACGTTGTTGTTCATCGAAGGGCGGCAGTACAACGCGGACTGATGAAACAAGTTCTTTATTTAAATTTTTTACAGCGGAGCCAGCAGCTTTATTCTCAAATTCCTTGAACACTACTGGCGAAGAGAGAAGGTAGTACAAAAATTCCTCACCGATTTGCCCTCTATCAAATGATAAGGCAAGCCATCCGTCATGTATACAGCCATCCACCCTCAAGATATAGGGACGTCCAAAGCTCATAGAATTTGATAGCAAAAAATCACCTGATTTGACTCTTCGAGATTTTTTCTCGCCTTCAGCTTTAATTTTTTCCTTAGTGGAGTAGATGTACTTTGATGAAGCCGATGCGTCGTCAATCTTTATCCAGTTGATACCGTCCTTATCATTGGTTATGTATTTGTTAATTGGACGAGGTGATCCTCCTCGTGCTATTTCGCAGACGGCACCAATTGATGTAGCTATCCATCTATTAGGCAGTTCACTTAACATAACCCAATTCCTTCAAATACCCCTCCATCTTCTCATCCAACTTTGCCAGTTCACGCTTGAGCTTGACTCGCTCAGCCCGCACCGCCATCAAATCGATCTCTTCCTCCTCCTCAAAGGTATTGACATAGCGCGGGATATTGAGGTTGTAGTCGTTTTCCCTGATTTCATCGAGGTCGGCAAGATGGGCGTACTTGTCCACGTCTTCTTGCGCCTTATAGGTCGCCACGATTTTGGCAATGTGTTCATCCGTGAGCGCGTTCTGGTTCTTGCCGTCCTTGTATTCTCGTCTGGCATCAATGAACAGCACACTTTCATCAGAGCCGTCCGATCTGTTTTTCCTAAACAGCAGTATTGCTGCCGGAATGCCCGTGCCGTAAAACAGCTTTTCCGGCAGCCCGATTACCGCATCGAGCAGGTTTTCCTCAATGAGCTGCTTCCTGATCCTGCCCTCGGCGGCTCCACGGAACAGCACACCATGGGACACGACCACGCCCATGCGCCCACTGCCGGGCTTGAGAGTCTCGATCATGTGCAGGACAAAGGCGTAATCTCCCTTGGTCTTCGGTGGGATGCCGCGCCGAAAGCGCCCAAACCTGTCAGCTTCCGCCTGTTCACTACCCCACTTGTTCAGACTGAACGGCGGATTGGCGACCACGATGTCAAACAGCTTGAGACTGTCGTCACCATTTAGCAACTTAGGATTGCGGATGGTGTCACCCCACATTATCCGGTGGTTGTCTTCTTCATGCAGGAACAGGTTCATCCTCGCGAGCGCCCAAGTACTGCCTATGGCTTCCTGACCATATAGGGCGTATTTTTTTGACCCGGCTTTTTGAATCTTCCTGCCGCACTTCATCAACAGCGAAGCGGAGCCACAGGCGGGGTCGCAGATGTCATCGCCCTCTTGGGGATCAACCAGTTCGGCAATCAGTTCCGATACCTCAGGAGGTGTATAGAATTCGCCCGCCTTCTTGCCCCCGGTAGCGGCGAAGTTATTGATCAGAAATTCATAGGCATTGCCGATAATGTCGAGTTTGCCGATACGGCTGGGTTTGAGGTCCAGTTCGTCCCTGACGAAGTCTTCTAGCATGTGCCGCAAAATTTCATTTTTCTGTGCCTCGTCACCGAGGCGGGTGCTGTTAAAGCTGATGTCCTGAAAGACGTCTTGCAGCTTGTGGATATTGGCTTCCTCAATGGTGTGTAGTGCCTTGTCGATGCGTTCACCGTTGCCGGGCTCGTGACGTTGCTCATACAGGGCGTAGAAACTGGCAGCCTTCGGCAGTACAAAGCGCTCGTTCTTCATCATCTCTTTGACGAGTTCCGGGTTGTCTCCGTAATCAAGCTGGTATTTGTCATAATGATCCTGCCAGACATCCGAGATGTATTTGAGGAAAAGCATGGTCAGGACGTAGTCCTTATAAATGCTGGGGTCCACAACGCCGCGAAAGGTGTCACACACCGCCCATACCGCGTTGTTGATGTCATTCTGATCTACCGAATCATTCATATTGGCTCCTTTGCTGATCAATCCTGTTGAATCGATCCTTGCGCTACCAACCGCAGTAGTTGCTCCCGGTTGCGAATCAGTTGTTCCGTGATTAGTTTTTCGCGGCGGGCGGCAACGGCCAGGTGCGCGATTGTCCGCTGCGTCGCCAAACCCAGCACCGACACAGGCAATTCCTCCAGCACGGCCCGACGAATGCTGATAATAAACGATCTCTCCGCTGACTGCGCGAAATACCGCTGAGCGGGTGCTTTGTTGATGTACCAGGCGAGGTACTCCGGGAGCACGGTGTTATCGCGAGTCCGCAACAGATAATAGCGTGGCGCACACACAGCCTTGCCCGGCATCTCGTCGAAACAGACAGCGATATTGCGACTGCCCCGCGCAACAAACAACACGTCCCCCGGCTGCAACCAGTCTGGTTCCTTGCGACCAGTGAGTGAGGTGTTTACGAGTGCGGGCCAGTCGATATCGTGTACGGGATCAACGTTCTTGATCTGAACACCCGCGGAATCAACGTCCGGTGTATCCTTGATCGCGCCTCGAAAGTGGTAGCCGAGACGTGCCTGGGCGATGATTTTCAGGGTCGTGATTGTTGCAGTAGCGCTTTTGTAGCACAGTATCATGTCAGTTTACCTCAGAGTCAAGTTTCATGTTGCATCTTTTTCATGAAGCAGGCGGTCGAGGATAGCGTCCGCAATCGTTTCCTCACCGATGTATTCGTGCCAGTGTTATGTCAATAGCTTACTGGCAATCAGAGTTGAACGCCGACCGGTGCAGCTACGGGCATAGTTTGGCGCGGCTAACTCAAGGGTCGCCGTTATTCGACGCCAACTCGCATAGCGAGTCGTTGCCGGTGTGGATGAGCCACGGCGACCAAGTCAGCAAGTTGCCGGATGATTTCACGCTGCTGGCCAAAGGCGATTCAACCCCGGTCATGGCGATGGCCAACGAGGCGAAAAAATTGTACGGATTGCAGTTTCATCCGGAAGTCACCCACACCAAAGGCGGTATCTTGAGGCACCGAAACTAACGTTCAATAATTACCTTCAACAGCTAGAATGCTATACAATTTTGCTACAAAGCATTGAAAAAAAACTGGACTGTAGAATCAATTGGATTAAGCGTGGGCAGGTGGATTAGCATCACTCTGTCTAGTTGTTAGACGAGTCGTCTAAACACTAAAATATGAAGCGGAAGGTAATATCATGAGCAAAAGTATAAATAAAATTGATTTTATTAATAACATGGCAGTTTTTCAAGACTTTAGCTGGGTAGACTCCATAAAGAATAAAGACGGTAACAATGATGAGTTTAAAAAAATCAATATTTTTTATGGGCGTAATTATTCAGGCAAAACAACTCTTTCACGGATATTTAGGGCACTCGAAATTGGCTCGATTTCAGACAAATATAGTTCAGCTGAATTTCAGTTGTCTTTCTCCGACGGCACCATTGCCACGCAAAACGCATTGAGCAGTCATGGTCAACTGGTTCGGGTTTTCAATGAAGATTTTGTAAAAGATAACCTGCGCTTCATTTTTGATGAAGAACAGCCCATTAATTCATTTGCCATTTTGGGAGAAGACAATGCCAAGGTTGAAAAAGACATCGAAAAGCATGAAACTGAACTAGGTAGCGAGGAGGAAAAGTCAGGCTTGCTAGGGGAGCTTTTAGGTGCTGAAGAAAAATACACTGAAGCTAGCAAAATTTATAAAGATAAGTTTAAAGAATTGGAGAAAGAATTACGTTATAAAGCCATTGATCGAATCAAAGGAATCAGATACGATAAAAGATTTAATGATTCCAACTACAATTTTACCAAAATACAAGCAGACTTAAAAATTGTAACTAAAAAAACTTATTCCCCTCCTACTGACCAGCAGGTAATCAGATATGAAGCCCTTCTCAAAGAAGAATCTAAACCAGAGATCTCAGAATCGTTACATTTCAATCTCCAATATTCTAAAATCTTACCAACGGCAAGAGAACTAATTGAAAAAAAGATTCAAGCATCTGATTCAATTCAGGAATTGCTACATGATGCAGCGTTGCAGATGTGGGTGAGGCAAGGTAGGGAATATCATCTAAATAAAAGAGATAAGTGCGCATTTTGTGGTAACGACTTGCCAAAAGATTTATGGGAGAAGCTGGAAAAACATTTTAATGAAGAGTCTGAAAAACATCGGCAAGCTTTGGATAATCTGCTCGAATTGATTGAACTTGAACAGTCACGTGTTCCCAATCTATTGATAATTAATAAAACGGATTTCTCTTCTAGTTTAAATACTGAATTGGATTCGTTGGAAGAACAATTATCAACCCAATCTACTATTTATAGTGAAAATTTAAATACCATAAAAGAACAGGTCGAAAAACGAAAAAATGACATTTTTACAATTTTTAAATTAGATGCTTCTGAGTCTGCTGAAGATGATTTGAATGCGGTTAGGGATTCATATGAACAAATCAGAAACGATTCTAATAAGCATACTGATACGCTGAGCACCGATCAATCTAAAGCTAGCAATACTCTGCGACTTTATGAGGTTTTTACTTATAAAAACATCATTAATTATGAGGAAAAACGTGACAAAAATATTGCGTTGGAAAAGGCAATGAACGATGCGGAGAAAGTTAGGAACTCTGTAAATAAAAAGGTTGATACAAAACAAGCAAAAATTAGTGAACTGAAAGACCGGCTGAAAGATGAAAGCAAGGGCGCTGACCGGGTAAATTACTATTTGAAGCATTTCTTTGGTCACCAGTTTCTTTCACTAAAAGCCATAGAAGACAATTCCAAAAATGTGTCACCGGGATACCGATTTGAAGTCACTCGGAACGACGAGAAAGCATTTCACCTCAGTGAGGGAGAATGCAACCTGATAGCTTTTTGTTATTTTGTGGCAAAGCTGGAGGATGTTAAGACTAAAGGTAACCAGCCGATTATCTGGATTGATGATCCCGTTTCCAGTCTTGATGCAAACCATATCTTTTTTGTCTACAGCATCATAAATGTAAAGATTGTAAAGCCTGACAAGACTTTAGTTGGAAAATCAAACAATTCCAACCGTTTTAAGCAGCTGTTCATATCGACTCATAACTTGGAATTTTTGAAGTATTTGAAAAGGCTTCCTGGTGCTATGAAAAAATGCAAATCTCAATATTTCATCATTCCCCGGGAGGATCAAGTCAGTGATATTCAATTGATGCCTGAATATATGAAGGAATACGTTACTGAATTCAATTTCTTATTTCATCAGATTCACAAATGTGCTTTTGCGAAAATTAATAGTTATGAAAAACATGACTGTTACTATAATTTTGGGAACAATGCCCGCAAGTTTCTTGAGGTATTCTTGTACTTCAAGTACCCAAATTCAATGACAATGAATGAAAAGTTGGAGAAGTTTTTCGGATATGATTCAGTATCTGTGTCGCTAACGCATAGTATCAACAATGAGTTCTCTCATTTAAAGGATGTATTAGAGCGTAATGTTATACATAATGATTTCCCAGAGATGAAAACCACAGCAAAATTTATCTTGGATAAAATTAAAAAAAATGACCCACATCAGTATTCAGCCTTACTTCAAAGTATCGGTGTGACTGAGGGGCTTGCTGAATAATCCCGGACAGTGGTGGAGCCCCAATGAAAATTCTCCACACATCCGACTGGCACATTGGGCGCACTCTTTATGGTAGACAACGCTACGAAGAGTTCGAATCTTTTTTGACCTGGCTTGCTGAGACGATTCAAGAAAATTCAATTGATGTGCTGCTAGTAGCAGGTGATGTCTTTGACACCAGCACTCCAAGCAATCGTGCCCAGGAGCTCTATTACCGGTTTTTGTGCCGGGTAGCAACCGAATTAACCTGTCGACATGTTATCGTCATCGCGGGTAACCACGATTCGCCGTCATTTTTAAATGCACCCAAGAAGCTGCTCAAGGCTCTTAATGTTTACGTAATCGGAAGAAGCACTGAATTACCGGAGGATGAAGTACTGGTGCTTCATAATAAGCAAGACGTTCCGGAATTGATTGTCTGTGCCGTACCCTATCTTCGCGACAGGGATATCCGTGTGGCGGAAGCTGATGAGAGCGTCGAGGACAAAGAGCAAAAACTGATAGACGGCATCCGAAACCATTACGCAGCAGTTGCCACTTTAGCTGAAAACAAACGCAAGGAACTCGGGGTTCATGTTCCGATTGTGGGCATGGGGCATTTGTTTACGGCTGGCGGAAAAACCGTAGATGGTGATGGTGTGCGTGAACTTTATGTTGGCTCCCTAGCTCACGTTACGACTGGGATTTTCCCTGTGAGCTTTGATTATCTGGCGCTTGGACATCTCCATGTTCCTCAAATAGTGAACAATTTTGAAACCATAAGGTACAGTGGCTCTCCGCTGCCCATGGGATTCGGTGAGGCAAAACAGCAGAAGAGTGTTTGCCAGATTGTTTTTGATCAGGAAGAGGGCAACAGCACAGTTTCATCCGTACAACTAGTTGATGTACCTGTGTTTCAGAAACTTGAGCGTGTCAAGGGAGACTGGAACTGCATTTCAAGCCACATCCTCGAATTGTCGGCAATGGACTCTCATGGTTGGCTCGAAGTCATTTACGAAGGTGACGAAATTATCAACGACTTGCGTGAACGATTGGAGGCTGCGACTTCCGACACCCAGATGGAAATCCTCCGGATCAAGAACATCCGCATCATCAATCGTGTACTGAGACAAATTTATGAAGAGAAAACACTTGACGATCTGAATGTGTATGAAGTGTTTGAACGATTCCTAAACGTTCATGACATCCCAGAAAATCAGCGGCCAGAACTACTTAGAGCCTACCAAGAAACGGTTTTGTCTATTTATGAAGACGATGTGAAGGCTGAATAGAGAGGCTGCCGATGAGAATACTGCAAGTCCGATTCAAGAATCTGAATTCACTGGTAGGCGAATGGCAAATCGACCTGACGAACCAGGCCTTCGCGTCTGACGGCATTTTCGCTATCACCGGCCCCACTGGTGCCGGAAAAACCACGATATTCGATGCTATTTGCCTCGCCCTATATGGGCGGACGCCTCGTCTGAACAAGGTCACCAAAAGCGACAACGAAATCATGTCCCGCAAAACTGGCGAATGTTTTGCCGAGGTGATTTTTGAAACACAGTCTGGGCGTTACCGATGTCACTGGAGCCAACACCGGACGCGTAAAAAGCCGGATGGGGAGTTCCAGACATCAAAACACGAAATTGCCAATGCCGATACTGGAGAAATTTTCGAATCCAAGATTAGAAGGGTTGCCGATCAGATCGAGTCGGCTACCGGCATGGATTTTGACCGTTTCACTCGCTCGATGTTGCTGGCCCAAGGAGACTTTGCCGCATTCCTCCAGGCGGCACCGGATGATCGGTCTCCGATCCTGGAGCAGATAACGGGTACTGAGATCTACAGCCAAATATCCATCCGTATCCATGAGCGGCAGCGCGAAGAGCGTGTAAAGCTGAATCAGCTGCAGGCCGAAACGAAAGGCATTGTGATACTTGAGCGTGAGCAGGAGCAAGCGATCGTGCAGGCACTTAAGACAAAGCAAAAAGAAGAGACAGACCTTGCAGCCAAGTTTGCTGACACCGGGAAGGCCATTGAATGGCTCACCAACATCAATGAACTGAAAAGGGAAATTGACAACCTTGCTGACGAGGAGAGCAAGCTGCAAATCGAAGCTAAGGAGTTCGAACCGGATCGTGAAAAGCTCAACCGGTTTTTGAGTGCCGCCTCACTGTACATAGAATACGATACGCTCACGGCGACCCGCAAACAACAGGCGGATGACAGAGCAGCATTAAAAACTGAAAAAGAGGCTTTTTCAAAACTTGAATCTTCCGTTAACGAACAGGCTGAAACATTAAAATTGGCAGAGCAAAAGACCGCTCTGGCTAAAAAAGAGCTAAAAACGGCTGCTCCTACCTTGCAGAAGGTTCGCTTTCTGGATCAGAAACTTATTGATCAGAAAACGGCTGTTTCAGAAGGTAATGAGAGCTGCAAGAATGATGCGGAAAAGATTGAAATTAACAAAGATGACTTGCTTGAAAAGCGTGAAACAGTATCCGAGGCTAAAGAGAAGCTAAAACTTGTGGATGGTTTCCTCAAGGAGCATGCACGGGATGAATGGCTGATCAGCGGTCTTGCTGGTGTTGAAGAACAGTTCAGCGGCTTACTCTTTAAGCAAAATGAAATTGTTCAAAAAAAGGTAGATCAAGAAACGACCACGACGGCTCTGGAACTTGCGACAAAGACACTCGACGACTGTCAGAAACAATCAGGCGTTCTGAAACAGAAACTTGAGGACACATCAGAACAGATTCAGCAAAGCAAAGATGCAATGAGTCAGCTGTTAAAAGAACGCTCGTTGAAAGAATATCGGAACAAAAAGGATACTCTGCAGTGTAAAAAAATCTATCTAACAAAAATAGCGGAGCTTGAAGATCACCGGGCAAAATTGGAAGACGGCAAGCCTTGTCCACTTTGTGGAGCAATCGAACACCCATTCGCGGAAGGAAATGTCCCTGCCCTTGATGAAACCGAACAAAAAATTGAGAAGCTGACCAAGCTGATTAGCAAAGCGGAAGATATGGAAGCCGCCATCAAAAAATTAGAAAAAAATGAAAGCTTGGCCGGTAAAAAACTGACGGAGGCTGAAAAAATGGAGTCAGCAGCGTCTAATGACAAGAAAACTTCCGAGAATGCTCTTGCTGAGGTAAAGGACGGCCTTGTGAAACTCCGTGCTGCTTTTGCCGAACGTAGGCAGGTTGTATTTAACAAACTTGTGCCGCTTGGTATTGAGGACATCCCTGAAACGGATATTTCATCATTACTCGACATCCTAAGAGCACGGCTGAAGAAATGGCAGGTCCAGGTCAAGAAAAAGGCAGACATTGAGCAACAGATTGCCGATTTCGCCAGCGAGTTAAAGCGTTTGGATGCGGTTATCGAAACTCAAAACTCCGGCCTAGCCGAGAAATTGAAAAGCTTGAAGTCTTTGAAAAAGTTACTCTCTACCAAAAGTGTTGAGCGTGAAAAACTGTACGGCGACAAGAATCCTGACGATGAAGAGGGCAGTTTGAATAAGGCGATTTCTGATGCCGAAGGTGTTGAAAAGCAGGTCAGAGAACGGCATAATGAGCTCCAACAACAATGGAATACCGCGAAGGCTGATGTCGAATCTCTGAATAAACGCATCAACCAACAAGAGCCGAAACTGAGAAAGCTGGAAACTGATTTTTTCGCAGCGCTTGCACCCGTTGGCTTTTCAAATGAAGAGCAGTTTTTGGCGGCTAGACTTTCCTCAGAACGTAAGGCTGAACTAGAAGCCATGGCCAAGAATTTTGATGAGCGGCTATTTGGTTTGAAAGCTAGACAAAAAGATCGGAAAGATCGCTTAACTTTGGAGATGGACAGCAAGATTACCGACAAGACTTTGAATGAGCTTGAGCGCCAACTCAAGGAGTACGATGAAGCCCTGAGAGAGCTACGTGACATCATTGCCGGATTTAAGCACAAACTGAATGAGAATACGAAAGCAAATGAGCGGATAAAAGAAAAGAAATCAGCAATCGAAGCTCAGTCAAAAGAGTCTAGCAGGTGGGAACATTTACACGAATTGATCGGCTCTGCAGATGGTAAGAAATACCGCAATTATGCCCAGGGACTAACCTTCGACATGATGATTGGTCACGCTAACCGGCAACTACAGGAATTGACCGACCGCTACTTGCTGGTTCGTGATGACACTCAGCCTTTGGAGCTCAATGTGGTCGACAACTATCAGGCTGGAGAGATTCGGTCCACAAAGAACCTCTCCGGAGGCGAGTGCTTTATTGTTAGCCTGTCTCTGGCACTGGGTTTGTCCCGTATGGCCAGCAAGAATGTCCGGGTGGATTCGCTGTTTTTGGATGAAGGTTTTGGCACCCTAGACGAGGAAGCCCTCGATACCGTTCTGGAAACCCTCGCAGGCTTGCAACACGACAGCAAACTGATCGGCGTCATTTCACACGTACCAGCCTTAAAAGAGAGGATCAGCGCACAGATCCAGGTAATACCTCAGACCAGCGGCAGGAGTCATATATCCGGGCCTGGATGCGGAAAGCAGACAGTACAGAGTTATCATTAGAAGTGGTTCTATCCAAACGCTAGACGAATTGAGAACTGGAAAAGCAAGCTATCGAAGACCACTAAGACCACTATTAGGGCATGACCAAGGTCAAGTGGCCGGCGAAATTCTGTGAGCTAGGCCATATGCAAGCAATTCGATCACGGCGAGCTGAAGGCCGTTGACGAACAGCACCACGTCGGGACGGCGCGCGCTTGTGTCGACGACGGTGAACTGGTTGACGGCCAGCCAGTCGTTCGCCTCGGGCCGGTCGAAGTCGATCACGCACGCTTACGTGCCGCGGATTCCGTCGTCATCGTCGCGGTATTCCACGGTCACGCCGTCCACCAGCAGGCGGTGCAGGTTCCGGTTCCGCCGGATTGGTTCGACGCCCTTGGGGCGGAGAAGTTTGCGCAGGGCGTCGTTGATCCCTCGGACGGCAGGCTCGGATTGTTCCGCGCCAAAGCGTCGCGCAGGCGGCGTTCGAGAACGATTTGCTCATGACTCTCGCGCTCGGCGTCCGGCTCGCCCGGCGCGATTTCCGGCCCGTTGACGATCCGCCAGCCCACGCTTTCTAGCCAGGCGAGTGCCGCCCACTCGACGTGGTCTTCGGTGAAATCGGTCATGCGCTAGCCTCCCCGGAAAGCACTTCCCAGACGCGCTTGTATCCGGCTCCAGAGAGAGCGGCGCTTTCCGGACGTGCGCGGTGCCAGTCGTGCTCGCTCAGGTCTTTCAGGAATTGGCGAGCCTGTCCGACAGAATAACGGCCATCGCCTTCGCCGAATGTCTCGCGATACAAATCGCCAAGGCTTTCAGCCGCGCTGCGTGGCGCGGCATTCATGCGCATCAAAACCGCGTCTTCCGTGCGGACGCCGTGGTAAATCATCGCGGGAAGCGCATTGATTCTGTGACGTTCGGCTTCCGGCAAGCTGTCAAAGTCGATACCGGAAATGCGGCTCAGCGCAGAAACACCCCAGGTTCCGTTATTGACAATCGTGCGATATATGTAGCGGCAGGCGTCCGTAATCGCAGCCGTTCCTTTTTCGTCGTCCTTTTCCCGGCTGAAATATTTCTTAGCTATGACGTCGATTCCCTGGCCGTTCACCCAGGCTCGCGTGATGTCGGAAATCCGGGTGCAGTCAAAGCACTTTCCGCGATTCTCTTCAAGTTGTCGCTTGAGTTGAGGCACTTTCAACATCACGCCATACAAATCGGCGATTTTACCGCCGTCTCCGAAAAGGCCTTCAGGAGCCCAATCCGATGGCGTAAGGCTAGTGTCAAGATTGCTAATTCCCGTCATCGCACTTGTCACGCCTTCAGGCGAAAAGCCTGTCGAGTCCGCTAGTTCGGCGACGCCCTTGGGCATAGCGGCGAGTTTCCGCGCATAGGCGTGGGCGGCATCCAGCAATGCGTCGGCCTTCTCTCGCTTCGTGGGGTCGTTTCGCAGCGATGTATAGCCGAACGTCTGACGAAGGAGTTGCTCGGAGTCGGAGAGAACGGCGTCGAGGTTTTTTTTCTCCGCCCAAAGATGCGCGATGTAACAGCGGAAATCCTCCCATTGATCCTGCCAGAGGACTTTCGACAAATTCTCCAATTCGCCTTGCGCGGCAAGCTCGTCCAGCAACGAGACAAGACGCGAGACGAGAGCGCCCGTGTTGCGGCTGACGAACTCGATGAGAGACTTCCGATTCGAACCTTCCGCGAGGCCGATGACGCCCACGCTGTCATGATCGATACGACCGGCGCGACCGGCCAGGTTCCAGAATTCGCGCGGCGACATTTCCTGTCCGTAGGGATATTTGTACGTTTGCAGAAAAACGGAGGAAACCGGGAAATTGATGCCCTGCGCAATTGTGGTGGTCGCGCAAAGCATCCGCAGACTTCCGGTTTCGGCAAGCCACTCCATAAGGCCGCGCACGTCATCGGAAAGACCGGCATGGTGGACACCGACTCCCTTGTCCAACGTTGCGATCAAGTGGAAGTCGGAGCCGATCTCGGTGCGCAGAAAGTTCTGAACGAGCCCGATATCCGACGGAATCGGATCGAGATCCGGTAAGCTCTCCGCAGCCCTGGAGGCCATCTTCCGCACGGTGGGAATATTGTTGGCGATGGCGATACTCGCGCCACGGGTGGACATGACGGTTGCAATGGCCGCCGTCTGCAAGCCCAGGCCTTTCTGCCGGCCTTTGGCAAGCACCTCGCTTTTGGGAACATCGATGGGCTTCACACCCCCAATGCGGTGGGCACCGTCAAGCCGCATGGCCTTTTCCGTCGCCGTCAACGTTTCAAAGTTGAGACGCCACCTACCGCGTCGGCTGTTATCCGCAACAGCTTTATAGATGCCGACGATTCGTTCATTGGGTTTCCAGGGCGTCGTTCCAAGGCTGATCGCTTGGCCGGCGTTTATATCCTGCGCCAGCCACCGCGCTACGGTTTCCGATCCTTCCGCATAAGGCATGAGGAGAAGGAAGTTCGCCTGTGGGCAATCCCTCTTCACCGTCGCAAGCAGCAACTCGATGCGGAGTCCTCTTTCTTTCGTTTCGAGATTGTGCGCTTCGTCCATGACAACGAGGGCAAGCGGCCGATTCTCGATCTTCTTGTTGCGGATGACGAGAGACAGTTTCTCGGGTGTGGCCACGAGAATGTGGAATGGCCGATCGTTGTCCGCCAGCAATTCTTCCTCAAAGGCGTCCACCTCGACCGCGGCCGTCAATTGCTCGACTCGAACGTCGATCGGCTCGAAATCTTTTCGCAGCCGTCGGGTGATCTGGGCGGACAAGGCGCGTGTGGGCGCAACATATGCGACCCAGCCATTGTCGGCGTCGAACTGATTCAACGCCTGAAGAATGCGGAATTGCGCGAGAAGGGTTTTCCCGCCCGAGGTTGGCATATCGACCACGATCGCCGTCTTGGCCGGGTCGAGCAACCCCTTTTCAAGAAGGGCCGCGCGCTGAGGCGGTAGGAGTTCGAACATCGGCCGGTGTTCGCGAAGCGTCAAGGAGCGGACAAAATCCGTTGTGCGTGAATTGACGGCACGCACCGCCCACCAAAGTGAGTTGGTGACCATGACCCGCGCGGTCGCATGTAACCAGCGCAGGATAATCTCGTGCTGTGCGTCGCCCGAGGCCGTCGCCATTTTGATGGCCTTGTCGAAATGTTTGTCAATCGATCCGAACGGGTTCGTCTGCGACCCCTGAAGCATGTACTGCGCAACAAGCTCCGTGCCCCTGGCCCAGTGAT
>JAZHEJ010000058.1:0-12877 GCA_036679665.1 Candidatus Tethybacter castellensis | reverse complement strand
CGGGACGGCCAGCAAACGGCGAATATCAAAAGCGCGGAATGACGCGGCAATCGCCTGATCGCGCAATGCCGCGTTCGCGCCGGAAGTACGGCTCAGTTCGTCCAGGCCCTCGATGGCCGCCATTTCAAAGGCCAGCGCAACACGCTCCAGGAAAGCGTCTTCACCCGCATTTGACGAAAACGAAAAGGCTATCTGCTTGCCAACCGCGTGACGAGCGAGGTTTTCGTTTACCAGCCTTTCGGCTCGCGCCAGATCATCCTCGCCGATCGCGCTGACGGCCCAATGTTTTCCCAGATCGTCAAGAGCTGTCACGGACAGAGTCATGGCCTCTCCCCCGACCTTGCCACAACGGCGGCATTGCCGATCCCTTCAATGCTGCCTTTCGGAAGGTACAGCGCAAGAAGTTCAATTCTCATGCCCTTGGGGCAATCCTTTCCGAGCTTTTCGACACGGACCCGCACATCGTCTCTGTTCGGTTCGACATCGCGGACAAGAAACCCGTAAAGCCGCACATCGGAATTGTTGGCCAGATAGCGTTTTGCCGCCTTCCTGAACTGTTCCCTCCAATCGCTCCCCCCGGCGCGATGGCCGAGATACTTGAAAAGGTCGTCACGTATGGAAACCCTGTCCCGCAAGTCCTCAAGTTGTTGCTTGAGCCCCTTCCGGCCATGCATGATCCCCGGCGGATACCTGTCCTCGGAAGAGGTCTTGACTTCCCCGAAAGCTAGGCAGTAGCCCTGATTGTCGGCATGAAAACCGACAAGATCGGCGCCGGGCAGACTGGAACCTCGCTTGCGCTCGTCTCGTCTGTCAGACCACGGGAAGACGCAGTCGCGATGATCGGTGAGATAGATCTCGGCGATCGCCTCTCCGACGCGCCAGTCCTCCATATAATCGGGACGGGAGAGAATGCGACGAAGCCCGTCCTGCTCGAACTCGGTCTCAGCTAGGTCAATCAGAATGCCTTCGATGTCGGCCTTGCCCGCGTCATCAAACAGGACGGCGGCCACGGAGCCATTCATCGCAGCATTGAATTCGTCTCCCGACCATGTCAGGCCAAGCCCGGAACATGGGGCGCCGCCTTCGTTGTACACCGTTTCTCCCGACGCCACCGTCATGTCGCGGCCTGCCCGTCATGGGTGCGGAAATCCGGGATCGGCGGCGGTTCCGACAGGAAAAGATAGTCGATGGGCACATGTAGCGCCTGCGCGAACGCCTCCAACTGCATCAGCGTCGGCTGCGCTTGGCCAGCTTCCCATTCACCGATTTTCGGGAAAAGGTCGGTAAGGTCGCAGACGTCGTGAATGCCCGCCCGCTCCCGCACCCAGCGGAAAAGTTCGGAATTGAAGGCAACGCGCGTCAGGTGGCTTCACCGACGAGCTTTTCCGCGTCCTTGACTCGGATTTCGCCGGACATCAGCTTCGGAAGAAGCAGGTCGCGGGTTTGGGCAAGGGTTCGGGATTCCAGTTCGTTCTTGATGGTGCGCTCCACCAGCGGACCAACCGTTTGACCGAGAATGGAAAGAACATCATCGGGAGGGCAGGTCGTCATGGCCTCTCTCAGATGCCCCGTTGGATATAGCCCATCGTCGTTGCCTTTGAGGCAGCGATCGCCTGGAATTCGCGCAAGTGATGGTAAGCTCATTAGCTAAAAAACTATTCCGCCGGGTATCGGTCTGAAGTCACTTTGAAGAGGTTCTGGTTGAGGGCTCCTTCACCCTCAGTCCAAAACTTCGCCAGCAGGCTCCCGGACCATGAGAACAAAAAGTCACCGTCCGCGACAACATATTTCTCGGGTATTTCGCGCGAGGCTCGGTTGGATTTTGCCGTTATGCCGCCGCGCAACGCATCGGCCATCCTCCACAGTTCGGCCGACGGTTTGGGACGTGCCGGTCGGTTGGCCCGGTCGGTTTTCGCCGCGGCCGGGAAGGGGCCTCCTTGCTCCGCGATGGCGACGGAACCGCCGCGTTCGCGGCGAGGTGCGATTGTGCCGTCGTCGATCAGCGCCTGTCTGACCTCGTCATACGTATCTTCATTCCAGCCGAGGGTTTCGCACAGCTTCTTGTTGCCCGTCAGGCCTTCCAGCCCGGTCAGAGCGGCCAGAAATCCGTCCTTTCGCGCCCGCGTGGCCATCATCCCTTCTCCTCAATTCTTCCGCGGCTCGTTGGACGCCGCGCCTTCCGGCCGCATCATTACCACGGCCGCCAGACGACAGTGATTCCGGGCCGCAATCCGGGGCGGCGGCATCGATCATGTGGCAATCCATATATGAGTCTGAAGTAAGCAGATATTGAGAGTTTATCTCAAGCTCCGTTTGTCTCCCGGTCATGGATTGATTTGAACAGTTGCTGACGCGCTTGTTGCAGCTTGTCAGCGGCTTCATTGTCGCCTTGCCGATAAGCGATGGCGTCCAGTATTTCAAAGGTCAACCCAGGTTTCAAATACTGCTTTGCGTCAGGTAACGATTTGAACTTTTCGTATAGGGTCATCAGTAAGTCGTAGGTATAACGCTTACGCTGTCTACCCTTTTTATCGGTGATGATTTCAGGGAACAGGCAGCAACGGTGGTAGTTGAGGTAGGGTTTGAGGTGCTGCCAATTGAAGTCGTTGATCTGCGATGCCCAGTATTTTGGAATATGGTCGTAACCCGAGATCTTGCGCACCACATGCCCATTATTGCTTTCTACCAGGGCGTTATCGTTAGTGTGTCTGGACCGGGACTTGGTGAACTTGATCCGTAGCTTATTCAACAGCTCAGCGACCTGCTTGTTGATGTATCTCGAGTTATTATTGGAGTGTGTAACCCCTGGATGACGAAGAGGAAGTCTTCCAGCGGTTGTTCCAGTATCGGGATCAGGTAACGCTCACTGATTTTCTCCACACTCAGGACTATCTCCATCTGGACCACCTCTGCTCTGCTTACTTTCCGTGCCGGGGAACGGCTATATCTTCTAAAAGTTTAACCGACGTGCTAGGGGGTTGAATCTAACGCAAAAACATCACGGTCGTCGTTTTCCAAAGCAATATCAGCTTCACTGACTGTGTGATTCACTATCCGGGGTATAGGTAGAAGTCGCCAGAGAAGAGTCCCGCTGTTGGTAACCATCATTTGTTAATAATCTTAGGTGTTTAGCACAAAACCCAGTAAGAAAAAAAGAGTTGTTTGAGCAAATGAAGTCCATAGATCCTGATTTTATTAATAAACAGTTTAATCTTTGGTTGAAAAGGGCTACTGAGGCCGGAATTATTAAAAAGTTGAAATTCCCGGAACGTTACCAAGTTGTCAATAACAAATAACAAAGTAGGTCTTTATTGTGGCCATTTGCTGTAAATAACGGTTTCGGTTATGTCAACCACAAAAACGCCAGCGCAATCTGATGATTTATATCCAATAATGTTTCACTTGGGTGGCTAAGTGAAATTCGCAAAAAAATCAGTGTGGCATTGCTGTGCGCCAAAAATTATTATTGGGAGTTTTCAGGTAGTGTCGAATTGTCAGCAACCAAGCATTCGCGGTAGTTGCTTTGCGTACATGCGCCAGCTGATTGTTTCGCTTTTGAAATGTCAGCTTGAGTTAGTTCTTGGGCGATGTCGTCTTTGAATTCATCGCCCAGTTCGCTACCGTTTATCGCGGCAAGATAACTCCACATATACGCGGTAAGGTAATTGGTCGCAACACCGCGTCCGTAAGCGTACATCGCGCTTAATCTCAATTGGGCCTCAGCGTTGCCTTTGCTTGCGGCGAGCCGATACCATTTCAGCGCCGCCTGGTAGTCCAAAGCGATTTTTTCGCCTTGCTCGTAGATTCGTCCCAGCGCCAATTGAGCCGGAACGTAATCTTGTTCAGCTGCCAACAAAAACCACTCCAACGCGCGTCGGTTATCTGTGGATACTCCTTTGCCTTCTAAAAACATCAGCCCGAGGATATGCTGAGCGTCCGGGTAACCTTGGTCGGCGGCCTTACGGTACGACTCCAGCGCTAACCGATCGTCTTGCGGCACCCCTTTGCCAAGCTGATATAACGAACCTAGCATATTGAGGGCAAAACCGTTGCCTTGTTTTGCGGCCAGCTTATACCAATGCGCGGCCTGCAGGTCATCCGGCGCAACGCCTCTTCCGGTCTGGTACATCACCCCAAGCAAGGTTTGAGCATCAACCAGTCCTTGCTTGGCGGCACGTTCGTACCACTTTACCGCCTGCTGATCGTCTTGGACGACACCGTCGCCGTTCAGATACAGTTGTCCCAAGTTAAATTGGGCGTCGGCCACGTTCTGTTCAGCGGCGAGCCGATACCATTTGGCTGCTTGGAAATAGTCTTGGACCACGCCGAGACCTTGTTCGTACAACAAACCCAGATTGTGTTGGGCAAAAGAATTACCTTGCTCAGCCAGCGGACGCCATTGCTCAATGGCGGTGGCGTAATCCTGCCGGTGTAAAGCATCGATTCCTTGTTGTAAATCAGCCGCGCCGGATACCTTCCCTAGCAACAGGGCAAACGTCAAAGCCAAAGTAAAGTTGCGATATTGCATTTGATAAAGATATTCAGCTAGTGGCGGTTATCAGCTTCGACTACGTATTTTCACCTTGACCGTCGGCAAACATGGCAACCGGGAAGTTATGGGGCGAATTTTATATATGTAACCAAAAGCAATTTTGGCCGCAATGATGCCTGCTAGATGGATATAAAAAATATTATGCTAGAAAATTAAATGTCAAGAAATTTTTTGCGTTAATATATGTGCCTGAATGATGAAATCATTTGCTTATCTAACCGCGATCTTGCTGGCGCTGGCCGTGGGTGCCGATGGGCGAGCCGCCGATTTCAAATTAGGCGTTGAGGCTGCCGCCCAAGGCGACTACGTCACCGCTTTTCGCGAATGGAAACCTTATGCCGAACGCGGCAACGCCGCGGCCCAGAACAATTTGGGTTGGATGTACGAACAAGGATTGGGGGTTGAGCAAGACTATACGCAGGCGGCCAATTGGTATAAACTCGCCGCCGCCCAAGGACTGGTTGCCGCCCAAAGTAATTTAGGGGTTTTGTACGAAAACGGCTGGGGCGTGGAACAAGATTATCGACAGGCGCTCAGTTTGTACCGCAAAGCCGCTCAGCAAGGTTCGCTTAATGCTCAGAATAATCTTGCCACCATGTATTACAAGGGTTTGGGCATTGCTCAGAATCTTGATCTGGCGATAGAGTGGTATTACCAGGCGGCGATAAAGGGTAATGCCGCCGCGCAAGATAATTTGGGATCCATTTATGAGTACGGCCACGGTGTCCCGCAAAGTTATCTGTCCGCGGTCGAGTGGTACCGTAAGGCGGCTGAACAGTGGTTGCCCAGCGCGCAACATCACCTGGGTGTTTTGCATGAAAATGGCCAGGGGGTCGAGCAAAGCTATGCGCAGGCGGAAACTTTGTATCGCCAAGCTGCCGAGCAAGGATTTTTGGCTGCCCAGACGCGGTTGGGTGAACTGTATGAATTGGGCAACGGCGTGGTCCAAGATTACGCTGAAGCGATTAAGTGGTATCGCCTAGCGGGTGAACAAGGCGACGCCAAAGCGCAGCATAATTTAGGTTGGATGCATGCCCAAGGTACCGGAGTTGCCCAAGATTCGGTTGAAGCGGCCAAATGGTATTTGCTGGCCGCGGAACAAGGTAATGTCGAGTCGCAGCATAACTTGGCGGTGAGCTATGAAAGTGGGGACGGAGTTGCGCAAAACTATGCTGAAGCGGCCAAGTGGTATGAGCGCGCGGCGGAACAAGGACTTGTCGATGCCCAGTACAACATCGCTTTGTACTATGCGCAAGGCCAAGGGTTGGCGCAAGATTATGCCCAAGCGGCCAAGTGGTATGAGCGCGCCGCGGAGCAAGGATTGGTTGACGCGCAACTAAATTTGGCGATGTTATACGATGAGGGCAAGGGAGTTCGGCAAGACTACGCGCAGGCCGTCAAATGGTATCAGCAACCGGCCGAGCAAGGAATTGCGCACGCTCAACGGCGGCTGGGAATATTCTACGCAAACGGTACCGGGGTGGAACAGGATTTTGATCAGGCTTCAACATGGCTGCGGCTTGCCGCGTCGCAATATGACGCCGTGGCGCAGCGCAACCTGAGCTTGCTTTATCAATCAGGCTTGGGCGTGAAACAAGATTTGGTGCGAGCTCATATGTGGATGAGTTTCGCCGCGGTGAAAAACGACCGCAACGCCATCGAAGATCTGGCGGAACTCGTAGAGCAAATGGAGCCGTCCGGGATAAAAAGGGCTGAAGAACTAGCGCGTGAATGCATCAAGTCCAACTTTGAAAATTGCTAAGTTTGCTTGCGGTTATTTAACGTCGGTACCGCAGATAACCGATCCACATAAGCAATAAAAGCGTAAACAGTAGCGGCGGCAAAAAAGCGCCGAATAAGGCGGGCAAATTTTCCAGCAACGAAACTTGCCGGATGATCACCGACATATAGTAATAAACCAGCATTACCGCCAAAGCGACGATCCCGGCGGTGCGCGCGTGCGTGGAGCTGTACCTGGTGCGATTGCGAATCTGCGACAGCGAACTTAACATCAGCAATATGATCATCGCGGTATCCGCGAAGCGACTCCAAATTACCAGATCGATAGCCAGTGTGTTTTGCGCGAATTTTTGCAATTCCGCCGACAAAGACAGCAGTCGGTACACCGACAATTTACTGGGTTTGATACGAAATGAAGTCAGAAACTCCGGCGTGGGCCCGTCGGTCCAAACCTGACGATCTTGCTCAGTGAAGTTCCAATACTGATCTATCAACTTTGCGGTTACGACGTTTTCCAGTTGCCAGTTCCCGTCGACGTATTGAGCTTTTTCCGCCAAAGTTACCGTGTCTAAGTATTGTTCGCGGTCGACAAATAACTGTACGTCAGCAAGTTGTTTGCCGTCAGGTGAAATGAAAGCGATGCTCGCAAAGCCGTCGGGGATACGCAACCAAACTTGATCGCCGGCGGTGATCAGCGATCCTTCTTGTTGCGCTTGCAATTTCAATGCGGCGCTCGCGCTGCGCGGCAACAGCACTTCGCCGACGATCAGATGGATGACTACCCACACCAACGCGGCCGCGCCGACCCAACGGGTCAGCCGGGCAAAGTTTACGCCGGACAAACGCATAATCGCAATCTCGCGCCGACTGTCCAATACCGCCAGTCCGATCGCGGCTCCGATCGCGCAACTTGCCGGCATGGTCAAGTAGAGTATTTCCGCCATCCGCAACAACGTGTCGAGCAGACCGTGAAACAGTCCGTCAATCGAACTTCGACTTAGATTATCAAGCAACGTCAGCACGAAAAACAAGCTCATCACCGCACAGTTGGTAGCCAAAATAATCTTGGCCAAAAACCAAATCACATAACGCGACAGCAAGCTTGTCATCGGCGCAACCGTTGATAGGTATAAATGCAAAGCAACGGAATCAGCAACAACAGCAACGGCCCCAATCCCGCCGTAAGCGGTGAAATGGATTCTTGAATGCCATAGTCTTTGGCCAGTCCTGCGCAAGCGTAGTAAAGCCAGTAAATCAACACTGCGATCAAAGCTTGATAACTGCGCCCGCTGCCGGGGCTAGAACGTCCCAGCGGCAAGGCCAGTAGACACAGCAAAACTAAGCTGATCGGAAAACTCACCCGCCACCAAAACTCGACGCGCTCACCCGCGCTGTCGCCCAAATCGCCGAGCGCCCGTGCGCGCAGGCGATATTCGCGGGTTTCTTGTTGCGAGCTCAGATCCAAATCAGCGTTGTTAAAGGTTATTCTCGATCCGGATTGCGTGGCGAAATCCAACGCGTGAAAATGTCCTTGCTGCATGCGCAAACTGCGCAGTCCGCCGGCGTCTATTTCAGTGTCGGCGCGTTGAGCCGACATGATTTGCAGAATTTTGTCCTGCGGTTGACGGATAATGAAAATGCCGATCGCTGATTGCCGATCGGAGCTTAGCGCGGCAATATGAAAAACCAGATCCTGATCGGGCAGTTCGCTGAACAAACCCGGCGCGCTGTCTTCGACTTTGGCCTGCTCGGTAAGTTGGCGTTGGTATTCTTCGGCAAAGCGAATTACCCATGGTACGCCGTGCAGCGCGAGTACCGCGATTACCACCGCGATCGGCAAGGCGAGCCACAGCACCGTACGCTGCCAATCGCGATCGCACAACCCGGCCGCCGCCCAGGCGTTGTATTCATTGGATTGGACCATCCGGTTGAAGGTGATAACCATGCCGGCAAACAAACCCACGGTCAGCAATTGCGGTAATATCCGCGTGGTCTGGAGCAAAACCAAGTTGAAGGTGGCAAATCCCGACAGAGCTATTTGATCGGCGTACAGACGACCGAGCCACACCAACAAAAATATTCCGCCCAGCACAATCGCCAGCGCGGCGCCGTTGTTTATAGTTTCTGAATTAAAACTTTGGCGGTAGATCATTGATGGAAACTACAATTATTATTGCCGACCGTCTGCCTGTCCGGCAAAAGCAAGGAACATATCATGAAAATCACTATATCTACAGAGGCAATATTAAGCCACAAAGCCGACTGCATTATCGTCGGACTTGATACGAAGGCCGCCAAGCTGCCCAATCATCTTGCTTTGCTTGATCAAAAATGCGGCGGTCTGCTTAGCGAATTATGCGCCAACACCAAGTTGCGCCAAAGGCGGCCGATTGTTGTGCAACTGGTGCCCGGTAAAGCTTGTCAAGCTTTATGCGTCCTGAATTTCACCCCGAAACCGCAACAGCAAGAACAACAATTTTTCGCGTTGTTTGCCCAAGCCGTCGCCGAAATCGCCGCGCGCGGTTATAAATCGCTGGCAATACATTTGCCGTCGCTGAGCCGGATGCTAGACAGTGATGCGACGATGGTGCGAATCGCCGCCCAAGCGATAATCGCCGGCACCTACCAATTCAATCTTGGCAAGCGACTCAAGTCGGCCAAGCTGACGTTTGCCGTGCTGGTTGTCGAGGCCGCCGATCGCGCCGCCAAACGCGCGTTGAAAGTCGGGTTGGCGATCGGCGAGGGTATGAACGTTGCCAAACATCTAGGCGAGCAACCACCCAACGAGATGTATCCGCAGGCTTTGGCGCAGTTCGCCCGCAAGGTCGCAAAAGACGCCGGGCTCAAAGTAAAAGTGCTCGAACGGCAAGCCTTGGAAAAATTGAAGATGGGCGGTCTGCTTGCGGTCGGACAAGGCAGCGTGCGCGAGCCGCGGTTGATAGTTATCGAACATCGCGGCGGCAAAGCCAAGACCGCGCCGATTGCGTTGGTCGGCAAGGGGATAACTTTTGACACCGGCGGCAATTCGATCAAGCCGGGCGTGGCGATGGTCGACATGAAGTATGACATGTGCGGCGCCGCGGCTATGATCGGCACGATGCTGGCGGTCGCCAAGCTCAAGATTCCAACCAATGTCGTGGCGGTCATACCAAGCGCCGAAAACATGATCAGCGGCAAATCGTTTCGCCCTGACGACATTATCAAAATGATGAACGGAGCTAGTGTGGAGGTGCTAAACACCGATGCCGAGGGGCGCCTGGTGTTGGCCGACGCGCTCACCTATGTGCAGAAATTTCACCAGCCGGCCATGATTATCGATGCGGCCACACTCACCGGAGCTTGTTTGATCGCTTTGGGCCAGCACCGTAGCGGGATGTGCAGCAACGACGATGATCTGGCCGCTAGTTTGCATGCGGCCGGCGAAGCAAGCGGTGATTTGTGTTGGCGCCTGCCGCTTGATCCAGCTTATGATTTGTTGCTCAAAAGCGAATTCGCCGATATTGCCAATATCGGCGGACGTGATGCGGGCACCATTACCGCGGCATGTTTTTTACAGCGTTTTGTCAAAGATTGCCCGTGGGCACATCTGGATATCGCCGGCACCGCCTGGCAAAAACGGCGCGCTTCAGGGCGACCGGTACCACAGCTGGTGACTTATTTGGCACGCAAAACAAAGCTGATCTGACAAGATGACCGAATTGCGGCTTTATCACGGGGTGAGTAAACCGGATTCTTTTTTGGCCCAAATTCTTACCACCCGCCTACTCGCGGCAAAACAACAGGTTGTCGTGATGACCGAAAACCCCAAGCAAGCCAGTCAGCTTGATGATCGGCTATGGACAATATCCGACACCGGATTTATCCCGCACTGCCTTATCGGCCACGCGTACGAGTCCAGTGTTCCTGTCGTGGTGACTCATCTTGAAGCGGGGACACCGCCGGTACGAGACGTGATGATCAGCTACGTTGGCAAGATGCAGGATTATTCTAGTTATCTGCACTACATCACCATCTTGAGAGAAAAGCTGGCCGCGGAAGATGAGTTTCACTGTGAACTTGCCGCGCAGTCTGAGCGCGGCCACACGTTCAAAGCTTTCGATCTGTCTTCTTCGCAAGGATAGAATTTGTCGCCACGTCGGGGCCGTAGCTCAGTTGGTAGAGCGTAGCGTTCGCAATGCTAAGGTCAGGGGTTCGACTCCCCTCGGCTCCACCACCGCAACCGCAAGATTATTATGAGCAACGTCGCCAGATCCTTGTCAATTCTCGGTCAGCGCAAATTCGGCACGTTGTTTATCGTGCAATTCGGCGGCGCGCTAAATGATAACGTGTTGCGCAACGCGGTGGTGGCGATGATTACGTTCGGGGTGCTAAGCAGCCAAAGCGAGCAAAGCAGAGGTTTGCTAATTCAGCTAACCCTAGGTTTGTTCATGTTGCCGTTTTTTTTATTTTCAGCCAGCGCCGGTAAATTTGCCGACAATTGTCCGGATCGGGCGACCGCGGTTCGGTACATCAAATTTATCGAAATAGTGTCAATGATGGTTGCGGCGGTGGGGTTGGCGCTAGGTGATATAGGCTTATTGTTGGTCGCGGTGTTTTTAGCCGGGATGCAGTCGGCGTTTTTCGGCCCGTTCAAGTATGCGTTGCTACCTGAAATTTTGTTGCGCGACGAGCTGGTCAACGGTAACAGTCTGCTCAACGCATCCACATATATTGCGATTTTGCTGGGAATTTACTGGGGTACCGATCTGGGTTCGGCCCATGATAATTCCTTGGCGGTTACGGTCGTGGTCGTGGTGATCGCGCTGATCGGATTTGGTGTGGCATTGAATTTACCGGCGTTGCCCAATCCGCGTCAGACCGATTGGCGCAAGGCTTGGCGTTGGCGAATTTTTCGCGACATCGTCGCTAATTTGCGTGGTGCGCTGAAGGTGCCGGCGTTGGTTCCGCTCATCGTGCTGATCAGCTGGTTTTGGATGAGCGGAGCGATCATCGTCGCCCAACTGCCGCTTTTGGTGCGTGATGCGGCGGGGTTTGATCACGTCACCTATTTGTTTTTGCTGCTGGTGGTGTGTTGCGGTATTGCCCTGGGTTCGTTGCTGAATATTCCGTTTTTGCGCGGTAAGCTATCGTTGCGTTATGCGCCGGCGGGACTGATCGTCGCCAGTTTAGGCACGATGCTGCCGGTGTGGCCGCGCGAAGACGCGAATGTCGCGGTGCATGAGCTAGGCGGACTAACCGAGTTTTGGAGCGCTTCTTTTGCGGCGCCGATTGTCGGCATGTTGTTATTGACCGCGGTCGCGATGGGTTTTTATATTGTGCCGATGTATGCGGCTTTGCAGTTGGCCGCGCCGTCGGCTCAGCGCGGCCGGATGATCGCGACCAACAATATCATCAACGCGCTGATGATCGTTTGCGGAGTGGTGGTGGCAGGCTTCATAATCAGCCTAGGATCCGCGGTGGGCGGTGCGATTTATCAGGTGTTCGCGCTGCTCGGGTTTTGCGGGCTAGGCGTGGCCGCATGGTCGCGTCAGGTGTTTAGGCGGTTACAAATTAGTTAGTCTGATTTACCTTCAGTTAGCGGTTTTACGCGCTTTACCTCGCGTTCGCGCCGGTCGATTTGCGCCGGATCATTAGCTTGTGTTACAAGCTCGCACCAGTCGCTGACATTTTCACGGATTAGACCGGCAAGCATCGCGATGTGGGCCGGCATATCGTTGAGCGCCGGTATGTAAGAAAAACTTTCGCCCCCGGCCGCCATAAACGCGTCACGGTTTTCACCGGCAATTTCTTCTAGCGTTTCCAGGCAATCAGCGGCAAACGCCGGACAAATCACGTGCAGATTTTTTATACCCCGTTGCGGAAGTTTGGCCATCTGCTCGATGGTGTACGGCTGTAGCCAAGGGTCTTTGCCAAAGCGCGACTGAAAGGTAACCTCCCATTGTTTGGGTTGCCAGCCGAGCAAGTCGGCGGTGGAGCGGGCGGTGAGATGGCAGTGGCAGTGATAAGGATCACCGGCTTTGAGCGCGGCAAGTTGGGTACCGTGGAACGAAAACAAGGTTAAATCCGGCTGTCCGTGTTCTTGTTCGAATTCTTGAATTGATGCGGCGAGCGTCGCGATGTAATCAGGTCGTTGACAGTAACCTGCGACAAAGCGCAAATTGGGAACCCAGCGCCAGCTCGACAGTTCGCGAGCGACAGCGTCGAATACCGCGCCGACGGTGCTAGCCGCATATTGCGGGTACAGCGGCAAGACCAAAAGATGCCGACAGTTGGCATCGTGAAGCTGCTTTAGCGCCTGTGTGATTGAAGGTTCACCGTAGCTCATGCCCAAGGCGACCTGCACGGGCAAATCAACGAGCTGTTTGGTCACCGCCGCAAATTGACGTTGCGATATCGCGATCAAAGGCGAGCCTTGTTCGGTCCAAACTTCCTGGTAGGCGCGTGCGGATTTGGGCGAGCGAAACGGTACGATAATGCCGTTTAGGATTAACCACCACAGCCAGCGCGGCAGCTCGACAGTTCGCGAGCGACAGCGTCGAATACCGCGCCGACGGTGCTAGCCGCATATTGCGGGTACAGCGGCAA
>JAZHEJ010000071.1:0-2975 GCA_036679665.1 Candidatus Tethybacter castellensis | reverse complement strand
ACGTCGCCGTCGGAAATCACCATCGCGCGCCGCAGACTTTCTTCCATATTATTGCCCAGCAGGATGCCTAAGATGACCGGTACCGTGGGTATTTCCAGTTTGCGCAAAATGTAGCCGAGCAGTCCGAACGCCACCATCAGCAACAAGTCGGAATAGCTGCCTGACAATGAGTAAATGCCGACGAACGCGACCATCGTGACCCCGGGAAGCAACAACCAACTAGGCACTGAGAGAATTTTCACAAAAATGCGCACCAGCGGCACGTTCATCGCCAACAACACGAAATTGGCGATCAGCAACGACGCGATCAGACCCCAGATTACTTCGGGGCGTTCAGTAAACAATAACGGCCCCGGGGTGATGTTTAAAGTTACCAACAAGGCGAGCAGTACCGCGGTGGTCCCCGAACCAGGTACTCCCAACGTCAGCATCGGCACCAGCGCGCCGCCCGCCGCGGCGTTGTTGCCCGCTTCCGGCGCGGCGACGCCGCGCGGATTGCCGGTTCCGAAAGTCGCTTTGTCTTTGGCGGAACCTTTTTCCGCCATGTAGGCCATGAAACTACCTAATGAAGCACCCGCGCCAGGCAAAATCCCGGCGCCAAAGCCGATAATCGTCGACCTGAGCATCGTCCAGCCGCTGTTGATAATGTCGCGGATCGGAATTTTGATTTTGTCGAGTTTTACGCCGATCGCACTTTCTTTGCCATGACTTTCGATAAAGTGGAAAACTTCAGCGATCGCGAACAACCCGACAATCGCAACAAGAAAATCAATGCCGTCAAACAGATGCAGGTTGCCAAACGTAAAGCGCGGCACGCCGGTTACCGTGTCAAGGCCGATCATCGCGATACTAAGCCCGATGGTGGTTGCGATCACCGCTTTGGCCTGGTTGTTTGAAGCAAGTCCTCCTAGCGTACAGAACGCCAGCAGATATAACGCAAAATATTCCGCGGGCCCGAAAAAGAACGCTACCCGCGCCAGCAAAGGAGCAAGTAGCATCAAGCCGATTGTCGCTAGCAACGCACCGACGAACGAAGCTACGCCGGACAAAACCAAAGCGTCACCGGCCCGGCCGGATTTGGCCATCGGGTATCCGTCCAAGGTGGTCATCACCGCCGGCTCATCTCCAGGGATATTGAGCAAGATTGAGGAAATGCGCCCGCCGTACATCGCTCCGTAGTACACAGCTGTCATCAAAACCAACGCTTCGGTCGCGCCAAGGCCCAAACTAAAAGCCAGCGGAATCAAAATCGCCACGCCATTTGATGGCCCCAGTCCCGGCAACGCGCCGATAATCGTGCCAAGAAAACAACCGCCTACCGCCAGCATCAGCGTGTAAGGCGACAAGGCGATACTAAAGCCTAAAGCGAGATTGGCAAAAATTTCCATTGGTTGCTATTTAATATATTTGCAGATGGTATCTTCAGCATCTAACTGGTTGGTTGGATCGCGCGCCGTCGGCAATGCAACCCAAGTTGTTTAGCCAAACAATGCCCTGGGAAAAGCGACTAGTCCGAGTCCGAGCAGATATTTAAATACCACAAACAACAGCACCGCCATCCCAAATCCGCCAACGAGCGCTTTTTTCCAGTTGCGTCCGATCAAAAAACCCAGGAGTGCCGATGCGATGGCGGTGGGTATAAAAAAGCCCAGCGGTTGAAGCGCATATGCGTAGCCGATTAGGGTTGCCAACGCGATCAAGTTGTTCATAATGGCCGTTAGGGACGGCCAAGTTGGATCTTTATCCGGCCGGATCGCCATCGTCAGCCCGCATAATCCCATCACAACGCCAACTCCGATCGGAAAGGATTTAGAGCCGACCGGATCGGACAAAAAGCTGGTTTCAAGCTGGGTGGCGCTGGCGATAAAAGCCAGCGCCACGCCGATCATGACCAGACCAAAGATCCGGTCGCCGGACATTAGTTCAATACGCCAATTTCTTTCGAAAGAGTTACCGTGTCGGCCACGATATCGTCGATGAAACTTTGGAAATCACCACCGACCTTGGTAAACGGCGCCAATCCATTGGCAACCATCGCTTCTTGCCACTCCGCGCTCGCGGCAACCCTGGCAAGTCGGTCGGCCCATTTGTTGAAGTCGGCGTCGGAAATGCCTTTGGGAACGTACAAGCCGCGCCAGTTGACCGCCACCACGTCAAAACCTTGCTCACGGGCGGTGGGGATTTCCTCAAAGCCCGGGACCCGCGTTTCGGTAAGCACCGCCAACGCGCGAATATCGCCGGATTTCAAAAAGCCGACGATTTCGGACATGTCGCCGGTCATCGCTTGGGTGAAACCGCCGACGGTCTGGGTGATCGCGTCCGCGCCGCCGTCAACGCCGATGTACTTGATCTTGGTGATGTCGTTGAAACCGCCTTTTTTCAGGATCATCAGCGGCTTGAGATGGTCAAACCCGCCCGCCGCGGAACCGCCGGCGAAGGCTACCGAGCCGGGGTTTTGCTTAATCGCGTCGACCAAGTCGTTCAAGCTGCGATGCGGCGAATCGGCGGCAACCACGATTACGCCCGGATCCGCGCCGATGTCGAACATAATCTTGCTAATTTGGCGACAGGTAAAGTCCCAGCCTCCGCCCGGGTTGGCCGGCGCGATACATTCCGCGGCCTGAGCCGAGATTGATACGCCGGCGCCAAGCGCGATACTAGCGCATGTCAATGCAGTTATTAATTTTTTCATTTGGTGTTCTCCTTAAACATAGCCCGAAGCCGGACTGATTACTCCGCTGATTATAGGATATGAGCTGCAACCTTAACTAAATTAGGGATTGCTTTCGCCCGCTACTTTCGCAAGTTGCAGCGCGGTGATAAAAACTTGTTCGTTGGATTTTTTAAGCAATTTTTGTTCTGCAGGATCCAACGGGTCAAGGAAAGTGCGGCCGCGAAACATTCCGCGGCCTGAGCCGAGATTGATACGCCGGCGCCAAGCGCGATACTAGCGCATGTCAATGCAGTTATTAATT
>JAZHEJ010000038.1:0-3095 GCA_036679665.1 Candidatus Tethybacter castellensis | reverse complement strand
TCTGTCCCACGTCGCTCAACAGACTGTTGGTCGTCGCGGGGTCGTGCTCCGGTGGTCGGGCCGGAACGGTCACATTGGCGGGTCTTGAAATTACCCCATCCGGGCAACCTTGATCATAAAACATTGCCGCATGGACCCTGTAAATTTCTTCCTGAGGACGAGGAAATGTGTTTTCGTTGCTAACGTCTATCGCGCATGTGATAGTCATAGGGTTGCCGGATCTTGTACATGTAGTCGAGGCTAGCTCATTAGCGAATTCCGGGGTTCCGCCGCCACCTAACCTCAAAGAATTGTCTGCGTTTAGTGCTAATCCGATCCTTTCAAAACGAAATCCACTGTCAGTTGAAAATGTGAAACTAACCTGCGCAACTATGCTATCTGTTTCAGGGTCGTACGCGACGCTGTTTACGGTCACAGACTGAGCCCGCACCGTCTCGCTCGCGCCCATTGCGCACAGTATGGCGAACGCCGCCGCGAACGAACGCAGTTTCATTTTTTATAAGGGGGGGGGAGTTACCCTTGTTCACGGCTAAACACATGCTTTTTCGTATTGTACAGTTTTCCAACCAATAGTGAATGCAAATTGAAAGTTATAAAGCATCATTGTGATTCTACCAAGAACCGGCTACTTGCTTGAGCTAGCTTTGCCAGGGAATATCACGCTTATCAAGCAGCCCGGTCAGTTCTTGCAAAGCTTGGTTCACCGCTTCGGTATCCGTGCCGGAAATCACCAGTTCACAGATGTGCTTGCCGTCATCACGGACGGTGGGATAGCTGCCAAGCTCCAGCTGCGCATGATTATCTTGAACATGCGCTAGATCGTCAGCGGCTTCGCTTTCACCAACCAAAACGGTAATCGAGCGAGACTGCAGCTTAGGCCCTGCCGCCAGCCGCGCCATTGCGCTTTGCGCCATGCCGGCGAAGATGGCGGGCACGCCGGCGAACACGAAGACGTTGTCAATGACAAATCCGGGAGCGGCGGTTTCAGCGCAGGTAATCAGTTCCGCACCTTCGGCAACTTCAGCCATGCGCATGCGCGCCTCGGAAACTTCGCGCCCGATGCCAAGGTAATATTCGCGCAGATTTGCCTCGGCGTCCGGATGGCGGATTACCGACCGGCCTAGCGCTTTGGCTATACACGCAGTGGTAATGTCGTCGTGGGTGGGACCGATACCGCCGGAAGTAAACAGATATGCGTATCGACCGCGTAATTCGTTGACCGCGGTAATGATCGCTTCAGGTTCATCGCGTACCGTGCGCGCTTCGGCGATCTGGATACCACGCTCGCGTAGCAAGCGGGCAAGGACGCGCAGGTTTACGTCTTGGGTACGGCCGGATAGGATTTCGTTGCCGATAATTAGCAAGGCGGCGTGCCGCGCACGCTCAGGCATCGGCCGCTAGGCTGGCAACTGAAGAATCCAACTCACCTTTTCCTTGTTCGATTACTTGCGCTAGCCGTTCGCGAAAAACATGCGCGCTAGGGACGGCAACGCCGCAACGTTCGGCGCAGGCGATCGCGATATCAATATCTTTCAAATGCAAGCGGGCTTTGAAGCCCGGCGTAAAGTCGTTATCAAGCATCCGCTTGCCGTGAATTTCCAGCACCTTGCTGCCGGCAAAGCCGCCGGCGATCGCAGCGCGCACTTTGGCCGGATCGACATCCATCCCGCGCGCCAAACGAAAAGATTCCGCCACCGCGTCGATTGTCGCGCCGATCAGGATCTGGTTGACGCATTTAGCCACTTGCCCAGCTCCGCAGTCGCCAACCAACACATGGCTTTTGCCGAGTACTTTAAGCAGCGGCAAGGAACGATCAAAATCTTCTTGGCTGCCCCCGCACATAAACGCCAAGGTGCCGGCCTGGGCGCCGGATACCGGCGCGTCGATAAAACCGATGTCGCGCTCGCGCAAACTTGCACCGATAGTGCGTGCCGCGTTCGGATCGATTGTGCTCATGTCGATAATGAGGCCGCCCGGACGCATTCCTTCGGCAAGGCCGCCTTCTCCAAAAATAACTTCCTCAACGTCCTTGGTATCTGAAACGTTGGTGAACGCGAAATTAGCCTCGGATGCGGCGATTGCGGCGCTAGGGTGTAAGGTTGCGCCTAGTTCGATCAACGCGGCGGCGGACGCTTCGCGTCTGGCGTAGCACCGTATCTTGTGGCCGGCTTTTAATAAATTGGTCGCGGTCGGCAGGCCCATTATGCCTAGGCCCACATAGGCGACAGTTTCAGGCGCGGACATTTGCGATCAATAAAGCATTGGGTGACATGAATTTAATTGTACTTGTTGACTTAGTTATACAAACAGCGCGTTGGCAAACTTTTCCGCGTCAAACGGCAACAGATCAGCAAGCTGTTCACCAACACCGACAAAACGTACCGCGATGTCGTACCGCGACGCCAAAGCGAGGATAATTCCGCCGCGCGCGGTGCCGTCAAGCTTGGTCAACGCGATTCCGTTTAGGCCGATTTCGGCATGAAACGCTTCAACTTGACGCAACGCGTTTTGGCCGGTGTTCGCATCGATGGCAAGGATTGTTTCATGCGGCGCGCCCGGCAAGGCTTTGCCGATCGCGCGATGAATCTTGGTTACTTCGCTCATCAACTTTTTGCTGGTTGGTTGCCGGCCGGCGGTATCGATGATGACCAGATTCGCCCGGCTGGCAAGTCCCGCCGCCACCGCGTTGTACGCCACCGCGCCGGGATCGTCAGCGCCGGATATCACTCGCACCTGATCGCCTAAGCGTTTGCCCAGCTCTTGAATTTGGCCGACCGCCGCGGCCCGGAAAGTATCCGCCGCCGCGAGTACCACTTGTTGCTTGGCGGCCACGGCAAGGTGAGCTAGCTTGGCGGTCGTTGTGGTTTTACCGCCGCCGTTGGCGCCCACGATCATGACAACGTGAGGACGGGAGGTTTGTTCCATAGCGGGCTTTTGCAATTTTTGCAACAGATTGCCGATTGCGGAGTGTACCGCGGTGCCGATTGCGGCCAGATCAGGATCGAGCCCGGATTTTTCCCGTACCGACTCGATGATGGCGGCTGTCGCCTTGGTGCCGACATCGGCCAGCAACAGACGTTGTTCTAATTCAGCGT
>JAZHEJ010000067.1:0-23389 GCA_036679665.1 Candidatus Tethybacter castellensis | reverse complement strand
AACCGTGATCTTGCCCTGCGGCAACGCGGGAGCTTCGATCTGATCGCGGCGTCGCGGCGCTTTGATCCAGCCGCGATCCGCGACCAGCGCCAGCGCCAGCCACTGCAGACGATAACCGTAACTGCGCTCAGCTTTGAACTGCGGTATCGCAGGCACTTCAACCAGATCGCCGGCTGCGGCACGGTCGATCAACACCAGCGGCAAAGCCCGGTTGCCGGTCGTATCTTGCCAGCGATTGATTTTCAGATGTTGGTAGATATTGCCGGCCGGCAGTTCGTTGCCCAATTCAAACGCTTCTTGGGCGTCCGGGACCAAGGTTCCGGTAACCGTGATCTTGCCCTGCGGCAACGCGGGAGCTTCGATCTGATCGCGGCGTCGCGGCGCTTTGATCCAGCCGCGATTTACCAATAGCCATCGGCCGTCGCCAAGTTGTAACGGGGAAATAACATGCAAACCAACCTCGTGTTCGATAAACCGATTATCGATTAAAAACTGATTGGCGGCGTATATGCCGGTTGCGATCGCCGGGCTCCATTCCAAGTCGGCGACCTTGGAACTTACAGTTTGGTTCAAATCAACCAAAGGGCCGTTTGCCTTGGTTTGGGCGGCTAGTTGCAAGCTTGCTTTGAGTTGGGCGCGCTGATGTTGCCAGAACGAAAGGCCAAAACAGCACACCGCGATCGCCGCGCAAAACAGGGTAAAACCCAGCGGCGGCAAGTGAAATCGATTGATGGCTGCTTTGATCCGCATAACAAACCACAAAATACTACCTTATTTGGGGCGCACAAATATAATTATCAAGGAAAAATATTTTGATCCGCAATTTAAACCGAGCCTAGCATGTTACGCACACTGGCCCTACTTATCCTGTGCTTCGTTATCGTAAGCTTGATATGGGCGTTGATATCTTTACTGCGCAATCGCGGCGAAGGCGACACCACGCGCACCGTGCGGGCGTTGACCTGGCGCATCGGGGCCGCGCTGTTTTTGTTTTTGCTGATTGTCGTTTCCGCTTCGCTAGGGGTGTTTCCCAACTAGCGCAACCGCCGCTGCGGTTGATATTTTTTATAAAACATGTACGTCCAACAACTAATCAGCGAGCTGCAGCACTTTTGGCAACAACGCGGCTGTAGCGTTTTGCAACCGCTGGATCTGCAAGTGGGTGCCGGTACATTTCATCCTGCCACTACGTTGCGAGCGCTAGGCCCTGAACCGTGGAGCGCCGTGTATGTCCAGCCGTCGCGGCGGCCGGGCGACGGGCGCTACGGGCGCCACCCCAACCGACTGCAACGCTATTACCAACTGCAGGTGGTGCAAAAACCCTCTCCTGACGACTTTCAGCAAGCTTACTTGAATTCGCTGGATCAGATCGGGATCAGCGGCAAAGAGCACGATATCCGGTTTGTCGAAGATGACTGGGAATCACCCACGCTAGGGGCGTGGGGACTGGGCTGGGAAGTGTGGGTGGACGGAATGGAAATCACCCAATTTACTTATTTTCAAGAAGTCGGAGGGATAGTGTGCGCGCCGGTCATGGGCGAAATAACTTACGGCATTGAACGCCTGGCGATGTTTTTGCAAGAATGCGACGACGTCTATGCGCTGGACTGGAGTCCCAACTTGAAATACGGCGAGCTTTACCGCCAAAATGAAAAGGAGCAATCTTTTTATAATTTCGAACTCGCCGATGTCAAGCTTTTGCTTGAGACTTTCAACGCCAGCTTGGACCAAAGCAACCTTTTGCTCGAACAAGATCCGGCGCTGGTAATGCCGGCCTACGAAGCGGTGCTGGCGGGTTCGCACACTTTCAATCTGCTTGACGCGCGCGGGCACTACTCGGTCGAAGCGCGCGCCGCCGCGATTACCCAAGTTCGCGAACAGGCAAACAAAGCCGCGGCCGCATATTGCGCGCAACGCACCCGGCTTGGCCATCCGCTGATCCAAAACAATTGAGCAACCCGCTGTTGATCGAACTGCTGGTTGAGGAAATACCCCCTCAGCTGACCAACTTGGCGCACGACTTTAGCGCGAACCTCGCCAACCAACTTATCAATGCGCGTTTTTTGGCGCAACAACCGACTACGTCGTATTGCGCCCAGACCCCGCGACGCTTGACGACGATCATTGACAAGGTCCGCTCCGCAAGCTTGGGTTCGACGCGACTACGTCGCGGACCGGCACGTTCCCGGGCATTTACCGACGACCGCGAACCGACTGCGGCGCTTACCGGTTTTTTACGCTCCAACAACGCCGATATCGACGATTTAATCGATATCGAGCATAACCAAATTGCGTATGTGGCAGTTGAATCCACGATCGCCGCACGCAAGTTGGAAGAGTTGTTAGGCGAGTTGATTCAAAAAGCGCTCACTGATGTGGTGGCGCCGCGACTGATGCGCTGGGGCGACAATCGGTTGCGTTTCGTGCGCCCTTTGCACGGTATCTGCGCGCTGTTGGGAAACCAACCGCTTGCTTTTTCCGTAGCCAATATATCTGCGACGGCGACCACGGTCGGCCACCGGTTTTTAGCCCCGGGACCGGTACAAATAGCGTCCGCGAACCGTGATGAATATGTCGCCGCGATGGAAAAAAACTATGTGATGGTCTCGGTTCAACAGCGCAAAAAGACGATCCGTAATCAGTGTGATGAGCTCGCGCATAAGTGCGGCGGCCAAATTGACGATGACAACGATTTAGTCGCTCAAATAGCGGCGATGTGTGAATGGCCGGTGAGCCATTTGGGCACGTTCACCAGCTTAGAAAAAGAACCTGCGGACGATTTGCCGCACGAAGTGATCACCAGCTGCATGAAAAAACACTTGCGTTGCTTGCCGATTCTCAAAGATGGCCTGCACACCCGGCGTTTCGTGTTTGTGGCTGACAATAAGTTTGCCGATTCAGGCAAACACATTCTTGGTATTGAGCGGGTTATGCGCGCCCGTCTTGATGATGCCATTTTTTGCTGGAAGCAAGACCGTAAGCTTAGCGACAAGCAGCATCTGGCCCGGTTGGACAACATCACTTACCTGAAAAATTTAGGTTCGGTTACAAGTCGCGTTGAGCGTATTGAGCACTTGGTCAAGAATTTTGGCATATCGTTAAAGCTTACACATAGTCAGATTGAAGACGCCGCGTGTGCAGCGCGGATGTGCAAGGTTGCACAAGGTACCTTGCTCGCTAACGAATATCCTGAACTAGAAGGAGTGCTCGCATCCTACTATCTGCGCAATGTCAATAACAACGTGAAAACGTTGCTTGCAAACTATCTGGACCGCGCCAAAGATCACACAGATCCTGACGCTGGCGACACCCGCGATCGAGACTGTCTGGTGCTCGCCCATGAAATTGAACGTATCGCCGCGATTGTTGCGATCCACAAAGGGTTTTCCGGTTCGAAGGACCCGTTCGGCCTGCGCCGGAGCATGTTGCGGGTCCTGCGCGTCCTAGAACGCTATCCAGGTGTTGATTACGCGAAATTGCTATTCGTAGCCGGTAAAATAATTTACGATTATCTGAACGCTGAAACTTCGCACAAAATAACTGGCGATGACTTGAACCATAAGCTTAATCTGAATTTTCAGCAACTACTTGATCGTGTCCACCTGTTCGCCGGAGAATGGCTGAACGTCGCCACTCCTTCGGCTGAACTTGTCCGAATTGTTAAAGCGGTTATCGCTAGTATAAGCAAACAGCAACAAAATATCGACATCAGTGATATTAAACAACGTGTGCTAGCGTTAGCTGAACTGCGCGACACCAACCATGCCGGCTACCAAACGCTTCTTGTGACGTACAAACGTTTAGCTAAAATCAACGAATTTGGAGATCTTTTCGACGTGCCAATTAATGAAGACCTGCTGACTGACCCGGCGGAGAAAAAACTGTATAAAAAATGCACTAAAATTCGTCAAAATTTCTTATCATCGGGCAACTACCGTTTATTGCCTGAACAATTGATTGAGCTGTGTTCGGATATCGATGAGTTTTTTGATCAGGTACTGATCAACGATCCGAACCCGGCCAAACGCGCCAACCGACACGCTTTGGTATACGAATTGCTAGATTATTTCAAATCAATCGCAACCATGGAGAAACTATACTCATGAATAACGATACAACTTTAGCTACCGCAGTATTGGGCGGAGGCTGCTTTTGGTGCTTGGAGGCGGTATACCAGCGCTTGGACGGAGTTAGCAAAGTCGAAAGCGGGTACGCGGGCGGCCATCAAAGCAATCCCACCTACGCGCAAGTCTGCGCCAAACAGACCGGGCACGCTGAAGTCGTACGGATCACCTTTGATCCGGGTGTGATCAGTTTTGCCAAACTGCTTGAAATGTTTTGGAAAGTACATGATCCGACCACGCCCAACCGCCAGGGCAACGATGTTGGCCCGCAGTACCGTTCCATCATTTTGTATGTCGATGAACAACAAAAACAGCAAGCTGAAGATGCGATCGCAGCGGCCAAAGACCAGTTCAAAGCACCGATCGTCACCGAACTAAAGATGCTCGACGAGTTCTGGGTGGCGGAAACTGAACACCACGACTACTACAACCGCAACAAGCTTGCGCCTTATTGCCTGTTCAACATCCGGCCCAAACTGGCCAAGATAAAACCATAAAAATCGCTTTGTCGCTCGGGCTCTGGGCGGCCTTTTGCTGGCTGGCCGTTTGCTTGTGGTTGTGGCTGCGCCAAGAGCAATTGATCTTTTATCCGCGGCCTTTGGCGGCCGGTTCCGCCGAACTTGCCAACTGGGTGCTTAACGTAACCGCAGCCGATGGTACCAGCCTGTCAGGCTGGGCATTGCCGGCGGCCGATGACAAAGCGCCGGTCATCATCTATTTCGGCGGTAACGCCGAGGAAATTTCGGCGCAACTGACTGAATTACACGAAAAGCTAGGAGTGTCTGTTGCCGGCATAAACTACCGCGGCTATGGCGCGAGCTCCGGTGCGCCGAGCGAAAAAGCGCTTCAAGCCGATGCGCTGACGGGTTTTGATGCGGCGTTGGCCAAACTTGGCGCCACCGCCGACCAGACGATCGTGTTCGGGCGTAGTTTAGGGTCGCATATGGCCGCCTTTGTTGCGGCACATCGGCCGGTAGCCGGGCTGATTTTGGTTACTCCTTTTGACAGCGTACAAGAACTTGCCGCCGACCGCTACTGGATGTTTCCGGTGCGTCGTATGATCCGCCACCCGTTCGATACCGTCGCGCTTAGCGCTCAGATATCCGCTCCCACTCACCTTTATATAGCCGAGTTCGACGCTGTCGTTCCGCACCGAAGCACCAACCGCCTGCTTGACGCCTGGCGCGGTACCGCCCAACCCACAATGAGCACTATCAGCGCCAGCAATCATATCGATATTCTTGACATGGCGCCGCTGTGGGATCACGCCCGCAGCCTTATCAGTTCATGGAGTAGTGCTACAACGCATTTACTTTAGCGGTGATGTAGTAATCGTATAAGGGACTCATTGCCAAGGAGAAGCAGTAGGACATTTATACCGATATCCAGGTTTTATTCCTGCTGAATGAAAATTTGGCCACAGCCATATTCAGCATTTTTTTCGTGCTTTGAGTTAAAACTTCGGTTTTGTTTTAATGATAAAAATCAACTAGATTTCAAGACGGTTTCACATCGCAAAGTGAACCTGTTCCCGTCACATAAGATCAGCGCAGGGCAACAGTAAGATGAGCGGTCTTAAAGGGCACAGCATGAGAATTAGTGAGAGTGGATTTTCGTGGATATCAGACAATCGCCAGAATCCAGTTTTGTCGCTGGAACCCCTGCTAGGACCGCTGGTCGAGATAGAATTGATCGTTGTGCACACAAATATGATACGTCATGACTGCGTGCCACCCCGCTGGCGAACTTGATCTTTCTTTGTAGACCGGACTTCCTTACGAATTGCGTGCAAGAATCATATACGGTATTCTGCTAGCGTCATTTCAAATTCCCAAGCTCTTTTCAGCTTCTGCTTGCGTTGGTAGAGAATTCACCTTCTCCATATTGCGTGCTGTATATGGAATGTCTACGGTCATAATACCGCGGTCTCTTTCTTCGTGAGTATCATTGTCCTGATTGCGGATTTTACGGACGCCGAAATTACAGGACGATTTCAGGATGCCGTATTGCCCTTGGTTTTCTGAGAACGGCCATGTCCGGTAGCGTACACCTTTGAACCTCATTCCGCAGCCCATTCCGTTTAACAGTGAGGTGTAGCGCTTGCCGATACACGGATATTTGCGGAAGCCATACTCCACCGCCTGCTGGCCGAAGATAATCGTACGGCAGATCGGAACATCCAAGCTTGCCCCTCCCCGATACCGCGGAAGACTATCGCACTCGGCAAAACTAAAGCCGAGCAAGTGACAGACATATGCGTTGCCAAAGCCATTGTCTATCTGCTTACAGGAACCACAGCTGGCCAGATTGGTAGAACCTACTTCCTTGCGCAAGTCGTGCGCAATTTCCGGAGTGATGACCCACATCCATTCATGTATCGGGTGGGGCTGATTTGACCCTTCGCCCCTATTGTTGAACACGTTGAACATCGGCTTTTGCATGTTGCGGCACCCCACGGTCTGCGAATCGATGCACCCTTTGACCTCCTGGATGTAGCTCAACATCAAGGTGTGTGAGGATGTCGCACCCGTATCATCAACCGTCGCACCTGCTTTCAGGACCGTCGAGGAGTTCCATGTTGACAGCTTGTTGGACGGAGAGGTAATCGGATTAGCCTTGTGCTGATTTTTGATGTATTCAACGAACTTTGAGACATCGCTTTCCTTTGTCTTGTCTAATTCACCAGCTTTTCGACTTGGCTCAAGTGAACTCCAGTTTTCCACAGCACAGAGCATGCCGGTGCTGTAGATCCAGATTGTGTCCTCGATCACGTGCTCCCAAAAGCATCGTAGCTGACTGCCATAGTTCATGAATGTGGTGACCGGGACAACGTACTCCTCAGGCGACTTAGGAAGCATCAGCGCCTGCGAGTACAAATCCAAGGTTTTGAACTTAAACGTGGTTTGCGGAAACGTGCGGTCGGAGTCAACTGCCGGCGTGCACGCGCCGACCGCTGGCGTGCCGCGCATGTGTGGCTGGCTATAGGTTTTCAGCTCATCGTTCTGGTCAAGTTCGATGTCTTCAACGCATTGAATCGGCGTATCGAACCTCTCATCAAGGATGCTCTTGGTGACCATACCGTAGCGCTGGAAAAAATTAGTGTTGCGCGAATCGAGTGCCTGTATCAGCTGGTCAAGCATGATCTTCGCAAAATCAGAACATAGATTGAACGCCTGGACTATGCCAACACGGTTATATTGTGCCATGATTATCTCCTGGTTTTATATGTTGATAAATTGACTGACACTCAGACGAATGAAACGGCACAGTGTGCCGTCCGTCAATATGATTCGTCGCGAACCAAACGTTCGCTTTGCGGAACGTCATATAACTTTTCAATGACGTCAATAACGTTTGCGGCATTATGTAGCTGTTTGGTTAAGGGCTTAGGTTTGTCCTCGTTAGTCGGTATGACTGCCTGGAAATCCTTAATGTTTTGCTCGCTAAAACCTCTACAAATTTGGTCCCATTTTTCATTGACATTGCTGGAAGGATTGAGGGAATAATTGCTGCCTTGCGGCATGTTTTTCTCTGCATCACTCTGCTTCTGCGTTACCTTTTGGGGCTTCTGCGTGCTGGAGTCAATCATTTTAAGTCGGCATCCCGCTTTGCTCTAGCATATTGGTAAATTGCCGCAACTTCACTGTCAAAACGGGCAAAAAATATTAACAGATCTGCATCCACGTAACAAATGTCCAGAGTGTCCTTGACATTTTCAGACAGACTTCGACCTGTTGCCAGAAGTCCTTGACCTACAGATCAAAAAAATTCGGAAGCACGCGTTCTTCGCCAAAATAATCTCTTTGCTCTGCTTTCAATGATCTAAACATTGTGTGTGTTGACTAGCGTAGGCTCGGTCTGATTGACACGTTCGCGTTCATCATTTTTATAGAGCTACTGTAGCGGCGAGAATAATCCTCTTCCATTCTATCGCTGTTGCGCAACCGATCGCTTAATTCCATGATCTTATGTTTCATGCAGAAAGTGTTGGCTGAGGCTGATCCGGCAGGAGCCAGAGTGCTGGTAACTGTATTCATTTACTTTCTTTGTACCAAATATAAAAAGAAAAATCAAATCGATTTGATTAGCACTCACTCCGGAACCGTTTTTCAAGCCGTGCACACGTGTCGCACGATTCCTACATTTTCACGGAATCTGTAGGCTCGTCTGTTTGCTTTCGCTGGGCTTAAGCACTGGCCTTGATTTCCTCTATATCAGCGAACTTTTATATCATCTGTTCCTCATGGGCATGGCACCGCTGACGCCAATTAAAATCAGCTTGTCGTTGTTGAACAATTCAAACGAATGCTGTCGCAGGGTGCTCGTTGCCGCGCGCTACAGTCCGCTGTACCATCGGCACATACGGCAGACGTTTGCCGAGTTGGTTGATGCGCACAGCTGCACGATTGAAATCATGCTATGCCCGAAGATCGGTGTCGGCTAGCTCAGCACTGCGATGCGCTCAAATATCGTGTTGGTTGCAACTTTGCATAACATTACCACATCGCGCATTGGTCAACCACCGTGTGTGCTCGCGAACACGTTGTTCGTTGCGGATGCCGCAGTATACTGATCGGCTTATTCAGTTCACACCTCCTAGATACGCTGACCAACTAAATATACAATCAAAATATTGACGCGATACCTACTCCGCCTTCGCGCGAATTTCGCGTCGGACCATAAAAGTGCGCCTCTAGCGAGCATTCAGGCTTGCTAACGTGAGCCGCAGGAGTATCGTCCGGTGATCCAGCTCTTCAATCTAGTTTTTGTCTGCCGCCCCTACGCTCAGCGCGACCCGGATAGGGTCATAACTAACGATTGACGCTTTGCCTATTTTGGTGGGATGGAGCGAGACTAGAGTCTCCGGCAGCTTTTGCAGCGCGTTAAACAGACTCATGTATTTGCCTTTGACCAGACTCCAGTTGTTGTCGACGTCCCAATCAAATCCGTTTTTGAACAACGTCATCACGATGAATTCATGCAACCACTCGCGGTGCTTTGTCACCTTCTTGCCAGTGATCGGATTGACGATGTCTTCCTTTTCGGCCAGCGCGGTGAATACTTGAGTTTTGCACGGCAACACCGTGACATCACCCTTGCGTTGGTTTTTCTGATGCGAGATCGCAAGGTACGAAGATCGGTTTCCTTCGTCATCGTGCATGATCGTGTGATAGAACATCCAACCATCAATCACCATTTTCGGCTCGTAATCGATCACCGCCTCTCCGGCGCTTTCGGCCCAAACATTATGACCTCTTTTGTCCTTACCAACCAGAAACTCCCCTTGCGGGTTATAGACTCCGTCAAGCAGTTCGCCGACGGTGCGAACTTCGTTGTGCGGACGGTCTTGCGGCAGAATCCGCCCCTGGTCTGCAGCAGCTTGGATTTCCTTGCGGGTGGGTCTAGGTGATCGTGACATTGTTTAAATACTCCTTCAGCTCGTCGAACATATTAGCACGCGCAACATTCCATTAATTTTAGTCATGCTTGCCAAAATGTGTACTCTGCGCAATGAAGATAAACGCCTGATCGATTACCCTTTCATGCGAGCTACCGTTAAAGCAAATATTCTTGCATAGTGACTCTATTATTTCGCTACCGACGCTACTGTGACGCGTTAACTTTAGCGGCGATGCAGTCATCGTATTCGGCCGCGGCTAACGGCTCCGCTTCCGCATAGACGCCGTACCAATAACTAAGCCTTGAGCGCTCCGCTTCCACATCAATCGCTATCGGCGTTTCAGTGTAACGCAACTCATCCCGATATTTGGTGATCGTCCTGGTTTCAGAATGCAGACAACCGAGCGCATCGGCAGTGACACAATAAGTCTCCGTTGTGGTGTATGGAACACTTTCATAACGCTCGGAGCGATGTAAAGCATAGCCCCTGGCAAGATTACCCTCTATTTTGCTAATTTGTGATTCGGCCTCGCGAAACTCATTTTGCCAAGGCCCAAAAGAACAGGTCAATGAAGCGCAACTAGACAAAAACAATAACATACCGACGCCTAAAAGGCCTTTGCCCACGGTAGTTGATTTCATGGCCATAGAAAATACACGTAAATATACGTGTTATTTATTTTAATCGGGGATTACCGCAGATTTAAGAGCAGCTTTTTTCGCGGCGGGCTTGGCAGATTTTTTGGCACTGCGTTTGGCTGGTTTTTTCTTGGCCGCCGGTTTATCAAATTCAAAACTCAACTTGCCTTTGTTATCAATGACCAAATAAGCGCTAAACGGTCTGCCGCGCCTTGAAATAAAACCCTTGAGCAGATCCGATTTGCGTTCTTTAAGCAAATAGGCGCATTCATCGTTTGCAAGCTCGCGCTTCAAGATAGTGCGTCCAAGCCTAAAATCGCATTTTTTACTACTCAGATTGCGACAGAAAAAGCTCCCGCCGGCGGCTCCGACATCCGCCTGACATACAGGACACGCGCCGATTATTTCCAGCGTTTCAAAATCCACATTTAAATCTTGGTCGGCGGGAAATTCAAAATCCACTTTGCCCGATTCTTCTAACAAGACTTTTGCCGTGAAGGGCAGCCCGCGTCGGCTTTTAAAATCATCCAACGGGCCTAGCGACCCGGTGGAAAGCAAAATTTCAGCCTCCTCAGGGCTAATCGGTCTGCTCGCAATGATTTTCCAGATGAAAAACTTGCACTGCTCGTTGGTACACATGTATTTGCGATAAGACTCGCGCATTGTCTCTTCGCGACAGCGCGGACAACTTGCGGTCAGCGTCGCGTATTCGCCTTCGGTAGTGTCCGGATTGTATTGTTTGGCCACGCTGGCAATTTGCCGGGACAGATCGTAAATTCCGCTAAGAAACTCGGCTGAGGTTTCGGTTCCTTGCTCAATGCTTTTGAGGCGGCTTTCCCACTGACCGGTCAACTGCGGCTTGGTCAGCATGCTGATGTGCATACCGTCTAGCAAATCAATCAGCGAAAAGGCGCGCTGAGTTGGAATCAGTTCTTTATCGGAACGGACTATGTAATCATGCCGGATCAGTTCTTCGATTATGTTCGCGCGAGTAGCCGGAGTGCCTAGCCCGCCGCCTTGTTGCAAAGCGCTGGCGAGATCTTCTTCGGAGACCGCTTTATAGGCTCCTTGCATCGCGCCCAACAACTTTGCGTCATCATAGCGCGCCGGAGGATTGGTAACTTTATCCTGCAGATCCGGTTCCGATATCGTTACCTGTTCGGATTCACCGGCCAAAGGCGGTAATTCATTGCTTCCTTTGTCCGGCGAGGTGGCGGCCAGCCAGCCCGGCTCAAGCGTCACGCTACCTTTGCTTTCAAACTGCTCGTTGTCCACGGTGGTGGTGCGCGTCGTATGAAGCTGTACCGCAGGCGGCATAAATCTCGCAACAAACCTGCGACACACCAGATTGTATATCTTCTGTTCAAGCTCCGGCAACGTCGGACGCGGCAACTCGCCCGTGGGAATAATCGCGAAATGATCGGTAATCTTGGTTGCGTCAAATACCTTTTTGCCGACTGTCCGCACGCCTTCGACTGCCACTTTGCTCAGCTTGGCAATATCGCTCATTTGCAGATTATCGCCAGCTTGATCGCTCGACGCTTGGCCAAGTTTCTTTAAAGTCGCGCTTACGACCGAAACGTAGTCCGGCGGCAAATGTCGGGATTCGGTGCGCGGATAGGTGAGCAACTTGTAACGCTCATAAAGCGCCTGCGCGGCCTGCATCGTGCGACGCGCCGACAGCGAATGGCGGCGATTGGCCTCCCGTTGCAGACTGTTGAGATCGAACAACGCGGGCGGTTGCAAGGTGCGTTTTTTGCTTACATCCGTCGCGGTGCCAAATAGCGGATCGTCGGAAGTTACCATGTCGGTAATCTGTTTGGCCTGTTGCTCATCCCAGATTCGGCCGCGACCTTCGGTATTGTCGGCAGCCGCTTCATCCTTATCTTGGCCCAAACTTCGCACCCATCTTGCGGTATAGACGCCGGACGTAGCCTTGCAGGTTATATCAAGCAGCCAGTATGGTTTGGGCACATGCGCGTTGCGCTCGCGCTCGCGGCTAACCAGCATCGCCAGCGTCGGAGTTTGCACCCGGCCTGCGGTGGTAAGGATAAATCCGCCGTCCTTGGAATTGAGCGCGGTCAGTGCTCTTGTCGCATTGATGCCGACTAGCCAGTCGGCGTCAGAGCGCGCGATGGCGGCTTCGCGCAACTGCAGCAATTCTTTTTCATCGCGCAACTGCGCAAATCCGTCCCTGATCGCTTGCGGCGTCATCGACTGAAGCCACAGGCGTCTAACCGGCTTGGTTAGGTTGATATATTTGGCCAGGTTATGGAATATCAGCTCACCTTCGCGGCCGGCATCACAAGCGTTGATGACTTCGGTAACCTCGGACCGCTTGGCCAATCTGGCGATCAGCTTTACCCGGTCAACGGTGTTTTTGGTTGGGCGCAACGCAAATTCGCTTGGAATCACCGGCAAGCTGTCCAACGACCACTTGCCGGCCTTGGGGGCGGCTTTGGCATCTGACGATTTGGCCGGGCCGGTCTTGCGAACGCTTTTATAATCCGCGGTTTCCTCGTTCGGGTTATAAATTTCCACCAAATGGCCGATCGCTGAGGTGATAATGAAATTATCATTTTCGAAATAGTCGCCGCGACGTTGCGCATTGCCCAACGCGCGCGCGATGTCGCCGGCGACCGAAGGTTTTTCGCTGATTACCAAAGTTTTATTCAAGGCGTCATATTACATCAACATAGCTAAATTATTTGCTTTTAAGATGATTTGGCAACTGTCAATGTTGATAATATGTTATAAATACAACAAGGGATTCATCCGGTTTTTTTGCATATTATTATTGATTTTTTAGCTGATGAGCACCTTGTTGATTTTCCTGGTAATACTCGTGCTGGGTCTGGTACTCGGCAATCTATTTATGTTTAGTGGCAAAATCAACGCTAGCGAATCGATCAATATCGCGGTTGATCCTGACAAAGTTTTTGCGGCGATTATCGATTTGCGCGATAACCTGGCTTGGCATCCGCGGTTGCAGACCAAAGACGAATGCGCGCATGAATTTTCCGACGCTAGCGACCAAAAGGGCAGTCGCTGGAAATGGTCGAGTAAGAAAATCGGGACCGGCGAACTGACCAACGTCTCCTTGGACCGCCCGCATAGCATAGTTCAAAACGTTCAATTTTTACGTCCGCGCCATTATCAAATCCAGAAGACTTGGCAATTTGAAGCTGATGGTTCAGGCACCAAAGTTACCTGCAACCTGGCGGGCCGGATGCCGTTTGTGTGGCGTATTTTCGCCGGTAAAACCAAGCATATGCTAGCTGGCGATTGCCGCTACGGCCTGGAGTTGTTGCGCCAAAAGCTCGATCCGACCGCGCCGCGCATGAAGCTTACCTTCTCGGGCATCAGCGTATTTCCGGCGATGACCTGCGCGATGCATCCTTTTGTCGGGTCCTTTGATGAAATGCGCACCACGATGCGAGATGTTTATCCGAAGCTTGCCCAAGCCGCCGCCGTCGATGGCGATGGCGATGGCGAGGCGGCCGCGGAGTTTCGCACCGCGGCCATCTACAACAAGGTCAACTTCAAAACCAATCAAGTCGATCTGGAGTTGGTGGCGCCGACTGCCAAATCACAGGTGGAAGGCTTCACCGTCAAAAGTTACCCGGCGGGGATGTTTTGCCAGATTGTCTTGGCCGGCAACTACGATTTTCTCGATTTGGCTTGGACGCAGGCCTTTCGTTATTTACAGATCAACAAACTGAAGTTCGATTGGCGTCGTCCCGCCATGGATGTATATCAAAAATCGCTGTTCGATTGCGATGATCCCGACGAATACATTACTTGTTTGTATTTGCCGGTAAAAGGCTGACCGCCTTTATTTTCTCACCCGCTTAATCAAGGCAGCTTGCAGCCTGCATAATTGGAATTCGCCATGCGACTACGTACACCTGATCCGGTCATAATGGTCATGCTGTTGTTTTTCTTGCAACCGCTGACATTTGGCGGGTTCCTGGTGCGCCTTCCGGATATTCAACATGCTTTGGATTTAACCAAAGCCGAGTTGGGATGGGCTCTTTTTTCGTTGGCGATCGGGGTGATTTTGATGTTGCCGATAGCCGGCTTAAGCTTGCATCGATGGGGCTCGCGGCTGATTTTGATAATTGGTTTTCCGGCATTTTGCGCCCCGATAGTGCTGGTCGGAGTGGCCGATAACTTGCCATTTTTAATGGGCGCCACCTTGCTGGTCGGCATGGCGCTAGCTTATACCGAACTTGGGCTTAACTCTTTCGCCGCGACGGTGGAACAGCAAAGCTCCCGCCATATTATGAATCGCGCGCACGGTTGCTGGAGCGTCGGTCTGCTGGTGGGAAGCTTAGTCGGCGTGCAACTGAGCCGCTTAGACGTAAGCTTGCTTACCACCGCGTTGATATTGACGGTGATGACGCTAACTTTCTCAGGATGGCTTACCTATAAGATGCCGCGCAGCAAACCAGAAGCTGAACAAAAAGATAAAGCGCATTTCAATTGGGCCGTGCTGTGGGTATGTGTGTTTATCTTCGGCTTTGCGATGTCCGAAGGCGCCATGCTTGACTGGTCGGTCATATATCTGCGCGAAGTGATGGGCCCTGATGTGATTGAAGCCGGCTACGGCTTGAGCATTTTTGCAGGTCGCTTTGCGGGCGACTGGCTCAAACAACGCTTGGGTCAAATCATGCTGGCGCGGCTGTGTTTGAGCCTGGCGATAATCGGTTTGGGATTGATTGTCGCGCAACCTGCGGTTTGGCTGATTTTTGTTGGATTCGGCTTGGCCGGGCTGGGGGTTACGGTCGGCTTTCCGCTATCCGTCTCCGCGGCGTCGCAATTGTCCGGCAACACTTCCAAACACTTGGCCTGCCTGACTTTGGCGGCAGAGTTCGCCTTCGTGATCGGGCCGCCGCTTATCGGCATCCTCGCTGATATGATCAGTTTGCGCGTCGCGTTTTTGGTGCTGCTGCCTGTGCTGCTTCTAAGTTTCTACTCCAGCCGGCGTCTAAGCTGATTTATAACCCGCTTTTCAAGCGGCGGCTATCTTTGCTTAGAGGCTCAGCTCAGCTTGTAGCGCGCGTTGGGAAATGAACTCCTTGCGCGGTTGGACGTTTTCACCCATCAGGTCCGCGAACAGATCCTGCGCTTCAGTTTCGTCATTAATTCTTACCTTGATCAACCGTCTGCGCTTGGGATCCATAGTCGTTTCCCAAAGCTGTTCGGGGTTCATCTCGCCCAAACCTTTATAGCGCTGAATCGAAACCGCGTTTCGGGCCCGCTCAATAAGCCAGTTGTAAGCTTCGACCGCACCGCGCACCTCGATTTCTTCTTTGCCAAAACTCACCTTGCCGGTTTCACCTAGCGCCCGCACTTCACCGGCGGTATCGCACAGAAAATCGCCGTCGCGACCTTCTAAAAACCTGCGCCGCAACCGTCCGGTCTTGCGCGCGCTGCCATACACGCTTCGATAACATTCAATTTCGAAGCCGTCGCTTAGTTCAGCATCGACCAGTCGCAATTCCAAAGAATTATCGTTAACCGCCTCTGCGAGGCGCGCGACCGAACTGTCGGCATTTGCTTTGTCGTTTAGCTCCAGCGGCGAATTAATTTTTAACAAAGCCCGTAACACTCCTTCATCAAGCGGAGCCGCGGCATTGTTAGCATAGCGGGTGATAATCTGCTCAGCTTGCACCAGCATGTTGAAAGCGCGGGCAAAACCAACCTTTTCGCCGCCGTTGCCGGACTGGTAGGTAGACTCGGCGAGCGCTTGTTCGGCTAAAAACCCGATCAACTCGTTATCGTCCTGCAAATATCGCTCAGTCTTACCGATCTTGGCTTTGTACAGTGGCGGCATGGCCAGATAAATAAATCCGCTATGCACAAGCGAGACCATCCGCCGGAAAAAGAACGTTAGCAACAACGTCGCGATGTGCGAACCGTCAACATCCGCGTCAGTCATAATGATAATGCGGTGATAGCGCAACGCCCGGTGGAACACGTCCTCGTCGACCTCTTCTTCCCGACTGCTGTCGACCAGCGGCACTCCTAGCGCTTGGACCACATCTTGAATCACCTTGGACTGGACAATTTTGTCAAGCCGGGCTTTTTCAACATTGAGAATTTTTCCCCGCAACGGCAAAATTGCCTGAAACGCCCGGTCACGCCCCTGTTTGGCTGAACCGCCGGCCGAGTCTCCGATGACACCAGCTTGTCCTTGGTCTGCGATGAAAACTTCGGATCCGGAACCTTCACCGACAGCAGACAAAACAGCCCTTCACGAATGTCGTCGCCACTTACATTCTCTAAAACCTTGCGGTTTTTGGTGTTCTTGGAAAACTCGGCGACGAGGTAATTTTTGATCACTCTGGTCAAAGCGGCGCGCATGCCGGTCAAATGGGAACCCCCATCGGCTTGGGGCACGTTGTTGGTATAGCAGCGAATGTTTTCGGTATAGTTGTGCGCCCACTGCATCGCAACCTCCACTCCGATTCCCTTGCTCGGCCTACTAAAGTAGAACATTTCTTCGTGGATCGCCCGAAATTCCTTGTGCGCGTCAGCGCGCATTTCAATATATTCACGCAACCCGCCGGCGTAATGAAACACTTCGCTGCGCGGCGGATCGGTACGCTCGTCAATCAGCGCAATGCGCAAATTGCGATTTAAAAAAGCCAGTTCCTGCAACCGTTTGGTCAGGACCGAAAAATGAAATTCGGTGTCTTCGAATATTTCGTCGTCCGGCAGAAAAGTTATCCGGGTTCCGGTCTGATCGGTTTTGGGGCCTTTGCGAAGTTCGGTAACCAGATCGCCGCGCGAAAAGCTCATCGTGTGTTCGTAGCCGTCGCGCCAGATCGTAAGAGCTAGACTGGACGACAATGCGTTCACGCACGATACCCCAACCCCGTGCAGACCGCCTGACACTTTATAAGAATCGCTGTCGAACTTCCCGCCCGCGTGCAACACGGTCATTACCACTTCAGCCGTCGGGCGTTGCTCTTCTTTATGGACTTTGACCGGAATGCCGCGGCCGTTATCGCTCACCGTACAGCTTCCGTTGGCGTGTAATGTCACATCCACCCGATCGCAATGTCCCTCTAAAGCTTCGTCGACCGAGTTGTCAACGACTTCTTGCACCATATGATGCAAGCCGGTGCCGTCAGCGGTATCGCCGATATACATGCCCGGGCGCTTGCGCACCGGTTCAAGACCGCGCAAGACCGCGATCTGGTCAGCATCGTAGGATGATTTTGCGGGCATCAGTTACCAGGTTCTCCCTGGCTAATGGTTGAATTTATTTGCCTCGCCAACGGATATTACGCAATCAGATTAAGAATCCGTTAATTATAACTGCCCGGAGGGCATAGACCATCGCCCGGGCGTCCTAGCGCACCGGCATTACGACATATTGCAGCTGTGAATCTTTGGTGTCGGCGGGCAGGCACAATATGCTGCCTTCGCCGTCGCTAAACGCAAAGTTAATTTTGGGGAAACCTTCGAAGGCGTTGAGCATGTCTTGCAAATAAGTGCTGTTGATGCTCGTTTGCAATTCAACGTCGTTTTCATTTTCCAACCCTATGCGCACTTGGGCCTGATCTTTCTGGCGTAAGCTTTCAGCTTTCAAGGTTACTTGATTGCTGCCGTTGGTGATCATTTTCACCGCTTCGCCGACGCGATCATGCACCGTGCACGCTTGGCGCACGGCCGTCAGCAAATTCAACCGGTCGAAGATCAGTTGTTGCTTGTTTTTTTCCAGATCCGGGATAACCCGCCGATAATCCGGATAGGTGGCGACGATCAGTTGCGCGATCAGACACACGTCCGCGGTTTCAAAACTTGCCGAGCGAAACACTTCACCGTCTTTGATCGCGCCTAGGCGCAAACTTTGGTTATCCGTATCGCCGAGGATTCTGCCTAGCTCGTATATCGCCTTGCGCGGCACAATAAACCCGCTTTGCTCTTTGGACTTGGTTTTGATCTTGAGCAGGTCGGTGGCTAAGCGATGGCCGTCAGTGGCAACTAATTGCAGACCTTTTTTGGTGAAATCAAAATAAGCTCCGGCGAGAAACTGCCGATGCACCTTGTTTGATATCGCAGCTTGCACCCGCTTGATCGCACGCAACAAAGTCGCTTGATCGAGCTCCGCGGTAAGGTTGTCGGCCCCAACTTCCATCTGCGGAAAATCCGCGCCCGGCTGAAACGCCAGCAGAAAATGCCCGGAGCCGCTAGTTATACTCAAACTGTTACCGTCTAATTCAACCGCGATTTCATCGACGCTGGTGTTGCGCAAGATCTTGCTGAACTTTTTGGCGTTGACTGCCAAACTTTTCGGGGTTGATTTTTTGGCTTTGGCTTTTTTGTCGCCGATGGCTTTTTGCTCGGTAATCGCGCAACGCGCCGTAACTTGAACCTGACCGTCTGAACCGGTGATGCTCAGTTGGCCCGCGTCAAGCACCAGCAACACGCATTCATAAATCGGGTTGATCGGCGCGTTGTCCACCACGCTAGCTGCTTTATCTAGCGCTGCCAACAGTATGGAACGATCAGCTACGAACATAGGACTTTGGTTAGACTAAGTGTCTGGACCATATAAAAAGTATCACAGATTATAGTTTTATTTAATTGAGTACCAAAGATTATAAGGGTTACTATAACTTGTGTCTTGGTGGAAAAGAGCATAAGCAGCAACAAAATAAAGGCTTAAAGACAGGTTGAGGTTGTCCGCAGCCTTGTGCCAAATTTGCGGATTGGCGGTGCACAACTTTCGGTCGCCAAATAGTGCACACCAAGCTAACCGATTATCGACATACAAATGCACAGCTTATAAAGCCGGCATTACCCAAACGCTTGGCGTTCGCGTTTATTAACTGGCCAACTCTTGGCGGATTCTTATAACTTCGTTGGCCAATTCCGGATCGGTATGCAACGCGCTGGAAATTTTGCGCCAGGCGTGCAGAATGCTCGAATGATGGCAACGAAAAGCGTCCCCGATGGCAGGGAGCGAAAACTGGGTAAGCTCGCGACACAAAAACATGGCCACGTGCCGCGGGGTAACCAGTGAGCGGGTGCGCCGCTTGGACTGCAAATCAGCCAGCCTCAGATTGAAGTGGCGGGCGGTTTGTTCGATAATGTCGTTGATGCTGACGATCACCGCGGCCGAACTGATTTCGGCAAGAATTTCGCGGGCCAACTCGACACTCAGCGGGCAATGAAGATGCTCGGCACGCAGCGCGAGGCGTTTTAAGGCACCGATTAGTTCACGACAGTTGTTGCGCAACTGAGTGGCGATCAGCTGCGCGGTCGCGACCGGTAACGCCAGGCCTAAAATGCGCGCTTGGGAACGAACGATGGCGATGCGGGTGTCCAAATCCGGCGTGGCGACGATAACATCAACACCCATCGCGATTCGTGAAATAAGACGCCCTGGCATGCGCTGAGCCAAGCGTTTGACAGGACAGTCCGAAGTCAACACGATGGGCAGATTGCGTTCAGTCATGAAATTGAACAGGCCGAGAAACTGTTTGTGAGTTTGTTCCGAATCGCGTCCGATCATCTGGATATCGTCAATGATCAGCAAATCGAGGTTGCGAAACCGCGCGCGAAATTTCTGGATCCGGTTGTTCATGAAATTGTCCTGAACCTCGCGCATAAATTGTTCGCCGGACAGCACGCGCAAGCGCGCTTGCGGCCGGTTGGCCAAAAAGCGGTTGCCGATGGCGTGGGCAAGATGGGTTTTGCCCAGCCCGACCGAGCCGTGGATGTATAGCGGGCTGGTGGTCAAAGCCGCTTGAGGTTCGGTTGCGAGTTTGAGGGCCGCGGTAAGCGCGATTTCATTGCTGGGGCCCGGCACGAAAGTATCAAACACGAACTGCGGAGCAAGTCCGCTAGCGGTGTTGGTCGCGCTGTTGGCAACCGCGAGCGCGGCAGGCTCAAGCAGCGGCGGTTCGCTGCGCGCGCAGATGGTGATTTGACCGGTATGAATGTTCTGCGCCAAGTGCTTGATACGGTCGAGCAGATTTTCGCGCATCCAAACCGCGGCGGCTTCAGTCGGCACTAGCAACTTGAGTTCGCTGCCGGGCTTGCTCGACGGAATCACATTGGTTTTGGCGACATAGGCCGTAAATTGTTCGGCGGGAAGTTCGAGCTCAAGCAACTGACGGATCGCCAGCCAAACGCGCTCGGCGCTAAAAATCTTAGGAGTGAGACTTTGCGATGCGAGGTTGTCGCCGACCGTCGCGGTCATGCTTGAACCTCGATGGTTTCGTGTTCGGTGACAATGAAATTGAGGGGGATATCGTGGGGTTCGGGGGCGATCGGCGGGGCAAGTTGACAAGAAAAGATTGGTGAAATTAAGACGATATCAGGCATAGTGCAAAAAGTTATATCATATAGTCCGCGTCCGGATCCGACCCGGTTTCCGTTGCGATCGACAGATATAGAAGGTACTATGGCTGCGGTGATATTCGCGACCGAAATGCTAGGTGTTATAAGGCTTGGTTCCAGGATACCACCATATCCTGTGGTCATTTCCCAAACCGATAACGGCATTTTGTGTAGGATTAAAGGCACACCTTGATTGACAAAGCGAGGCAGGTAAACTGACCGACGAATATTTGCTGAATCTAAAACAAATTTGCCTATGTCCGCTTCATCCCACCTTGGCCAGTAAGCCGCGATGCGATCACCATGGTGTGAAGCGAGTATTTTTGCGAGCCTGGCGCAAATAGCGCGCGAGGCCGCGGCTCGCTGCGCGACGCTCATCGACCGCCGCGCCGCGCGCTTGTCGCGCCGCAACTGACGCTTGGAAACAATAATGGCCATCAAGCAAATCTTATCCAATCTTAAATGTATGACGCGCTGCGTTGATAATTAATGCTGACGATGGAAAAGCGTCAATGAAGTTTGCCGGATCCGATTTGCCGGCGGGAACCAAAGTGGTGGTCGGCATGTCAGGCGGAGTGGATTCGTCGCTGGCGGCTTGGCAACTAAAGCAGGCGGGCTGCGATGTGACCGGAGCGTTCATGCGCTGCTGGGACGATGACGGAGTTTGCACGGCCGGGCAAGACGCGATTGACGCCGCCGTCGCCGCCGATTTAATCGGCATTGAATTAGAAGAAGTCGATTTCATCGACCAGTATCGCGATCGCGTGTTCGCAAGCTTTCTGAGCGAGCTGAACGCGGGACGCACGCCTAATCCGGACGTATGGTGTAACGAGATGATCAAGTTCGGCGCGTTTGCCGATTACGCGTTGAATAATCTCAAAGGCGAGTATTTGGCCACCGGCCACTATGCCAGAATCGCGCCGCGCAACACGGCGCTGATCAAAGCTGAAGACGAAAGCAAAGATCAAACTTATTTTCTTTATCGAGTGCCTTCGCAACGGCTAAACAAACTGCTGTTTCCGCTGGGTGGGCAACGCAAGGCAGAGGTGCGCAAGCTGGCTAAACAAGCGGGGTTTCCCAACGCCGACCGGCCTGAGAGCATGGGGATTTGCTTTGTCGGCAAGCGGCCGTTTCGCGAATTTATCTCAGCCTATGTGCCGGAGCGCTCAGGGTATTTTGTGTCGGATACCGGGGTGCGGTTGGGTGAGCACAAAGGCGCTCATCTATTTACGATCGGTCAGCGCCGCGGCCTGGGACAGGGCGGCCCGGGCGAACCTTGGTTTGTCGCCGCGAAAGACATCAAAGCCAACACGGTTACCGTCGTGCGCGGGCGCGATCATCCACTTTTGACAACAAACAGCATAACTTTGGTTGATTGTCATTGGTTTGATCAAGCGGGGCCTTGTCGCAACTGGGTATATACCTGCTGCCATCGCTACCGGATGCCTCCGGCGCCGTGCACGGTAACCGCGACTGCCGATGATAGTCGGGTAACTATCGATTTTGCCGGCCCGCAGTGGGCAGTGGCGACAGGTCAGGCCGCGGTGGTATACGACGGAATTTATTGTTTGGGCGGCGGGACGATCAGCGCGACGCGCAGCCAAGTAAAGTAAAATCGCAAGCTTGATAAATGCCTTCTGAAATGATTAATTTTCCAGGGTTTTTAACATCCGGCTGGGTGGCATCAAACCTGCGTATAACAGATGCTGAAGCCAAACAAATTGGTGAAGCGTTCGCGAAAAACGATCAAGAATCCAGCTGGGCGTCGGTAACCAATCGCAAAACTTTCGCGACCGTATATCTGGAAGCCTATAGTTTGGATCCGGGCATCGGCGTGGATTGTCGCAAGGCGTTGGGCAAGCAGGTGCCGCCTTTGTTCACCCTGCCTAGCGACCCGGCTGTGTCGTCGCCGAAAGCGGGCGCCTCGGCGAAAAAATCTTTTGGCCACTTTGCCGCTTGCGGCCGAGCGCGCGCTGAAGACGGCGACCATGCCAAAGCGAGCGAATACGTGATGCTTGAGTTGCTTGAGTACGGTGGAGTGGCGGAACACGCAATCGAACTTACGCGCGAAATCCAGATCTTGCCCAAATATGCTGAACTGGTCGCCTGCGCTCGGACCATTGAGCAGCGTTCGTTTGCTCTTGCGCTGGTTGAGCAAGGCCTTGAAGAAGCCGAAGCGCAAGCTGAAGCGGGCGCGGACATCGCCCAAGGCTATGCGATGGCCAAGATGAACATGGAGATAGAAGAAGCGGTTGCGGTCAAGTCCGAAGAATATCTGGATTCTTTGCGGAGTTCTTCAACTTCGCTAGGCAACGCGTCCGCCATGATCCTCGCATATTTGCGGATCGCTTCTGCGCCGTTGAGTTTGACCAACGCGCTGGAAAAATTGAACAACGCAGTCAGCGTTATTCTTGAACATCTGGAAGGATCCGAGGATACCGATTTGGAATCCAAGGCCACCGAGGCGCGCACGGCGGTAAGCGCTTGCAACGATTATTTGGTCGAGCGCGACGCGGGTTGCGAGGTGCGCTTGATGGCTGACGATGTGCAGCGCCAAGCGGAAGCGGTCGCTGTTGCCGCCACTGAAGCGGTCGGGATCAAGGTAAAGTCTTTAAAGGACGCGAAAAAAATGGAAAAAGCGTTCGTGAAGGCCAACACATTAGCCAAGGATGCTTGTGACGCCGCGACAAAATGCGCGAAATTTATCAACACGTTGCCTAAGGCGCAATCCAACGAAGAGGCGCTGGAAGCCGCCGCGAGTTCGATTCAAGACGCGTTTAGCGCCGGGCGGAAGCGGTCGCTGTTGCCGCCACTGAAGCGGTCGGGATCAAGGTAAAGTCTTTAAAGGACGCGAAAAAAATGGA
>JAZHEJ010000005.1:0-23735 GCA_036679665.1 Candidatus Tethybacter castellensis | reverse complement strand
GCGAAGCTCTCAGTGGTCCACGTCCGTCACGCGCCGCGCTGATCAAGATGTTCTTGGTCGCGTCCTTGATACCGCTGTCGCTGTGGACGGGATTTTCACTGGCTTACTACGGGATGCCGTTTCCCAACACTTATTACGCCAAAGCCGCGACGGGCATCGAGCGTATCGGTCTGGTGCAAGCGGGGATCAACTACTATCTGGTGAATTTGTTTTTTGACCCGGTCACGGTGATCGGCGTGTTGGCGGGGACCTATTATCTGTTGCGTAGCAAGCAAATTGCGATCGGTCTGGGGTTGTTGTTGAACTTGTTGTACGTGTTGTGGTTGGGCGGCGACTACATGCTGACGCGTTTTTTGACCTACAGCTTCATTCTCGTGTTGGCTTGCGGCGGCCAGGGTCTGGTGGATAAAGTTCGCGGGAATTTGCGAGTCTGGCAGAAAGTCGTGTTGGTTGGATGTATGGTTTTGCTGGGCCTGATCCTGTGGCAAGAAACCTGGCAAATGAATATTGTGCGATGGGTAAGCGTGGTTTATCAAAACACGTTGTTGGTGACGGAATCGCCAGGTGGTGAAATTCTGAACGAACTGCATCGCTTGGAACCGCGCGGACTGCTGTTGTGCATGCTGCTTTTGAGTTGGTTGATATGGATGCCCGGGGTGAAGTGGATACAAACCATGCGCGGAATACCAGCGGTTTCGCTAAACGGTATTGCACTCGTCGGAGCGGGTCTTGCTTACTTACAATTTAATCCGTCAGCGACAATCCATCTTCGCGCCCCTACAGATATAAGCGTGTTTTCAGTTGTACAGCTACGGCATGAAATTGACTTTAATAAACATTCAACACTTGATGCTTGGCTAGATCATCGTCAGGGTATAAGAAGACAAGAAGCTTTATTGACGAAGTATGCCTTGACAAACACTTATTATATTGATGGAAAACCAACATTGTTGTCGCCGAAGTTTCCTGATTTAGTATGGCGTAAAAGTGGCGAATATATGGGGATTAAAACCGATCGGGTACTATTGTCCTATATAGGATTAGCCGCGTATTCCTATGGCGTCGATGGTCATATTTACGATCTGCTCGGGATTGCCGACCCTTATATAGCGCGTCTTGGCGTACATAAGTTTTCGCCTTTTTTTCGTGTCGCGCATTGGCAAAGACCAGTCGCGGCAGAATATTTAACCCGTGATTTGACGAGTGAAACATGGCAACTTGGCGAAGATTATCAGCGTCTTGCGCAGGATGTCAATCTGGCGACACGTAGTCCCAATTTATGGACTAAGGAGCGCTGGCAGGCGATCTGGAGGCTGATTAGCGATCAGTACACTTTACCTGTGCCCCAAGATGTACTGCGACTAAACAGTTATTTTTATTTGTTACGTAAAGATAGTTGCGCTCAGTGTTTGTCGGTGATCAGTGTGTTGGCAGACTCCAAATTTGTACCGCTAAAAATTGTGATAGGACGCGACTGGTGGGCTAGGCAAATTAATTTAGGCAACAACGAAGCCGTTTTATTCAGTTTATGAAACACTCGGTCAAATAAGCAATCTCATGCAAGTCGGATCGTTTCGCAGCTTGATCCCCGTGTTGGGATTGTGTTGGTTTGCTGCGATCTTCGCCAACTGCGCGTGGCTTTTCGAAGACGCGTTCATATCGTTTCGCAGCATCGAACAGATGTATGCCGGCAACGGTCCGGTCTGGAACTCGGACGAACGGGTGCAGGTCTACACTTCGGCGGGTTGGTACTGGCTGGGGTATCTGGCCCGATTGTTCACCGCCGACTATATGCTCGCGACCTTGTTCTGGTCGGCGTTGTGCTGCGCGGGAATGTTGGCGTTGCTGCGCAGATTTTTCACCACCGATCTGAGTTGGCTTGCGATCGTGGTGTTGCTGACCGCCAGTCGCGGAGTGATGGATTTTTCGACTTCGGGCCTGGAAAACCCGCTGGGTTATCTGTTGGTGGTGGCGTTCGCGTGGTATTGGCGCGAAGCGCTTGGCGGCCCGCGTCCGTCGCGCGCCGCGCTGATCAAGATGTTCTTGGTCGCGGCATTGATACCGCTGGCGCGCCACGATCTGGTTTTGCTGGTCATACCGGCCTGCGTCCAGGCGTTGTGGTTGGGTCGAAGGTCGTTGTCGATCTCACAGTGGATGTTGTTGTTGGCCGCCGCCGCGGCGCCGTTATTGCTGTGGACGGGATTTTCACTGGCTTACTACGGGATGCCGTTTCCCAACACCTATTACGCCAAAGCCGCGACGGGCATCGAGCGTATCGGTCTGGTGCAAGCGGGGATCAACTACTATCTGGTGAATTTGTTTTTTGACCCGGTCACGGTGATCGGCGTGTTGGCGGGGACCTATTATCTGTTGCGTAGCAAGCAAATTGCGATCGGTCTGGGGTTGTTGTTGAATTTGTTGTACGTGTTGTGGTTGGGCGGCGACTACATGCTGACGCGATTTTTGACCTACAGCTTCATTCTCGTGTTGGCTTGCGGCGGCCAGGCTCTGGTGGATGGATTTCGTAGGAATCTGCGCGTTTGGCAGAAGATCGCGTTGGTTGGATTTATGGTTTTGCTGGGCCTGACCCTGTGGCAAGAAACCTGGCAAATGAATATTGTGCGATGGGTAAGCGTGGTTTATCAAAACACGTTGTTGGTGACGGAATCGCCAGGTGGTGAAATTCTGAACGAACTGCATCGCTTGGAACCGCGCGGACTGCTGTTGTGCATGCTGCTTTTGAGTTGGTTGATATGGATGCCCGGAATAAAGAAGATACAAACCATGCGCAAAATATCTGCGGTTTCGCTAAATGGTCTGGCGCTCGTCGGAGCGGGTCTTGCTTACTTGCAATTTAATCCGTCAGCGGCAATCCATCTTACTACTCCGGAAGACCAGATAGCGTTAACCGTGGTACAAGTCCGGTATGCGAATGGCTACAACGAAAATGCCGTCTTGAGAGCTTGGTTAAATCATCGTCAAGGTGAGAGGAAACAAGAATCGATACCGGCCAAGCGTGCTTTGTCAGGTGATATTTATCTCGAAGGCAAACCAATCTTGTGGTCGTATGAATATCCTGAGTTGGTATGGCGCAAAAGCGGTAATTATTTACGCCAAAAAACCGATCGTACGATTATGTCGGCCGTAGGCTGGGCCGGGTTTAACTATGGTGTGAACGGACATATTTACGACCAGCTGGGACTTGCCGATCCTTTTGTCGCGCGCCTTAAGGTTTATGAACACAATCCATTTCTTCCCGTTGCCCACTGGACCAGAGCAATCGCACCGGAGTACTTTACCAAAAGTGTCGGTCAATGGCAAGTGGGCGAAGATTATCAGCTTCTTGCGCAGGATATATCCTTGGCGACACGCAGTCCTAACTTGTGGACTAAAGAGCGCTGGCAAGCGATCTGGCGCCTGATCAGCGATCAGTACACTTTACCTGCGCCCCAAGATGTATTGCGGCTGCATAATTATTTTTATCTGTTTCGTAAAGAACAGTGCCCGACGTGCTTGCTCGCGATCAGCGTATTTCCTGACAATAGGTATTTCCCGTTGCAATTAGCGGTGGGTCGTTACTGGTGGTCTCGGCAAATAGATATAACTAACGCGGTTGCGGTACTGATCAACTATTGAACTTATACCGCTATGAGGTGTAACGTGCTGTTAGCGCTAAATGCGCTTGCTTGATGTCGGTTCCAGAAACATACTCGAAAAAGGGTTGTTTGAAAACGCATATATAATTTCTGTTGATACGATGGCATCACAATGCGCCAGTAATCTCCAGTCAAACTTGGTATGGTTAGATCTAGAAATGACCGGATTAAATCCCGACCGGGATGAAATTCTGGAAATGGCTATTGTCGTAACCGATCTGCATTTGAATGTGGTTGCCGAGTCGTCAGAATGGGTGTTTTACTGCGAAGAGAACAAATTGGAACAGATGGACAGTTGGAATCAGCAGACCCATGGCGGTTCCGGGTTGATTGATTTGGTGCGTGATTCCAAACTTGATTATGCGACAGGCGAAGCTGATGCGCTAAATTTTTTAAGTAAGTGGGTTACTCCGCAACAATCGCCGCTGTGTGGCAATACCATCTGCCAGGATCGAAGGTTTTTGGCTAAACATATGGCTAAACTGAACGATTACTTTCATTATCGCAATTTTGATGTCACTGTGTTCAAGTTGGCTGCTGACTACTGGATGTCTTCCATGCCTTCTAAGACGAAAAAAAATAACCGCCATCGGGCGAAAGCCGATATCCATGAATCAATTGAGGAAATGGCTTACTTTCATAATTTGCTGTTTAAAAGGTAATCGATGATGGATCCGCGTGATTATGCCGAGACCGCTAACGTGCGGCGCACCGGGTTGTTCATGATAATAGCCGGTTGGGCCTTTGCCATAGCGCTACTGACTTGGTTTTTTAGCACAAAAATAGAACGCAAGGTCAATCCCAACCCGACTAGCGTCCTTGATCAGCAGACCGGATCACTCGTACTTCATGCCAACCAAAACGGCATGTACGTGGCGACAGGCAGGCTAAACGGTTTGGAAGTGGATTTTTTGCTTGATACGGGAGCAACCTGGATAGCGGTGCCGTTAGATGTTGCACGGATAGCCGGAATGGAACTTGGAGGACGTGAGGAGATCGCCACCGCCAACGGCACGACGGTGGGGTGGAGATCTAAAGTTGACCGGATTACCATCGGCCCGCTCAACATTGAAAACGAAAACGCCATCGTGTTGGAAGATCTGCAAGGCCAGGTTTTGTTGGGGATGAACGTATTGCAAGATCAGGTGATTATTCAATCCGGCGGGAAACTTTTGTTACACCCGGCTCCTTGATATTTTTGGCACGATCGGCACCTAACCACATGCCGATATGCGCCGCGGCCATATCCAAATTGGTTTGAATAATTTTTTGGGCGGTGAGTTTGGCCTTTTCAAGCAGTTTAGGATCGTCGTTTAGCGACGCGAATTTGTACTTGGGCATTCCTGACTGACGCCGGCCGACGATGTCGCCAGGCCCGCGAAGCAAAAGGTCCTCACGAGAGATTTCAAAACCGTCTTCGGAACTATGCATCGTCTGCAGGCGGTGCTGAGCTACTTCAGAAAGATTTGGATCGAACAGTAAAGCGCAAAAGCCGGGTTTGTTTCTCCGGCCGACCCGTCCGCGCAACTGGTGCAGCTGGGACAGACCGAGACGCTCAGCGTGGTCAATAACGATAACATCGGCTTCTGGCGCGTCCACCCCGACTTCAACCACGGTCGTAGCCACTAGCAACCGGGTGGTACCATTTTCAAACGAGCGCATGGCGCTTAGTTTGCTGGCGTTGTCAAGCTTACCGTGGATAAGTTGCGCGTCAAGCTGCGGGGCAAGTTTGCGTATACGAGCATATTCGTCTTCGGCGGCCCTCAAGTCAAGCTTATTCGAACGGCTGATTAAAGGACAAATCCAGTATGCCTGCAGATTATTTTCAATAATTTCGGCAAGGACATCGTTGGCTTTTTCAGAGCTAAAGACCAAGGTGCGAATCTTTTTGCGGTGAGGACGCTCGTGCATACATGTGATGTCCAGATGAGAAAGCAGTCCTAGCTCAAGCGTGCGCGGTATTGGAGTGGCGCTCATCATTAGCACATGTGAACCGCCACCTTTGCGCTCCAACGCTTTACGTTGGGCCACACCAAAGCGATGCTGTTCGTCTATCACCGCCAAAGCAAGATTGTTCAAGCTGGTTTTGCCCTGAAACAGCGTATGTGTGCCGATTGCGACACAATGATCATTACATTCTAGGGTGGCTAACGCTTCGCGACGATCTTTGGGTCGTTGCGAGCTGATCAACAACACGCATGGAATATTTAATTTGGCAAACAACGGTTTGAGCCTGGTGTAATGCTGCGCGGCGAGAATTACCGTCGGACACATGATGACGCTGCGCAAGCCTTGGCGTCCGGTTAGCCAGCAACCGAACGCGGCCACCAACGTCTTTCCGCAACCCACATCGCCGTGCAAAAGCCGACGCATAGCTGCCGGGCGACGTAAATCAACGGCAAGTTCCTTCATCGCCATGCGTTGATCCTTGGTAAGTTTAAACGGCAAATGTTTGGCAAACTCATCAATATCCTTAGCTTCAGATTCAATTGAGCTAGCCAAGTGTCGACGCAGACGCAAATACCGATGATGTTGTAATAACATGTGAGCTAACCATTCGTCGGATTTCAGGCTTTGAATCGCCAGTTTTTCAACCTTGTCAATCTCCTCAGGCAAAGGCCAGTGCAATAGCTCTAGCACACGGTCCAAACTAATAGTGTCGGTACTTTTGCGTATTTGCTCAGATAGCGTATCGCCCTGACTTAACACATGTTTTACCGCGTTGCGAATCAGCCTGGACAAAACCGCAGGCGTTATTTGGCGGATCTGCGGATACACCGGGGTTAAATGTTTAGGCAGTTCTTGCTCTACTTTGCGCAGTCGCGGCTGAATTATTTTTCGACGTATCGGCACCAATTCGTTCGCGCCTTTGGGCCGATGCAGTCGGCCTTGGACGCGTACCTTGTTGTGGGGCTGCAATAGTTGCTGAATGCCGGGATTGACATACATCATTACAATGGTCATTAGCGCGGTTTGGTCGGTTACCTGACAAATTAGTCGCTTCATGGATCCGTGGCGACTGACATGCAGCGCAAGGCATTCGACATCAGCAAGAAAGTATTTGTCATATGTGGTGTCGCATAGTCGGGTTATTACTGTGGCGTCGTCATAGTGTTTGGGGCGAATCAACGCAAGATCCACCGGACGTGAGTATCCGGCCGCGGCAAGCTGATCCAATGCCTTGCGGGCGGGAGCAGTTGGTGTGGAAGAGCTAGGCAAGATTATGCTGACAACGATCTAGATAAAGCTAGGCGCTGTTTGATGTGTGGATGGGCATCGCCAACAGAACATACCGACATCTCAAGCCGACAGATTGAATAATGGCGGTGATGGTTGTATATAATTTAGCTGAGGAGTATTTATAATCAACCGCCTCATATGGCCAGCACCGAACAACAAATCAAAACCGAGCTTGAAGTAAAGCCTGATATCCCGCTTAGCTTTTCGGAGCAGGCTGCGAACAAGATCAAAATTCTGATTAAAGAAGAGGGTAATCCTGCGCTCAAATTGCGAGTTTTTGTCGCGGGTGGCGGGTGTTCCGGCTTTCAGTACGGATTTACGTTTGAAGATACCGCTGATGAAGACGACTTGGTACTGTCCGCCCATGATGTGACAATGCTTGTCGATCCGATGAGTATTCAATATCTAGTCGGCGCCGAAATCGATTACCAGGAAAAGCTTGAAGGTTCACAGTTTGTTATCCATAACCCGAATGTGACTTCCACTTGCGGTTGCGGGTCTTCTTTTAGCGTCTAGTCAGCTGTTGGTCGAGGCTAGGCCACTTTCGCCATCTGCTCCGTTGAGCATTTCGCGTACTTCTTTCGTAGCGATGATAAAGTCCTGCAAAGACTGATCAGTCAACGGTGGTTTGCGGGTCGGGACCTTGGCTGACAGCGGATCAACCTGTTTGCCGTTGTTGTGAAATTCGTAGTGTAGATGCGGGCCGGTCGCGAGCCCGGTAGAGCCCACATAGCCGATGACTTGCCCTTGACTTACTTTGCTGCCGCGCTTGATCTTACTAGCGAATTTGTTCAGATGCCCGTACAAAGTTAAGTACTTTCCGAAGTGCTCAATCATCACAACATTGCCGTAACCGCCTTTTTTACCGATGTAACTGATTACACCGTCTGCGGTGGAACGGATCGGGGTGTTGGTGGGAGCGGCAAAATCAACCCCGCGATGGGAACGCCACTTTTTGAGAATTGGGTGGAAACGGCGTAGGCTGAACTTGGAGCTGATCCGGGAAAACTTTAGCGGTGATTTCAAGAATGCGCGTTGCAGACTTACTCCTTGTTCATCGTAATAACCGCCGTCGGTCGGGTTGCGTAATCCGAGAACCTCTTCGCCGCGGTTGACGTAGCGCAGGCCTAATACCTGGCCGGGGCCGGCGCTATCTCCGTCCTCATCAGTGTATTCTTCGTATACAACAGCAAAATTGTCGCCCACTCGTGTATCGCGAACAAAGTCGATGCGGGTTTCAAGGGCGTCGATTACCTGCTGAATCGCACCGTCCGGGATACGTACATTGTCAGAAGCGGCGAACAGCGAATTATTTTGCTCGGTAATTTGCGCTTGCTTGACGGTTATGGCAGTACTTAGCACGGGAGCGGTTTCGGTGACTTCCATATTGCCGTCTTCAGCGCGAATAAAGTTAAGATGCAACTCCGGGCTAGTTTTGTAGCGTAACGCGAGCAACTCGCCGTCTTCGGCGAGTTTGTAGTAAATCGGTCTGCCGGCGCGCAATTTGCGGTAGCTGGATAATTTTTGGGATACCAAAAAACGTCGGGAGGCTTCGTCAACGTCGATTTTTTGTAAGATGGACCCAAGCGTGTCGTTGCGTTTGATCTGATAGCTTTGCCACTTGTCAGCTGGCGGTATTTCCGGTTCGGTAATCACCGCAATATCCGGAACAATCTCGACATCCGGCTCAAAGGGCAACGGTATTTCTAGTTCCAATTCTTGTTGGGTAAGTGAACCATAGCCCAAATCTATCAGTTCAAAATCAAAATCGGGAGAAAGGTTGCTGGCGGGTTGTTGAGGGGCAAAAAGCAATGCCAACAAGGCCATCAAAACAGGAAACGCCAACGTTGCCAACGCTTCTTGATGCCTTTTTATGTGCACCGCAAGTATCGTAACCATAGCTTTCAAGTGCTAGATAATGTGATCGGTGGTATTACTTTTGGTCTCAAGCGCAACGGCAAGACAGAACATATTGGGCGAATTCTAGCAAAGATTGTCCGCAAGCTCAAAAGCTTATGTCGGTTTTGATAGCAACAAACGTTTTAAACAGGTGTATAATCAGTGCCAGAAAATGATAATGATTATCAAAATCAAGAAGCGATGCTTTGATCATTTAGCGACGTTAGCGCTTTTATTTGGATTGTGTTGTGCGATGCTGGTCGTATCACCCGGCGCGTTGAGCGAAACTGTCAATATTTACACCGAACGTCAGCTGGTTTTCCTGCAACCCATACTAGATAAGTTTACTGAAGCAACCGGTATTGATACTGAAGTTTTATACCTTGATAAAGGTGCGGTAGAACGTTTGCGTAACGAAGGTGCGAACAGCCTTGCGGATGTGATTATCGTCACCGACGCCGGCAGGCTAACCAAGCTTGCCGAAGAGAAACTTAGCGAACCGATTGATAACAAGGTTGTAATCGACAGCGTGCCAGCTTGGCTGCGCGCTCCGGACAGTCGATGGGTTGCGTTGACCAAGCGCCATAGGGTATTGTTTGTGGCTCGCGACGCGCAACTAAAGATCAACAGTTATGAACAATTGAGTTTATCGTCCTGGCACGGCAATATTTGCTTGCGTAGCGGTCTGCATCCTTACAACATTAACCTTATTGCCGCCTATATTTATCACCACGGCATCAACCAGGCCAGAACATGGCTGACGGGATTAAAAAACAATCTCGCTCGTTCTCCGCAGGGCAACGATCGCGCTCAGCTCAAAGGTGTTGCCAGTGGCGAGTGTAAGGTTGCGATAGCCAATTTGTACTACTATTACAAGATGCTCAACAGCGATGATCCGGCTGAACGTGAGGTGGCCGAAAAGGTTCGCTGGATCGCGCCACAGCTCGCCGGGCGTGGCGTACATACAAATTTAAGCGGGATAGCGCTAGCTAAGCATGCGCCGCATCGCGCGTCCGCCCTCGCGCTGATTGAATATATGGTGGGATCTGAAGCGCAAAGGCTATACGCTTTTGCGAACTACGAATTGCCGGTAAGGCCGGACACACCCTTACCGGCTGCTTTACAACCAGCTTTTGGCCTGATTGAAGACAAAATTAGCGTTTTTGATATTGCCGCTTGGCGAGAAGCGGCTAGTGATTTGGTCTATGAAGTTGATTTTGACGGATGACTCGGCTGGATTGAATGTGCGCCCGAACGCTACGTGGGCTGATATTATGGTTGCCATTGCTGGTCTTGTTGGCGCCAGTCGTGGCGCTGGTGTTGGATGCCATCGGAGGTTGGCCATTAAAGCTGAACGCGTCTCGCGTAGCCGGGCTTACAGTCAACACGCTGGCGCTGGCCATAAGTTCAGCGGCTTTCGCTGCATTTTGGGGATGCGCCGCAGCTTGGTTAGTGGAAACTTGCGAATTTGCAGCTCGACGTTTTTTTGCGGTCGCGCTGTTTTTACCTTTTGCGGTTCCTCCTTATTTACTGGCGTATATTTGGGCTGATTTAATCGACGACAGTGGCGTACTTCCGGCCGGATACGGGATCCGCAATCTGCTTGGAGCGGCATTTATTATGTCGTTGGTACTTTATCCGTATGTATATATGCTGGCACGAGCGGCGTTCGCTCAGCGTTCCTGCGGGATAATGGCCGCTTCACGCCTGCTTGGATGCACACCGCTGTCGGCTTTTTGGCGCGTTGCCTTGCCGTTGGCGCGACCGGCGGTAGCACTAGGTGCGTTGCTGGTCTTCATGGAAACGGTCAATGACATCGCGATCGCCGAGGATTTCGGTCTGGCGACGCTGGGACTGCAGGTTCTTGATTTGTGGCAGTTGCGCGACGATCGTTCAACCGCGGCGGGTGTGGCGTTGCTATTGTTGATAATGGTGGTACTACTTTCCTGGGCGGAATCTTTTAGTCGCCGCAGGCAACGTCAGTATCAGCTTGCCCAACGGCGTTACTTTTCCGAAACACGCTATCGACTTACCTGGCCAAGACAGCTGGCGGCAGTGGCAAGTTGCGGATTATTGCTGGCGTTAGCTTTTGTCATCCCGATGCTGTACTTGCTGAGCAAGGTTGCTTACAACGGTGATTATTTCCATCTTGGTTTAGGAGCTGCCGCTTTAGACAGCATCTGGATTGTGTTGCTGGTAGGAGCAGTCACTTTTACGTTAGGTGGACTGCTTGTCGCAATCCGCAATCGTCAGGAAATGGTTTCCGGACTGGTTGCGAAACTGGCGATGGCCGGCTATGCGTTGCCCGGTTCGGTTTATGCGTTAGGTTGTTTTTTGGCAGCTACTGCGATAGCTGACACGCTGATGCAATATCTAAATATATCAATTCATTGGATATGGGCAAACACTTTGTTTTTACTAGTGGTAGCGATGGCATGCCGTTTTGTGATAATAGCCGCAGGAGCCATCGAGGCGGGGCAAAGCATGTTGCCGCCGCGGCTGGTCACCGTGGCGCGCAATGGCGGTTGGAAGTTCTGGGAACGTTTGATACGGATTTATTTGCCGATATACCAGCCGGCACTGGCGGCCGGGTTGATGTTGCTGGTCGTGGATGTGCTCAAAGAATTGCCATTAACCTTGTTGCTTAGGCCGTTTGGGGTAACTCCTTTGTCTTTGCAGATCTACCAATATGCCGCTGATGAGGACTTGGGACGCGCCGCCGCACCGGCGCTGATTTTGGTGCTCGCGACGAGTACCTCGCTCCTTATCGCCTATCGTTGGATTGTACCGACATGGTATAAGACCGGAAACGAGCAATTGCCTGCGACTGACAAATAGTTAGAATTAACAGCTATGCAACTGATCTTATCTGGGGTAAGCCATAGGTACGCCAAACACCTGATACTTATCGGATTAAATCTGAATTTACAAGAAGGTGAAATAGGTGCTCTAATCGGGCCGAGCGGAGCAGGCAAATCCACAGTTTTAAACTGCATTGCCGGGCTAGAACCGGTAGCGGCGGGCGAAATCCATGTTGGTGGCAAGCTGATGAGTTCGGTGAACAAGCATGTTCCAGCCGAGCAACGCAGGCTAGGAATGATGTTTCAAGACGGAGCGTTGTTTCCTCATCTGAACGTGTGTGACAATATCGGGTTTGCCTTACGCGAAGATCCTAAGCGTATGCGTGAAAGGGTAGGCGAACTACTCGAAGTGTGTCAGTTGAAAGACTTTGCCGACGCTTTTCCTTACGAATTGTCAGGTGGCCAGCAGCAACGGGTCGCGCTAGCACGCGCCCTAGCTCCGCGACCGCGCTTGTTGCTCCTTGATGAGCCGTTTAGCGACAGCGACATGGTATTAAGAGACAGCTTGGTTCAAGAAGTGGGCAGAATTATCCGCCAGCAAGGCTCAACCGCTTTGCTGGTAACACATGATCAAGCCGAGGCTTTCGCTTTCGCGGATCGATGCGGAGTGATTGACGCAGGTACGATTTGCCAGTGGGACACGGCATACAATCTGTATCATCGTCCCAACTGTGTTTTTGTCGCCACTTTTATCGGCGAAAGCGCTATGCTAGAAGGCAAGGTTATTTCCGAAAATACCGTTGCGACCGAATTAGGAGAGCTATCTAGTTCAACTAAAATCACCACTCCGCTATTACGCGAAGGAAGCACAGTGAAAGTTATGATTAGACCGGATGATGTTGTGCTGGTGACCAACGGTAACGGACTGGAAGCATCTGTAACAGGAAGATCTTTTCGCGGGGCCGATTTCAATTACACCTTGAACACGCCACGTGGCACCAAGCTTAAAATGGTATTGCCAAGCCGCTACGATCTTCCGGTCGGGCAAAAAGTTAAAGTGGCCACCCAAGTTGAGCACGTTGTGGTGTTTCCCACGGTTGGATAAATGGAAATTTTTTCAGGTGAATGGTTCGGTGCATTAGCGTCGATAATCGCGATTGATCTGCGGATCATTTTTACGGGCATGTTGGTGTATTTGTTATATATTCCCGGCATCAAGGCTGTGGGCGCCTTGTTGTTGTTTTGGATCGCTTACCGGATGACGCAGGATGTCGGTCACAAGACCCGTCAAGTATCCAAAGATAAGCAGGCAAATATGTCGTTCATGCGCGCGATGGGCACGATCATTATTGCTGACGCGGTCATGGGGCTAGATAATATCTTGGCGATAGCCGGTGCGGCGCGTGGCGATCTTTTGTTGGTGGCAATCGGACTAGTAATCAGTATTCCGATTGTGATAGGCGGCAGCGTTTTGATTTTGAGTTACATCAAAAAATATCCTTGGATTGTTTGGGCCGGCGCGGCTTTGTTAGGATATACCGGAGGTTCAATGCTCACTGACGACGCATACGTTGTCAGTCATTTCCTGGAAGATGTGTCATTGATACTAGTTTGGCTGATCAAATTACTACCTACCGCCGCTCTGTTTTGGCTCGGCTGGTGGTTTCATCATCGCAACAAAAGTTCGCTAGCTTAACCGCTAGGCCCAGATAGTTTTCAGGCCGCAATTCCATCAATTTATCGCGTAACTCGCCGGCTGGTATATAAGCGGTGATCGAGTTTTGATATTGCGTTTGATCCATCTTCCCGTGGCCGCGGGTAGCGTGCTTGAGTTTTTCATAAGCGTCAGCGTGTCCGTGCACACGTAGTATGGTTTGCGCCGCCTCAGCAAGAATCTGCCAGTTGTCATTGAGGTTAGCTAGCATTGTTTTACGGTCGATAGAGATACTTTCTAGCCCGCCGCAAAGAGAATTCCAGGCCAGATACCCGTGTCCTACGGCGACGCCGATATTACGCAGTAAAGTGGAATCACTCAGATCACGTTGTAAGCGGCTGACAGGCAACTGTTGCGCGAACATCCGTAGCATGGTGTTGGCGAAAATCAAATTGCCTTCGGCGTTCTCAAAACGAATCGGATTGATTTTGTGCGGCATCGTGCTCGAACCGACCGTGGCTTTTGCTTGGTGTGAGCGAAGATATCCCAGCGCGGCGTAATTACTTGCGTCCTGAGCCAGATCAAGCAAGATACAGTTGATTCGCGCTAGAATGTCGAAGAATTCGACCATGCCATCGTAAGGCTCAATTTGGGTGGTGACATCGGTAAAACGCAGATCCATTTGTGCAACGAACTGTTGTGCCAATACTTGCCAATCAATATGCGGCCCGGCTACGCAGTGGGCGTTATAGTTACCTACCGCGCCATTGAATTTGCCGTCGAAAATATGTTCTTTGAGATGGGTCAATTGGCGCCAAAGCCGTCGCTCAAAGACGCGCATTTCTTTGCCGAAAGTAGTTGGAGTTGCGGGTTGGCCGTGGGTATGTCCGAGCATCGCCGCATCGGCATACTTGCCGGCAAGTTGATCTAGCCGTGCACGCAATTTTTCCAAAGCCGGACAAATTACTTCCAGCTGGGCTTGACGTAGCATGCGTGCGTAGGCCAGATTATTGATATCCCAAGAGGTGCAGGCAAAATGCACCCACGCGCCGGCATGGGCTAAGCCTTGGTCGGTCAATCGTTCGACGATGGCCATTTCCAGCGCCTTAACGTCGTGCTCGGTTTGGATCTCAAGTTGCTTTACGCGATCAACTATCACTTCAGGATCGACCGCAAGCAAGTTGTCTATGCTAGCTAGTTCAGCGTTGTCTAATTTAGGACCGAAACCATCAAGTCGGGCAAGTTTTGCTAACCATGAGATTTCAATTTGCCAACGTTGCCAGATTAATGCGCCTTCGCTAAACAGCTGAGATAGCGGGGCGACAACTTCAGCATAGCGCCCGTCAAGCGGGCTTAATTGGTTGGATTGCGAAGTCTTGATTGGTCAGCTAGTGCTGAGTTGGCGGATTTTGGTCGCTGTCGAATGTCGGTAAACGATCTTGTTGAGTAACCTTGAACATGCTGTTGAGCGAGATAAACCGCTCGTCAAGCTTACGCGCCTGCTTACGCGTGCTAGTAGCGCTGTCAAGCAAGTCGTCAATCTTGCCTGTCATTGCGACAATATTGGCGGCGAGCTGACCGTAGTCGGTTTCGATGCTAAGCAACTCCTCGTGGATGTGCTCCATTTCCATGCGCGCGGTCGCATCCTTGATAACCGCGCGTGCGACGGAAACCATGACGATCAGCGTAGATGGAGACGCGAGCCAAACGCGCTGTTTGTAAGCGTTGTTGACCAGATCGCGGTGTCGCACGTGCACCTCGGAAAAAGCGTTTTCGCTAGGCAAAAGCAGTACTGTTCCTTCTGCGGTTTCACCAGGAATTATGTAGTTGTTGGCGGCATCGTCGATCGCGTCGTGAAGCTTGCGACGGAACTTGTTGCGCGCGCTGTCAATCTCGGCATTGCTATTTACCGGTGAAAAAATGTTTTCCAAGTCGGTAATATCGATCTTGGTTGAAATGGCGATATTACCGCTAGGTTGAGGCAGCTTGAGCAGACAGTCAACCTCAGCTCCGTTGGAAAGTCTAGTGTTGAGCACATAGTCAGAAGGTTTGAGGTTATCTTCAATTATTGATTTGAGCACCAGCCCGCCTAGGGCGCCGCGCGAGCGACGATCATCAAGTACTTTAGAAAGAATATCGATATTCTGCGCCAGATCGTTAATTTTGTCGCGCGTCTGTTCAATCGCCGCAGCTTTGCTGGCAAAGCCCTTGAAAATCCCTTGCAACTCGCTCATTTCTTTGCGAATTCGGTTATCGATTGTGTCTTCAATTGAAGTGAAGTGTTTAGCAACGTCAGTTCCAAGCTCAGCAATGTCAGCATCAAGTTTTTTGGTAACGCCGGAAAATCCCTTGGTCACTTTGGTGTTGATTAAATCAATGCTACCGCTCATTTTGGTATTTAAGTCGCTCAGCTGGTTGTCCATCTTATTGGAAATGTTAGCGAGATCCTCGTCGAGTTGCGTAGTGGATGAAGAGACACGGCCAATGACCTGCGAAGTCAGCGAATTCAGATCAACATCAATTTTGTCGGTCAGACTGGTCAGTTTTTCGGCAATCGCACTCGTTAGCGAAGTTAGATCCGAATTAATCTTGGTATTGAGACCTGACACATTATCATCGACCTTGCTTACCAATGTTGACAAAGCACTATTTACCTTGCCGATCATTTTGCTGTTTCCTTTGCCGGTGTCAGTGATCATGGTCTGCATATTGGTGGCGGCCTCGCCAGTCATTGCCGCAACTTCTGACGCTAGTTTGTCTACCAAATCAGCAATATCCGTGTCGATCTTGGAGCGCATCGTGGCGTGATCTTTGCCAACCATGCTAGCGACGTTTTCGAGTGTTTGCATCTGGTTGTCAACCATATCAGAGAAATTTTTATTAACTGTTTTACTGATAGTGTTAAGTGAGCCAGTTAGAGTTTTGTGCTCGCTGATAGCGTGTTCTTTGACTTGGGTGGCGAGGCGTTGGTGATAGTTCTGCACCTCTTGGTGGTGGGTGTCGCGCACGGTCGCAAGCTGTTCGCTTACGTCGGTGGCGTGCTCGGTAAGTTTGTCTTCGAGCAATTCGTACTGTTGTTGAGTCTTTTCCGCAATACCGCTTTTGAATTGATCAATTTCACTACGTAGGTGGGCTACCGTTTTGTTTAAAGAGTCCCGCCAAGACTCGCCCATATGTTCCAGGGAGTTTTCGATGCGCTTGCTACGTTCGTCCAGATCGTCGTGCAGACTGTCGGACAAGCCAAGCAGACTTTTTCCGACATGCTTGTCAAGGTCTTCGGTCAGTAACGAGATCTTGTTGTCAATCGCGGAAATCCGGTTGGCCACAAGGACGATGATTACGGTAAAAATTACCGCAACAGCGATGACAGCCACTATCGCTATGTCAGGAGAAAGTATTTCGCTAAGTTGCATATAATCTTTTTGTCCGTAAATAGAAAGACGTTAATTATATTTGGATAATTAATTTGTATACTTTATCCGCATTAGATGGCCGCCACCGCAACCAAAATACCAGCTGAAGAGCTTACCTTCGCGAGCATGCACGATCTTTTAACTAAACTGCGCGGTATGCATGTACGTCTTGTCAATGACAAAGATATAGCTAGCAAACATGCGCGGATCGCTGAAATTGACAATATGCTCAATCAGGGGTGGGGTAAGGCCGACAACTTACCCCAACTTCAGCAAGAACGCGCACAGCTTCAGACGGTTACCGAAATGGCCAAGCAAGTAAGGGGACAACTTGATGAATTAGATCAGCTACTAGCTATGGCCAAAGAAGAAAAAGATGAAGTTGTGCTTGCTGATATAGCCAATCAAGCCCAAGACATCAAAACACAGCTTGATCAACAAGAACTAGCGCAGTTGCTAGCGACTCCCCACGCGCAAGCCGACTCTTATTTAGATATCCAGTTTGGCTCTGGAGGAACCGAGTCACAGGACTGGGCGCAAATGCTCAAGCGGATGTATCTAGGTTACGTCGCAAGCCAGAGTTGGAAGGCAAGTATTATCGATGAAACTCCGGGCGAAGCGGGAATAAAAAGTGTAACGATGCTGATAAAAGGAATCAACGCTTATGGAATTTTGCGTACCGAAACCGGAGTGCATCGGTTGGTGCGCAAGTCGCCATTTGATTCCAACCATCGGCGGCATACCTCGTTCGCTTCGGTTTTCGCTTACCCGGTGTTGCCTCCCAACGAAGAGGTGAAGATAAATACCGCAGATTTGCGCATTGATACTTATCGGTCATCCGGGGCCGGAGGACAACATGTCAACACTACCGATTCGGCGGTACGAATCACTCATCTGCCAACTAATATAGTGGTGCAGTCGCAAAATGATCGGTCGCAACACAAAAACCGATCCACCGCAATGTCCATGCTCAAATCAAGGTTGAAAATGCACTCCAAGTCTAAAGAAGATGAGCAAAAGAAAAAAATCGAGCAAGGGAAAGCCGACATTAGTTGGGGGTCGCAGATCCGTTCATACGTCTTGGATCAGTCGCGTATCAAAGACTTGCGTACCGGGGTTGAGACCGGCGACGTACAAGGAGTACTTAACGGGCCGGGTTTGAATCGCTTCATTGAAGCTAGTTTGCGCAACAATATATAACACCGTAACGCAAACAAGCCCACAAAAAAGTGGGCCTGTTTACGGGTAAGGATTGTGGGCCGATTACATCATGCCGTCCATGCCGCCAGGAGGCATCGGAGGTCCCGGAGGAGTATCCTTCTTAGGCGCCTCGGCGATAGCCGCGGCGGTAGTCAGGATTAAACCCGCGATTGAAGCCGCATTTTGCAAAGCAAATCGGGTAACCTTGGTCGGATCAATAATACCGGCTTTGATCAAGTCCTCGATTTGGTCATTGCTCGCGTTATAACCGCTACTTCCCTTGGCCGCTTTTACAGCATTGACAACCACTGAAGGCTCGCCTCCGGAATTAGCGACAATCTGGCGCAGAGGTTCTTCTAAAGCTCGCTGCACGATGCGGACTCCGGACTGTTGATCTTCAATATCACAAGTTACTTTGGAAACTGCGTTAATTGCGCGAATTAATGCGACGCCTCCACCGGCGACAATACCTTCTTCGACTGCTGCTCTAGTGGCGTGCAAGGCATCTTCAACGCGCGCTTTTTTCTCTTTCATTTCCATTTCGGTAGCCGCGCCCACAGACACAACAGCAACTCCGCCGACTAGTTTAGCCAAGCGTTCTTGGAGTTTTTCACGGTCGTAGTCCGAGGAAGTTTCGTCGATTTGCTGGCGGATCAATTCAACCCGAGCTTTGATTTGCTTATCAGAACCTTTGCCATCGATGAGGGTAGTGTTTTCTTTAGCGATTTCCACCCGTTTGGCCTGACCAAGATCAGTTACGGTGACGTTTTCCAAGTTTAAACCTACTTCTTCGGAAATTACCGTTCCATTGGTCAAGATTGCGATGTCTTCAAGCATCGCTTTGCGACGGTCGCCGAAACCCGGAGCCTTAACACCGCAAACTTTCACCGTTCCGCGTATCGTGTTGACCACCAAAGTCGCGAGTGCTTCGCCATCAATGTCTTCAGCAATGACCAACAGCGGGCGTCCCGCTTTCATGACCTGTTCAAGAATCGGCAAAATTGAATTGATCGCCGAAATTTTCTTGTCGTGAATCAAGATGTAGGGATTTTCCAAAACCGCCATCTGACGATCCGGCGTATTAATGAAATACGGTGACAAATAACCGCGATCAAACTGCATACCCTCGACAACTTCAAGTTCGTTTTCCAAAGTTGAGCCGTCCTCGACAGAAATCACTCCTTCTTTGCCTACCTTGTCCATCGCTTGGGCGATAATGTCGCCGATGCTATCGTCTGAATTAGCAGAAATTGAAGCGACTTGGCCGATTTCTTGCCCGGTGCGACAAGCTTTGGAAATAGATTTAACGCTGTCTACCGCTGCGAGCGTAGCTTGATCAATACCGCGTTTGATGTCCATCGGGTTCATACCTGCGGCGACATGTTTCATGCCTTCATTGATTATCGATTGAGCCAGGACGGTTGCTGTGGTGGTGCCGTCGCCTGCCACATCCGAAGTTTTGGATGCGACCTCTTTGAGCATCTGAGCGCCCATGTTCTCGAACTTATCGTTAAGTTCGATTTCTTTGGCCACCGATACACCGTCTTTGGTGATTGTGGGTGCACCGAAACTGCGTTCGATGACCACATTGCGTCCTTTCGGGCCAAGGGTCACCTTGACCGCATCCGCCAACTGATTGACGCCGGAAAGAATGAGGTTGCGTGCTTTTTCGGAAAAGTGAATATCTTTTGCTGCCATGTTATGGTTTCCTGTTGTAAAAAAGTGGAATAAAGCGGGTTATTTCTTGCCCGCTTTGCCTTCAACGATAGCTAGAACGTCATCCTCACGCATGACCACTAGTTCTTCGTTATCAATTTTGACGTTGGTGCCGGAGTATTTGCCGAATAAAACACGTTGGCCGATTTTGAGTTCCATCGGGACGCGCTCACCGCTTTTGTTGAGCTTACCAGCTCCAACCGCAACTACTTCGCCTTGATCGGGCTTTTCTTTGGCAGTGTCGGGAATATAGATTCCACCGGTGCTGACGGAATCTTCGTCAAGCCGACGAATTACCACCCGGTCAAATAGAGGTCTTAGTTTCATTGATATCTCCTGTTATATATTATTTACACACTAGCAGTTTAGTCGATGAACTGCTAGCATGTGTGTATTATATAGGCAAAAAATCAAAAAACAGACAATTGCAATTAATACAATGTTTTCAAATACTTACTCTTGGTTTACCGCAAGTTTTTTTAATACTTTGTTTAGTTGAGTGCTATTTCCTTCCAGAAAAAGCACATCTTTTGCTTCTAGCGTGAAGGTGGCGTCAGGCTGGATATTCTGATTGTCGCGTTGCAGATATAAAACTTTTACCTGAGTTTTTTCTAGCAACTTGATAAGTTTATCGCTAGTTAGCCCGACTATTTTACTGTCTTTGACGATTTCAATTTCTTTGATGCCATAACTGTTGCTTAGCTGTGAAGATGCGAAAAGCTCTGAAGCTACGGCCGGAAGCAGATCGGATTCCGAGTCGGATATGCTGCCTTGCGGGACATAAATGCTCGACAAAATCGTATTGTTATCCAGCCCGCAAATCTGCATCGCTCTTACCGCAAGCCCGGAACCGGTTTCGAGCGCTGCGGTGATGACATGACTCGCTCCGGCCTGAAGGACTTCTTGTTCTTCGTCGCTGCTGAGTGTTTTGGCGATAATGGCAAGCTCGGGATTTAGTTGATGAGCGATATGGGTGGTTTTGACGGTCTGGGCGTGCATGCCGTGGGTGATGACCAGCGCTCGGGCGTTGGCAATTCCGGCGGCTAGCAGTACCTCGGCGTTGCGAGCGTCGCCGTAAACGACATTTTTGCCAGCTTGCATTCCGACTTGAGCGCGCTCGTAGTTGTTCTCAATGGAAATCCATGGAATCGACTGTCGATCGAGCAACCGGCAAATTATTTTGCCGTTTTGGCCGTAGCCACTCAGGATTACAGGTTCTGCAATGTCTGAAGCTTGGTTGATAATTTTGGTCAGATCGCGAGCCTGCAGGAGCCAGTCTTGCCCGAACCATCGTGCGCGTATAAGCTCAATCGTCGGCAACAGTAAAGTCGGCGACACCATGCACAACAAATTGATGCCAAGCAGAATTTGAACAATCGTCGCATCCATGGTACTAGATGCGGCGGTAAGCAAGACAAATCCGAATTCCCCGGTTCCGCCCAAAGCCACCGCGGTGTAAACCGCTGTCCAACTATGAGTTCCCATAAATTTGGTCAGCCCGAATATTATTACCGGTTTAAATAATAGTACCGCAAAAGTGCCCGCGACGATAATCGGCCAATTCTCCAACAGGCCGGCGGGTACGACCAGCAATCCGATGCTGACAAAGAAAAAACCCAGAAAAATCTCGCTATAAGGACGGATGATTTCCTCAATCAAGTAGCGATGATGCGATTCGGACAGTAACATACCGGCTACGAAAGAGCCTAAAACTAAAGATAGGCCGGCGCTGTAGGTGAGCAAAGAGATGCCAATGATAAAGCACAGCACGAACAAAGTGAACACCTCGCTTGAAGCTAGTTGCGAAAAGAAGCGTACGACGCTTGGCATCACCTTCGGTGCGATCACAATCAAAACGACGAATAGTACGACGGCTTTGAGCAGTTCAATCCAGATATTGGTGGTACCGGCATCTCCGCTTGAAAATAAAATTATCAGCGGGATAACCGCCAAATCCTGGAAAATCAATATTGAAATCGAACGGGTACCGTGCGGTGTTGTCACCTCGCCGCGCTCTATAAGCAGTTTCGATACGACAGCGGTGGAGGACATGGCCACGATCGAACCGATAAGTATGCTGGTACGCCAATCAAATTCGAACAGCGTGATTGCGAGCAACGTCACGATTCCCAAGCAAACACTAACTTGCAGTCCGCCCAAACCCAACACGAGGCGTTTGGAACTACGTAGCCTGGCGACGGAAAACTTCAGCCCTAACGTAAACATCATGGCCATAATGCCAAGTTCAGCCAGACTGGTGATGTCAGTGTCGGAGTCGAACAGCTCCATACCGTGCGGACCGACCGCGATACCGACGATTAAGTATCCTAACAGCAAAGGCAGCTTTAGATAGCGCAGCACGGTGACAGCGATCAGGCCGCCGCCTAGCAACAAAAAAACTATTTCAATAATTCCGATGTTCATTATGGTTCGTTGTGCTTAATTATCCACAGTCGCAATGTTGTCAACCTGAATCAATACTAAATTAAAATAATAAAAACTGCAAGCCGGTAATAAAAAAGCGTTGGGTGTAACCGTAACAACACTTGGGCTGATGGCTTTTAGCAAATTAAACTTTTACCGAAAAATAGCTGAGGGTTTAAGTTAGGGACGGATATGTTATGGTCAGATCAGGTGCCGGCTGTCATGGAGGCTGGTGAACTTGTCGATCAGACCTGGGATCGTGGCCGCGGCGCGTTCTGAACCGACAAGGTCAAAAGCGATTTCGCCCAAATGCATCATGATGGTTCGCGAGCCGTAGTTGAGGGCGTCGTGCATCGAATGCGTCACCATAAGGATAGATAGGCCTAGGCTGTTGTACAGTTTTACGGTCAGCTCAAGGATAAAGTCGCGCATGCGCGGGTCGAGGGCGCCGGTATGTTCATCCAGCAGTAATATTTCGCATGGAGCTAGTGAGGTCATAAGCAAACTTAAAGCTTGACGTTGACCGCCTGAGAGCAAACCAACGCGGTCATGCAGTCGATTTTCCAGCCCGAGCCCGAGTAGGCTTAGCTGGGCGCGAAACTGTTCCCGAAGTTTGGCGGTTACGGCAATTTTGAGAGTACGCCGTTGACCCCGGCGTGACGCCAAAGCAAGATTTTCTTCAATACTTAGCTCGTCACAGGTTCCAGCGAGCGGATTTTGAAATACTTGCGCGACCTTTTTGGTGCGCTGGTGATGAGGCATTTTGGTGACGTCGTTGCCGGCAAAACTGATCGTACCTTCGCTCAGCGGCTGTTCGCCGCTCAAAGCCCGCAACAAGGTGCTTTTCCCCGATCCGTTTGAGCCGATCACAACCACAAATTCTTTATCGTCAAGCACCAGATTAATACCTCGCAAGGCATGATTCTCCAAAGCGGTGCCCGGATTAAAGATTACATGTAAATTGGAAATATTGATCATTTGGAAAACTTGTCGATCAACTTACGCCGCAAGGTAGGCGCAAGCAACGCCCCGGTTACCAGCAAGGCGGTGATCAGATTGAGGTCGGAAGCTTTTAAACCAAATATGCCAAATGAAAGTGCGAAAGCGATCACGATCCGGTAAATGATCGAACCTAAAACCGTAGCGACAATCGCAATCCAGATCGTGCGCGAATTAAACAGCGTTTCGCCAAGAATAACCGCAGCCAAGCCGACAACGATAGTGCCGACCCCGCTGGTTACGTCTGCAAAACCGCTGGTTTGCGCGAACAGGCATCCGGCCAGGGCCACCAGACCGTTGGACAGTCCGAGACCGATGTAGATGTACATGTTGCTGTTGCTGCCGACCGACCGAACCATGCGTGCGTTATTGCCCGTCGCACGCAATGCAAGTCCCGCCTCGGTCAGCAAAAAATAGGTTAGCATGGCCATGCAGGCCATGCAGATAACCAACATCAACAAAGGTCTAATCTGGTACATCGGCACTGCCAAGTTGGCAAAGTCGGTAAGAATCGTCGTTTCGCCAAGTAACGCGATGTTGGGTCGGCCCATGATGCGAATATTTATGGAAAACAGCGCAATCATGGTCAGAATGCTGGCCAGAATGTGCAAAATTCCAAAGCGCAACGACAGATCTGCGGTAACAATTCCGCTAACGACACCGGCGGCGAAGGCCAGTACGAGCGCGATCCACGGATCACCGCCGGCGACGATCCAAGCTGCGGCCACGGCAC
>JAZHEJ010000004.1:921-24215 GCA_036679665.1 Candidatus Tethybacter castellensis | reverse complement strand
GCATCAAATTTTGTTTGCGGATTAATATTACTACGCTGCCATTTTTTGACTTTAGCTTGAACCTGCTTGGCCAATTCTTGATGGCCAGCGAAGTGACGCGCATTTTGACTACCACTCAAGATCTAGGTCTGCAGTCAAAATTACTGGTGTTTGACATGCGCAACTTGCAAACTAAAACCATAAAGATCAAGCCCGATAAAAATTGTCAAGTATGCTCTTCAAAAGTCTGATTACGCTTTTGTTTTTTCTTGCTTATTCATTTTGGCCTGGTTCTCGGATTTACGCTTTTTCTGCTCTGCTTTTATCTGAGCCTGGTGCACTATCGCATCAAATTTTGTTTGCGGATTAATATTACTACGCTGCCATTTTTTGACTTTAGCTTGAACCTGCTTGGCCAATTCGTGATGTCCTGCGGCACCTAATAAATCTGCCACGTTAGATTGAGGAAGCTTAGCTAACACTTCAGGCAAAATATTATCGGCCGAACCGCGCAAAACAAGCACGCCGGAATCATCAAGTTTGACTTTAGCGGCAAGTTTTGGCCGTATGCTCAGACAAGCAAGTAGATCGCTTATTTGTTCGTCGGCAGCCCGCCAATGTGCTGCCGATGTATGATGCGCAGGCGGATTTGTCTGCGGCCGAAAGGCCGATTGACGCGATGGCAAAGGTGGTTCCTGGGAACGTAAAGTCTGGGCGGCACGTTTGAGATCAGTCGGGCTGATCTTGCTTTTTTCAGACAACAACTTATACAAATGTTCGTAAAGAAAAGGCGCTTTTTCTCTATCGATAGTCTCTATCAGCTCTGCGATACGGTGCATGTCGGCGCTAGCTTGAGCGGCAGATACGTCATCTTGTTTGGATGGAAAGTTAAGTAACACTTGTTCCAAGGGTAAAGCTTCGCTTATAAAGGCGCGAAACTTTTCAGCACCGTGTTTGGTAACAAAGCTATCTGGATCTTCACCTTCGGCCAAAAACGCGAACTTGATCGATTTGCCGTCTTTGAGCACCGGCATCACATTGGTAAGCACCTTATCGGCCGCCTTGCGTCCGGCATTGTCACCATCGAAACAAAAAACCACTTTTGCGACCCGCTGCAATATTTGGTTAAGTTGAATAGCGGTAGCCGCGGTTCCCATGGTCGCAACCGTATTGCCGATTCCGTAGCGTGCGAGCATCACCACATCCATATATCCTTCGACCACCAACAACTCGTCATCAGCGCGCGCGGCCTGCGCGGCTTCGCGCAACCCATAAACCATTCGACTTTTGTTAAACGCCGCAGACTGAGGAGAATTTAGATATTTGGGTTCGCCGCTACCAACAACTCTGCCGCCAAACCCGACCATCTTGCCTGTGGCGGTGGTAATTGGAAACATAACCCGATCGCGAAAATACGCCCAGATCCCGCCATTTTTTTCCGGGCGTGCCAACCCGACCTGAATAAGGCTTTTGTGTATTTTCGGATCAGAACCAAACACCTCTTTCAAGCCTCCGTTTTTGGGAGCGTATCCCAAGCTGAAACGATTGGCAATTTCACCGGTTATACCGCGTTCTTTAAGATATTTTTTCACCACTTCATTGCGCATTAATGTGCTGTGATAATATCTGCGCATTTTTTCAAGCAGCTCCACCGGAACACGCGGTCCGGTGTCTTGCCGCGGAACTTCTCTGCCTACGCTTTGCGCTAAATCTTCAACTGCGGCGACAAAATTGTTACCATGTACATGTTTGAGCAAAAACGTCAGCGCGTTGCCAGATTCGTTGCAACCGAAGCAATGGTAGAAACCTTTGTCCGGATCCACACTGAACGAAGGAGTTTTTTCGTTGTGGAACGGACACAACCCCTTATGGTTTTTCCCTTTGGCGGTAAGCTTGACATACCTGCCGACGATTGCCAGCAGGTCAGCGTCGCGTACTAACTCGTCAATAAAATCTTGCGGTATCAATTGTCACGGAAGAGGTCACGAGCTAAGCTTAGCCTTAACGCGGGACGCAACCTGCCGCATATCGGCATGGCCTTCTAGCGCGCTTGAAAGCCGCCCCATTACTTTGCCTAGATCGGCAAGCGTAGTGGAGTTGGTTTCCGCGATGGCAGCATCTACGTGCTTGGCGATTTCCTCCGAGTTTAATTGCGCCGGTTGATATCCTTGCAGGATTTGCGCTTCGGCTAATTCGCGCGACGCGCGCTCCGGCTGATTTCCTTGCTGATATATTTGTGCCGCTTCATTGCGCTGTTTGATCTGACGCCGCAGTACCGCAAGAACTTTTGCGTTGTCCAAGGATTCGCCGGCGGCTTTGGTTTCTAGGTCCAGGTCAGATTTGACCATGCGCAGCACAGACTTGCGCAGTTCGTCGCGATCTTTCATGGCTTGCCTAAGGTCAGCAACAATGCGCATACCTAGATCGTCTTCAGTCATTTTTGCCCCGTGAAGGGTACTGTCATCTGGTACCGAACAGATGCCTTTGTTGACGCACAATACGCCTTTGGCGTTTTACCGCGGCCAGACGCTTACGCTTGCGGCGGGTGGTTGGTTTTTCATGGTACTTCAAACTGCGGATTTCAATGATCCGATTGGTGCGTTCGATCACGCGCTTAAAGCGACGCATCGCAACTTCGAAAGTTTCATTTTCCTTTACGGTAACGCTAGGCATAGCTGCTCATTGTAACCTAACAACGATAGACCATATGTCTACGGACTAGTCTGAATGAATATCTCGCCGGGCTTTACCATACCAAAGTGATAGCGAGCTAGCACCTCAACTTGCGAGGAGTCATTTTTAATCAGTTCAATTTGCTGAGCCATCAACTGATTGCGTTGCAACATGGTGTCAGCTTGCAGACGCTTAGCTTCGATCTGTTCGTTGAGCACCGCGATCCGGCCAAGCCCGGTATCGCCCAAAATACGAAAAATTAAGAAAAACAGTACTGCAAGCAATAATCCTACTACGATCTGGTAGATGCTAAGTTTAGGCAACGTGTTCATCTCAGGTTTGCAAACGCGTCTTTACCGGCAAAACGCGCGGCTTTGCCAAGCTCGTTTTCGATGCGTAACAATCGGTTGAACTTGGAGGTCCGCTCACCCCGCGAAGGCGCTCCGGTTTTGATCTGACCGCATCCCCAAGCGACCGCCAGATCGGCGATCGTGGCGTCTTCGGTTTCGCCGGAGCGGTGCGACATTACGGTCGCGTACCCGGCATGTTGCGCTAACGTCACCGCCGCTTCAGTCTCGGTAAGCGACCCGCACTGATTAGGCTTGATCAAAATCGCATTGGCGACTCCTTCGGCTATTCCTTTACCCAACAGCTTCACATCGGTTACGAAAAGATCGTCACCTACCAACTGGGTTTTGGCGCCGCACAACATTGTCAACCGCTTCCAAGATGACCAATCGGTTTCGGACATGCCGTCTTCAATGCTCAAAATTGGATAGGCGTCAGCCCAGCTGACCAGCTGGTCGGCAAACTGGCTTTTCGAATATTTCTTACCTTCGCCGGGTAGATGATAGCCACTGCGGGTCGCAAATTCATTGGCGGCACAATCAAGCGCCAGCCAGATATCTCGACCCGCTTTGCGTCCCGCCTTGCGAATCGCGGTCATAATCAGCTCAAGAGTTGCCTTCACGCCATCCACATCAGGTGCGAAACCCCCTTCATCACCGACAGCGGTTGACATGTGCTTGGTTGCGAGCAGCCCTTTGAGGGCGTGAAATATTTCCGCTCCCCAGCGCAGCGCTGTGCTGAAATTTCGCGCACCGGCAGGGATAATCATGAATTCTTGAATATCAACGTTGTTGGCGGCGTGCGCGCCGCCGTTGAGAATATTGAGCATGGGTACAGGCAACAAATTAGCCCGCTTACCTCCCAAGTGCCGATACAGCGGTAACCGCTGTGAATTAGCCGCCGCCTTGGCCGCCGCCAGCGATACCGCCAAAATGGCATTGGCGCCGAATTTAGCCTTGTTGGCGGTGCCATCAGCCGCCAGCATGGCGGCGTCGATCGCATGACAGTCGTCTGCGTCAAGGCCGATAACCTTGCGAGCAATCTGCCCGGCAACTATGTTACACGCTCGCTCAACGCCTTTGCCTCCATAGCGTTTAGGATCGCCATCGCGCAATTCAAGCGCTTCTTTACTACCTGTCGAAGCACCGGAAGGCGCCGCCGCCGTGCCACATGAACCATCTTGCAAAGTGACTGTGGCTTCAACAGTGGGATTGCCGCGTGAATCGAGTATTTCAAGTGAACTAACCGCGACTATCTTCATACTTGGAAATTATAGCGTTGCCGTAACAGTTAGCGCCTTGTTTCGCGCAAGCGCGCAGTGCGTACTGACATATAAGACAACTAAGTTGCGGCGCATAATTTGCCATCGCGCAATTCCAATACTCGCGCAAAACAGTGCGCGAGCTCAAGGTCATGGGTTGCCACCAACAAAGCATGATGAGCTTGGTCGCTAATTTTTAGCAATAGCTCAGTGACCACTTTGGCGCTGTGGCGATCCAAATTGCCGGTTGGCTCATCGGCGATGACGCAAGCCGGATTATTCACCAAAGCTCGCACAATCGCCACGCGCTGTCGTTCGCCTCCCGAAAGCATACCCGGTATCTTGTCGCTTTGAGCGTCAAGTCCCACCGCGGCCAACTGGTCGTGGGCGATACGCAGCGCATCACGCTTTTTTACGCCGGCGATCATCAGTGGCATAGCCACATTCTCCGCCGCAGTAAATTCCGCGAGCAAATGATGAAACTGGTAGACAAATCCCAGCTGCGCGTTACGCATCTTGCCACGCGCATCCTGCCCGGCTTGGGTAAGCGATACGCCCATCAAACTTACGGCCCCTGAATCCGGGACCGCCAGCCCGCCCAAAATATGCAACAACGTGCTTTTGCCGCAACCTGAAACTCCGGTTATCGCCACCGATTCTTCAGACGCAAGTTCCAAACTTACATCGTCAAGTACCGTTGTCCCGCCACTGGCTACAAAACTTTTACTGACGCTTACCGCACTGAGAACCGCTTCACTCATAACGCAACGCTTCTGCGGGATCCAAGCGCGCCGCTACAAGTGACGGATATACCGTGGCCAGCAAACTCAGTCCGAACGCCAATACAACTGTGCCAAACACATCGTTGAACTGGATAACCGAAGGTATGGTTTCCAAATAGTAAACTTCGCCGGGAAAAAAGTCGAACCCGAACAAATTTTCAACAAAAGTTACCACTTCATTAACATTGGCCGCAAGCAATAAACCGAGGCCAACTCCAACAATCGTTCCCACCAGCCCGACCAGCATGCCTTGGAGCAGAAAAATTCGTAGCACCGCCATCGATGTCATCCCCATCGTGCGCAAGATCGCGATCGCGCCGCGTTTGGCGCGCACCATCGTAACCAGCGCGGCGACAATCTGAAATGCCGCAACCGCAATAATCAACGACAAGATAACGAACATTACCCTGCGTTCCACCGCCAAGGCGCCAAATAAAGTGGCGTTGCTGCTAGTCCAGTCAAATGCCGGGTAGCCATATTCAGATTTCAGTTCATCAGCAAGTTGCGGAGCTGAGTAAACATCGTACAACTTCAAACGAATCGAATCAATCCCGTCGACGCGAAACAATTGGGCGGCATCCGCATAATGCATATACACCAAACTTTCGTTAAACTGATAAATGCCAAAATCCATCGTACCAGCCACGGTGACCGTTTTGAAGCGCGGCAAGATGCCTCCTAGCGTTTGCACCGCGGTAGGTGCCATCAGCACAATTTTGTCGTTTGGCTTCGCACTGAGTTTGCGGGCAAGATTTTTTCCCAGTACGATTTTGAAGCTACCTGGCGCCAGGTTGCTGATCTCGCCAGGTAGTGTTGCGGTAGAAACATGTTGTTCCAGTTCCGGGTCGATGCCCTTGATCAACGCCCCGGAAACTCCGCTCCCGGCCGACAGCAAACCTTGGCGGTCGACAATCGGCGCTGCGGCTTGAACCTGATCATTGGCGGATAGCGCAGTCAGAAAATCCGGCCATTGTTGTCCGAGCGATTTGGCCAGATTGTGAATTTCAATATGCGAACTGGTCGACAAAATTTGTTCGCGCAACGTCAGATGAAAACCGTTCATCACTGACATCACCACAATGATAGTAGCCACCCCCAGCGCAATGCCAATCGCTGAAGCCAACGAAGCGAATGACACAAAGCGGTCGCCGCGACCCACCAGCGCGTAGCGTATCCCGATACTGCATTCCAACCAATTCATTTAGACGGCGGCGGCCATAATATCGCGTGCGTTGGCCAAACTGGCCTGAGTTACTTTGCGGCCGGCCAGCATACGCGCAATTTCTCGTTCGCGCGCTTCATCTTCGACCGGAATGAAAATTCCATTTCCGTTCGCGTCGACGCTCGCTTGCCAATGATGCAGCGCGGCGGCGGCAACTTGCGGCAAGTGCGTAACGCACATCACCAGACGGTTATCGCCCAACCGGGCCAACAACGACCCTACCTGCGCCGCGACTTTACCACCTACTCCCACATCGACTTCATCGAATATCAGATCTTTACCGTCATCATTTTTAACATTGGCAAACAACGCCAAAAACGCGCGCGACAGCTCACCTCCGGATGCGGACGCGGCAAGTTCACCGAGCGGAGTTTTAGCGGTGGAGGCAAATTTGAATTCGACATCCTCTTGCCCGTGGCCACAAGGTTGAGCTTCAGGTTTCAGCGCCACATCAAAACGTGCTTTTACCATCCCCAACTCCGTTAGCGTTGCGGCTACCCGCATGCTAAGAAGCTTCGCCTCTTTGGTACGCAATTTGGTAAGCCGTTGTGCTTGCTTGAGCCATTTTTGCCGCGCGACAGCCACAGATTGTCGACACGCCGGTACATCTTGCATCGCGTGTTCAGCAAGTTCTTTACGCAACTTTAAAGCATGATCCACCAGTGCCAACGGACTGACCAAATTGTATTTGCGCGCCAGACGATGCGCCTCCGCCATATAACTTTCCGCATCCTGCGCAGTTTGCGGATCAGGCAAACTAAGATCGGAATTAACTTTATTAATCTCGCGGGAAAGTTCCTCGCTTAATGCTTGTACCTCAGCTAACAATTGCGCACCATGGCGGTAGCGGTTATCAATCTGAGTCATACGCTCAGCGCTTTGGCAAGCTTGCGTGGCTTGGCGTGTTATCTGCGCGCAATTGTCCGCAACCTCGTTGGCAAGGCCGCCAAGCTCTTCGGCGTTGGCGCGCAAAACCGCGATGGCTTCATTGGCATTTAGTTGCTCAACGCTAATCTGAGCTTGATCAATTTCCGCCAGTTGCTCCTGCAACTGCGCCACCTGTTCGGCAGATTTTTCTTCTTGTTTAAGCAGTTTGTCCAGTTGTTGTTGCCGGCTTTGCAGCTGGCTATAGCAACTGGCCACATCCGCGCTCACGGCGTCGGCGTCGGCTGCGGCATCTAGCAACTGTCTTCGGCGTTCCGGTCTGGCAAGTTGCAGATGTTCATGCTGGCCGCAGATACTGATAATACCCGCAACGACTTCTTGCAACTGGGTCACATTGACCAGTTTGCCATTGATATAGTTTTTCGAACGAGAATTAACATCTATCAAGCGTCGGATCACTAGTTCACCATCATCGGCAGGCAGACTGTGTTCCACCAATACCCGTTCAGCTTCGCTGTGCTCCGGCAAATGAAAGGCCGCGCAAATTTCGGCCTGTTTGGCACCGCTGCGAACCGGCTTGCGAGCCACGCGGTTACCCAATGCCAACGCCAACGCGTCAATCAACATTGACTTGCCCATGCCGGTTTCGCCGGTAATGACGCAAAATCCGCTATCCGGCAAATCCAGCTGTGCGCGAGCGATATGCCCAAAATCGCGCACCTCCAGAAAATGCAGCATCAGTGGCGACTCCAATATAGCTTTTCGCGCAAGGTCTTGAAATAATTGTAAGAGTCAGGATGGCGCACGGTAAGATGTTGTTGATGAGTCGACACTGACACCTGATCCCCGGGCTTTAGCTGGTTGGTTACTTGGCCATCAAGAATCAGGCGGGCAGAATTTTGTAACAACTCAACGACAAAGCTACGCTGGGTACTAAAAACCAGCGGACGGTGAGTTAGCGAAAATGGATTTAGCGGCGTTAACGCGATACAGCCCAGATCCGGGGTTATGATCGGACCGCCAGCTGAAATGCTGTAGGCGGTTGAACCGCCGGGGGTGGCAAATACCAAACCGTCAGCGCGCAATTCGAAACTGCTGCGGCCGTCAATTGCTATGTCCAGTCTGATCAAAGCCGCCATTTCGCCGCGATCAATCACCACGTCGTTGATAACCAAACCCGCGAACAAAACCTTTTTATTGCGCGTGTGCTCCACCTTTAGCATTATCCGTTGCTCGTCGCGGTAATGACCGCCTAGCACCGCGGTAATTTCCTTGATCATCACCGTGGCCGGCACATCGGCCAGAAAACCAACATTGCCCAGGTTGACTCCGATCAACGGTATTCCGTGTACCGCATACAAATTGGCGGCATGAATAAATGAACCGTCGCCACCTAGCGCCACCGCGAGCAAAGGTGGCGGTTTGTCGCCCGGTGCGCGCACGTCGATGCCATGTTTGGCGCACACTTGCTTGGTTAGCACGCTCGCTGTTTCTTTGTCGATCGACGGGGTATAAGACAACGAACGCAAATGGTCCGCAAGCTCGACAACGCGATCCACCCCGCGTTTGCGCGGGGCAAGAACTATATATCCTTTTGATTTGCCAGCCATAAGTTATCCCATCTAGGCGCTAGTAGCCGAATCGTGGCAACTACGCTCGGCTTTGTTATTCGCTGTCAATGCCTTTTTCGATTTTATTTCGCGCTTTATTAATCAAGTCGCGGGCCAGATCTTGACCGGCGACACCAAACGCTATGGCGCAGGCAAAAGCGATCGCGGCAAACAAAGTCGACAACACGATAAGCAACAACATAGTATTCACCTGGAGCTGCTCAAGCGCCAAAAACCAAACGAATATCTGGATCACCACTTCGGCAACCACGCTTAGCGCCAAAGCGATATCCATCGTTACTTCTTTGAGGCTGTTAAACACATATCGGTTGCAGATGCGCGCGAAAATGGTACCGAAAATCAGGATGCCGAACGCGGCGATGATATTGGGTAAATAAATCACCACCCGCTCAAACAGGTCGGAAATGACCTGAAGGTGTAACAATTCGGTGATTGAGGTGATCGTCAGCAAGATGATCAACCAATAAATGGTTCCGGATATCAGCCCGGTAAACTTGAAGTCAAAACCGCTAGCCGCAATATACGACTCGATTCCGGCTTTTTGGACTAAAAGATCGAATTTGAATAACTTTAGCAGGCGTTCTACGATGAGTTTTGAAAATTTCGCTAGAAACAACCCCAAAACCAGCAAGAGGATGGTGGCTATCACCGTGGGCATAAAACCGAGTATCGTTTCCCAGAATGCCGCGAAAGCTCCCAATAATACGCTTGATAAGGTGGTGATGTTTTCGCTCATGCCTGTATGTTTACTCGCCGTTCTATCCCAATATTCGTAGCATTGCTCAACTGATTTTAACCTTTGTGAGACGGCTTGGTATTTTGGCCCAGAATCTCACGCACAACTTGCAGGTAAATTTGCGTCAACGGCTCAAGTTCGGCAATTTCCACATACTCGTCAACCTGGTGCATGGTCTTGCCCACCGTGCCAAATTCAACCACCTCAGCGCATAAATCAACCAAAAATCGACCATCGGATGTTCCGCCGCCCATCGAAGGCTCCGGGCTAAATCCGTTGATCACCGCGCACACATCGGTAACAATGCCGGCAAGCTTGCTATCGGCGCCGGTGCTGTAAGGATGAGCCCCTTCTTGCCAATCGCAAGTAAAAGAAAATTGTGTGTCCGCACAAATTTTTTCAAGCCGATTTTTGAGCTTTTGCTTGTCTTCTTGCGGAACATAACGAATATTGACAATCGCCTGCGCAGTCTGCGGTACGACATTACTCGCTCCGGCATCCGCATGCAGTTTGACCACCTGCACGGTGGTACCACTTTGTTCTGAGGCGGGCGCCAGCTGCCGCGCGCTCAATTTGGCGGCTATCTGCACAAGCGGCGGAATCGGATTGCTCAGCCATTGCGGATATGCGGCATGGCCTTGCTTACCACGCACCTTAATCGTAGCAGTGAGTGAACCGCGTCTACCTACTCGTACGGTATCTCCGAACCGCTCAAAACTGCTTGGTTCACCTACTAACCCGTACTGAAAACTTTCTTTACGCGCCAACAAAGTATCAACCACATGGCGAATGCCGTTGATCGCATCTCCTTCTTCGTCGCTAGTTAGCATAATCCCCACCTTACCGCTGTGCGCAGGATCGTTTTTCACAAATTCAGAAACGGCAACTAACATTGCCGCAACTCCGGCTTTCATATCGGTCGCCCCGCGACCATACAGCCGGTTTTGTTCTACTTTCGGGACGAACGGATCGTGGCTCCAAGCAGACTTGTCGCCCGGCGGAACCACATCCACATGGCCGCAAAACACGAATACCGGTTCGCCTTCGCCGTGCCACGCCCACAAATTGCTCACCGCCTCGCAAGGCATCATCTCGATATCAAATCCGCTTTTTTGCAAATATTCACCGCTGAGCTCCAATGCGCCAGCTGACCGCGGGGTAATTGACTCGCAAGCAACCAGTTGCTTGAGCAAAGACAAAACTTCTTCTTGCAACCTTATATTTTTCCTATTTTTTTGGCACGACGCGCCAAAGTTTGCAAACGCAGGGCATTAAGCTTGATGAACCCCTCGGCATCCGCCTGATTGTAGACTCCCGCATCGTCTTCGAAAGAAGCGATACGCTGATCAACCAAGCTGAACTTCGACGCGCGACTAGTGATGGTGACGGTACCCTTGTACAGCTGGCAATTTACCGTACCGGTGACGCAAGCCTGTGATCTATCGAACATATTTTGCAGCAACTCGCGTTCAGGGCTAAACCACAAACCGTTGTACACCAACGTAGCGTAACGCGGCATCAGATCATCGCGCAACCTGATAACCTCGCGATCTAAAGTTATGGCCTCAAGGGCACGACGGGCCTGCATCAATAGCGTAGCTCCCGGAGTTTCGTAACATCCCCGTGATTTCATGCCTACAAAACGACTCTCGACCAAATCCGCGCGACCGATACCGTGTCGTCCGGCAATCTGGTTGAGGTGTCTGAGCAAATCCGCTCCTTTGAGCCGTTTATTATCGACGGCCACCGGATCACCGGCTTCAAACTCAATCTGGACATGTTGCGCATCATCAGGAGCCTGTTGGGGCGCGACGGTGCGAATCCACATGTCAGGAGAAGGACTAGCCGCGATATCTTCCAGTTCGCCGCCTTCGTAAGAAATATGGAGCAAATTTGCATCCATGCTGTACGGCGCTTGGTTGCCGGCGCGCTTGTCGGCAACATCAACGCCATGGCGCTCGGCGTAATCAAGCAGTTTGCTGCGCGAATTCAAATCCCATTTTCGCCACGGGGCGATCACCTGTATATCCGGAGCCAGAGCCAAATAACACAACTCAAACCTGATTTGGTCGTTACCTTTGCCGGTCGCGCCATGCGCAAGCGCATCCGCTTCGTACTTGGCGGCGGCGGCAACCTGACGTGTCGCTATCAGTGGCCTTGCGATACTGGTACCCAGTAAATAACTGCTTTCATACATCGCATTGGCCCGGAGCATCGGCCACACATAATCTTCGACAAAGGTGGCTTGCAGATCCTCAACGACCACTTCGGTAGCTCCCAGATCTTTAGCCCGCCTAGCAGCCGCGTCAAGATTCTCGTCTTGACCCAGATCAGCTAGATAAGCAACTACTTCGCAGGCGTAATTTTCCTTCAACCACAGTAATATCACTGAGGTATCCAGACCGCCTGAGTAGGCTAACACTATTTTGCGTGGCTTGGATACCATGAAATTATCCGAGCATCAACTCTAGCAACGCTTTTTGCGCGTAAACTCGATTGGCCGCCTCAACCCAGACCGCGCTGTGTGGACCGTCGATGACCTCATCAAGCACTTCTTCACCACGATGGGCGGGAAGACAGTGCATAAACAGCGCGTTTGGCGCCGCTTGGGCGAGTAATTTGGCATCCACCCGATAATCGGCAAAATCCCGCCGCCGTTGTTGCTTGCAGTCATCACCATCGCCGACGCCGTACCATACGTCTGTAATCACGCAGTCCGCTTGGTCCACCGCTTGATCAGGATTGCTGCCAAGCTTCACCGTAGTGATCTGGCGATGAGCCGCGGCAATCTTATCGTAGCCGGCAGGAGCGGCGATACGAAACTCAAATCCACACATTTGCGCTGCGTGCATCCACGAATGACACACATTGTTGCAATCACCCACCCATGCGATTTTCCGTCCCGCAATCGGGCCGCGCAGTTCTTCAAACGTCATGACATCAGCAAGGACTTGACATGGATGTTCCAAACAAGACAGCGCGTTAATGACCGGCGCGCTTGATGCGGCGGCAAACTCCACCAACTGATCATGGTCGTGATTACGCATCGCCACCGCGTCGCACATTGACGACAAAACCCTTGCGGTATCAGCAAGCGTCTCGCCTCGCGACAACTGCGACTGGCGGGCGTCAAGATTGACGCAAGCACCGCCTAGATGCACCATCGCAACTTCAAAAGACACCCTGGTGCGAGTGGATGGTTGTAATAAAAGCAAACCTAGCACTTTCCCGGCAAGAGTGGGTTTATCCTGCTGTACCCGGTGTTTTTGCTTGAATTCCAGCCCTCTAGCTATGATCTTGCGAAATTCATTGTCCGATAAATCCGCAAGCTGTAGCAAATGCCTAGGGCCGGACATCTTTGAAAACCTTGTTTCTCATCCTTAGTTAAGCTATTATTGTAATGGTGAACACATCGCAACTAACAACTGACGGTCTTCCTGAACATGACGCGTCAAAATACATATTTATCAAAGGAATAACCGAAACGGGCAGAAAGTTCCGCCCCAGCGACTGGGCCGAGCGCCTTTACGGCGCGGTAGCCACCTACGCTAACGAATCCGAACAAAACAAAAAACTGATTGCCGAAAGTGTCTGTTTGATTGAACGCGAAGGTATCAAAGGTATCATCGTCAACAGCGATCTCAAGAAATTGGAACCGCAACTGTATCGCTTTTTAGATTCTTTTGCCCAGGCCAATTCACTTTCGATGGAAAGGTTGGATCCGCAACTGTGGAATCATGAGCACCTGCGTATCGTAGAACGCCCGCGGCGAACTTTCTACTGACCGTCAAATCAACGGCCGTCAAGTAAGCTAACAGCTAGCTTGCTGAAGAGCGAACTAAAGCTTCAACCGCTTTATTTAATTTGCTTTTTAACCGCGCTGTCTTGTTGCGATGTATGATTCCTTTACTAGTAACCTGGTCTGCGACCGCGGCAAACTCGACGAATGCCTGTTTTGACAAGACCGGATCATTGCGCGCTATCGATGCGAGCACTTTTTTCTGAAAAGTTCTAAACCGCGTCCGGTGCACCAGATTACGGGCACGCCGTTTAACGTCTTGGCCGGCGCGTTTGGTAGCTTGTGCGGAATTTGCCATAGGCGACTATTATATATTGCCGTTATAGTTTGATGTTCATTAAACGCATCGCGCCTCAAAGTCCGCCTGCGATTTCACATTGGATAAATTACTATCGTTTTAGTTATCACCTTATTGTTGCTTGGCAAGCTGCCTTTGGCACAACCCCAAACGCGACTAGCTAATAATACCCAACATCGGCAGTATTTCGTTGGGCTCGTTCAATACTGTGGTTGATGTGTCACGCTCGTTCCAGTACCCCCACCCTGCAGCCGCAAACGGCATTGCGCAATTTTCCGCGGCCTGACAATCAATCCGATTGTCACCCACATAGAGGCACTGCTTCGGCCGCAGCTCAAATTGCTCGCACACCTTCAACAGCCCGTCCGGGTGAGGTTTGGCGCGCGGCAATGTGTCGCCGCATATCACTTGTTCCACCTTGCCGTCCAAATTCAGCGCAGCAATCAAATCGACTGTCTGAGCCTTCGGCTTATTGGTGACGATGGCCCAGCGGATTTCGTGGCGCGCAAGCTCGCGCAACATCAACTCTATTCCGGCAAAAAACTTTGTGCGTCGATGGCCGGTGTCGTCGTAGGCGGCCAAGAACTGCGTCCTCAGTTTTTCCATGTCATCGCCTTCTTCGATCAAAAACTCGCGCATCATCGCCCGGGAGCCGTTGGCGACCAGCTTGATTATCGAATCCGCTTCAATCGGTGGCAGTTTGCGTTCGGCACGCAACGTGTTCAATGCGGCCACCAAATCCGGAGCCGAGTCGATCAGCGTACCGTCAAAGTCGAAAATTACCGCCTTGATACTAACGGCAACCATCATTCGTCCTCCGCAACGGCATGCAAAAAATAGTTGACCGGCATTGTGGTGCGCGACAGCAAAAAAGTCTTGCCGAAGAAACTCCAATTCGCACCGCATACATCCGCCACTCGTAACCGGGCGCTTGCGCACCAAGAGCTGACTTCGGTCGGTGTGCGAAATTGCTCGTAATTGTGCGCGTTGCGCGGCATCGCCTCCAGCCAGCGTTCCAACACCACAATAATCTGCGCGTAAGCGATGGCTGTGCGGTTGATCGTTGCGACAACGAGGCTTCCGCCCGGCCGCAACAATTTGGCCATCGCGGTGATCTCAGCGGCGGGGTTTGACACATGTTCAAGCATCTCCATGCATACCACCAAGTCGAATGCGGTCGGTTCTTGCGCGGCAAGTTCATTGCTGTCGCAAACGCGGTAATCAATCGGCAACGATTTATCCTGCGCATGGTTGCGCGCGGCCTCAATCACCTCAGGTTGAGGATCAATCGCGGTAACCTGTGCGCCGCCTTGCACTAGCTGCTCAGCCAAAATGCCTCCTCCGCAACCGATGTCGGCAACGCGTTTGCCTTCAATATCGCCCACGCACTGGCGAATATATGCAACGCGCACCGGATTGATAACATGAAGTAACGCGTGTTCACCTTTGGCATCCCACCAACCTGTGCTGCCAAAAATTGAAGTTGCATTGTCGTTCATAGTTATAACTCTTCGCCGATTTCATCGACTAATTTTTCAAAATTGTTTGAACCAAATCCACCTAGCCCAAGCAGGTTGATTTGAAATCGCAACGAGTTGCGATCCGTTGCGCCTGAAACCTGGTGTTCGAACAACAAATCAATCTCCCAACATCGACATTCGGCCATCACTCGCAATCCCGCATTAATCTCGTCGAGCACGCTAGTTTGCAAATTATAATGAAAATCTCCGACAAAACTGGCATTTTCCCAGAGCGGCCGGAAAATACCAAAACTGATCAATCCGCGATCGCGCCGGACGACACTTTCCACATTGCGGGTATAACCCAACGAATAAACTTGCCCGTCGCGACTACGATACTGCGTTTCAATGCTCGCTTGCTCGAAACTGTCCAGATCCGGATTCCACACCAGACGCAATAACATCGTGTTGGATGGGTTCGGATGCAATCGGCTTTCAAGAATCGTATTTGACCAACCTGCGGTGGGAGGCGACTCAACCGTAGCTTGCACTTTTGAATCAGAAAATCGATACTGCTGGCCGATTTGTAAATCAAGCCATGGTTGCGCGGCGTCTTCCTCCCAAAGCTGACTGCCTATCCCGACGGCAACAAAATTGCTGTCTTCAAAGCGGTCGGATCCTGCAAACGGATTAACACTAAACAGTTCCTGAATACTTTGTTCGACCCGTAAAGTGTCATAGTTGGGAGTGTCGGTAAAGTCGCGTTTTGCCACCGCGGCGGCAAAAATCCGCGGTTCAAACAGCGATTTGAAATTTTTGCCACCAAAATTTACTTCGCCGTTATACGCCTGGCGTAGTTGTAAAGTTGAGTAAGGAACAAACCAATCCGCTTGTTTGACTTCATATGTTGACCCGGCGGCCCCGACCGACAGATCGCCGCGCAAACCACCAATAAACATGTTGTAATCGCTTTGGATATCGCCAGCGACGCGAAAACCGTTATCGTCATCATCCGAGTACCTATGAAAATTCTCAGCTTGTAAGCGCATGCTCAAATCTTGTTGGAACAAAGTCGGCCGCGCCGCGAAATACAAACCGGGCAAAATGTCGTACGGCTTGGTTATATTGGGTTTGTCCTGCTGAATGGTTTGAAACGCTTCGACTTTTCCTTCCAACGTCCAATTCTGCCTTGTGTGCTCAAACCGCGCCAGCTTGGCGAAGTGCCGTTGCGCGGTGTTGTCGCCTTCGAAAAAATCATCCGGGACCAGTTCATCGGACACTTCAGCAAGACCCAGCTCATAATTGGTAAATTGGTTAATTCGGCCCTGATGTGTCAACGACCCGAACCCACGCGTGCCGCCGGCGTCGTTGTCGCCAATCGTGGCCCAAGTGCCGCTACCTGACGAATCGGCAAATAGCCAGCGGCCGTCAATTTTACCCAGTACGCCGCGCCCTGAGTACCAGCGCGCACTGGCTATCGCGTCGTAATTCGGCGCCAGATTAAGATAATAAGGCAGCTCAAAACTGTATCTGCCGGAACCGAGCAATTCGAACTTGGGAGCTAAGAATCCGCTTTGGCGCTCATCAGACAACGAGTAGACCAGCTTGGGCAGGTAAAACACCGGTAAGCCGAAAAGCTCAAGGCTAGCGCCGGTGGCAACCAGTTCACCGTCGACGCTCAGCTCGACATGATCCGCATCAATCAACCAGCCCGGATCATCCGCTTTGCAGGTGGTATATATTGCTTCATCCATCGAGTACCCTTCCGGCGTTACAAACACCTGGGCGGCGCTGACCGCCGCCGCGGTCTGCCGGTGCCTGATCACCACGCTAGTTGCGTCACCGGTGCGTTCATCAAGCAGGTAACTGAAACTTTCCGCAACCATTTCCAGTTTATTACCGTCGACGAAACGAATTCCGTCTTCGCCGGTTACCGCCTTGCGTTCTAGCTCATAGCGCAATAAATCCGCCCACAAAGTGTATCCATCTGTGGAGGTGACGCGTACTTCACCGCTAGCCACCGCCTCTCCAAGTCTGGGAAAATAGTTCAACAGGTTCGATGACATGCGGTATTTTTCGCCATCGGTAAACAAAACGGAGTTTTCGGCGCGAGCCGCGCCGCTAACTTGGTTAAAGTAAATTACCTCAGCGCTAAGTTTCTTGTCGCCGTAAGACAGGCGCGCCTGCTTGGCGACTAATTCATCGCTTGATTGACCGGTGATTTCATCAGCATCGATAATCAACTGTGGTTCTTGCGCCGCAACCTGAGCATTTGCTACTACAATGCCAACGATTATGCAAGCCGCCCGTCTTGAAGAGCCTGAAGTAAAAAGATTGCGCACTTGGGTGCAGGGCAAGTTAGGTGTTGCGGTGCAATTGTATCCAATTGCCGGAGGCGCGAGCACAAAAAAATATTACCGGATAACCGGAATTGACCGACCGATAATTGCTATGGTCGCGGTACCTCCCGATTCGACTAAGCGTTATGAAATGTTTCGCAACCTGTACGCCGCGGCCCAAGTCCGGGTTCCAACTTGTTTCGAGTTTGACCACAGTAACAATTTTGCGCTAATTGAGGACATGGGAGACGAACTTTACGCCACCGCGATGTCCGTGGCCGATCAGTCGGCCGGTGAACTGTATCGGCCCGCTTGGGAAACCATCAATCGCTATCAGAAAGCCTCATTGTCGCTTGCTGATCTACCCCGCTACGATAATCGACTGCTTAAGCGCGAATTAGCCCTATTTCCTGAATGGTATGCAGATAAACTGCGGGGCATGGCGCTAGACGACGACGAGGCCAATGCTTACGCCAAAATCTGCAGTCAGCTTTGCCGTACCTTTGTCAACCAGCCTCAGCTCCTGACCCACCGTGATTATCACAGCCGCAATCTATTTGTGTGCGACAACGGCCCGGCGGTGATCGACTTTAACGATTCGGTAGTGGGGCCTTTGGTTTATGACATTGCATCGCTGCTGCGTGATCTTTACACTAGTATGGACAGTGAACAAGAAATGGATTTTCTAGTCCGACACTGGGAGCACGCGCGCGCGGCGGGACTGCCGATCGAAACTGACTTCGGTGAACACTATCTGCGCTTTGAGTTGACTTCATTGCAACGACTAGTCAAAATCCTGGGTCTGTTCGTGCGCCTAGATAAACAAGACGGTCGGCCGTTCAATATGGCCTACCTGCCCAAGTGCGAACAGATGGTCCATGCGATCGCGTTGCGTTATCGCGACTTGCGCCCGCTTGCGTTAATGGTGGAAAAGCGTATTCAATGAGTATTGATCCGCCACCTGCGATGGTATTGGCCGCCGGTAAAGGCCAGCGCTTGGGTAAACTGGGCGAACAGAAGCCCAAACCGCTGGTAGAGGTAAACGGCCAACCGCTGATTGAGCGACTACTGCTCAATTTGCGGGCGGCGGGAATTCGCCGCTGCGTTATAAATCTACATCACCTGGGCGAGCAAATTCGCGCCAAAATCGGCACTGGCTCACATTGGGGCCTGCAGATCAGCTACTCGCAGGAAAACAACTTACTTGATATCGCCGGTGGCATCCGCAACGCGCTACCTTTACTTGGCGATACCCCGTTTATCGTGGCCAACGCCGATATCTGCTGTGATTTTGACTTCAAAATTCTCGTTGCGTTGGCCGCTAATTTCCACCACAGATTAGGGCATCTGATCCTAGGCACAAATCCTTCATTCAGACCGAACGGAGATTTTCAGCTTCACAACGGTCTGATCCGTCCTTTAGGCGACAACGTCGGCCTTACTTATCTTGGTATCGCCATGTATGCCCCGGAATTTTTCAGCGAAGTGCCGGCGGGCACAAATTATCCGATGCGTCCGCTATGGAACAAAGCGATGAAATCAGGCCAGCTAAGCGGACAGTACTATCACGATAAATGGCTAGACGTAGGGACCGTTGAGCGCGCCGATACCGCTCAGCAGCTGTTTGCGACCGATTCAGATAAACAGCAACAGTAAGACCGCGGTTCCGATTGAACCTATCACAAACGCCCGCATGAGCAATTTGCCGAATTTCGGCACATCTTCCAGACTAATTCGTTGAGGATCAATATCGCCGGCGGCCAGTGCGGCTTTATCCGGGCGCAGCCCGGACAACTGTCCAAGCGCAGGCCCCATGTTACCGCTGATACTGACGACTATGATGCTAACTGCTGCGGCAACCATATCCACCAAGTTGAACTCCAACGGCTCTGCCGGCTCACTATGCGCATAGACATAATTCGCGGTGGCCAACACCGCCCCGGCCGGCCCGAGCAACGCATACCAAACCAGCACCGCCAACACATCTTCATGCAAGCGTAGCGCACACAGGCCTAGCAGGCGCGGTACAAAATGATCGGGGCTGTCTTCAACCTGCTGACGACGCAAATTCCATTGGTTCGCAATCTTGGCCGCCTGCGTAGAATCGTTGGCGTACACCGCATTGATTATCTGGTGGTGATAGCGCATGAAAGAAGTCATGCCGGTACACAAAAACAGCACGGTGAGATTGAGAAAAAAATCCAGATAAAGGTTGTGCAGCAAAATATCCAACATCAAGGCAATAACTGCGGGGAACCCGACTGCAATGCACCAAGCAGGTAGCGCGCTGAAACTGATATGTCCGCCGATCCAGTTAACCCAGTCTTGTAATTTGGTCACCCACCAGCTGTAGGGGTCTTCATCTAGCAGCACGTAGTAACCGACGATAAAGATGATGCTAAATGCCAATAATGAACTCATCTTTGGTCGGTTTGGCACCAATAATCAATGTGCCAAGACTTATGCAACGAAAACTCCGGCGGTGGTTGGCAATTAGTTTTTGCCAACAAGCTGGTTGTAAAAATCCCACCGCCCATCACCGGCGCACACGGAATTGTACTCAGGCGATCAAACATCTGGTTGCGATTTATTCTAAGACAATCACCGCGGCAATTTAGCGGCATCGATACTCCGCGGCGATTTTCAATCCGCCAGCGCTTTTGCCGTGTTTGCGCAACTGCTTCGCCTCACGCTTGTCGATGCTCAGTCCATATTTACGCTTGATCGCAATCCAGGTTTGCATATAGGCGTCGCGGCCATGGTCGGGCAACCATTCCCCGGCATCTAGCTTGCCTTTTGCAAAATTGGTTTGGCTTGCGGTTACGCGCAAATTTTCCAGGTCGTTGGCAAATGTCCGCCGCTTAGCCCTATTCCATAGATAAGCTCCTGATTCGTGAGCTTCAGCCAACGCCACCAGATGATCGATTTCCACATCCCGCGCGTCGGTGTGAACCGTGGCGTTGTATTGGTCATACCATTGCCCGAAACCCACATAGCATTCACGCCGGTCGCGAAATTGCACCGGCATCTTACTGGTCGCGATCAGCAACTCGGCACGCGTATTCTGGCAGTCGTCGTTCGAGTCGGCCCATTTTCCATACAAGTCGCGGTCATAGCATACGGCATGCGCTGTCAGGCTTACACAGCCCAAAGCCAACGCGGCAAGTACCTTACCGCAGTAGCGGCTAGGGGTTACCGGCATTTCATATTGCCACAATCTGCAATCGGTATCACGATGCGCCGCGCATGCTTAACTCTAGCGGCAGATTTTGGCGCAGTCCGGCAAAATTACCGTTGGAAAGCATGACCATAACGTCCCCGGTAAGCAACCCGTCAAGCACCTTAGCTTGCAACTGCCGAATATCAGCGTATACCGATGCGGATTTGTTCAACGATGTCAGACTGCTTGCCACATCCCATTCGATATTCTGCTTCAGCACGTACACCAAGTCGGCATCAGCGAAACTAGCGGCCAGCGCATCACGCCAGTGGCCTGCACGCATGGTGTTCGAACACGGTTCGAACATCGCGACGATGCGGCGCGATTTATAGTTGTTTTTGATCGCTTTGAGAACTGCTGTTATCGCGGTTGGATGATGAGCGAAATCGTCAATCAACGTGACGTCGTGCTGATCGTAGACAACTTGCATGCGCCGCGCGGGCAAAATAAAGTCTTCCAGCGCGTCCAGTACCGCTTGCGGATCTGCTTTGATGGCGCAACACGCCGCCAGCGCCGCCAACGCGTTACTATGGTTGTGGGCGCCGGTGGGCAACGACCCGACACTGCCTAACTGTCGTTTTTTGTATTGGAGCCCGGCCATCTGTCGGGTCCAGTGCCAGCCATTCGGATTGTTAATTTTTTCGCATTCGTACCATTCTGGCTGCGCGGTGATCGCGCGCACCCGGTCGTCAGCCCAGTTGGCGATAAGCACGCCGTTAGATTTGAGCATGCGCGGCAATAAGGTAAATTGCCGCACTATCGCATCGAGATCCGGATAAATATCCGCATGATCAAACTCGATGTTGTTCATTACTATCACATCCGCCCAATAGTGCATGAACTTCGGCCGCTTGTCAAACAGCGCCGTGTCATACTCGTCCGCTTCAATCACCATGACTTCCGAATTGCCCATCTTCGCGCTAACCGCAAAATTGCCCGGTACCCCGCCGATCAAATAGGATAAATCGAATCCCAGTTTGGCTAAGATGTGCGCGACCATCGCAGCCACGGTGGTCTTGCCGTGGGTGCCGGCCACCGCTATCACTTTACGATGTCGGGCCAGGCAATTTTCCGCAATCCATTGCGGAGCCGAAACAAACGGCCGTTGCTCGGCCAAGATAGCTTCGAAAGCAAGATTGCCGCGCCGCACGACGTTGCCGATTAAATACAAATCAGCGCAACTGGCAAGTACCCGCTCATCGCAACCTTCGGTACACTCGATGCCGGCTTTTTCAAGTTGGCCCGCCATCGGCTGGTAAAACGCACTGTCACACCCGGATACCTGATGCCCCATTTGCTTAGCTATTTGCGCCACCCCGCCCATAAACGTGCCGCATACTCCTAGCAGGTGCAGTTTCACTTCGTTTGCTTATCGTCCATGGCAAGCGGCTTGACTTCCGTGGTTTCATGCATGACGCGCAAATATTCGTCATGACGTTTACGGGCAGCGGTGTCTTCACTAAGCCGATGCAACTTAAATACGGTCTTTGATTTACCCGCCGCATAATCAGTGGCAATGGGTGTTTGCAAGGACAAGGTGGTCTGACCGCTGGTCATCAAAAAATAAACCGTGGCAAGCAATTTGGCGTCGATCAGGGCGCCGTGGGTATGACGCAATTTTGCCAAATCCAGCCCAAAACGATGCGCCAACGCATCCAGGGAGTGGCGCGAGTGCGGATAAAGCTTGCGCGCCAGCTGCAAAGAATCGGTAATTTTCGCGACGTGTTTTATTAGCGGCCCGCGGTCGCAATCTGCCAGATGGCGGTCTAAAAACCCGACATCAAACTCAGCATTGTGCATCACGACTTCATGTCCGCGGATGAAATTCAACAACTCGTCGGCAACTTGAGAAAATTTCGGTTTACCCTTAAGCATCGCGTCTTTGATTCCGTGAATCTTCACCGCCTCTGCTGACACTGATCGTTCCGGGTCAATATAATGATGCCAATTTGCCGCTTCACCTTTCACCTCGTTGCGATCTTGGAAAGCCACCGCACCGATTTCGATGATGCGGTCTTTGGCCGAGTCCAAGCCGGTGGTTTCCGTGTCAAGAAAAATCTGTTTCACGGCCCTAGCGCAAATCAATCAAGTTGCGCTTGCTGTTGCGCGTAATAATCCGCTCGTTCATTACCAGGGTTTTCAGCGTGGCCTTTAACCCAGATCACCTGCATTGCGGCGTGATCGTAAAGTTCATCCAAACGCTGCCACAATTCTAAATTTTTGACCGGCTTGTTGCCGGCGGTGCGCCAATTGCGCCGCTTCCAATTAGCCAGCCATACCTGCAGACCTTTTTGAACATAAATCGAGTCGGTAAACAGGCGCAAGCTCTGGCGGCTATCCGCAAATCGCTCCAACGCTTTAATCATGGCGACAAGTTCCATGCGGTTATTGGTGGTATTCGCTTCGTTGCCACAACTAAATTCAAGCTCTTGTCCTTGCTCCATCCGCACCCATGCCCAGCCGCCGGGCCCGGGATTATTTTTGCAGGCTCCATCAGTATAAATATTCATCGCCAACAACGGCTCCAAAGCCATCAACGCGCCACGCGATCAACGATTTGCAGCGGTCTGCGCAATTCTTCGCGGGTGCTACGCATATCACATATTCCCCTAAATCATATATGTCATTGCCGTTATTATCAATGTGGAAGCGATAAGCAAC
>JAZHEJ010000004.1:0-911 GCA_036679665.1 Candidatus Tethybacter castellensis | reverse complement strand
GCGCCCCAAGTCGGCCACCAACGATCCCCGGCGTGTTCAAACACGCTTTGCCACCAACCGTCCAGTTTGGTTTGCCATAACGGCGTATAGCCAAGATAACATCCTTGTCCCACCGTCATACCCAGCACGGCAAACCAGTCGCGCAATCTGCGCACCGACACAAAATTGCCGCTAAAAGGATATTTGTCGCTTAAATTAAAGTATTGACGTAAACCATATGGTCCTGCCGCATTAAAACCGATCACCACCAGATGTCCTTCCGGGCGCAATACGCGAAATGATTCGCGGATGACAATCTCGGGATACAAACAAAATTCCAGGGCATGACAAATCACCACCAGATCCACCTCCGCGCTCGCGAACGGGAGTTGATGATAGTCGGCAATGATATCGCAGACTTGCGCCCGGCCGACGCGAAACTTGCCGGAAATCGGCGAATTTTCCAATAAATCGCGGTGCGGGTGGCCGATTTGCAAAGAAAAATAACCAAATATATCCTCGAGCATGTCGTCGAGAAGATTTTGTTCGCTACGAATGATAAATTTACCAATGGGTGTGCCCGACCAGCCTTCCGCGGTTTTGGGCACGGCACCGGATTGGATAATATTTAATAGCGCTTTTGACATGGCAACTCAACTTAAACTCATGCCCGTCGCTGCATTGCAAGACAATTATATTTGGCTTGTAAAGCACGGAACCGACGCCTTCATAATTGATCCGGGCGACGCCCGCCCGATTATTGATTATTTGCGCGCCGAGTCGTTGCGTTTGCGCGCGATCATTATCACCCACGACCACGCCGATCATGTTGCCGGCATACCTGCCATTCGTAAAGAATGATAAATTTACCAATGGGTGTGCCCGACCAGCCTTCCGCGGTTTTGGGCACGGCACCGGATTGGATAATATTT
>JAZHEJ010000037.1:0-3424 GCA_036679665.1 Candidatus Tethybacter castellensis | reverse complement strand
ATCAAGCATCGGCTGAACATTGATTACGAATTAGGTTGCGGCTGGTTGACCAAATGGGTCGAGGCGTTGCGCGAAGGCTGCGCGTTATTTTTGGAAGGGCGGCACCATTCGTCTTTGCAGCCGTCCGCGCCGCCGGCTTATGCGTTGGCTGACACCCATGGCGGGATTTGTACGACCGCCGCGGTTACATTGCTTGGGCAAGGTGATGCCGCATGATCAAGCATCGGCTGAACATTGATTACGAATTAGGTTGCGGCTGGTTGACCAAATGGGTCGAGGCGTTGCGCGAAGGTTGCGCGTTGGCGCGGCGTTGCGCAACTTGCGCGAAGGTGAGCTTCGCGCCGGAACGAGTTTGCACCTGCGGCAGTAGTGTCGGTAAGTGGCAAAAGCTGGCCGGTACCGCTACGATCGAATATCGAACTTCCGGCCAAGACGGCGAGTTTGCGTTGGCGAATTTTGACGGGGCGCAGACTTTTACCGTGGTCGCCCTCAACGATGTTGCCGCCGACCAAAACCGCGGCCGGCTGGTGCGGCCCGACTGCAACCTGCCGCGCATAATGCTAGGCCCGCTCGAAACTGCGCGATGATAAAAGACTACCGTTCGCTCATTTCCGAAAAATCGCGCGCGGCGCTTAATCTGGTGGAACAAGATCATTGCCTGCAGATCAAGTGGCCGGCCGATGTCAACATCTATCATATGACCGTGGGCAAACACCTTGGCCCGCAAAGTCGCGATCGTCCCGCGCTGATATTTGCCGCGCCCGATGGTACGGTTACGACGCAAAGTTTTGCTGAAGTCGATAAGGCGGCAACCGCCTTGGCTGCGGCTTTGCGTAATTTGGGATATAAAAAAGGCGATCTGATCGGTCTGCATACCGGGGCGCATCCGGATACCGCAATCGCCCATATGGCAATCTGCAAAATCGGCGGTACCGCGGTTACGCTTTCTCAGCTTTACGGACCTGATTCGCTTGCGCACGCGTTATCCGATTGCAAATTAAAAGTGTTGTTGACCACCGCTGACGCATGGGATGCGCTGAGGCCGGAACGAGCCGGCTTGTTTGGTCATCTTGAACATGTGCTGATGCGCGATTGCGGACCGGACGAGTTGAGCTTGGAGGAAGCTTTCGCCGCCGATCCAACCGGCTTTGACGCTGAATATACCGGCGCTGACGATCCGGCGTTGCTGATGTATACCTCCGGCTCGACCGGACAACCCAAGGGGATCGTGCACGGCCATCGCGTATTGGCCGCTTACACGCCGTCGATCGCGCTGTTTTTTAATTTATCCATGGACGATGACGACGCGGTTTTTTGGTCGCCCGCGGACTGGGCGTGGGTGGGCGGACTGCTTGATATGCTGTTTCCGGCGTGGATGGCCGGTCGCCCGATCGCAACTTCGCTGGACCGCTTTGACGCGCGGTGGGCTTATCGCTTTATGGAAAGACACAAGGTTACCCATACCTTTTTGGCCCCCACCGCGATCAAGCGCCTGGCGCAGACCGCTCATCCGCGCGATGACTACGATCTTGCCTTGCGCGTAATCTGCACCGGCGGCGAGGCGCTGGCCGCAGAGACTCTGACATGGGCGGAAAACCGGCTCAAAGTGGTGTGCAACGAGTTTTACGGCATGACCGAAGTCAATCATTTAATCGGCAATTGCGCGGCGCTGTTTCCGCGTCGCGCCGGTTCGATGGGGCGCGCCTATCCGGGCCACGACGTGCGACTGGTCGATTCCTTAGGCGTAGAAGTTTCCGACGACACGCCCGGTGAGATCGTAACCACCGCGTCCTCGCCGACGCGATTTTTAGGATACCTGAACAATCCGGATAAGGAAGCTCAAATGCGTCTTGGTTCCTATCTGCGCACCAACGACCTGGCGGTGCGCGACGCGGACGGTTATTACTGGTACAAAGGACGGTTGGACGATTTGATCAAGTCGTCGGGTTTTCGAATCGGTCCGGCCGAAGTCGAAGAGTGCCTGCTCAGTCATCCGGCGGTCGCTGAAGCGGCGGTGATCGGTAAACCGGACCCGCAACGCGGCTCTATCGTCAAAGCGTTCATCAAGGTAAGCGCCGGCACCGAACAATCCGTGCAGCTAAAAGAAACCCTGATCGCTTTGGTGCGCGATCGCCTCGCGCCGTACAAGGCGCCGCGCGAAATCGAGTTTGTCGAGGCGTTTGCGATGACATCGTCGGCGAAGATCAATCGCCGCGCGCTGCGCGATGCGGAAGAGGCCAAAGCCAAATCATGAATACGGTAGCGTTTCATCGCAAGGTTGAAGCCTTTTTAGCCAAGCCGCAAGGACTGCGCATCGGCGCTAAAAAAGTTGATACCCCAAGCTCGATTGAAGTGTTAAATCCGTCAACGGGCACGCCGCTTGCCCAGGTAGCGTGCGCCGGCGCCGCTGAAATCGATCTTGCGGTCGCAACCGCAGCCCGCGCTTTTGCCGACGGGCCGTGGACTAAGATGGGTCCTGACGACCGCGGCCGGATAATTTGGAAACTCGCCGATTTGATTGAACAACAAGCCGAAATTTTCGGCCAGCTCGACGCGCTTGATAACGGCAAACCTTTCACGGTGGCGCGCGACGTTGACGCGTTGTGGTCGGCGCGTCATTTTCGCTATTTCGCCGGCTGGCCCGACAAGATCGAAGGCGCGACGATCCCGGTAAACATACCTGATCGGCTCAACTACACTCTCGTCGAACCGCTAGGGGTGTGCGGGCTTATCACACCATGGAACTATCCGCTGTTGATGGCGGCCTGGAAGTTGGCGCCGGCTTTGGCGGCCGGCAACACGGTGGTGCTCAAGCCGTCCCGGGAAACGCCGCTGTCGGTGTTGTATTTGGCCGATCTGGCGCTCGAAGCCGGCATGCCGGCCGGAGTGCTAAACGTGGTGCCCGGCCGCGGCCAGGACGCGGGTGAGGCGCTGGCGGCCCATGCCGGGGTCGCCAAAGTGGGCATTACCGGCAGCACCGCAACCGGCCGCCGAATCATAACCGCCTCGGCCGGCAATCTAAAAAAACTGTCGCTGGAACTAGGGGGCAACGCCGCCAACATAATGTTTGCCGACGCCGATTTGTCTCAGGCGATCGCCGGCGCGTTCTGGGCCAATTTCGGCAATAACGGGCAAAGCTGCACCGCCGGCGCGCGGTTGTATGTTCACGCATCGATCCATGATCAGGTACTAGAAGGTCTGGTGGCGATCGCCGACGGCCTTAGCGTCGGCCCGGGAATGGAAGAACCGGGGCATGATTTGGGCCCGGTAATTAATAAAACGCAAATGGACAAGGTGCTAAGTTATGTCGATCATAGTCGCGGCGACGGCGCCGATGTGCTTTGCGGCGGCGCGTTCTGGGCCAATTTCGGCAATAACGGGCAAAGCTGCACCGCCGGCGCGCGGTTGTATGTTCACGCATCGA
>JAZHEJ010000036.1:0-3589 GCA_036679665.1 Candidatus Tethybacter castellensis | reverse complement strand
GCGTCCATCACGACGATAAATTCTCCGCTTGCCAGCGCAACTCCATCAATCACGGCCAAAGCCAGCCCGCGGTCGCGCCGTATCGCGAAGTAGCCCGACATCGGGTCGCGTACCGGGGCCAAGGGTCTAGCGAGCGCCGTGGCGCAAAAAGTACCAAGCTTGCGTAACAGCGGCCATTTGCTGTCGACGCTGCCTTCGGCGACCAGACGTGATCCGATCACCAACTCGGCCTTGCCGGCGCGCAACATTTCGACCATGGTCGGTGCCAGCGTCGCCGGATGTGATTGGTCGGCGTCCATCACGACGATAAATTCTCCGCTTGCCAGCGCAACTCCATCAATCACGGCCAAAGCCAGCCCGCGGTCGCGAGTTCGGTTAAGCAGTTTGAGTGGAACTTGCGTTTGAAGTGTGGCACACGTTGCCGCGGTGGCGTCGCCGGATTCGTCATTGGCAATGATCAACTCCCAGCTGAGCTTGCAGGCGGCCATCCCGGCTTTAATGTGTTCAACCAGCGGCGCCAAATTTTCCACTTCGCGGTACGTGGGGACCACGAAGGAAATATCTGGGCTTACGACGGCTTTTTCCATCGGTTAACTTATAACTGCAATATAATCTCGTGCCACGACAACGGCGGGTCTGTAGCTCAGCTGGTTAGAGCACTCGCTTGATAAGCGAGAGGTCGATGGTTCGAGTCCATCCAGACCCACCAGCACCGTGGCTTGGCGCATTCGCATGAAACATCGCGGTCATTTACGCAACAGCCGGATCAATTTGTCCAGGCTGTCCAGGCTGTGGTAATTGATTATCATCTTGCCGTCGGTATTGCTAGTCGGCTTGATCTGAACTCTCATCCCAAGCTTCATGGACAGCTTGTCGGCAAGCAAGACGCTGTCCGGATCCGTTTTGGGCATAGCTTGCGGCTTGCGCTTGGCCTTGACACGCTTTACGAGCTGTTCGGTTTGCCGAACATTGAGGCCTTGGTTACAGATCTGTCTCGCCACCGTGTTGCGTTGTTCGCCGGCCAGTGCCGCAAGTGCGCGGGCGTGGCCGGCGGAAATTTCATTGGCGGCAAGCATTTGCTTGGTACGCGGGTCCAGCTCAAGCAGGCGTAACAGGTTGGACAGGCCGGGCCGCGATATGCCCAGCGCTTCTGCCACGGCGCTAAGCGAAAGTCCCAGCTCGTCGATGACACGCCGCGCGGCGCGAGCTTGTTCTAGCGCGTGCAGATCTTCGCGTTGCAGGTTTTCGACCAAAGCGGCCAACATCACGTCGCGGTCGCTAAATTCGCGCACGATAATGGGCACGGTGCGCAAGCCGGCAAGCTTGGCGGCCCGCCAGCGCCGCTCGCCGGTAATGATTTCGTATTTACCATCTCCTGTCCCACGCACCAAAATCGGCTGCAATATTCCACGCACGGTGATGGTTTTGGCAAGTTCGGCCAGCGCCGCTTTGTCAAACTGCTGGCGCGGTTGCCAAGGACTGGCGGTCAGTTGTTCAAACGGTACTTCCTGCGGCAGATTTGATCCGGCGCCGAACAACTCGCCGATACCTTTGCCCAGGCCGCGCGTCGCCTTGGTCAATTTAACCGCTCCTGCAACTCGCGGGCCAGCTGCCGATACGCTCCGGCACCGGTGCTTGATGAAGCGTGCAAGGTGATCGGCAGACCGTAGCTGGGAGCTTCGGCCAATCTTACGTTGCGCGGTACGGCGGTGGAGAAGACCTTGGCGCCGAAATAGCGATCAAGTTCCGCCGCGACATGTCGAGTAAGCAACGGTCGTTCATCGTAAATGGTTTTTATCAAACCGATCAGACTCAAGTTGGGATTAAGGTTGGCGCGCACCCGATTCAGGTTGCTGGCAAATTCGCGCAGACCTTCCAATGACAAATAGTCGCATTGCAAAGGCACAATTACGCCGTCCGCGGCTACGAGCGCATTTAGCGTCAACGGGCCCATGGCGGGCGGGGTATCGATCAAAATATAGTCGTCGGTGACCGCCTTTAGCTTGGTTCGCAAGATGCGTTCCCAATCTTTTTTCCGGTTTAGCTCCATTTCTGCGGCGGCCAATGCGGACCCTGACGGCACAACGGTCAAATTCGCGACCGGACCGACGCAACTTAGTTCCCGCGTTGTTTTGTCGGTGGTCAGCAAAGCGATCGAGCCGCCATCTTCATCAGACATCGGTATCCCGCATGAAATGGTCGCATTGCCTTGCGGATCCAAATCGATCAACAGCACTTTGTTGCCCAGCTCAGCCAAACAGGCACTCAAGTTTACCGCGGTGGTTGTTTTGCCGGTGCCGCCTTTACGGTTGGTTACCGCCATGCATGTCATGCGCAAACCGGATTGCCGGTTGGTTCACGGCGCTGACCAGATATGACAAATTTAGAAATCCGCTTACTAGGCACGTCGCGTTTTGGCAAGATACATATGCAATAGGGCGATTGCTGCCGGAGTTATGCCACTGATCCGCGATGCCTGGCCTAGCGTGGCAGGCTTGTGGGTAAGCAGCTTTTCTTTGGCTTCGTTGGAAAGTCCGTAGATTTCATTCAAGCACATATCATCCGGCAAGCGCAAATCAGTTAAAGCTTGTTGGCGGAGCACTTCGCTGGTTTGGCGGGAAATAAGCCCGGCATACTTACAACGCGCTTCGATTTCGGCGATTGCGCGGCGATCGCGTAAGGCCTGATCAGGTAACGCCGTGTATTTTGCTTCCGGACGGCGCAACCAGCTAGACGCGCTCTGCCTAGCGCTGTTGAGACCGGATGTCCGCCCTTGCTCATTCACGCGCAGTTCATCAAGACGGGACATTTCTTTATCGATCAACTCGCGATGGGCGCAAAAACTTTGCCAGCGTTTTGATCCGACCAGTCCTAGTTCGCGGCCGATTTGAGTAAGGCGCAGATCGGCGTTGTCCTCCCGCAAACGCAGGCGAAATTCGGCGCGGCTGGTAAACATGCGATAAGGCTCAAGCACTCCCGCGGTGGTAAGGTCGTCAACCATGACCCCAAGGTAAGACTGTTCCCTGGTCGGCCACCAAGGTTCGCGTCCCAAAGCTTGTAAGGCCGCGTTGGCCCCGGCCAGCAGTCCTTGCGCGGCCGCCTCTTCATAGCCGGTCGTACCGTTGATCTGCCCTGCAAAAAACAGCCCTTCAATGCCTGATACCGCAAGATCCGGGGTAAGCGAGCGAGGATCATAGTAATCGTATTCGACCGCATAACCAGCCCTGGTCAGGCGGGCGTTTTGCAAGCCTGGAATCGAATGTACCAGATCAACTTGTGCTTCAAACGGCAAGGCCGTGGAAATACCGTTGGGGTAGATTTCGTGGGTGTCCAGTCCTTCGGGTTCTAAAAAAATCCGATGTGAATCGCGATCGGCAAAACGCACAACCTTGTCTTCGATCGATGGGCAATAGCGCGGGCCGGTACCGGTTATCGCACCTGAATTTACCGGCGACAGATGTAAGCTGTCGCGTACTATCGCATGGCTTTGCGGCGTGGTCGCGGTAAGGTAGCAGCAGTCCTTGCGCGGCCGCCTCTTCATAGCCGGTCGTACCGTTGATCTGCCCTGCAAAAAACAGCCCTTCAATGC
>JAZHEJ010000046.1:24434-25268 GCA_036679665.1 Candidatus Tethybacter castellensis | reverse complement strand
TTACTCGAACCGGGACAAAGTCGAACACATCGACTGCACCGACGTCGGTCTGCCCTATTTCCCGCGGTTGATTAGCGTACCCCCGACGCGCTGCCGGTATGGGGCGACGGCCGGCTATTCATTCTCGGCGACAAAGGTTATATCGAACTGCGCAAATACATTGATATCGCACATTCCACTTTTGGCAATCACCTTTATTACTCGAACCGGGACAAAGTCGAACACATCGACTGCACCGACGTCGGTCTGCCCTATTTCCCGCGGTTGATTAGCGACGTGCGCGAACGGACCGAGACCGCGGTGTCGCAGCGACACACTTTCTTGGCTATGGAGCTGGCGCTTCGGGCTCAGCGGATGGCTGAAGATAAATAAAGGATTTACGATGCGCCGCAAAGTTGCGATAATCGGCGTCGGCATCGGCGCCCATCATTTGGAAGGTTATCGCCAAGCCGCCGCCAAGTTTGAAGTCAAGGTATTGTGCGACCTGAACACCCGGCGCGCCGAAGCCGCGCTATCGCCGGGTGAACAAATTTCGGTATGTTCCGATTTGGCCAAGGTTCTGGCCGATCCCGAGATTGACATCATTGACATTTGTCTGCCGCCGCATCTGCACCGTCAGGTTTGCCTGGATGCCCTAGCAGCCGGCAAGCACGTCATTTGTGAAAAACCGCTGTGTGCGAGCCTGGCCGAAGCGGACGAGTTGGCCCAAGCTTCGCTCCAGGCTAACAAAACCATTTTCCCGGTTTTTCAATATCGCTTCGGATTAGGCGCGCTACAGCTCAAATCACTGCAGGCGGCTAAACTTACCGGCAAGGCACTGGTCGCGAATTTGGA
>JAZHEJ010000046.1:0-24388 GCA_036679665.1 Candidatus Tethybacter castellensis | reverse complement strand
ACCCGGGCAAATGAAATTGAGGTTGAAGATTGCGCGGCGCTTGCGATTCGGATGACATCGGGCGCATTGGTGACAAGCTCAATAACTTTAGGTGCCGCGACAAACACCACGCGCCTGCGGTTTTGTTTTGACAAACTCACCGCCGAGTCCGGGTTGGCGGCATACACACCGGCTGAAGACGGCTGGACTTTTACCGCCCGCGCACCATATGCGCAAGAAGACATCGACGCTCATTTGGCTATGCTCACACCCCCTGCGACCGGCTACGCCGGATTGTTTCAGGCTATCGCCGCCGCTTTGGACGGCAAACCGGGCAATGAAGTTACCCTTGACGACGCGCGACGCTCATTGGAATTTATCAGCGCGGTTTATGCGTCTTTTCGTTCCGGCTTACCGGTTAGCCTGCCGCTATCTTCTGAACACGAGTACCATAACGGCTGGCTGCAGGATGACCTAAGGTAAGCGCATGCCATTGCTTGATGAAAATCGGCTGTTACCGCCGGAACCTTCGACCCGTGGCATTGCGCGACGGTTGTATGACACGGTGCGCGCTGCACCGATTATCAGCCCGCACGGACATGTAAATCCGGCCTGGTTTACCGCCAATAAACCGTTTGCCAACGCCACTGAACTTCTGATCATCCCTGATCACTATCTGTTGCGCATGCTGGTGTCGCAGGGAATCAGCCTTGATCAACTGGGAATACCGCGTTGCGACGGCACTCAAGTTCAAAGCGATAATCTCGAGATCTGGCGTCTGTTCGCCAACCATTACCACTTGTTTAGAGGAACTCCGTCGCGGCTGTGGCTGGATCATGTTTTTCAAGAATTGTTCGGTCTAAATGAGCGCCTTACGCTGGCCAACGCCGACTCCTACTATGCGCACATCAATGAATGTCTCACCCAAGAAGAATTTCTGCCGCGGAATTTGTTCGATCAATTCAATATCGAAGTATTGGCGACAACCGAAAGCGCCACCGATACGCTTAGCCACCATCAGGCTTTGCGTGCATCAAACTGGTCGGCGCGCATTATCACCACTTACCGTCCGGATGCGGTTATCGATCCGGAACACCCGGATTTCATCACCAATGTCAATGTGCTAGGCGAACTTACCGGCGAAGCGGTGACAACCTGGGACGGTTATCTAAACGCGCATCGGGCCCGGCGGAAATTTTTTCGCGCTCAAGGCGCGAAGGCAACCGACCACGGTCATCCGACCGCTCGCACCTGCAAACTGAATACGACAGAAGTAAAAAATCTGTACGACAAAGCGCTGCGCGGGATAATCACCGCTGACGAAGCGGAATTGTTTCGCGGCCATATGCTACTGGAAATGGCGCGCATGAGCGTCGATGACAAGATGGTTATGCAGCTGCACCCGGGTTCGTGCCGCAACCACGCCCCGGGCATCTTGGCCGCATTCGGCCCGGATAAGGGCTTTGACATACCTAGGCCGATTAATTATGTTGAAGGCCTAAAGCCATTACTGGACGATGTCGGGCAAAACCCAAATTTAACCTTGATCCTGTTTACGCTGGATGAAACCGCCTACGGCCGTGAACTTGCGCCGTTGGCCGGCGCGTACCCCACGCTTCGTCTAGGCCCCGCCTGGTGGTTCTTCGACAGCGCAGACGGCATGCGACGGTATCGTGAACTGGTAACCGAAACCGCCGGATTTTACAACACCGTGGGCTTCAATGACGATACTCGCGCTTTTTGCTCAATACCCGCGCGTCATGATGTGGCGCGCAGGGTGGATGCCGGATTTTTGGCCGAGCTGGTCATGTCCGGCAGATTGGCTGAAGACGAAGCCTTTGAACTTATTACGGACCTGACCACCAATTTGGCGCGCGCGGCTTATAAATTGTGAGCGGTAAGCTAGAAATCCAACGCCAGTTTTAAATTGACCGAATTTTCGGTTCGACTTTCAACTTCTTGAGCGATTTGTTGCTCAGCATATATATCAAGACGCAGCTTTTCGGATGATAACTCCATCAACAATCCCTCACGCATTTTGCGGATATTTCCGCCTAGCTCCAACCTGCCGTATGGCGTGACCGAAGCTATGCCGCCTAGTGCACCGGCACCGTACCCTACCGTCGTAAGCAAGCGTGAATTATTCTCATGGTCGGCCACTTCCAATTTGTCCGACCATAAAGCATGGTCTGATACCACAGCCGCGCCGTACGACGGCTCAACCGATATCGCAAGTCCGCGACCCACCGTCCCAACATCAAAGCTTACGATCCCGCCGATATTCCACTGTTGCTTCGACGATTCATGGTGCGCCAACAAAATACTGCCGCGCCCTTCAATCGTAAGTCCCGTAGCCGCATCTTCCATCCGCAACGACGCTCCGGTATACACACCCAGGCCTTCTTGAGTGTCGCCTCCGTCGTAGCGTACTCCCAGCTCAGCTGACGGTTGCAACACGCCGCCTTCCGGCAAATCGTGCATCATGCTCGCTTCCAGACCCATCCGTACCCGCCAGCTGTCCGAATCGAGCCGCGAATCGCGTTTGCCTTTTATGTTCACAACCTGAGCGTCTTCTTTAAACACCAGCGCGATATTTGAATCGTCGATAAATGACAGCTCGGTACGGCCACCTATCGCCGCAAAACCCAACTCAAAATCCTCGTCGCTGATCACCGCTCCTTCACTATCGGTCAGCTTCAGATCGCCGTTTCCGTAACCGACCTGTCCCCACACATCGGTGGTCTCACTTAACGTATAGCGTATATACGGATGCACCGTGAACATTGAGATGTCCGAACTGCTTGCGCCCACTGTACCGTCGCCGGTGCTAGCGGTTACACCCACCCCTATCAACGCGCGCGAAGACATCTGAAAATCATAACCTAGCGTACCTGAAAACAAATCGCCGTCATATGCCGTGGTGTCGTCCTTGGTACGACCTTCGAATCGCTGCAGATCGGCGCGCCCCCATAATGTGCTTGACCCGGCTCCGCCGCCGCCGCCTGACAAACCGAACGAAACCGCATTGCGACCAAGCAATTCGCGAAATGTCTCAGGCTCGTTCAGGTCCAACTCACGACTAGAATCAGCAAGCGTGTTGATAGATTCGTCGAAAGTCAGCACCTTGCCGCCCAGCGAGATAAAAGATGAGCCGTTCGCCGCCGCAGATCTTCCTCCGGAGCCCAATCGATCACCGATGCTATCAACTAGCTGACCGACCAAGTTCTGACCCACATCGCCAAGCAAGCTGGCCGACGCTTCAATCTCATTAGTTTCGTCTACGGTAATCATTGCCAAATCGGAAGTCTGGCCAGGTCCCACGTCGCGTAAGGTCGTTACCGTCACATCATAATCGCCCACACTTGCTTCTTCTAGCGTGCAGCTAGTGGCACGAGCATCTAAAGCAACATCTTGGCAGGTAGTACCAGTTATGTCAAACAGTTCTCCGTCAAGCATAACCACAACATCGTAGCCTGTAATTGACGCAGGATCTCCTATATCCGGCGGATCAATCCACTCTATGGTCAATATATCCGAGTCTAAGGATATAGATACTTGCGGCGGATCTTCGGAAACGGCAAGCGTTTGCGGAGCGGCTCTTTGGCCAGGCCCCTCAAAATTGCGGATGGTCGCTACCGTCACCTCGAAAACGCCCACACTCGTAAGACTTAGCGAACAGCTAGTGGCACTAGGAGTTGTGGCGACAGTTGCGCAAGAACTACCGGAAATATCAACCGATGTCCCGCCATCCCTGGTAACTACAACATCGTAGCCCGTTTTGACCGCCGGGTCGCTTGCATCATCCGGATCAACCCACGCTATATTCAGTGTATCCGAAACTAAATTTAAAGTTACTTGCGGCGTTTGCTCCGGTCCCACCCTAAATTTTCTCACGTCTGCAGGTGGGGTGCGCGTAAAACTATTTCTATTAGAGACCGGATTCAAATAAGCAAACTCGGTCACAATCTGGTATATACCCGATGTAAGCGCAGCTGCGTTTATCGTGTGTGAATATACTTGGCTAAACTGTCGGCATCGATTTCCAATTCCACCACAAGGCGCAATATCAGAGACGCCGGCATTACCGTTTTGACCAAAAAATGTCGTGCCGTCAGTATATATACGAATTTCAAATAGCCGTATGTCTACCGAGCTGAAGTCTTGGGTATACCTCCATGTTACGGTCACTCGCCCGTTATCGGGATTATAGACCGCGTTTATTATTTCAGTTTCAAGTTGCGGGCCCGTCGTCACAACGGCGCTTCTTGAACTTGACGGGGTACCGATGTCGTTATTTGCGCGCATGGTTGCCACCGTCGCCGCATATGAGCCCGCGACAAGGCCGGTCAACAAACATTGGGTGACGACTGCAGTCGCCGCATCTGCGCAGGCAGTTCCTGTTATGTCAAACGACATTCCGTCCCGCGTTACCACCACCTGGTACCCGGCGGGAACAGATACAGCGTCTAAATCGTCTGCCGGATCATTCCAAATTATTAATAGCGCTCCGTCTCCACCTCTTAATGTATTTATTGCAGGAGGCACTTCCATCCCTTGAGCCAGTACCGTATTGCACAAACAAGTAAAGAAAATACCGCAAGTTACTTTATAAATTAATTTCATAATCTTAAAATTGTAATTCTAATTATTTATTTTTGATTATTTAATCATCTGTACTGATCGATACTTTAAAAAAACAACACGCTACGAGTACCGGTAGGCGCTCAAACACGGAGGACTAAAGATAGCTAGTACCAAAAATACCCAACAAACGTAATAAACGTTTATAGTGGATCGGCAAAATAGGACATTTATTTCCAAGCACACATTCGACATAAGGTTGATTATTATTCAATAACCGTTTATCAGCTATCTACCGCAATCAAGGCCGGCCAAATGCCAACGCCGCTTGGTTAAACGTGGCTAGATATTTTGCTCAATCATCAATTTTGCTATACGATGATATGCACGGTGCTCGTGGCCACGCCCGCCACCTTAGCAAACGTCATTTCGACCGCTTCGCGTTGTGGAGCTGACATACGTCGAAATATCCTGTCGCGCGGGTTTTGCGGGTGACCTTTAATATAAAACTGGGTGGTCAGAAGTTCTTTTTGGTCTGCGATAACTTTCACGTGGATGTGAGGCGTGCGCCAACCATACGGAACCGGTTTGATGGTACGAAACGAATAGTTGCCTTGCCCATCCGTGATATCATGGCCAAAACCCTGAAACGCGGGATCGGCATCAACCGGATCATAATCGCTGGTGTGTAAATAATGGCCGGTTACATCACACTGCCAGATTTCCACGCGCGCCCCGACGACCGGATCTCCATCTTGGCGCAGCACCCGGCCTTTCAGATTAATGATTTCGCCACCCGCATCTTTGACCATACCCGCGATCTTGACCAGATCATTGTCGCTATCAGGATATCGCATGGCCGGTAACGGGTAAAACGGCCCTTCGGTCGCGTCCGGCGTTATACCGACGGCCTGAACTTTGCGCCAAGCAAATAAACCGCCCATCACCGCGATCAATCCGGCTATTGCTCGCCGGCGTGTTTTGCGCACTATCACGTATTCAGTTTAAACCAAGCTGCATTATGTACTAAACCAGCAAGGCTAAAAAAATAATGTTTTTGCAAATCTCCTAATGTATACTTTGAAAGCCTTTACTTTTGCGCATCACACCACCGCAGGTTGCACTTATGCAAATCACCTCTTACCTTTCTTTTGGCGGCAACTGCGAAGACGCTTTTACTTGCTACGCAGAATTGTTAGGCGGCAAAATCGAAGTAATGATAATGTTTGACGATATGGCCGCCAAAATGGGCGCTTCCGAAGAATGGCGCTCCAAAGTAATGCACGCCGAGCTTGTTTTCGGCGACCAGCTGGTGATGGGAACAGACGAGCCTCCCGCGCGGCGCAAACCCCCGCAAGGGATGTGGCTTACCTTGTGCTTCACCGATCTGGGCGAAGCGCAACGCATTTTTGATGCCTTGGCCCAAGACGGCAACATCACGATGAAGTTGCAGAAAACCTTTTTTCGCAACATTCATTTTGGACAGTTAACCGATCGATTCGGCACCCCGTGGATGTTTCGCTGCGAACCTGAAGACGGCTAGCTAGTCCGCTTGGCACATAACCTAGGTTTTGGGCGATATTTCGCAAGCATTCATCGTCTTGGTTAGGCGCCGTCAGGGCCAACTTGAAGTGATTTGTCCACCTTTTGTCGGTTAGCAAAATTGGCGCGATCCGCTTTTAGACATGCATCTAATGAATCACGCAATTGCTTGAGCGCTCCGGCGCGGTTAATCCACCAATCCGTCGACCAAACTCGAAACAGCGTCCAACCTAAATCTTCAAGCACCGCTTGACGAATCTTATCGCGCTCACGCGCGACCGCGGAGCTGTGGTACATGGCGCCGTCGCATTCAACTCCGGCCAGGTACACGCCCGATTTATCCGGATGCACCACTCCTAAGTCAATCCGGTAAGCCGATACGCCGACTTGAGGATGTACTTCATAGCCGCTATCTCTCAACGCGCTTGCGACGGCGGATTCAAACGGCGAATCAAAATCGCCAACCGTTCCTCGATCCATCGAACCTAGCACCGCAGGCCCGCTTTTGGCGTAACGCAAAAAATCTTTCAGGTCTGCCACCGCCCGGGATTGAGTCCGCGACAAATTGATCATATCCGGATTCAACGTGGAAAACACCATCATTTTCGCGCGCGACCTGGTCATGGCCACGTTCAATCGGCGCTCACCGCCGTCGCGGTTTAACGGGCCGAAGTTCATAGTTATGCGATTATTGCGATCCGGACCGTAGGTGATGCTGAACAAAATCACGTCACGCTCGTCGCCTTGGACCGTTTCCAAGTTTTTGACAAACACGGTTTCTGCCTCGCTGTCAGGCGCGAACGCCCACTCGATGCCAGGATCTTCTGAGCGCGCCTTGTCAAGCAGGTTTTCGATCAGCGACTGTTGCTCGGTATTGAAAGTTACCACGCCGATGGATTGGTTTCGTACCGTTTCATCCTCATGGGTTAGCCGCCGCACGATCTCGGCAACAATCTCCTTGGCTTCGCCTTCGTTATGCCGCGCGCCGCCGCGGGCATAAAAACCATCAGATTCTTTGAGCTCCACGCCCAAATCAGGTTGTGCCGGCGCCGGAAAAGTGACCAACTTGTCGTCGTAATATCGATGATTGGAAAATGTAATCAGGCTTTCGCGCCGCGATCGATAATGCAAATTTAAATCCAGTTGCGGAATGCTCGAGCCTAGCATCTCTTCTAAAATACTTTCAAGATCGCCTTCGGCATCGATATCGCCGTCCGGATCGTCATCGGTGCGGGTAAAAAAGTTGGTCGGCGGCATTTGTTTCGGATCGCCGGCAATGATTACCTGCTTACCCCGCGCCAATGCTCCGATCGCGTCCCAAACGGTAATTTGAGATGCTTCGTCAAAAATAACCACATCGAACTTGGCTTGATTTGCCGGCAAGTACTGGGCCACCGATAGCGGCGACATCATCAGACAAGGCGTAAGGGTGGACACAACATCGGGAATTTCATCAAGCAGCCGCCTTACCGACTTATGTCTTTTCTTTTTTTGCAGTTCATGTCGCAGAACTCCCCATGACGACTTTCGGGCCACATCGTTTTCAGCAGGTAATTTCCCCGCCACTTTTGCCTTTATATAGTCCACCGTCAAGTCCTGAAACTTGCTGTCGTTCTTACGATAATTGGTGATCAACGCGGTATGCTCGGGCGTTGAAAAGGTTCGCAAGACTTCGTCTTCGCCTATCACCGCTTGCGACCACCAAGCGCAATATGCCGTCTCAAAAGTGTCCGCGAGCTTTGCGCGCGAAATATGTCCTTGTTCAAAAGCTTCAATCAACGGCTCTAACCCTTGGTCGACGGCGGCGGCGCGGCGGCGGTTCCAACCGCACCAACTTCTGAGTTCGGCGCGGCGTTGCGCAACGCTTTTTACCGCCGCTAAAAACGCATCGAGCGTTTTAAAATTGTCACCGACCGATTTGCCGCCTAGCTTTGCAAACAACGCGGTGGCGTTTAGGAATGCTTGGTAGGCGCTCAAGTATCGGGTGGCCACCAGGCCAACCGGGGCATCAGGCGCCAGAAGATCGTCGTTGGCGCGCATCAGCGATTTGACCTTGGCGCGAATTTGCGCCAGTTCATCTTTATCGGCCGCCAATTGATTGACCGCGGCTAACGCTTGTTGGCCCGACTTTCGCAACTTGGCCAAGGCGGCAACGTCTTCAGGTTTGGTGTTGTGCTTAGTCCAACTGTCAAAAATACGCAACCGCTCATCCAGATCATCGATGGCTTCACCTTCTTCGCGCAACTTGCCAAGCAACGGCCCGTCAAGCGCCGGATCCGGCCTGCCCAACGCCCCGTTTTGGCGCATATGTTTTGTCAAATCCAATTGCAAAAAAAGCTTGATGATTATCCAGGAGGACTGCGCTTTTTGCCAGCGCCGGCCAATTTCCTCGCCGTCTAATCTGCGCCAAGCTTCAGGTTCATACGAACAACTAAGTTCGCTAGCCAACTGGGTATATTTTGTTAGTCTTGCCACGGCATCTTCAAGATGATCAAACATCGCGGGCCCGTTCGAATCCAGCGCGTAGGAAAGCTGATCGCGCTCAGAACTCAGCAATGCTTGAGCAACGACTTGAAGCGACGCAAGCTGCGACGGTGAACGTTCAGCCGCGGCCAGTTCGATCGCGCCGATCAACTTGGCACTTGCGCCGATAAGCTCATCGATCGTTTGGGCAAGATCGTTAGCGCAGTTTGCCAGTTGCGTTTCCCATTGCGGCGACCAGTCGGTGTGCGCCACCAATTCGGCGAATATATCCGCATCTTCGAGTAAATCTTGCACTCCCAAATTCCGTACGATCTCGCGGATGTTTTCCAATTGAGTTTCATCATGAAAATCGGCGGACGGCCAGTCGAAAGCAACCTTTGCCGCCAACGGTTCGTCATTGACTTTCTTGCCGATCGCGTAATAAGCGGTAAGGCCGTTGCGACGGCGCACATGCAATCTTTCCACCACGCGATTTAGCGTGTCGCGTTTGTCGCGTAATTGTTCAGCAAGCAAAGTCCAGCTTTTTTCCGCGTCACTTTTTTCAGGCGAAACCCAAGCGGCGCGCAGTTGCTTCATCACATCTTGTTTGCTAGCTTTGTTCGAATGCAATTCCAAACAAAACCTGCCCAACCCTATTTTTTCCAAGCGCCGATGCACCACCGCAAGCGCCGCGATTTTTTCCGAAACGAACAACACGGTTTTGTCCTTGCCGAGCAGATGCGCGATCATGTTGCTGATCGTCTGGCTTTTACCGGTTCCCGGCGGGCCGATAAGTACGAAATCCTTGCCTCGATCAGCGGTGGCGATCGCCGCTAGCTGTGATGAATCGCTCGGCAAAGGGGTAAGTAAATCCGCCGGCACAAACTCGCGGTCAACCCGGTTGGCCTTTACGAACGGGATGTCGCTCACATAAGGCTCGCGCGGCGTATCAAGCAGATGTTTGACAATCGCGCTTTCGCGCAACGCGTCGGTGCGTTCACTCATATCTTGCCACATCAGGTATTTGGCAAAAGAAAAATGTCCCAACACCACATCTTCGACAACCTCAAAGCCCGGCGCGTCTTTCACCGCTCTTCGGACCTTGTTCCAGATTCCTTTGACATCTATGCCGCTGTCGTCTTCAGGCAGATCCTGATCCAACCCGCGGATGTCAAGCGCAAAATCCTTGCGCAACAACTCCAGTAATGTCGTGTTGAACCTGGCATCGTCATCGTGGCGCAACATTTTGATCCCGCTACGCACCGATTTGCGCTCCAAAGTCACCGGCAACAAGATAAGCGGCGCTCGATTGCGGCGCTGCGCTTTTTCATTTTGTTTCCACAACAAAAAACCCAATCCCAAATAAAGCGTATTGGCTCCTCCTTCTTGCAGCGCGGTTTGCGCTTTGCGGTAAATTTGCACAACGCGTTGCGTCAATTCTTCTTTGGACAAATCCACTAACACCGTCTTTTTTGTCAGCGCCTCGCGGGCCACATCCGCATCAAAACCTTGGGTTGAGCTTTGCTTGGCAATCAAATTGTTTTGGATTTTGTCTTCGAGCTTCGGCACCGGCTTGATTGCGATGCGCACCCCGGTGGCGAGCGTGTCTTCCAACTTCCCGGGATCAGGACAAATAATTTGCAAACTTGTTTTGACCGAGCGGTGATTTAAAAGCGGATTACGGGCGCTAAGATCTAGCAGTTTGCGTTTCCATCTTTCCAAACGCCCCAATGGCGTATCCGGAATTTGCTCTTCTTCTACTCCTTGATCGAAATCCGGCAAACTCGGCGCTTCTTCCAAACCAAGCTCGGCCTCGGCGCTTTGGTGAACCTTTGTTTGATCTGTCGCCACTTCGTTGGCAAGTCCAAGCGGTTTAATCCGGTGCGCGCGAGCTAGCGTGATGTCAACCGCCTCATGGAAGGTATCGTCTTTGTCCGCGGCTATCAATCGCGTCGCCTCTTCCACCGCTTGCGAAAAAGGCACCGCGGGATGCTTGGTCACCAAGGTGGTTTCGATTAAGATCAGCTCATCGAGCTGGATCCGTTTGCGCAAAACTTCCGCATCGTCGGTTACGACATCGGCTAACGACTCGGGCTGGAGCCACACTCCGACCAAGGCGTGTCCTTCGGGCATGACCACTAACGCGTGCAAATTGGCCTGCTCCAAGGCGGAAGCGAACAGCATCGTCGTGTCCAGACAAGTCGCCAACCGGTTATTCAGAATCTGACTGGGAAGACGGATTTTTTGGCCGTCGCGCTCAAAGCTCGCCGGCGGCACGGCATAAGAAATGTTTAAATTTGAGATCGCGGTATATATCGCCGAAGCGATTTCCCAAACCCGCATGCGGCTTTTGGTCGTATAGCCGTCAATTGCGTCGGCTTTGCCCGCTTTGCGCAATATCAAGCTCGCGTCGCGCAACACTTGGTCGACGGCAGGGTCGTTGGGGATGCTAAACGAAGCCAACAACGAAGGCATATAGCCCGCCCCGCCCCATTCGTTGTAAGCTAGCAGCTCAACCGGGACGGTTTGGTCGCCTAAGACCTTACCGTCGCCTGTCACGGTGATGATCACGTTGCCGGGGACCGAATCCGTCAAGTTGCGAAAGTAATCGCTTTTTAGCTCGACATCCAAATCCTCGATCACCTCCGTCCGGTTCGGGGCAATTCGATCCAGGTGCCAGGTTTTCGGTTGCAAAAATTCCGGCGTCGCGGACATGGAAACCTGGAGGCCGACAAGTGCGGTTTTAGTGTCCAGGTTTTCGATACGCAGCTCGCGCACAAACGAAAACGAGCTGTGATAGCAAGCGAAATTCAACTTTTCCGCCAGCTCGCTATGGATCTTCACCTGCAATTTAGCGCTTAGGTTTTCAGGCGCGTGCTCACTTGGGGATTCTTTGATATCCATTTGCTATAAACCTATGGCCTTATAAAGTGCTAGTTGGCGCAAAGCATAACCCGATAACCGTCGGTCATCGCAACGCCATAAAGGTTAGGTTCATTTTACGTATTAATTATTGGCAGACGTTGCAATAATTTTCAACCCGGCGGATGCTATTGGGCACTTAGCCATCGCAGCCCTTGGGCGGTTTCGCCTCGCGGACGGTACTCGCAACCAACCCAGCCTGCGTAGCCGAGCGCATCGAGCTTGGCGAACACCGCCTGGTAATTTAGTTCGCCTTCATCCGGTTCGTGTCGTTCTGGCACACCCGCTATTTGCACATGCCCGATGATCGGCATATATTGTTCTAAACTGTAAAGCACGTCGCCGCGGGAAATCTGATGATGATATACATCAAACAACAGTTTCAGATTAGGGGCGGCAACTTCGGCGATAATCTGCGCGGCTTGTTTTGTGTCGGATAAAAAATACCCCGGCATGTCCCGTTGATTGATCGGTTCGATCAGCAACTCAAGATTATTATCTTCGCAAATTTTTGCCGCATGCTTGAGGTTGCGAACATACGTATCGTAAGCGAGCTGATAATCCATGCCTTGGGTGATGCCGGCCATAGCATGTAAGCGCGGTGCACCTAGATGCTTGGCATATTCAATTGCCGGTTCAACTGAAGCGATAAATTCTGCTTGACGATCTTTTATGGCCGCTTGGCCGCGATCTCCGGCTTCCCAGTTGCCCGGCGGTAAATTGAACACGCTTATCTCAAGCGAATTTTCGTTCAATTTTTGCGCAATGGTTTCCATTGCATAATCATAGGGAAATAGAAACTCGATCGCTTTGAAACCGGTTGTGCCGGCAGCTTCAAAGCGGTCTAAAAAATCCACTTCGCCAAACATCATCGAAATATTTGCGGAAAATTTAGGCATCGCTAGGTTATTTGGAACAATAATTGGTACGAGAATTTTACAATTGCACAGCTATGCGCAAGTGGCAGTTAAAACTAAGGCCGATATCAAGCAGAATTGACTGATTGACAATCTGTTATACTGATTTGTACTAAAAAACCTGTACTTAGCATGTAGTTTATCCACCGAATAATTTGCCATGAACATGCACCCGCACCTGACATTCGACGGCAACTGCGCCGAAGCGTTTGAGTTTTACGCCAAACTGTTTGACGGCAAGATTGAAATGATGACAACTTTCGCGGACAGATCTGAAAAACTTGAAATTCCTTCTGAATGGGGCACGAAAATACTGCATGCGGAATTACGCTTTAATAATTCGTTGCTGATGGGAAGTGATGCGTTTCCCGGTTCATATAAGCCCCCTCAAGGCTTATCGCTCGCATTGCTGTTTAATGAAATATCACCAACCGAGCGTGTTTTTAACGCCTTGGCCGAAGGCGGCGAGATTACCATGGACTTGCAAAAAACTTTTTGGGCAGAACGTTTCGGGGTCGTAACCGATCGCTTTGGTACGCCATGGCAACTCAATTGCGATCTGTCCGAAACCTAAGCGCGTTGTGAAATTGCTGTTTCTTGGTTATTATGCTACGGTATCGGTCAACCTGGAACGGGCGAGATTAGCTGACTAAAAATACCTGGTTGCCCAACAGCTGATTGAAAACTACCCGGACACCTAAGGATGCACAGCGTTTTTGATTATAAGTTTAATAGCGTCTACGATGATGATATTACGAACCGATATCATTTTCCCAAGCAATATCTCAAGCAAGCTGAACAAAGCGAGGGCGACTGGATCTTATACCGCCAGCCAACGCGCGGAGGTGGTAAAGGAGAATACATAGCTGTAGCCAGAGTTGTGGCAATTGAGCTTCATCCATCAAAGCAGGGACATTATTATGCTCGAATGGCCGATTTTAGATCATTTGCTCAACCAGTACCATTGCGACCCATTGATGGTAGCCCCTATGAGTATTTGATCAAAAATGTTCATCCATCGAAGTATGGCCTCACATTACGCGGCAAATCAGTTCGCTACATCTCTGAGGCTGATTTCCGTGCTATTTGTCATGCGAGCTTAGACTTCATCATCAATTCTGCCAACGCTATTGGGTATGAAGTTGATCTTCTTCCTACGGATCAGGAGTTACTGGAATTCGTTGCAGCTCCGTCGCAAGAACAAGAACGTCTCGCTGTACAGATACTGGCTAATCGCAAACTTCGTGATGTCGCGTTTCGCAAAACAGTGCTCGATGCGTATGATAACCGCTGTGCTGTGACCGGTTGGCGTATTATCAACGGCGGAGGCAAAGCTGAAGCGCAAGCGGCGCATATTTTACCCATTAAAGAAAACGGCCCGGATTTCGTGCGCAACGGTATCGCTTTGTCAGCGACAGCGCATTGGTTATTTAACCAGCACTTGATTAGCCTGACCGACGATTACGACTTGCTTATCGCGTCCGACAAAGTACCTAGTGAATTGCGCAATATTTTTCCGCGTGAAAAGCAACGCATACATTTGCCGAAATCTCGACATTTTTGGCCACATCCAGGATATGTTCAACAACATCGCGAAAAATACATCGCGCATAATCCACAGTAATATACGCAAACCACAGCGGGTTATTGTTAGCAAACTTATATTTTCCAAACAAACCCAAATCTAAATGACCGCTATTGTTTGTTTGGGTGAACCGTTAGTGGAATTTACTTTGATTGACGATCAAGCGGATAAGCGTCGCGTTTATTTGCAAGGCTTTGGCGGCGATACTTCCAATTGCGCAATCGCGGCGGCACGATTCGGAGCTAAAATCAGTTTTGTTTCCGCGCTAGGCGACGACCGGTTTGCGATGATGCTACGCAAGTTGTGGGATAACGAGAAAATTGATCACGTCAACGTTAAAACAAACAAAGCTTATCCGACCGGTATCTATTTTGTTAGTCCTGATCCTGCCGGCAGAAATTTTCAATACTACCGCAAAGACTCGGCGGCAAGCAAAATAAACGATAAAGATTTACCAGTTGAGCTTATTGAACAAGCCAAAATCCTGCACTTGTCAGCGATAAGCCAGGCGATAAGCCAAACCGCCTGCGCTTCTGCGATTTACGCGATGGAAATAGCGCGTGCCGCCGGCACCTTGGTTTCCTACGACACCAACTTGCGCTTGAACTTGTGGCCGCTTGACCAAGCAACGCAAACCATCACGGCAGCAATCAAAAATTGCGATATCGCTTTGCCCAGCCTAGACGACAGCCTGTTGCTAACGCAACTTGACGATCCTGATCAAATAATTGATCTGTACCATGATTACGGGGCCTCAATCGTAGCGTTAAAGTTAGGCGCAGACGGCGCATTAGTTTCAGATCGAAACACACGGCGAAAATTCGCTCCCTATCCGGTGACCGCAATAGATTCAACCGGCGCCGGCGACACATTCGACGGCGCTTTTTTAGCTACTTTGTTAACAACCGATTGTCCGTTTGAATCCGCCCGCCGCGCCACAATCGCCGCGGCGCTTACCACAACCGGGATGGGTGCGGTTGCCCCGATACCCCACGCTGAAGATATTGAGAAAATTTTGACCAATTAATCAAGCGCTTGCTAAATTGATTTTTTCGTCAATTCAGGACCATTGTTGCGCGGGTTGTTGACTAAGCTAGAAATCGGATGCCAATTGAGCGTATGGTCGTCGATCTCGCTGTCTGCTTGCGCGATAGTATCGCTTTGAGATTTATCCATTAGCCATTGTCTAGCTTGCTGTTGTCTAAAAAACACCGGCCTGCGGTGATGAATATCGCGTAGCCGACCTTTGGCTTCGGTTGTTACGATCGCAAAGCTTCCCGCAACATTATCAGATTGCGGTTCATACAACCCGGCAAGCAATAGCGGTTTTTGCTGTGCTGAGCAGATCAAATAGGGTTGTTTGCCACTAGAAGTTGCCTGCCACTCATAGTAATGATCAGCTGGCACAATACAACGTCCGTTTCGCCATGCGTTGCGAAAATAAGGCTTGGTTGCGGCAGTCTCAACTCTGGCATTGATCGGCTTGGAAGCGTTGCGCTTGCTCCAACGCGGATTTAGCCCCCAAGTCATTTGCAAAGGAGTATATTTATGCGCATCGCCAATTATTGTCCAAGCCGACTGCGTCGGCGCAAGATTCCAAGTCGCCATATCGTTTGCCGCAAAATTGGAGCTCCAAGTGTTATCCAGCTCGTGCATGAACAGGTCAAGCTGGCTATGTTGGGCAAAACGTCCACACATATTTTGATTAGATCAATTTATTAAAGCAGGAGGGAATCGGTGTTGATATATAGCTATACCACTTCATAAATCACTATTGCGAGCACATTATTAACAAAAAACATCTAATAGATTATGAACACAATCCAGCACTATTCGATGCAAACTAATTTTCACAACCACTCAAAGATTGATTATGTTCACATCAACCTGATTTTGCCATTTTTCTTTCAAATATTCCGACACGATGCGCCGATGACAGTGATCCGCTGTATCTTCACTGCACAGCAAACAAGCTTTGTCCATCGAAGCGTAAGGAATCTGTTCAATTTTGCGATCTGATATCAGTTTTCTAAATTTTTTTTCGTAATCATCCCAAGATCCTTTATGTTTTTTGTAATCATCGAGCATTGCTTTGGTGGGCGCAAGATCCACATTGTGCACATAGTCAACATCACAAATCTCTTTGGCAAAATACCGCAGGTCATCTTGTTTCGCAAAACCGGCTAATTGCGAAACATTGTTCAATCTGACATCAATGATCTTCGTTGCGCCGGATTTTTTCAATCGTGTAAAAAAATCCTTCGCGGTTGTTTTAGTAAAACCAATGGTAAATAAATCAATTGTTTTCATTGCGACCATTTCCTAATGTTGCTTCGTTTGTGAATGTTTTTCCGTTATCTTATAGCTTATTTTTCGTCCCTGTTCTTCATATGCTATGTCTTCATCAGACTTTTCTTCAAACATATCTTTATTTGCGAATATCTTTGGTTTAGTTTCCTTCAACCAATCGATCATTCCATTGATCGCATCATAGTGAGTTTCGTTTTTTTCGCCATTCTTTATGTGCTCAATCGCATATCGATTTTTCAGATGGCGACTAACAAGAATTGTGCGGTGACAATCGATCGGATCTTTTTCAGAACACATCAATGCCATGAGGTACTTTTCTCCGTCATGCTTGCAGTACTGCTCATGAATGCGTCGCAAACCATCCTGGAATAGTTTTGTGTTGGCAAGTTTCTCATAGCTTACCTTACCGCCTTCGATGCAGTCATCATTTCGTCCGCCTAATTCCTTGCCAAGATAAATGTATCCTATATTTTGTTTACGTAAGCTTACTTCCAACTTTTCACGATTAAACTGTGGCGTATATTTACTGTACGGCATTGAACGCACGTCGCCAACCATTGTAATTCCATTGTCGGTCAAAAGATCAAGAAATTGTTTTATTTCAAGGGTGGAATGGCCAACTGTAAATAATTTATGTTGAGACATCTACGGTGTTATGATCCCTGCCACAAGTTTATGAGCACAATTGTCTTTTTTATACACTAGGGTTAAGCTTACCAACACATCCAAATAAAAAATTATTCATGTTTTTACGCATCGTTAACAACAAAATCATTTTATTTCATACGCTATTTAATGGTAATTATTTGGTAAATCAATTTTGATTTAATATATGTTAGTAATGCAATTACCATACGAACTTGCATACTACAAGCTTTTTTTTCACAAGAAACAAACCTACAAAGCACGAAAAATAATCACGATCGAAGCCACAATTACCAAAAGTAAAACTAACATACGGTAATGCTGATGTACACGCGTTGCAATCAGACGCGAGGCGACAATCCCGATTGCAGCTGGCACACAAAGCACTGCTGTTGCTACTAAATGTTGTGTGGAAATCAGTCCTCCTATCGACAAGGCCAGCACTGACATTATCGCTCCGGTTCCAAGAATGAAATTCAGATGCAGCCGAGCGCTGCGTGGTTCTTGATGTTGAAATATAAGCGCCATCGGAGGGCCTCCCACCGAAGTTACAGTACCGAATATCCCTGAAACAAAACCCATGGTGGTTAGTGCATAACTTTTAGGAGACAAATAACGGCGCAGTTGCGGCAAATTCAACAACGACATCACGGCCATCACGATTAACATCCCAGCAAACACTAATGCAAACAGTCGATTTTCTTCCCGGCTCACCAACCATACCAGCAATGTTGCCCCAAGCATGGTTCCAAAGATGCGCCCGGCAAGCGCAAAACCGCACTGGCGCATATTGATACTGCGTAGATTGGGCAGATAATTCTGAGCTGAAACCAACAAACCGAGCATGATTACAACGGCCGGGACCATTTGCGGATTGATCAGCATCAAAAATGGGCTGGAAAAAAGACCAAAACCCATCCCGAGTAAGTGTTGCACCATCGCGCCGCCAAATACCGCCAGCACCATTACACCGATTACCCAGGGTGAAACATCCTGAAAAAATTCCATTTTGTTAGTGCAACAACACCGGCACCTTCGCCAAATGATGGCGCATGTATGTCATGCCCATAATTATCCTTACCTTTATCATTCATATATTGTCTGTGATAAATAAACCTATAACAGCCATGATCAATTCGATTTTGAATAATCAAATATTCAAATTTGAAATTAATTTATTCTGCAAAATATTATGAATATGATTTAACGACGCTTTTCTCAAACTGTATTTTATTTAAATAATATTTTTGTAGCAGGATCGTACGATGTTATGTTTCAGGTATGTCTTCACACAGTATCGGCGTCTTTTGCAAATACTTCATTGTTGTCGGACTAATAAACCAGTTGGAAAACCATCGCCTATTTACAAGCGCATATGTTCAGATCTGGAAATTTCCAGCACATCAAAAAATGCTATCTCATTAGCTGATTTTGATTAGCAAAGCTTTGTTCTGAGTAACAAAAAGATCTGCTAATACAGATCTAATTATTAGCAAACAACCTGCTTATTTGCTTTGCTGATAATGGGAATAATTTCCAACGTTTAGCCAAAAAATCAATAGTAAACTTCTATTTTTCACAGCAATATGTTCTCGTACATTTTAGGGGTTATTACCCCTGCAACAAGTTTATAAGCATAACCTTTTTCTTTAATTACACTAGGCAAGCTTACGCACAACAAAGTGTTTTCTGGCAACATATCGTTGTTCTTAAAATTATCTCTAAGTTGTATATCAGTAATTTTCAACCGATAATTATCATCGTTATATATAAAACATGCCCGTTCTCCAAATAATTTAATTTGCTTTTTAACTTTAATAAGTAATAAAGAAGAATCAATTTTCTCCATCGATTCCTTTGGGACTTTATCGTTATCACTTTCGGAACTATTCATTATCCACAAATTTTCTGGCTTATCAATTGTTTTTCCAAGGCTTTGCTTATATTGTTCCGAAAAGCTGTCTAGAAGCTCCAATTCTTTGCGACTATCAATCTGATAATTTTCTATCTGGTGCCCATGTGGAACATAATTATGAATTGGTATTTTTAAATATTTAACCAGCAAATTTGGTTCCCCATTTGATTTCGGCAAGTGTTTAAACTTACATTTATTGATCAGATGCCATTTTTTTGTGGAAACAGGTCTAATCCAATCACCCAAGCTACCATCCTCCATTAATTCTTTGCCTGCAATACAATATCCTCCCTTTCCCATATAAGAACACGCTAAACAAAGAATTGTTTTTGAATAACTCATGATCGATAAATTGATTCCTCAAACCCAAGCAAATCACACAATCAAGTCATTTTTTTACAAATAGCAATTCAAAGACATTATAGTACAGGTGTTATTGCATAAATCGAGTAATACGTAGATCGCCATTTGGAACAAATATATTAAATTAACATTGATAAAGTTTTCTAATACATTTAAACAATCTTCGTATCAAAGTAACAAATCAAAATGCCCAAGTAGCATCTCAATTGTCTTCATGACCAAGAAATTGATTTAGACGGTCCGCGATTAATTCGCGACGCTTAACCAAAAACTTATCATAGGCATCTAAGGTCCACAGCGATCTGTCACATGGTATACACTGTTTTGTCAGTCCATCCTGTCCTATTCTATTTATGACGTCTGGAAGATATTTAGCGGGTTCTTTGTCTGAAATACGCCGGTTGGTGCGACCGCTGATAAAAGCCAAATTGCAAATATCGTTAGCATTTGGAATTGAATGTTTTTTTAATAGTGAATGTGGAAAAATATGATGGAACTGAATTGCATTCTTTGAGTCAATGCGGTTTCGTGTAATTACTAATTGGTTATGCCAATCTCGAGCTTCATCCTGTCGGAACGCCAAGTACATAATCTTAAAATAGCCGCCGAGATTGCTTCTATTTTCAAGATCACCCGGTATAATTTCGAGACGCCCGGTCTGCGTTTTCAAACTCTGCAGAAGACCTCCAACGTCTCCGCCTCGCTTGATCGTATTCAAGTCTTGATCCAGGAACGTTTCTGATGAACCGTGAGAATATCGGCCTTTGGTACTTGCCACTAGTACCCAATAGCGAAGACGCTTGCTCTCTTCGGGCGACAAGTTATAGCTCTTTTTATGACAATATGCTGCCAACACTAAAATGATAAACGGCGACGACAATAAAGCGCGACTATCTATATTGATATTGCTACGCAAAAAGTCCAGAGCGAATAACATCCCTTCTTGTGCTTCTTCCCATGCTTTCTCTAAATCTTTCTGCTTTAATTTACCGACATTTTTGAATTTTGATTGGTCGGTCGCAAAAACAATTAAATTCTTCAAGTGTGTAGACAAATCAAGATCAAATGATTTTTCATTGCGACAGTGCTTTTCAAATTTCTGAAAAATATGTAACGAGTCGCGCCATATTGCAGTAATCTGTGCCAATGCAAGATCGGAACTACGTAGCTTATTCCCGAGTGAATTTACCCGAACATATATATCCGTGACTTTCTCGTAGGACATATTTCGTTCAAGCATTTGTACTCGATATTTGTAATCCTTAATATCACGAAGACGCTTAAGTCGCTTGGTAAATCGGTCGTAGCGAGGATCTTCAAATGAGGTAACACCGGCCTTGTCGAGAAATGGTCTTTCACTCGATTCTTTGAACACTGCGGTTACTGACACCCAATTCGGCAACATCGCAAGTTTATTGAAATTTACAACAAAAGCCAGGTGGGCAAAACGTTTTTCTAACTCGTTATCACTGGGACCATCAATGCTAATATCCGAGTCAGAATCATTGCCATCTCCATCTTGTTCATTTTCATCTATTTCCGTTGGCTCTTTTAGTTCTTCAGGATGTTCAAGATTAAATAGAATGTCGATTGGATTTTGTCGATCTCGAACGGTAACTGGGTCGCCACTCAAAATTGCGACAAGTGAAGTCAAACGTTGCTGACCGTCTAAAAGCAACTCAAATCGTTGCTGACCAGACACTTTTTGTTCGACCGCAAAATCCCGAGTTGGGACGTCTTCGCTGTTTTCCCAAGTAAGGATCATCCCTGAAGGATACCCCCGATAAAGGGAATCTAGCAAGTCTCGGACTTGGGTCTTTTTCCAAACATACCGTCGCTGCATCTCAGGCAAGCGGATTTCGTCACGCTTAATCTTGTCAACCAATTCCTGAACACTTAAATCCTGTTGCCCCACTTTCTCTCCTTAGGCTTACTTTTGGCAATTATATGATTATCTTTGTTCCAACATTAACATCAAAACTAAATATCAATATGCTATCAACTCCATAGGCTACATATCGGTACAGCCCATTGATTGTTACCAAAAGATAGAACATGTTTCCCGGTGTATAGCACGATCCCGGTAACTCGACGATCCTTTGCTATATGCTCTTTGAACCAGCGTATATGCTTAAATGAAGAAGCATTAACGGCTGAACCTGCTTTGACCTCAATAGCAAGTATGCTTCTGTCTTCATGTTCAATAATGAAATCAACTTCATGCTGACTACGGTCGCGATAATGGTACAACTCATAAGATGATTCTTGTGCATCAAGCTGCGCTGCAAGCTGGTTAAACACAAAGGTTTCCATTAATTTACTGTTCAGTTTACCGGCCAGCCTAACATCATCGAAACGCCAATTCAAGATCGAAGTCATCAATCCGGTATCAGTCAAAAAGAGCTTATCTTGCTTGCCTATCCGATCATAATCTGTTTTATACCAAGGATGTACCCGCTCAATCAGATAAAGCGCTTCAAGGGCATTTATGTAATTTTCAATCGTCGGACGCGCCAGCGCAAGGCTTTTTCCGATTCCGGAAAAGTCCATAAATTTGGAAGACCAGGCGGCAAGAACCTCAATAAGTTTGAACATGTTATCTCTACGTCTGATATTTATGATATCCCTGAGATCTTGATCTACCAACGCCTGCAAATAATTCATGTGCCATTCTCTTTTGCTTTGTGGTGTACTTAACCGCAACGGTTCGGGGTAGCCTCCCTCAAAGGCTAGCGCTAGGCAGGCATCCGTATCGTAATTTGTCGCATCCAAAAATTGCAACTTCTGTAGTGCTCCACTAAATGCAAGTGGGATAAACCGAGGTTTTTTGCGTTCTATTTCTCCTACCGCAAGCGGACGCAGGCGTACTTTCCACATCCGTCCTGCCAGCGATTCGGTCACACCAGACACCTCCTGTATATCAACAGAGCCGGTCAGTAAAAAACGACCATAAGCCTGATTTTTGTCGACTGCAATTTTTACCGCCAGTAGTACCGACGGGACACGCTGGACTTCATCAATAATCATCAACTGATTTTCGTGTTTGACAAATACATGCGGATCGTTGAGTGCCGCATCGCGCATTTCAATATTATCCAACGAGCGATATACGTTGCCTGGAAAAGACAAAGATGTGGTTGTCTTACCGCACTGGCGGGGTCCGACGAGCACGAGTACCCTGCAGGAAGTAAGCGCTGACCTAATATTCCGTTCCTGCCAGCGTGGATAATATGTTTGAGAAATTTCTGTTATTATGTATATTAACTATCTGACTATATTATATATAAAAGATTTGCGATATGTAAGTAACGCTATCTGCGATATGTATGTTATATAACCGAACAAAATGATAATTATTTACGATCTATGATATTAACTAGATCCTTTAAAATTCAAAAAACCATATATACCCAGACACGGTATCATCCTATAGTTCCACTGGAGTAATTACCGACTTGACATCGTCAGGTTTTCATTTTCCACGTTATTGTCAATATAGTATTTGTAGCCGGCTGAGCAGATCTGATACCGTAATATCCTTTCGTCGATATCTTCCTGCAATGTATAGTCAGGCCAATAATTGTAGGCAGTAAAGCCTAAAAAAATTGTCAACTATATTATTTATGGAAATATGAAACAATTAAATGTTAGTAAATATTTTGAACTAAGGGGATCTGCATTGTTTTATAAACATTTTTTTATGCCAAGATTTCATTATTTTAATCCTAAGCGCACGCTAAGACTTTAATTTGCGATTTAAATCATCTATCCAACGTTCCCAATCTTCTACCCCTTTGACGTCGTTACCAAAAATTATTTTATAACGTTTTAGGCTAGGTGGGCATTCGATGTATCTTTTACCAAAAGGTTCACGCTTAACCACTTCACCGGTGGAATCATTGTTCCATATGATTAAACGAGCTTCTTTTTCACGACTATATTTTTTATGTTTAAACAAAAAACGGACTATACCAAGCATACTGCTGATTAATTTCGCTAAATCGCTTTTTATATTTTGCAATTCACTCAAAATTGATCCTAGTTCTTTCAGTTTATTGTTGATACTTTTGTATTCTGATACGGTATGTTGATAAATAACAGAAAACAAAAATAAATCTTCGTGGGATATGTCCTTCTTTATGAAAGTTGAATTATCATTTCTCAATAAAGCATTGTGGAAGTTACTTAATGACAATTCCTTTGCAAAGCTATTTTTTTGAAAAACTAGCGCGCAACCCGCGTTTTCTTTACCTTCATGTCTGCCATATGTGCGCCACATCATATCGTCTCCAACATCATCATGGCTATCCATAACAAAACTACCTATGTAAACATCGCTTGAGTCAATACCGCCAAATTTGTCACTGATGTCCTCGCCCGTGTTTGCGTCCGAGTTCCCAAACCTTGGGTCAATACCGCCAAATTTGTCACTGATGTCCTTTTGTTTCGTCTTATTCAAACCCAACAATTCAAAAAATACTTGACCCTCAGTGCGGTCAGTCATGTTAGATGCATTGAACAGCCGAAAGCTTGCCCCTCCCTCTAGGTTTATTAATGCGTTGAGATTTGTGTAATGCATGGGCATGAACTCAACTTCTTTGTATTGTTGATCACTTATAGCTTTCTTCAAATCAACAACTATTAGATATAGCCCAAAAATCATCTTGCGCTTATCTGGCTTTTCCCTTTCGGTACACTTTGCAATGTGAAGATAAGGATAAAAGCTAGCAAGTCTAGAATCTAACTTATTTACTTTGTCATAGTCGGCAATCGCGTCAGTCAGATCGTTATTGAAAAACTTGATATTTCCACGGTTGTTATAAGCTTCCGCATAATCAGGCTTTAGCTCAATCGCCTTGCCGTAGTCGGCGATCGCACCAACCAGATCATCATTGCTCCGCTTGGCGATCGCGCGGTTGTAATAAGCATACGCAGTATCGGAATTTGGCTTTATCGCCTCGTTGTAGTCGGCTATCGCTCCAACCAAATCGCCTTGGTCATACTTAGCAATCCCGCGGTTAATATATGCTTCCGCTTTATCGGGATTTAGCTTAATCGCCTTGCCGTAGTCGGCGATCGCACCAACCAGATCATCATTGCTCCGCTTGGCGATCGCGCGGTTGTAATAAGCATACGCAGTATCGGAATTTGGCTTTATCGCCTCGT